>JAWODW010000055.1:0-11084 GCA_046483065.1 Longimicrobiales bacterium | reverse complement strand
GCCCCCCAGCAAGGCATCCGACATCGCGGCGAAGTCGCCCGCCCCGTCAGCGTTGTCCGCCACCGCCAGTACCTGCTGCTGCCAGTCGCCGGGCGGGGCTTGCTCGTAGGCCACGATCTTGTCCACGAAGGCGCTGGCCTCGGCAGCGGTGTTGACGGCCAGGCGTCCCAGCATCATGTCCGGCACGACATCGTCGCCCACCAGCGTCACGTAGCGGTTGTCGGCCGCCGTCTCGCCCAGCGTGGAATCGACCGGGCCTAGGTAGGGAGGGATGTAGCTCACCCGGCCGTATCCGCCGTAGTCCTTGGGATCGTAGTGGCCGTCGCCGACGAGCACAACATACGAGGGCGCCGGCGCCCGCCAGCTGGCGTAGGCGTAGGCCAGGAAATCGTGGATGGCGGCCGCCCCCTCGACGCCGTAGCCGAACTCGTCGTACACGTCCTGCACGTCGACCGCCACGGCGCGCAGCCCCTGGGACGCGCGGTGGTCGCGCAGCGCCCCCGCCTGGGCAGAGAAGTCGCTGTGGGCGATGACGATGTGGTCGGCGGCGTTGGCAGTCGATTGCAGATTCGACGGCGTGTCGGGCTCGATGGCCTGCACGGTGCGGTAGGCCGTCTCCGCCAGGGCGAAGTAGTCGGTCGCGGCCGTCACGTCGTCCTGGAACAGGGCGGAGTACGGGCCGGATCCGACCACGTCGACGCCGTCGATGCGCACGGGCGCCGCTGGGTCGGTCACGTCGTAGACCACCAGGGGGCCGCTGCTGAAGCCGTCCACCTGGAACCTCGTCCCATCCGTATCGTAGCTGAACGCCAGCTCATCCGCCTCGGCGAGGAAGGTGTTGGCGAACACCAGCTCGATCCAGTCGACATAGACCATGTCGTGACCCACCCCGGTGTCGTTGGGGCACACCACCTGGAGGGTGTTGTCCCCCGCCGCAAGCAGTCCCGCGGGGACATCCATCTCCAGCATCTCCCACGTGATTCCATCCCACCACACGTCGCCCACCTCAGTCCCGTTGAGGCTGACGGTCACGTGGTGGTCGGGGTCGATATCGTCTTGGAGGTAGCCCAGCAAGGCCACGGTCAACGTGGCTGGCTCAGCGTAGGGCCCCCCTAGTGAGAAAGTGTGGCTCCAGGTCGGCCGGCTGGGGGGGCGGACGTAGTGGGCGCACGGCCGTGGCCATGAAGACCGGTGCGCCGGACCGGAGCGCCAGCAGCGCCGGCCCACGGTGGGTGGACGCGGGTCGGCCGAAGAAGGGGACGAAC
The DNA here is from genome assembly GCA_046483065.1 of Longimicrobiales bacterium. GTDB lineage: Bacteria > Gemmatimonadota > Gemmatimonadetes > Longimicrobiales > RSA9 > JAWVYT01. Next base: position 9,819 of record JAWODW010000055.1, on the reverse strand, counting down.
ACGCCCCGGTCCCGGGCGTCCTGGTCCGCCAGCAGCGCCACGGCGCGCCCCGCCCGCAGCGCCTTCAGCGCCGGCTTCGTGGCAGCGCCCATGAGAATGACGGTCACGCCCAAGCGGTTCCGGGCCCGGTTCACCAGCTCGTCCACCAGCGGGTTGGCCTGGCGCCGGACCACTGCGTCCAGAGGGATCCCCCGGGCCGCCACGCCGGAGCCGCCGATCTCCCAGTTGCCGACGTGCCCGGAGACGACGATGGCGCCGTTCCCCTCGTCCAGCGCAGCCCGCAACGCGTCGAGCCCGTCGAGCTCGGTGGCCTCGATGACCGCCTCGCGCCCCAGCCGGGAGAGCCGGATCATGACCATGGCCTCCCGGGCCAGGTGCTCGTAGGAGCGGCGGGCGGTGGCCCGGACCCACGCCTCATCCCGGTCGGGGAAGGCGAGGCGCAGCTGCTCCTCCACCACGTCGGCCCGGATCCGGAGCCGGCGGTAGACGAAGCGACCCAGCGCCCCGGCCAGCGCGGCGGAGCGCTCGGGCCCCAGGAGCCGGTCCAGCCCCCGGGCCGCCCGGACCGCCCAGTACTCCAGCCGGTGTCGGATCCGCTGCCCGAGCCCGCGCCCGCGCGCCCTCGGGTCCCGGCTCACACCGACTCGAAGTCGGTACGCAGGAACGAGTAGCGGCTCCCGTCCGGCGAGATCCGGAAGATGCGGTAGCCCCGGGCGTCCAGCCCGTCGACCAGCGACTCGATCCGCTGCCGGTCGGCCTCGGTCTCCCGGTTCGGGAAGTGGACCAAAAGCTGACGCACGTCCGTCCCCATCTCCACCAGCTCCCGGAGGATCGCCTCGCCGGTGCCCACGTCCACCTTCAGCAGGTCGAGGCGCCGGTGCCCCAGCATGCGCATGAGGTCGCCGATGCGGATCATGCGGGCGCCGTCCACGCCTCGGTCCGGGTCGGCGGCCCGGTTCTCCGGGCCCACGCGGATGGCGTAGAGCTGGAAGGCGGCGAGGAGCCCTTCCCGCTCCGCCCGCTCTGCGGTGGCCGGGTCGGGGTCGAAGATGTAGGTCCGGGCGCCGTAGTCGTGAAGCAGCGTGCGTTCGAGCCGGAGGTCGCTGCCCCGATCGATACAGTAGGCGATGTCGTTCGGGCGCAGCGTCATGGGGCAGATCCACCACCCGCCCTCGCGCGCCTGCTCGCAGCGGATCTGGACGCGGGTCCGGGGCTCCGTCCCGCGCCACTGCCGGATGCGCCGTCGGGCCCGCCCCGCCCACTCCCCCAGGCGCCCGGGCTGGCCGGACTCTGCCTGCTCCTGCATCAACCCTCCCTGCTGTACGGATCGAGGGAAGTATAATCGCCCCCCGCCCCCGGCGCCCGCTTCAGTGCGCCGTAGCGGTCCACCGCCACGTGCACCCGCTCCAGGACGTCCGCCACGGTGATCCGCTCCATCCGCCCGAGCTTCGGCGTGGCGTTGGACGGGTCCGGCGGCTCGTCGGGCTCGGTGTAGGCGTCCACCCACAGGTCCCGGTACCGGCGATAGGGCCCGACCCGCCACGGGTTCGTGTGACCGTACAACCCGATCACCGGCACGTCCATGGCCCGGGCCATATGGACGGGGCCCGTGTCCGGCGCTACCAGGAGCGCGCTGCCGTGGAGCCGCCAGAGGAGCGGCCGGATCCCGTCGCCCATGGCCACCACCGGCGGGGTCGCAGCCGCCTCGAGGATGTCCCGGGTAAGGGCCTGCTCCCGCTCCGAGGGGCCGCCCAGGAGCAGCGTGTCGAAGCCGAAATCCGCGTCCAGCGCGTCCAGGACGCCCGCCCACCGCTCGGCGGTCCAGTCCTTCTTCGGGTTCGCCGACGCCGGCACCACCGCCGCCACCGGCCGCCGGAACCGCCGGAAGAAGCGCGCCTGCTCCGCCTGCTCCGCCCGCGTGGGCTGGAGCCGCCACTCCAGCGGGTGCGGCTGCACGTCGAGGTAGTCCAGGAACTCCAGGAACATGTCCTGGGTGTGGCTCCGGCGACGACGCGGCAGCCGATCGGTGGCGGCAAGCCACGTCAGGTCCCGGGCCCGGTCCCGGTCGAACCCGATCCGGACGGGCGCGCCCGAGAAGAGCATCGGCCAGACGGCCTTGAAGTAGACGTTCAGGTTCAGCGTCACGTCCAGCTCCCGGGACCCGAGCTTCCGCCACAGGTCCACCACGCCCGCCGCGCCCCGGCTCTTCTCGTAGACCACCACGTCGTCCACCGCCGGGTGCTCCTCAACGATGGGCGCCGGCATGGGCTCCACCACCCACGTGATCCGCCGGGTCGGCTGGTCCCGCTTCAGCGCGTTGGCCACGGGCAGCCCGTGGATCACGTCGCCCAGCCCCGTCAGCAGCACGATGCAGACGTCCTGGGCCGTCTCCGGCAGCCTCTCCGAGCTCACGGCGCCCTCCCTCCCTCGCCGGTGGACCCCGCCCCCGACGGCCACCCAGCCCCGGGCGGCGGTCCCGGACCATCGGCCACGCCGCCGGCCAGCACCGCCTCCACCTCCGCCACCATCCGCTCGGGGCTGAACCACTCCCGGGCCCGCCGCGCCCCCTCGGCCGCCATGGCCCGACCCTCCTCCGTCCGGCACTTCGCCACCGCCACTTCCAGCGCGCGACGCAGCGCGTCCACGTCGTCCGGCGCCACCATCCACCCGGCGGCCGGGCCCGTCCCCCGGGCCGCCAGCGCCGTGCGCACGCCGGCCACGGTGGTGACCAGCACGGGCACGCCGGCGGCCATGGCCTCCAGCATGGCGTTGGGGAGGCTGTCGTTGCGGCTGGCGAGGACGAAGAGGTCGGCCCCGGCGAGGAGGGCGGGGACGTCGTCGCGTCGGCCGAGGAAGTGGACCCGGCCGTCGATCCCGAGCTCCCGGGCGCCCGTCCGCAGGTGCTCCTCCCACGGGCCCTGGCCCGCGATGGCCAGGTGCGGCCCGGGCACCTCGGCCAGCGCCTTCAGCAGCAGGTCGTACCCCTTCCGCCGCACCAGCGCGCCCACGCTCATGGTCAGCCGCGTGCCGGCGTCGAGCCCCAGATCTTCCCGCAGCGACCCCGGCCCCGGGGCGGGGCCCGGGAGCGTGGCGTTGTGCACTACGTGCACGGCATGGGGCGGGAGCTCGGGCGCCGTGGCCACGAACGTCTCCTTCACCTCACGGGAGTTCGCGATCAGGGCGTCCAGGCGGTTGAACGCCGACCGGTACTTCCACCGCCGCTCCGCCGGCCGCACGATCCCCAGCCGGCCCACGAGCCGGGAGACACCGGCCCGGCGCGCGGCCAGCGTGGCCCAGAAGAGGCGAGGCCACGACGTGCAGAGCACCGCGTCGGGCGCCTCCCGGCGCAGGAACCGGTAGAACCGGAACGCCGCCAGGAGGTGGGCGTCGCCCTTGGGCCGGACCCGGGTGGTCCGGATCCCGAGACGACGGAGCTCGCGCTCCAGCCCGCCGCCGGCCAGAACCGACCCGATGACCTCGTGGCCCCGCTCGGTCAGCCCCTCCGCCAGGATCGCGAGCTGTCGCTCGCTCCCCTGGAGCCGCTGCCCGTCGTTGTGGATCACGACCTTCACGGCGCCCCCTCGGCAGCGGCCCGGAGCACGGCTTCCCACTCGTCGAGCATGCGGGCCCGGCCGAAGCGCCGCTCGGCGGTCCGGCGGGCCGCCCGGCCCATGGCCTCGAGCCGGTCGGGGTCGACCAGGATCGCCTCCACGGCGCCGGCCACCGCCGCCGGCTCCGGCGCCACCACGCGGCCGGGCGCCACCAGTCCGCCGGCCGTTCCCGACCCGCCGGGCGCCCTTGCCGGCCCCTGCGCCAGCGCTTCCTCCGCGCCGCTCACGGGCGTGCTCACCACCGGCGTGCCCACGGCCATGGCTTCGAGCATGACGTTGGCCAGGCTCTCACGGTCCGACGAGACGACGAGCAGGTCCAGGGCCGCCATGAGGTCCGAGACGTCGTCGCGGTGGCCGGTGAACCGGACCCGGTCCGCCACGCCGAGCCCGGCGGCCAGCGTCTCCAGCTCCCCCCGGAGCGGCCCGTCCCCCACGATGGCGCAGTGGACCCGGACGGGCAGGAGCGCCACGGCCCGGAGCAGCCGGTCGAACCGCTTCTGCTCCACCAGCCGGCCCACGCCGCCCACGAGGGGCGCGTCCACGGGCACGTCCAGCGCCCGGCGGGTCGAGGCCGACGGCGGGGTCTCCACCGGCGCCTCGATCCCCTTGTGGACGGCCACGATCCGGGGCGGCGGCGCGTCGGGGAGCGCGTCACGGTACGCGGCCGCCAGGTCGTCGGCGTTGGTCACCACGGCGTCCACCCAGCGGCGGAAGACCACATGGTACTTGGGGCTCCGGGGCACGTCGGTGCTCAGGCCGATCCGGGCCACCACGGGCACGCCGGCCAGGCGCGCGGCCAGGGCGGCCAGCCACAGCTTGCGGAAGGTGCCCACCACCAGCACGTCCGGCCGGAAGCGGCGGAGCTGGAGCGCGAAGCGGAGCGCGTGGTGGACCGCGATGTCACCGCCCAGCCGGCCTCGCCGCGCCTCGAGACCGTAGCGCGCCACGCCCCGGGCCACCACGTCCCGGTTCACCCAGAGCGCCACCTCGTGCCCCCGATCCCGGAGCCCCGCCAGCAGGAGCGCCGTGGCGATCTCGGCCCCGCCGAACTCGGGCGCACCGTTGTGGGCGGCGATCCGCAGGGGCCTGGTCGGGCGCACGGGTCGGGGCTCGGATCGTGCCTCGGGTCGGGGCTCGAGAGCGGGCTCCACGTTCTAGGTGGCCGGGAGCTGCGAGTCGACGTCGGCGAACTGGAGTCGATAGAGCTTGCGGTAGAGGCCGTCGCGCTCCAGGAGCTCCTCGTGGGGGCCCTGGTCCACCACCGCGCCCTCCTTCATAACCACGATCCGGTTCGCCTTCCGTACGGTGGAGAGCCGGTGGGCGATGACGAGCACCGTCCGCTGCTCCATGAGCCGCTCGATGGCGTCCTGGACCAGCGCCTCGCTCTGGGTGTCCAGCGCGCTGGTGGCCTCGTCGAGGATCAGGATCGGCGCGTCCCGCAGCAGCGCCCGGGCGATGGCGATCCGCTGCCGCTGCCCGCCGCTCAGCCGGGCGCCCTGCTCACCCAGGACCGTGTCGTACCCCTGGGGCAGCTCGGTGATGAAGTCGTGGGCGTGGGCGGCCTCCGCCGCCGCCTCGAGGTCCGCCTGGTCCACGTGCTCGGTGCCGTACGCGATGTTGGTTCGGACGGTGTCGTGGAAGAGGATGGTCTCCTGGGTCACGATCCCCATGAGCGACCGGAGCTCATCGATCTTCAGCTCCCGGAGGTCGGTGCCATCGAGGGTGATCCGGCCCCCGGTCGGGTCGTAGAACCGGGGCACCAGGTTCGCGATGGTGGTCTTCCCCGCGCCGCTCGGCCCCACCAGCGCCACCACCTCGCCCCGGCCGATCTCCAGGTCCACCCCCTTCAGCACCGGCTCGCCCGGCTCGTACTCGAACGAGACGCCCTCGAACCGGATGGCGTCGCGGAACCCGGCCACCGGCTTCGCGTCCGCGCGCTCCGTGATCTCCGGCTCGGCGTCGAGCAGCTCGAACGCGCGGTGCGCCGCGGCCAGCCCCGGCTGCACCACCGACGGGAACTTGCCCAGCCACTTCAGCGGCGGCAGGATCCGGGCGGCCAGCACGGCGAACGCGATGAATGCCTCCGGCCCCAGCGTCCCCTCCAGCAGCACCTGCCGGCTGCCGAACCAGAGGACGATGAGGAGCGCCGTGGCGATGATGATCTCGTTGGCCGATGGGAAGAGCTGCCGCCACCGCTCGTTCCGGATCGTGGCCTTGTACTGGTGCCGGGTCAGCCCGTGGAACCGCTCGGCCTCGTACTCCTCCGAGCCCGTGGCCTTCACCAGCCGCACGCCGCCGATGCTCTCCTGGATGTGGGCCGAGACCTCGCCCACCGCGTCCCAGACCTTCAGCACGCCCTTCCAGATCCGCTGACGGAACACGTTCCACAGCCCCATCACGATGGGCATCGCCACCAGCGTGGCCAGCGTGAGCTGCCACGAGATGGCCACCAGGACCGCCAGGAAGACCAGCGTCTGGATCACGTGGCTCAGCCCCGTGGCCAGGTTCCGGGTCACCAGCGTACGGAGCTGGTCCACGTCGTTCGTGATCCGGGAGATGATCTGCCCCGCCTTCGTCCGCTGGAAGAAGCCCAGGTCCATCTCCATGAGGTGGTCGTAGATCTCGTCGCGGAGGTCCTTCGTCACCCGCTGCTCGATGAGGATGACGGTGTACATCTTCACGTACAGCGCCAGGTTCTTCACCACGAACGCGGCGAAGAGGAGGAAGAGCACGTTCCGGAGCCCGACCATCGGCTGGTCCGCAGGGATCATCCCGCCGACCACCTGCTCCAGCAGCTCGTAGATCTCGCCTTCCTTCCCCTCGAAGAGCGCCGATTGCGCCTCCGACGGGTCCCGGAACAGCACCTCCAGGAACGGGATCAACAGCGCCATGCTGAACGCGTCCAGTGCGCTGAACACCACCATCGCCACCACCGACAGCGCGAACAGCCACTTGTACGGCAGCAGGTATCGGAGGATGCGCGTGTAGAGTGCCAAGGCCGTCAGCGTCCCGGAATCGGTTCGTGTTCAGTCCAGATAGTACAGCCCCGCGGCCCTGGAGGTCCACAGGCCTTCGGGGTCGGCGTTGGACTCGGGGTCGGGGGCGAGCGGCCACCTTCCGGGCGAGTCGCTGGCTGCCGCGCCAGCCTCGCCGGTTGCGAGGCCGCAGGCCGAGCCGTTGCGCCCGCAGGGCGCCTGTTGCGCGTGGCCCGGGCCGCGCCCGGGCCACGCGCCCCCGGTCGCTACGCTGCGGCCGCTACCGTGGCCGCAGCGTAGCGACCGGCAGCACCATCTCCTCCAGGCTGATCCCGCCATGGAGGAAGGAGCCCCGGTAGCGGGCCTGGTACTCCCGCAGCTTCGTGGGATACACGAAGAAGTAGTCCTCCAGGGCGATGACGTAGTTGGTGGCCAGGCTCCCGGGCGGGAACCGGAGCGACGTCTCGTCGTTGATGGCGAACACGGCCTGGGGCTGCTCGGCCCGCAGGTCCTCCCCGAACTTGTAGCGCAGGTTGGACGTGGCATCGCGCCGGGCGAAGACCGTCACCGGTCGCTCACACAGGATGGAGCCGTGGTCGGTGGTCAGCACCACCTCCACACCCGCCGCCGCGGCCTCCCGGAGAATCCGGAGCGCCGCCGAGCGCTCGAACCACTGGTGGGTCAGGGCGCGGAGCCCGGGCACGTCCCGGGCCACCTCCATGAGGAGGTTCGACTCGCTCCGGCCGTGGATCAGGAGGTCCACGAAGTTGAACACCAGGCTGATCACTGCGTCGGTCTTGAAGGCGTTCCGCACGCGGCTCTCGAGCTCGTCGGCGCCCTCGTCGGTGAACACCTTCTCGTAGACCACGTCCAGGTCCCGGCCCGTGAGCTGCTTCAGGTGCGCCCGGAAGAGCTCGTCCTCGAACGCGTTCAGGCTGCCCTCGTCGCGGGCCCACCACTCGGGGTACTCCTCCGCGATGGAGTCGGGGAACCGCCCGCTGAACAGGGCGTTCCGGGCGTACGGTGTGGCCGTGGGCAGGATGCTCGAGTAGAGCTGCTCCTCGATCTCGAAGACGTCCGCCAGCAGCGGCTTCAGCGCCCGCCACTGGTCCAGCCGCAGGCAGTCGATGATGACGAAGAGGACCGGGCCGCTGCCCAGGCGCGGAGCCAGCCACCGCTGCACCACGTCGGTGCTCAGCGGCGGCCGGGACCCGGGCTCCGAGCGGAGCCACCGGGCGTACTCCCGCTTCACCTCCTCGCCGAACTCCCGGCGGAGATCCACCAGCACCGACCGGACCGAGTCCACCAGCCCCGACTCGCCGGCGTCCTCCAGGCGGAGCTCCCAGTCCACCAGCTCGCTGTAGAGCCGGAAGTAGTCCTGCCAGTCCCCGGCGGCGTCCTTGGCGCGGCTCAGCTCCGCGAACCGGGCCGCGAAGTCCTGGGCCGCCCGCTGCTGCCGCAGCTGGGACCCCTCCAGGAGGCGGGTCACCACCGAGAGCACCTGCCGGGGTGAAGCCGGCTTCACCAGGTAATCGTCCACGCGACGACCGATGGCCTCCTGCATGGTCTGGTCCTCCTCCGACTTCGTGACCATGACCACCTTCACGTGGGGCGCCTCCTTCCGCAGCTCCCCGAGCACTTCCAGGCCCCGCTTCCCGGGCATCTGCTCGTCCAGCAGCACGAGGTCGTACGGCTCCCGGCGGATCAGCTCCAGCGCATCATCACCGTTGGTGGCGGTGTCCACCTCGTAGTCGCGCTGACGCAGGAAGAGGATGTGGGGCTCCAGCAGCTCCACCTCGTCGTCCACCCACAGGATCCGTCGCGTCATCGCCATACGGACAAGCTAGGGCGTCACCGGCGGTCAGGGTACCGATCCCGGGCCCGCGCCACTTTCTCCAGCACCGCCGGCACCGTGACGCGGTCCATCCCGTCGGGGCGGTACTCCATGCTCGGGGCGTACTCCTCGCCCGGGTAACGGGCGTACCCGTCCACCACCAGGTCCTCGTACTTCCGGTAGGGGCCGTACCGCTTCGGGTTCGTGTAGCCGTAGAGCCCCACCACCGGCGAGTCCAGCGCCCGGGCAAGGTGCAGCGGGCCCGTGTCCGGGCTCAGGACCAGCGACGCGCCGTCCAGCGTCCAGACCAGCCGTCGCAGGTCGTCGCCCAGTGTGTCCACTACGTCGGCCCCCGTACGGGCCAGGATCGCATCGGCCAGTTCCCGCTCCACCGCCGACGGCCCACCCACGATCACCGGCCGCATGCCGAAATCGGACTCCAGCGCGTCCAGCACCCGGGCGTAGCGCGCCGGCGCCCAGTTCTTCTCCGGCTTGCTGGTCCCCACCACGATGGCCGCAGCGGGCCGGTCGAGCCCGTCGAAGAACGCCGCCTGGGCCGCGCGGTCGTCGTCCGGGATCGGGACGTTCCACTCCACGGGCTCCGGGTCCACGCCCAGGTACTCCAGGAACTCCAGGTACTGGTCCTGGACGTGCTGGACGGGGTGCGGCGGGATCCGGTCGTTGGTCACCAGCCAGTTCAGGTCCCGGGCCCGGGCCCGGTCGAACCCCAGCTTCACGTCGGCGGGCGTGAGCGCCGTGAGCAGCCCCGCCTTGGCGTAGACCTGGAGGGCCAGGAGGAGATCGAAACGACCGTCACGAACCGGCGAGCTCCCCGCCCCCCGATCCCCCCGGTCCGCCCCGGCGTCCGAGCCCGCGTCCGAGCCTGGGTCCGGCCGCCGGCGCAGCGCGCGGGCCGCGTCCCGGAACGACCGCCACGCCCGCAGTCCCTTGCGCCGGTGGAAGACCACGAACCGGTCCACCGCCTCGTGGTCCCGGACCAGACGGAACGGCACCGGCTGGATCAGCCACGTGATCCGGGTCTCCGGCCACGCCCGCTTCAGCGCGTTCACCACGGGGAGCACGTGCACCGCGTCGCCCAGCGCGCTGAGCATCACGATGCAGATCTCGGCCGGCGGTCGGTCGCGGAACCTCGTCGCGTCGGTCATGGCGCCCGGGCCTCGTAGCCGGCCTCGAACGCGGCCTGGAGCGACGGGTCCAGCGCCACCCCCGTCGCCTTCCGCCACTTCCGGGCGGAGCGCCAGAACCGGGCGACCATGCGCAGCCGCGCGCCGTCGCCAACCCGGCTCGTGACCGTGGCGCCGTCCAGGTCCAGGACCAGTGCGTCCGGCGCCTCGACATCGCCGGCGATGAGGACATTCTTCAGGTTCAGGTCCGGGTG
>JAWODW010000071.1:0-28506 GCA_046483065.1 Longimicrobiales bacterium | reverse complement strand
GCGGACGCTGGTGGTGGGCAGCGGCCCTCGGTGCGATGCATACAGCTCTGCCGGGTCACTACTTCGAGCGGCTCGGAGTGCCCCGGCTTGCCACACACACCTCAACTCACTGAACCGCCGGATGCGGACCCGCATGTCCGGTGGTGTGGGAGGGGAGTAGCCGGGACCACCGGCTACCCCCTATCCCGATTCCCCGCGGCATCATCCTGCCGTCCCCCCTCGATGCCATCGCTCTCCCGGCCACCGGCGTCACCGGGTCTCCCCTAAAGCTCCCGCACGTCCTGCCGACAATTAGCATGGAGGGGAAATGCGATGGGATCGGAGACGGAGAGAGAGACGGTGACGGATACGCCCGGCGGAACGCCGGCCATGGGACGCGCGCTGGTGGTGGACGACCAGCCGGCGGTGGCCGCCACCGTGGCCAAGTGGCTCGAGCGTGAGGGGATCACGTGTCATGTGGCCCATTCGGGCCGGGAGGCGCTGGAGATGGCCGACCGGGACGCCTACGGGCTCGTGTTCACGGACGTCCATATGCCCGGGGAGTCGGGGCTCGACCTGGCCCGGGAGCTGAAGGCCCGGGACCCGACGGTCCAGGTGATCATCATCACGGGCAGCACCACGCTGCAGACGGCCGTGGATGCGCTCCGCCTCGACGCGGACGACTACCTGATCAAGCCGTTCGAGCCGGCCGCGCTCCTCCACGCCACGCACCGGGCCCGGGAGCACCGCCGGCTGCTGCTGGAGAACCGGTCGTACCGCCGGGATCTCGAGGACCGGGTCCGTCAGCAGGCGCAGCGGCTGGAGCGGCTCTACCTCTCGAGCATCCTCTCTCTGGTGAAGGCGCTGGAGGCCAAGGACCCCCACACCCGCGGGCATTCCGACCGGGTGGCGCGCTACTCGCTCATGCTCCTCGAGCAGCTCGGGGGCGCGGACCCGGACTCCGTGGAGGTCGGCGGCAAGCTCCACGACATTGGCAAGATCGGGGTGCGCGGCAGCCTGCTGCGGAAGGATGGCCCTTTGGAGATAGTCGAGCGCGAGCACATTGAGGCGCACCCCGTAGTGGGTGTGGGGATCCTGACGCCGCTCCTTGACGACCCCACTGCGCTGGGGATCGTCCGGCACCATCACGAGCGATGGGACGGCGAAGGCTACCCTGACGGGCTGGCGGGCGAGGAGATCCCGGTGGCGGCACGGATCGCAGCCGTGGCGGACACCTTCGACGCCATGACCACCGCCCGGCCGTATCGGGCGCCGCTCTCTTCGGAGCAGGCCCTGCGGGAGATCGAGGCGGAGGCCGGACGGCAGTTCGATCCCGAGGTGGCGCGGGTCGCCGCCCGGGTGTTCGCGGACCCTTCATCCCGGGCGTCCTGATGCGCAAGACCGTGCTGCTCATCGACGACGACGGTGGGATCCTCACGGTGCTCTCCCGGTTCTTCGAGAAGCGGGACTGGTCGGTGCTGCGGGCGGCCACGGGGGAGCGGGGGCTCCAGCACTACGCCGCGGAGCGCCCGGACCTGGTGCTCCTGGACCTCGACCTCCCCGACATGAACGGCCTGCCCGTGCTCCGGCGGCTCCGGGACCGGGACGACGATGCCAGAGTCATCATGCTCACGGGCCACGGCGACATCGAGACGGCCGTGGAGGCCATGCGGCTGGGCGCCGACAACTTCCTGACCAAGCCCTTCGAGCTCGATCACCTGGCGGCGGTCATCGAGGGCCAGGAGGAGCGGATCGAGCTCCGGAAGGCACGGGGCGCGGCCCGCAACGGCGGCGCACCCGGGGCGGTGGCCCTGGGCCCCTCGGCGGCCATGCGAGTCATCGAGGACCAGGTCGACCGGATCGCCGCCGGCGACGGCACCGTCCTCCTGGAGGGCGAGACGGGGACGGGGAAGGGCTGGGTGGCCCGCCGGATCCACGACCGGTCGCACCGCCGGGGCCGACCGTTCGTGGAGGTCAACTGCGGCGGGCTCAGCGCCACGTTCCTCGACTCGGAGCTCTTCGGCCACGAGAAGGGCGCCTTCACGGATGCGAAGGACCGCAAGCAAGGGCTCTTCGAGGTGGCCGACGGCGGGACCATCTTCCTGGACGAGGTCGGCGACCTGGCCCCCGAGCTCCAGCCGAAGCTCCTGAAAGTCCTCGAGAGCCGGAGCTTCCGCCGCCTCGGCGGCACCCGGGAGATCACCGTGGACGTGCGCCTCATCGCCGCCACCAACCGCGATCTCTCCGCGCAGGTCCACGACGGCGCGTTCCGCGAGGACCTGTTCTACCGCCTCAACGTCCTGCCCCTCGAGCTGCCCCCGCTGCGGGAGCGGAGCCACGACGACGTGGCGTGGCTCGCCCACCGGATCCTCGGCGACCTGGCGGAGACCATCAAGGGCGACGCGGCCACGATCACCGACGAAGCGCTGGCCCTTCTGGTCCGCTACCACTGGCCGGGGAACATCCGGGAGATGCGCAACGTCCTCGAGCGCATCCTGATCCTGGCGGCCGACGCCGAAGAGATCCGACCCGGGCACCTGCCCGCGGAGATGCGCGATCCGACCCCCGCCACCGGGGGAGGGGGAGAGCCGCTGACGCTGGAGGAGGTGGAGCGTCGCCACGTGGCCCGGATCCTGGAACGCACGGAGGGCAACCGCTCCCAGGCCGCACGCGTCCTCGGCATCTCACGGGCGGCACTCTACGACAAGATGGACCGCTTCGGACTCCGATCCGTGGGCCTGTAGGCCGGCGACCCTGCCCCGGCAGCGCGCCGGCGGCTGGCATCGCCCCCGCCCGTTCCCTAGCTTCGCTCCGAGCCCCGTGAACCAACGGTAGAGAGAGGCAGCCATGACTTCCCGACGCGACTTTATCCGGGTCACCGGCGCCGGCCTCGGCGCCGCCGCACTCGGCTCCATGCCCCGCGCCCTCGAAGGCGCTCCCTACGTCCTGACCCGGGCCGTAGAGCCCGTGGCCGTGGCCAGCGCCAACGGCCGCCACACCGTGCGCCACGCCCTGGAGACGATCCGCGGTGGCGGCGACACGCTGGAGGGCGTGGTCGAGGGCGTCAACCTGGTGGAGCTCGACCCGGAGGACATGAGCGTCGGCTACGGCGGCCTGCCCAACGAGGAGGGCGTGGTACAGCTGGACTCCTCCGTCATGCACGGCCCCTCCCGGGGCGCCGGCGCGGTGGGCGCCCTGGAGGGCGTGAAGACACCGTCGAGGGTGGCGGTGGCCGTCATGCGCTATACCGACCACGTCATGCTGGTCGGGGCCGGCGCCCAGCAGTTCGCCCGGCAGATGGGCTTCGAGATCCACGACACGCTCCTGACCCCGGCGTCCCGGGCCCGGTGGCTCCGGTGGAAGGCGTCGGTGTCCGACCGGGACGATTGGCTCCGGGGCGACGAGACCATGCTCGGCGAGTCGGACTTCCTCGACGACCTCACCACCCCGTTCCGGGGTCACGAGGGGGAGGCGCAAGAGCACGAGGGAGGGATGGACCGGGACCACACCCTCGACCAGGCCATGCTGGAGTCGTTCGACGGTGTACGGCCGTGGGGGACCATCAACTGCAGCGCCGTGGACGCGGACGGCAACCTCTCGGGCGTGACCACCACCAGCGGACTGGCCTGGAAGATCCCGGGTCGCGTGGGCGACTCCCCGCTCATCGGCGCCGGCCTCTACGTGGACAACGACGTGGGCGCCGCGGGCTCCACGGGCCGGGGTGAGGCGGTGATCAAGACGCTGGGCGCCCACACCGTCGTGGAGATGCTGCGGCAGGGGATGAGTCCCACTGATGCCGCCCTGGAAGCGCTCCGCCGGATCGTCCGGTTCACCGAGGCCCAGCCGCGGCTCCAGACCGAGGACGGACGCCCGGCGTTCAACGTGAACTACTACGTGGTGAACAAGGCCGGCGAGTACGGTGCCGCGGCCCTGTGGCCGAGCCGCTACGCCGTGGCCACCGGTGACGTGGCGGAGATCCGGGACAGCGCCTACCTCTTCGAGCGGTGAGGCGCCCGGGGCTAGCAGGTGTATCCGGCACCGATTACATTGAAACGACCGCCGTGGCGGTCCTTCCGACATCCCGATCCGTCCACACCCACTGGACCTGGAGGCGCCGCTTATGCTCACACCGTTCTTCAGCTCAGAAGAGTATGATGAACGTGCGCACAAGCAATATGACCGCGGTGACTACGACGCAGCTCTCGATACCCTGAAGGAAGGACTTCAGCTCTACCCCCACGCCGTCGAGCTCCATGTGGGGCTCGGCTACACCCGTCTGGCCCGGGAGGAGTTCGCGTGGGCACGACGGTCCTTCGAGAAGGCACTGGTCCTGGACCCGGATGACGACGACGCCCGGGTGGGGCTCGGCGAGACGCTCCTCCGGTTCGGTCGCTACGACGAGGCCCGGGCCTTCTTCGATCGGGTCCGGGCCGGGCCGTCCGGCGACGACCCCGAGCTCCTCCTGGCCATGGGCCGCGCCCTCTACCGCGACGGCCGGTTCCATGAGGCGCGTTCGTGCTTCGAGGCCGGCACGGAGCTGTATCCCGGCGACCCGGAGCTGCTGGCCGCGTTGGGATTCACCCTGCACCGCCTGGGCGACGACCGCGACGCCGTGGCCAGCCTTCGGGCCGCGCTGACGACGCACCCGAGCCATTTCGAGGCCCGGATCTACCTCGCCCACCTCCTCTACGATACCGGCGACTGGGCGGGCGCCCTCGAGGCGTTCGCTGCGCTCAACCCCGCACAGCACTGGGACGCCCTGGCCGTCTGGCGGCTCATGGAGCTGAAGACGTCCGTGGGCGGGCTGGGACCGAACGACCCCGAGCTCATGATCTGGCAGGACCGCCTCGAGGAGCTCGAGGACCAGACTGACCCCATCGACGAGCTCCTGGCCGAGATCGAGATCGCCGCCCTGGAGTTCGACAGCGAGTTCTGGGGGCTGCCGGAGCCCGAGGCCCCGCCGTCAGGCACGGGCACGGACCCCGAGCGCCACCGGGTGCGCCTCCCCGATGGCAAGGTGCTCGAGGGGTCGTGGCTCGAGATCGTGCGGCAGCTCCGGGACCAGGCCGGCCGTACCGGAGAGACGGTCGACCAGTTCATGAAGCGCTGGGCCGAGGATACCCGGTTCCGGATCGGGGTCGGCGTGCCCGCGGATGACGCCGAGGGCTTCCTCCTGGCCCATGCCCGGGCCGGTCTGCTGACCATCGAGCGCTAGCCCGCTGAGCCCTTGCTCTCGCAAGGTGGGAGGCCTACCGTACACCCGCTGTCTCCCTGATCGCTGGGAAGGACGCTGTGCCATGACGGACGAAGTCGTCACACGGCTGTACCGAGCCCTGGTGGAGGAGCTCCGGCGTCGCGGCCATCCCGAGGGCCGGCCGGTGAAGGTCTCCGATCTCTACCGGGAGCTGGTCCCGTACCGGGCCGTCCGGTCCACGTTGGACGTGGAGCTGAACGCCGATTACGAGCACGCCCTCCTGCGCCTTCTGTCCGGAGAACGAGACCTCCTGCGCCTCGAACCGGCGGAGGCCCGGGAAGAGCTGCGCCGTGAGGTAGAGGCGCCGTACCCGTTCGTCGGGCTGTTCCGGAAGTTCTCCGCGTCCAACGTGTGGGTGAACATGCCCGCCGAGCAGCCGATACCGGCGCCCGAGGCCACGCCCGCCGAGCCGGCGCCCCGACCCGTCAGCGCGGACGCCCGGGACGGACAGCCCGCCCGGACGCGGGATGGAACGGGCCCCGCCGATGCGCCGGCACCCGGGCAGGAGCCCGGGACGAAGCCGCAGCCGGTGGCCCGGGGCGCCGCCGGGCAGGAGAGCGCCGCAGTCGAGCGGGTGCCGGTCCAGCTCCATGCGGAGCAGCCGTCCCACGATCCTGCCGAGCGGATGACCCACGCCGGCCAGGCGTGCGCCTTCTGCAACGATCCGCTCCCGTCCGGGCGCAGAGTCCGCTTCTGCCCCCACTGCGGCGGAGATCAACGGCTGCGGCCGTGTCCCCGCTGTGACGCGGTCCTGGAGCGAGGCTGGCAGTACTGCATCAGCTGCGGCAACGAAGTGGCGGGGCGCTGACGCCCCGTTTTGCGGCCCGCGCCTTGCGGTGGAATGAGCCCGGCGCGGCTTGACGGGGATTTCGGTCCTTTTCTATGTTCGCGGGCGATTTTTTCCAGGTGAGCGTACGGCCGGCCCGATCGGATCCGAGCGGGCGCGGAAACAACGAAATCGAACGAGGAGCAGCGACATGCGGAGCAGGGAATGGCAGGCCATAGCGCTTGCCGGATTGACCACATTCGCGCTGGCGTGCGGTGGCGACGATCAGGCGGCGAGCGAGGGTATGGATCAGGGTGCCGAGGCGGAGCAGGCCGCGGAGACCGGTGGCGAGACCATGCAGGAGCCCATGGACCTGCCCGAGGGCATCACCATGGACATGGTCAACCAGGGGAACCAGCTCTTCAGCGGGCAGGGCGGCTGCCACGCGTGCCACAACCCTCAGGCCACCGGCACCCAGCTGGCGCCGGACCTGACGGACGATGAGTGGATCAATATCTCCAGCCGGGACTTCGAGGAGATCGTGAGCGTCATCAACACGGGCGTGTCACAGCCGGTGGAGCACCCGGGCCCCATGCCTCCCATGGGGGGTGCGAACCTGAACGCCGAGCAGGTGGAAGCCCTGGCGGCGTATATCGTATCTCTCGGCGGCTGACGGACCGGTTGGACACAGCAAGCGCCGGGGCGCCCGTGATGGCGCCCCGGCGCTTTTCCATACCACACGGGTGACATGGCCAGGATCGCAATCATCCCCGGGGACGGGATCGGCAGCGAGGTGACGGCGCAGGCAGTGCGTGTGCTGCGTGAGGTGGACGCGGCCCACGGGCTCGACCTGGAGCTCGTCGACTGGGATCTCGGCGCCAACCGCTACCTGGAGACCGGGGTCAGCATCACCGAAGAGGAGATGGCCGCGCTGGGCTCCGAGTACGACGCCATCTTCCTCGGCGCACTCGGCGACCCCCGGGTCCCTGGCAACGAGCACGCCCGGGACATCCTCCTGGGGCTCCGGTTCCGCCTCGACCTGTACGTGAACCTTCGGCCGATCCGGTTGCTCCGGGCCGGCGACTCGCCCCTCCGCGGCGCCACGCGGGCCGACCTGGAGATGGTGGTGTTCCGGGAGAACACCGAGGGCGCGTACGTAGGGATGGGCGGCGTGTTCAAGGAAGGAACGCCGGAGGAGGTAGCCATCGAGGAAAACGTGAACACCCGGGCGGGCGTCGAGCGGATCGTGCGCGCAGCGTTCGAGCACGCCCGTCACGCCAAGCTCCACGTCACCCTCGCCGACAAAGCCAACGCCATGCGCCACGCCGGGCCGCTCTGGCGCCGCGTCTTCGAAGAGGTGGGTGCCGAGTTCCCCGATGTGGACCGGCGCGCCATGTACATCGACGCCCTGGCCATGGACCTGGTCCTGCGACCCGGGCGCTACCAGGTCATCGTCACGTCCAACCTCTTCGGCGACATCCTCAGCGACCTGGCCGCCGGGCTCGTAGGCGGTCTCGGCATGGCGCCGTCGGCGAACCTGCACCCCGGCCGCACCGGCCTCTTCGAGCCCGTCCACGGCTCCGCTCCCGACCTGGCCGGGGCCGACACCGCCAACCCCTTCGCCGCCGTCCTCACCGCCGCGCTCATGCTGGAGCATCTGGGTCACGCCAGTGCCGCCGCCGACCTCGATCGGGCCGTCACCGCCGCCCTCGCCGCCGACGCCACCACCCCCGACCTGGGCGGCCGGCTCGGGACCACCGCCGTAGGTGACTGGCTCGTGGAGCACGTTCGCGGCTGAGACGCGGTCCAGGGGCGTCCGGGCCTTCCGGCCCAGTCCATGCCGCACGGCGCTCCCAATCCTCGGGTTCACGCGAAGCCGCGAAGAACCGCGATCACGCGAAGGCGCGAAGGCGCGAAGCTTGTTTTTGGGTTTTGCCGGGCGGCCGAAGGTTCGCGGTGAACGCCGAAGCCCACCGGCTCGCAACAACACCCGAGTGGATGATTGTTTCGCCCTGATCCCCGCGGCTCTCGCCGCACCCTTCGCGTTCTTCGCGGCTTCGCGTGCCTGTCATCCTTCGCGTCCTTCGCGTCTTCGCGTGATCGGTTTCTAGTCTTCGCCCGTCCTGCTTCGTACGTTTACCTTCTGAACCCCCTGCACGGACATACGTACACCGACGCCTCAGGAGACACATGGGAACCCAGGGTCACGACACGGAGATCGTCATCCTCTCCGGCCGTCGCACGCCGTTCGGCACGTTCGGTGGCATGCTCAAGGACTACACGGCCACGGACCTCGGGACGGTGGCATCGACATCCGCGCTCGAGGAAGCCGGCGTCTCGCCCGACGAGATCCAGCACGTGCTCTTCGGGAACGCGCTCCAGACCTCCGCCGACGCCATCTACCTGGCGCGGCATGTGGGGCTCCGGGCCGGCGTCCCCGACGAGGTGCCAGCGCTGACGCTGAACCGGCTGTGCGGCTCGGGCTTCCAGGCGGTGGTGAGCGCCGCGCAGGAGATCATGCTCGGGCAGGCGGACGTGTGCCTGGTGGGTGGGACCGAGTCCATGAGTCAGGCGCCCCACGTGGTCCGGGGCGCGCGGTGGGGGAAGCTCCGGCTCGGCGAGGCGGGCGATTACTTCGAGGACCTGCTGTGGCAGTCGCTGGAGGACAGCCAGTGCGGGCTCTCCATGGCCCAGACCGCCGAGATCCTGGCGGAGCGCTACGACGTGGACCGCGACGAGGTCGACCGCATCGCATACGAGTCGCAGCAGCGGGCCAAGCGGGCGTGGGACGAGGGCCGGTTCGACGCCGAGGTCGTGCCCATGACGGTCGAGACGCGGAAGGGCGAGCGGGAGTTCCGGGAGGACGAGCACATGCGCCCGGACACCACGCTCGAAGCGCTGGGGGGGCTGCGGCCGTACTTCAAGAAGGACGGGCTGGTGACGGCCGGGAACGCCAGCGGGATCGGCGACGGCGCGGCGGCCATGGTGGTAGCCGGCGCCGATTGGGCAGCGCGGAAAGGGCTGAAGCCGCTGGCTCGGCTGGTCTCGTGGGGCGTGGCTGGCGTCGACCCGGAGATCATGGGGCTCGGCCCGGCGCCCGCGAGCCGGAAGGCGCTGGCCGCCGCCGGGATGGACCTCGATGAAATGGAGCTCGTCGAGGTGAACGAGGCGTTCGCGCCCCAGGTGGCCGCGGTGCAGCGGGAGCTGGGGCTGGACATGGAGAAGACCAACGTGAACGGCGGCGCCATCGCGCTGACACACCCGCTGGCGGCGTCGGGCGCACGGATCACCGTACACCTGATCCACGAGCTGCGGCGCCGGGGCGCGCGCTTCGGCCTCGGCTCGGCGTGCATCGGCGGCGGACAGGGCATGGCCGTGATCGTGGAGTCACTCGACTGAACGGAGAGGCGGGGTAACGGAATGATCGGAGTCGCCACACTGCTCGCTGTCGGCGCCATCGCGGGGCTCGGCACCATGATGCTGCGGGTCCTGCGGGAGTACGAGCGGGCCGTGGTCTACTTCCGGGTCAGCGACCCGGTGAAGGCGGTGGTGGAGATCGAGAACTATCTCTTCGCTACCAGCCAGCTCGCCCAGACCACGCTCCGGAGCGTGGTCTGGGCCAGGCCGAGCTCGATGAGCCCCTGGCCGAGCGTGACCGGGTGAAGATGATCCTCCGCGACCACCTCGACGAAGCCGGGGGCGAAGGATGCGGCGGCGGATCCCGGGACGGACGATGACGAAGGCGCGTTGTAGGGTGCGCCGTGGCTGACGACCCCACCCGGTCCGGGAAAGCGCCCCAGGGCGACGCCGGGGGCGAGGAGGGCTCTGCGGCGGCGCCCGAGGGAGACCATCCCGGCATCACCCGCGAAGACCTCCAGCTCGTCATCCGGCGGGCCGCCGAGCTCTACACCGAGGAGACCGATGCCGACGAGCAGCTCTCCGAGGCCGAGGTCCTCCGGATCGCCGATGAGCTCGGCCTCCCCGGCCGGCACGTCCGGCAGGCGCTCTACGAGCTGCCGCGGCGCCGCGGCCAGGGCGGGTGGCTGGAGAAGCGGTTCGGGCCGCCGGCGGTGGTGTCGACCCGCGTGGTGCCCGGCGAGCCGCTGGAGGTGGTGGACCGCCTCGAGGACTACCTCGTCACCCGCGAGTTCCTCCAGGTCCTCCGCCGCCAGGGCGAGAAGGCCGTGTTCAGCCCCGCCGACGACGCCATCTCCAACGTGGCCCGGGCCGTGCGCCGGCCGCAGCGGCAGTGGCAGATCGCACGGGCCCGCCGCGTCCTGGTCGAGGCCCGGCCGATCCCCGATGGCGAGAGCCACGTACGCCTGGAGGTGGACGTGGCCAACCGCCGCAGCCGGGCGATCACCGGTGGGATCGTAGGCGGCGTGGCCGTGGGGCTCCCGCTGGCCGCCGGCGCCTTCTTCCCCGTGGGCCACATGGTCTTCGACATCGCCGGCGACGCCGCCGGGTACGCCGCCGGGCTCGTGGCCGGCGCCGGCGCGCTCGCCGCCAGCGTGAGCGCCGGCATCGCCGTGGCCCGACACCGATTCCGGGCCCGGATCGACGACGCCCGCCTCGAGATCGCCGGGCTCCTGGACCGCCTCGAGGGCGGCCGCACCCTCGATCCGCCGCCGGCGCCGTGGCTCCGCAGCCTCCGCTCCCGCATCGCCGACACGCTCCGACCCGACGGCGAGTAGGGACCACCAACGGGGAACGGCCACCAACGGGGAACGGTGTTCCATTTGCCAGTTGCTGACCGCTGACGGGCGCGACCGGCTGCTGCCGACGGGCGGGAACAATGCGTTCCCTATCATCTTACCGCCCTGAGCGGCCGCCCCATTTCGCATTGAGACGCCAACTGGCAATTCAAACACCGTCCGCGGACGACCCCGTCCGCGGATGACCGTCCGCGGATGAGCGCAGTCGCGCTTGAAGCCGGCCTCCGCGGCGCCCATATTCGGCATCCTGATGGACGGCGGGCTCTCCGTCGCTACCACGCCAGCGCACGCGGCCGCGGGCCGCACCACACGCGGGAGACACCATGGAGATCCGGAAGGTGGCCGTGGTCGGATGCGGCCTCATGGGCAGCGGGATCGCCGAGGTAGCGGCGAAGAGCGGCTACGACACGTGGGTCCGGGAGGTAAACGACGATCTCCTCGAGAAGGGACTCGGCCGGATCCGGAAGAGCATGGACCGCGCGGTGGACAGGGGGAAGATGGAGGCCGAAGACCGGGACGCCGCCATGGACCGGATCCACGGCGTCACAGCCCTCGACGAGCTGGCGGACGTGGACCTGGTCATCGAGGCCATCGTGGAGGAGCTCGACGCCAAGACCGAGCTTTTCGGCACCCTCGACAGGCTGTGCGGCGAGGAGACGATCTTCGCCAGCAACACCAGCTCGCTGACCATCACGGAGATGGCGGCGGCCACGGACCGGCCCGACCGGTTCCTGGGGCTCCACTTCTTCAACCCCGTCCCGGTCATGAAGCTGGTGGAGGTGGTCCGGACCATCGCCACGGGCGAGGAGGCCCACGAGGCGGCGCTGGCGTTCGTCGAGTCGCTGGGGAAGGTGCCCATCGACGCGAAGGACGCGTCCGGGTTCATCGTGAACCGGCTCCTGGTCCCCTATATGCTCGACGCCATCCGCGCACTGGAGCAGGGGCTCGGCAGCATCGAGGACATCGACCGGGGGATGGAGCTCGGCACCGGCTACCCGATGGGGCCGTTCACCCTCAGCGACTTCGTGGGGATCGACACGTTGTTCAAGATCGCCGAGATCATGTACGAGGAGTACGCCGAAGCCCGCTTCGCGCCGCCGCCACTGCTGCGGCGGATGGTCACGCTCGGGTACTACGGCCGGAAGACCGGCCGCGGCTTCTACGACTACTCGGGCGACGAGCCGGAGCCGATCTCACTCGACCTCTAGACGTCAACCTCCAGACGTCAGGAGCCGCCCTCGGGGACGGTGTCCATGGGCCCGGTCGTGGGCGTGGTGGCGCCCTCCTCGAGGAGCTGCCAGTAGTCGTTCTCGAGGGGGACGAAGAGCTCGTTGTACGGTGGCGAGACGTTCACCTCCGCGTAGAGCGGGGTGCCCTCGAACTCGCCGACCCGCTCCACCACGGGATCGATCACCGGCTCGCCGGCCGGGATCCACGTGCGGTCGTTGAACTCCACGACCCGCCCCTCGATGAACCAGTCGACGGTGTCGAGGTCGACCGGCTCGACGGTGAGGGTGGTATCCAGGGCGGCCTCTCGTGCGCCATCGGCGTCGGTGTCGCCGCAGGCGGCCACGAGGCCCACGAGCAGCAGTATGGCAGCGCGCTTCATAATGGTCTCCTGGACTGAGTAATCAGCGTATTTACGTTGGTGCATGTTGCGTTCCGCCGCGGGGCTCCCTTGCATCACCCGCCGCGGCGTTAGAAGATTCGCCCGACCTTCAAGGGAGAATTCATGGACACCAATGCACCCGTAGGCGGTGACGCCGCCATTCGTGACACCTGGGGCTCGAAGCTCGCCTTCGTCCTGGCAGCGGCCGGAAGCGCCATCGGCCTCGGCAACATCTGGGGGTTCCCCACCGTGGCAGGGACGAACGGTGGCGGCGCGTTCCTCGTCATCTACCTGGTGGCCGTCGCCTTCATCGGCGCACCGGTCATGCTCGCCGAGCTGATCATCGGCCGGAAGACGCAGCGGAACCCCGTGGGTGCGTTCAAGGCGCTGGCGCCGGACTCCATGTGGGTGGTGGTCGGTGGGCTGGGTGTCCTCACGGGTATCATCATCCTGAGCTTCTACTCGGTCATCGCCGGCTGGACGCTGGCGTATATCCTGAAGACCGTGACCGGGACCTTCACCGCCGGTGCCGACACCGCCACCATCTTCAGCCACGTGGCCGGTGACGCGCTCCCGGCCATCGGGTGGCACCTCCTCTTCATGGTGATCACGGTGTCCGTGGTCATCGGCGGCGTGCGGAAGGGGATCGAGCGGTGGACCAAGGTCCTCATGCCACTGCTCTTCGTCATCCTGGTCCTGCTGGTGATCCGGGCTGTTACGCTACCCGGAGCCGAGGTGGGCCTCGAGTTCTACCTGAAGCCCGATTTCAGCGCCCTCTCCGTGCCCGTGGTCCTCGCCGCCATCGGCCAGGCCTTCTTCAGCCTGAGCCTCGGCATGGGCGCCATGATCACCTACGGGTCCTACATCACCAAGAAGGACGACCTGGTGAGCTCTGCCGCGTGGGTCACCGGCTTCGATACCATGATTGCCATCATGGCCGGCCTCATCATCTTCCCGACCCTCTTCTCCGCCGGCCTCGAGCCCGGGACCGGTGGCCCGGGGATGGTCTTCGTGGTCCTCACGTCGCTCCTTGGCTCCATCCCGCCGGAGCCCATGGGCGGCGTCATCTTCGGCACCCTCTTCTTCACGCTCCTCGGGATCGCCGCCCTGACCTCGAGCATGTCGCTCCTGGAGGTGGCCTCGGCGTGGCTCATCGACGAGCGGAAGTTCACGCGGAAGCGGGCCGCCATCACCATCGGCACCGTCGCGTTCATCATCGGGATCCCCAGCGCGCTGGGGAACGGCGCCGTGCCCTGGCTCACCGAGCTGCCGGGCGTGGGCCTCGACTTCCTCTCGCTCCTCTTCACCATCTTCGGCCAGTACGCCCTGGTCATCGGCGCGCTCCTGATCAGCGTCTTCATCGCATGGATCTGGGGCGTCGAAAAGGCCGGCGAGGAGGTCCGGGTCAACGACGGGAAGTTCCCGCTGGCAAGGACGTGGGGCGTGCTGATCCGCTACGCGGCCCCGCTGGCCATCCTGGCGATCCTGGTCCAGCTCGTGATCGGACTGGCAGGGTAGTTCCGGCGCCTCGTCAACCGCGGAGACGCGGAGGCGCGGAGTACTCGCGGAGGGCCTCGTCGCGAAATCCGGAGGGAACGCGGTGCGGCAGCCTGCGGTTCTTGGTTTGGTCCGGGCGGCCGCCACCTTCGCGGCGGTGGCCCCAGGGCTACAGTATGAGAGCCACCTTCCGGGGACTTCGACGTCCGTCGTGATCGGTCCGGTGCCGGCCCCCGCCGGGTGTCGGCGGCCCGCCCGAAATCTGCAGTGGCGAACCTACAACAGAGAACCGTCGGCAACCCGGCTCTCGCCCGAAACCCGGCGGTCCACAGAGGGCGCCCTCCGCGTACGCTCCGCGTCTCCGCGCCTCCGCGGTTCATCAGGCGTCGGTCGACACGATGGACTCGAGGCTAATCCGGCAGCCGCTCCTCGCGGTGCAGCGCGTGGCTGTAGCGCTGGTACGTCTCCGGGTGCGCCGTGTAGTCCTCCGCCCAGACGTCGAAGGGCGGGAGCGGGAGGTGCCGCTCCAGCTCCTGCACCACCAGCATCGCCAGCTGGAGACGGTCGGAGGCCCGGAAGTCGATCTCGCGACCCTCGAGCATCCGGTCCACAAGGTCGCCGAAATCGGACGGGTCCAGCAGCGCGATCAGGTGCGACACCTGGTCGATCCGGTACGAGTCGTACAATGACTCCAGGTGCTGCCGCGATGGGTCGGTCACGCTCTCCACCGGCATGGTCAGCTGCTCCGAGCGGTCCGCCAGCACCTGACGGAACCAGCCGCCCATGTCCGGGCCGGACTCCTTCTGCCGCTGCCGCGTGTGCAGTGCAGACTCCAGCAGGCTGTTCAGCAGCGGACGGCCCAGGCCACGGGCTCGGGCGTCGACATCCGCCTCGTCGGACTCCACGAACAGGTCCGCCGTCCGGATCTCCTCGCCCGAAAGCGCTTCCGCGCCCGTTCGAAACGTGAAGTAGCCCCGCCACCGGCCGTCGTCGCCGGCGTACGTCGCCAGGAACACCGACCACCGCTCGCCGTCCCGCTCCAGGAACGTGAACGATCGCCGACGAGCCCGGTCCCGGGCGCTCTCGCCCTGCCGGCTCCCCACACCCTCCTGCCCGGATCGCTCCTTCGGATTCAGCACGTCGGAAGCGTAGTGGCAGCCGGAGCAGGGTGTCAAGCATGGGGAAAACCCCATCACTTATCAACGCCCCAAAACATTCGTTTATGGGGCCGGAGCGGATCCGGATTTTTCTGCTCTCGCATCGCCGGATGTTACCGGATGGCAACACATCCGCCATGAGAAACACATGAAATTGGACCCTGCCTGCCTGCCCGATAATAGCGGAAAACCCCGAAATGCCCGAATCACGTAAGTCGTTGGGACAGCGGTAGATAGCTATTTTCCGGGGCCCGGCGGTCCGAGGTACGAGAGCCTTGACGGGTGCGGGGTCGTCTCGTATCTTGGCTGTCCCCTGCGGGAGGAGACGCTGATCCCGCGGCACAGGCTGGGGGGTGGAGTGCCCAGTCCGCCTTTCCACGGAGTTTTGAACAATTTTTCCACAACCGAACCCCGAGCGTCCAGAGTTCATGGCGGAAACCAATGCGATCGAGCTGCGCGTGCGCCTGCCCCGTCCACTGGCGGAAGAGGTGGAGCGGGTCAAGGAGAGTGATCCGGAGGCTTTGAGCCGGATCGTGGCGTACGGTGTAACGCGGCGTATGATCTTCGATCACCTGGTGGCACGGGGTGGCGCGGTGGTGCCGCACGAGGAGCGCGGCTATTGACGATTGCCCGTCCGGGTATCTAGCGTGGGTCGAGGGCTGATCCGAGAAACGGGCGATCGGAGCACATGGGCGGAACCGGGGAGAGCACGCTTCGAGCGAAGTATCTGGACTGGTGCTCAGCGCGTCTGGCGGAGCGATTCCTGGACCTGAGTCCCGAGGAGATCTACGCGCTGGCGCGGCCGGCGGAGCCGGATCGCGCCGAGCCGGACCGGGTGGAGCCGGCGGGCCCCGGGGAGGCCGACGGAGCGTCCGAGTCACCGGAGGCCGACCGACCGTTCGCCGAGCCGACCCGTTCCGGGACCCCCGCCCCCGCATCCGAGCTGCCCATGACGGGCGACGCTTCCCCGGCCGACGCTTCTACGGCCGACGACTCCCGGTCCGAGACCTCACCGGCTGATGCTTCTTCGGCCGACGCTCCGTCTCCGGGCGAGGGCCCTTCTTCGGCACCGCCGCGGCTCCCCCGGCCCACCGATGAAGGGTACCGCACGCTGGTCCAGCGGGTGACAGAGGCGCTCCTGCGCCGTACGTCGCTGCCCACGTTCGAGCAGTGGGCGGAGGCGTACGCCGAGGACCCGGACCGGTTCGAGGCGGAGCTGCTGGGCTTCTGGAAGGACGTGGTCGGGGAGGATTGAGCGGAAGCGCGGAGGTTCGCGCCGTTGCCTCGGGACTCTAGTGGGAGTCCTTCGTAACCCGGAAGTTATGCCACCAGGTCCCGACCAGGGCGGAGAGGGCGGCGGCGAGGAGGAAGAAGGCGACGAGTCCCCAACCGAGGCCCCAGTCGGAGCGGTTGTTCGCGTACCCCTGCGCGGCGCTCCAGAGGGTGGCCAACGCCATGGCGAGCCAGAGGAGGCCGATGATGAACCCGGGAAGGGTGGCAGCGGCCTTGGGCATGGGCTTGGTTTCCTTCATGGCATGTCATCCTGGTTGGCTTCGGTCCGGTTGTACGGTCGGGAATATAGACGAACGGCCAAACCCTGACAAACAACCAACAACAACCAACAACTACGGTACCGCCTCCGTCTGAAGGGGGTGTGGGGCAGACGTCAGGGTGTCGGGCGGCGGTGCTCCCCGGGCGCGGTGAGGTGTGGATTGCCAACGTCGCCGTGCGCCGTCATCTTCCGGTCCCAAGGGTCGAACGAGGAGAGGGCATGTCGATAACGGAATATTCGGTACTCCCCCACGGAGCGCGCGTGAGGGTTGAGCGCGGTCGGTTCCCCACGAACCCCGCAATGGTGGGTCGGGAGGGGACGGTGGTGGAGCACACGCAGTACTTCCCGCACAAGATCACGGTGTCGCTGGACGGCGACCCGGAGCTGCACACCTTCGCCCCCGACGAGGTCGAGCTGGTTTCGGCACCGGCGGCATTGCCGAAGGACAAGGCGGACGCGAAGAAGCGACTGGCGCGGCCGTAGAGGAGGAGTCCGAGAGGGCCGCGCATCGGTAGCGGGTGCGCGGCCCTCTCGCTGTGGGGCTGTGAAGGGCGTCGGTTTCAGAAGGGCAGGTCGTCGTCTTCTTCCAGCGGGCCGGTCTGGTCGCCGCCGCCGCCGGGTCCGCCCGGGTCCTGATTGAAGCCGCCGCCGGTGTCGTAGCTCGGGCCGCCGCCGGGGCCGCCGGAGCCGAGCATGATCATCTCCCGGACGTTGATGTCGGTCCAGTAGCGGACGTTCCCCTGGTCGTCCTGGGTCTGGCTGTACTCGATCCGGCCTTCCGCGTAGAGCCGGTCGCCCTTGTGGACGTACCGCTCCACGATTTCGGCGAGCTTGTCCCAGAACGTAAGACGGTGCCACTCGGTCTTCTCCTGCTGCTGGCCGGAGCGGTCGTTCCACGTCCGGTTCGTGGCGAGGGAGACCTTGGCGACGCGGGTGCCCGAGGGCGTGGTCCGGACCTCCGGCTCCGCGCCCACGTTCCCGATGAGCATGACCTTGTTCAGCGCGCGACTCATTGGCGATCGGTGGTGAGAGGAGTGTTCCTGGCTTCATGACCTGCGTCTGTGGCCAAGGTGGGCACGCGAAGGGGATGGGGCAATAGTGGAATGAGACAGCGCGGAGGCGCGGAGGAGCGCGGAGGCGCGGAGTGCGCCGGTCAGACTCCCCGGCGTTCCGACCTTCGCCGTGGAGCAGAGCTCTGGAAACTGCCCGCCAGGGAGAGTTCGGAGGGCTCGTCGAAGTCGGAAGCTGACCGGCTTCGAGCCCTTCGTGACAGGTTGTGCCGAAGGCTGCCTGGCCCGACGGGTTCGGACTCGTCGAGACGTCAGTCCGGCAGCCCCGCCCGGAACGCGTCCTGGACCTTCCTCGTCACCGGCCCGGGCTCTGCGTCCACGATCTCGCGGCCGTCCACGCGGACCACCGGCATGATCTCGGTGGTGGTGCCGGAGAGGAAGAGCTCGTCGATATCGTAGAGCTCCTCGTAGTGGATGAGTCCCTCGCCGGCTTGGATGCCGAGCTCGCTGGCGATCTCGAAGACGCGGGCGCGGCTGATCCCGGCCAGGATGTAGTTGCTGGCGGGGTAGGTGATGAGGCGGCCGCGGTGTACGCCCCAGAGATTGGAGTGGGAGCCCTCGAGGACGATGCCGTCGCGGACGAAGAGGGCCTCGAAGGCGTCGGCGGCGTGGGCCTGCTGGTTGGCCAGCACGTTGGGCAGGAGCGACGTGGACTTGATATCGCAGCGGGCCCAGCGGTTGTCGGGGACGGTGATGGCGTCGACGCCGTCGAGGAACATGCTCTCCGGGTGTGGCGTCAGCGGCCGGGCGGCGACGTAGACGGTGGGCGCGGTGCCGGGCGCCGGGAACGCGTGTCGGCGGGGCGCGGCGCCGCGGCTGACCTGGAGGTAGACGGTGCCGTCGCCGTCGACGCCGTTCTCGTCGAGGAGCCGCTGGGCGGCGCGGCGGAGTGCGCCGGAATCGTCGAAGTCGATGCGGAGCGCGTCGAGACCCCGTCGCATCCGGTCCATGTGGGGCTCCCAGAGGTAGAGCCGGCCGGCATAGACCCGGACCACCTCGTAGACGCCGTCGCCGAAGAGAAACCCCCGGTCGTTCACTGAGACGGTGGCCTCGGCCTCCGGCACGAATTCTCCATCGAGGTATACCAGCACGTGGCCTCCAGGGTTGTGGTCGCGGTCCACCGCCGCAGATTGGTGCGGACGCGGGCCGGACGCAACCGCGCCCGTCGATCGGGCGGGGAGGCCCGACACGACCCTCGTCGCATGGAGCCCGATGAACGGACACGAGCTGCTGGACCGGATCCGACCTGTGGAGCACCGCCTGAAGAACGGGCTCCGACTCCTGATCCGGGAGGACCACGCATCGCCGGTGGTGGCCATCGTGACGCACGTGCGTGTGGGCTACTTCGACGAACCGGATGCGGTGGTGGGGATCAGCCACGTGCTGGAGCACATGTACTTCAAGGGCACGGAGCGACGGGGTGTGGGCGAGATCGCCCGGGAGACGAAGGCCGCCGGCGGGTTCCTGAACGCCGGTACGATCTACGACCATACGTCGTATTACACGGTGCTACCCTCCTCGGCGGTGGAGATGGGGCTGGACATCCAGGCGGACGCGCTGATCAACAGCCAGGTCGACGAGGAGGAATTGAAGAAGGAGCTACTGGTCATCATCCAGGAGGTGAACCGGAAGCTCGACACGCCGTCGGCGCTGGCGTCGGAGAAGCTTTATGAGGCCATGTTCGACGTGCACCCGATGCGCCGCTGGCGGATGGGCACCGAGGAGGCGCTCAGCCGGCTGGAGCGGGAGGACGTCATGGACTACTACCGCGCCATGTACCGGGGCGGGAACATCACGCTGGTAGTGTCCGGCGACGTGGACCCGGGCCGGGTAGTGGACCGGGTGGAAGCGCTCTACTCCGCGGTGCCGCCGGGTGCGCCGGAGCGGCCGGAGCGGACGGAGCCGGAGCGGAGCGGCGCCCGGTTCCGGGAGATGGCCGGCGACATCGGCCACACCTACGGCGAGATCGGCTGGCGGACGCCGGGGACGCTCCACGGTGACACGGCGGCGCTGGACGCGCTGGCGGCGGTGCTGGGCCAGGGCCGGGCGTCCCGGCTCTACCGCGGGGTCCGGGAGAACGGGTTGGTCTCCAGCATCGATGCGTACAACTACACGCCCACGGAGATCGGCGTGTTCGGGCTCGGCCTCGAGTGCGAGCCCGGGAACGCCGCCGAAGCGCTCCGGGCCACGTGGGCGGAGCTGGACGCCGTCCGCAGCGACGGCGTCACCGGCGCCGAGCTGGACCGGGTCCGGACCGTCATGCAGGCCCGGCTGCTCCGGCGGTTGGAGACGGCCCAGGGGCAGGCCAACCTCCTGGCCGAGTGGGAGGCGCTGGGCGACTGGCGGGAGGCGGGCGCGTACCTCGAGGCCATCCGCACGCTGGAGCCCGACGACCTCCGGGCGGCGGCCCGGAAGTACCTCAGCGCCCGAGACGCCACGCTCCTGGCCTACCGGCCGGAGGGCACACCGCCGCTGGGGTGGGGCGACGACCCAGTGGCCGAGTGGACCCGACCCGAGTCCCGCTCGCGCCCCGCGCCCGAGCCCGACCCCGAGTCCCACCCCGACCCCGAAGTCAACGCGCCCATCCCCGCGCCATTGACGCTCACCGGCCGGCACGTCGACAACGGCGTGGTCCGGTTCGACCTGGGCGCGTCGACACTCGTGGTGAAGCCCCGCTCCCGGTCACCGCTGGTCTCCACGGCCATCGCCCGGGAGGGCGGTGCGCTCCACGAGACATTGGGGACTGCCGGCATCACGGGGCTCATGATGCGTGCGAGCGTGAAGGGCACCACCACGCGGTCGGCGGCCCGGATCGCGCTGGACTCGGAGGGGCTCGGCGGCAGCATCAATGCCTCGGCGGGGTCGGACATCCTGTCGTGGTCGCTGACCGTCCCGTCGGAGCACTTCCGCCGCGGGTTCGACCTGCTCGGCGACGTGGCGCTCCGGCCGTCGTTCCCGGAGCCCGAGGTCCTGCGCGAGCGCAACGTGCTGCTCGCGGACCTCGAGAGCCTCCGGGACGACATGTACCGCTACCCGCTCCGGCTCCTGTTCCGGGCGGCGTTCGGCGAGCACCCCTACGGCTTCGGGCCCGACGAGCTCGAGGCCGCCGCCCGGACCGCGGATGCCGGGTCGCTCCGCCGCTGGCACGCGGAGGAGCTGGCCGACCCGTGGGTCTTCGTGGTCGGCGACGTGGACCCCGACCGGGTGGCCGAGACCATCGCCGGGGCCATGGGCACGCCCGCCAACGTCATCGACGCCCGGGCGCCGAGCCCCGGCTGGCCCGGGACGCCCACCCACGACGTGGTCCGCCGGGCCCGGGCCCAGACCGCGCTGGCCGTGGCGTTCCCCGGCCCCGACCGCACGGACCCCGACCGGATCACGCTCCAGGTCCTGGCCAACGCCATCAGCGGGCTCGGGAACCGCCTCTTCGAGGAGCTCCGGAGCCGCCGCTCGCTGGCGTACACCGTGGCCGCCTACCCTGTGACCCGGAGCCGGGGCGGCGCCTTCGTCGGCTACATCGCCACGTCGCCCGAGCGGGAGGACGAGGCCCGGGACACCCTGGTGGAGGAGCTGCTGCGGCTCCGGGACGAACCGCCGGACACCGAGACGCTGGAACGGGCCCGGCGCTACACGGTGGGCGGCTGGCAGATCCGGACCCAGACCAACGCCGCCCACCTCTCCGAGCTCGCCGGCGCGCTCCTCCTCGGTGAGGGGCTCGAGGAGATCCGGACGTTCGAGGACCGGGTTCGGGCCGTGACGCGGGACGACGTGGCGGAGGCGGCCCGCCGGTGGTTCGACCCGGACCGGC
Organism: Longimicrobiales bacterium; assembly: GCA_046483065.1. Taxonomy (GTDB): domain Bacteria; phylum Gemmatimonadota; class Gemmatimonadetes; order Longimicrobiales; family RSA9; genus JAWVYT01. The sequence continues at coordinate 7,099 of JAWODW010000071.1, read as the reverse complement.
TGGTGCAGGCGACGGTGCGGGGTGAGGCGGGGGCATAGGACCCGGCGCGGTCGGGGTTCGCGGCGGGGTCCAGGGCTCGCGGCGGGGTCCAGGCCTCGGATTCACGCGAAGACGCGACGAACCGCAGAAGACGCGAAGAACTGCCATACCACGCGAAGGCGCGAAGGTCGCGAAGGTTGTTTTGGGGTTGCCGGGTGGCCGAAGGTTCGCGGCGAGGGCCGGAGCTCACCGGCTCAAGAACAGGCTCTTCTCCAGATTTGTCGATCCGTGCCCGACACGTGAACGGACCGCTGCACCCGGGAGTCTGCCTTCTTCCTCTCCATCCCCTTCGGCCTGTGCCTCGCCCTCCGCTTCGTACTTCGCCCTCTTCCCGGGCGGTCCGACGTTCCAACAACCGTTCAACGCGGGAGCGCGGAATCCTTTCGCGGAAACACGGAGCGGTCGCCGGGATCCGTGACGGCCGGGTGAAGCCCCACCTCCAGCGCCTCGTTCCTTTGTGATCCGCCGGGAAGGCTGCGGGTTGCGGGACGCGGCCTTCCGCGGACCCGTTCGCTTTCTGTGCTTCCGCGTTGAGACGTTCGCGGAGCACGTCGGGACGCCGGTGAGGCTGGATCACGCGAAAGGTCGAAACGGCCATTGTCATCAACAGATTCAGGAAAGACCCCAACAACAAAACCCCTCGCGGCCTGCTTCGCCTCGTAGGCTGCGGTACTCGATGAGCCCCCTTCGCGACCTTCGCGCCTTCGCGTGCCCGCTGCCGTTCTTCGCGGCTTCGCGTGAAACCCGGCAGCCCCGCGATTGAGGTGGCCCAGACCGCGGCCTATATTGACCGCCCACGCACTCGCACAGGAAAGCGACCATGGCTGACTTCAATACCATCCGCATCGAGCGCGACGGCGCCCGGGCCACCGTCATCGTGAACCGGCCCGACAAGCTGAACGCACTCAACGACGAGACCATCGACGAGCTCCACGTGGCGTTCCACACGCTGGCGGAGGACCCGGACGTCCGGGGCGTCGTCATCACGGGGGAGGGGAAGAAGGCCTTCGTGGCCGGCGCCGACATCGCCGAGCTGGTGAAGATGGGCTCCATCGACGGGATCGACGTGTCGAAGAAGGGCCAGGAAGCGTTCCGGCTCCTGGAGCAGATGGGGAAGCCCGTGGTGGCGGCCGTCAACGGCTACGCCCTGGGCGGCGGGCTCGAGCTGGCGCTGGCGTGCCACCTCCGCGTGGCCTCCGAGAAGGCGAAGTTCGGGCTGCCCGAGGTCAAGCTCGGGATCATCCCCGGCTACGGCGGCACCGTGCGGCTCCCCAGGATCGTGGGCCGCGGCCGGGCGCTGGAGCTGATCCTGACGGGCGAGATGGTCGGCGCCGACCGGGCGTACGAGATGGGGCTGGTGAACAAGGTCGTGGCACCGGAAGAGACCCGGGCCGCCGCCGAGGCGCTGCTCGACACCATCCTCGAGAACGGCCCCATCGCGCTCCGGTTCGCCATGACGGCCGTGGACCGGAGCCTGGAGACGGGTGTGGAGGAGGGCCTGGGGCTCGAGAGCCACCTGTTCGGGCTGCTGGCGAGCACGGAGGACATGCGGGAAGGTATGCAGGCGTTCCTGGAGAAGCGGGAAGCGGAGTTCGAGGGGAAGTGAAGGGGGGCGCGGGGGCCGCGGGGCGCGGCCCCCGCGCAACCGGCGCCGCCTGGCGGCGGCGCAACAGGCTCGGCCTGGCGGCCTCGCAACAGGCGGCCTTCGGCCGCAAATTGGCGGGGGCCGGGCGGTTGTCACGCGCACACGCGCGTGGTAAGTTGATAGCTACGAATGAACGCCCCACCCTCCCTTGTCTGTCGTGAGCTGCGTCTGCGCCAGTTCCGGAACTTCCCGGAGCTGGAGCTGATCTTCCCACCTGCGGGCGCGGCGGTGATCGGGCCGAACGGGTCGGGGAAGACGAACCTGCTCGAGGCCCTGTACTACCTGGAGATCTTCAGCTCGTTCAGGGGTGCGCCCGACGCGCAGCTGGTGCGGTTCGGGGAGGAGGCGTTCCATATCCGCGGCCGGTTCGAGACGCCGGACGGGGAGGAGCTGGAGGTGACGGCGGCGTACGAGAGCCGGCGTCGGAAGAAGCGGGTGACGGTGAACGGCGCGGAGCCGGAGCGGCTGAGTGACGCGCTGGGCCGGATCGGGGCCGTGGTCTTCTCGCCGTCGGATGTGACGCTGATCTCGGGGCCACCCTCGGAGCGACGACGGTTCCTCGACATCGTCCTCTCGCTGAACGTGCGCGGCTACCTGCCGGCGGTGCAGAAGTACCGGAAGACGCTGAAGCAGCGGAACGCGTTGTTGAAGGAGGGTGCGCGGCCGGCGTCGCTGGAGCCGTGGACGGTGGCGCTGGCGGAGGCCGGTGGTGCGGTGATGAAGGCCCGGGCCGGGTGGGTGGCGGAGCACGCCGCCGGGTTCAGCGAGCGGTACCAGCGGATCGGCGGGGAGGCGCCGGCGAGGATGACGTACGAGCCGAGCCTCCGGGCCGGGGACGCACCGCCGGCCGGGGCGGAGGCGGAAGCCTTCGGCGAGGCGCTCCGGGAGACGCTGGACCGGCTCCGGGAGCGGGAGCGGGAGCGGGGCGTGACGCTCCGGGGGCCGCACCGGGACGACCTGGGCTTCGCCCGGGTGGACGACGGCTCGGACCGCGACCTCCGGGACTTCGGCTCCGGCGGTCAGCAGCGCACGGCGGCCGTTGCGCTCCGGTTCATGGAGGCGGTGATGGTCCGGGCGGCGAAGCGGCGGGCGCCCATCATCCTGCTGGACGATATCTTCGCCGAGCTGGATCCCGGGCGGAGCGAGCGGGTGCTGGAGCTCCTGGACCACGAGCCGGGGCAGGCGATCCTGACGGCGCCGAAGCCGTCGGACGTGGAGGTCCGCCGGGGTGGGCTCCAGCGCTGGCGAATCGCGGCGGGGAAGGTGATGACGGCGGCATGAGTGACCAGAAGCGGAAGAAGCCGTTGGCGGTGAGCGAGGCGCTGGCCGGGTACCTGAAGGAGTCGGGGCTCGGCGAGAAGATCGAGCAGGCCACGGCGGTGGACGAGTGGACGGAGCGCGTGGGCGAGAAGATCGCCGGTGTCACGGAGCCGCTCCGGGTCCACGAGGGGGTGCTCTTCGTGGGCGTGCGGTCGAGCGCCTGGCTCATGGAGCTGCGGATGATGGAAGGGGAGATCCGTCGTCGCGTGAACGAGGGCCGGGGCGCGGGCCGGATCCGGAAGATCCGGTTCGTGATGGAGGAAGAGATGGAAGCGGAGCGTCGTCGCCCCGGCTGGGGTCGGCGCCGACAGGAATAGAGGCAACATCGCGGGCCGTCGCGGGTAGTAAAGACGGCTGTGAACCAGACGAACTCCACGACGGGAACCATGGCGAAGAAGCAGGCGAAGAAGGGCGACTACACGGCGGGGCAGATCCAGGTACTCAAGGGCCTGGAGGCCGTTCGGAAGCGGCCGGGCATGTACATCGGGTCCACGGCCGCGCGCGGGCTTCATCACCTGGTCTACGAGGTGGTGGACAACGCCGTGGACGAGGCCATGGCCGACTACTGCAGTGAGATCGAGGTGATCCTTAACGACGACGACTCGGTCACGGTGACGGACGACGGCCGCGGCATCCCGGTGGACGTGCACCCCACCGAGGGGATCCCGGGCGTGGAGCTGGCCATGACCACGCTGCACGCCGGCGGGAAGTTCGACCGCACCACGTACAAGGTCAGCGGTGGGCTGCACGGCGTGGGCGTGAGTGTGGTGAACGCGCTGAGCGAGTGGCTCGAGGTGGACATCAAGCGGGATGGGAAGCAGTACCGGCAGCGCTTCGCCCGCGGCATCAAGGAGACCGACCTCGAGGAAGTCGGCACGGTCAGGAAGAACGATAGCGGGACCACCGTCTGGTTCAAGCCTGACACCGAGATCATGACCGAGACCCGGTTCAGCTTCGACACGCTGTCGAACCGGCTCCGGGAGATGGCGTTCCTGAACAAGGGGCTCGAGATCCGGCTGGTGGACGAGCGGGTCGAGGAGGGCGAGGAGCCGAAGGCCGAGGTCTACAGGTACGACGGCGGGATCGTCGAGTTCGTCGGCTACCTGCGGGGCTCCCGGCAGCCGCTGCACCCCGAGCCGATCTACATCGAGGAGGTCCGCGAGGAGGCCGAGATCGAGCTGGCCCTGCAGTACGACCAGGGGTACAACGAGAGCACGTTCACCTTCGTGAACAACATCAACACCCACGAAGGCGGGACGCACCTCACCGGGTTCAAGGCGGCCATGACCCGGACGCTCAACGACTACGCCAAGAAGAACAACCTGCTGAAGAAGGACCTGGAATCCCTCTCGGGCGACGATGTCCGGGAAGGGCTCACCGCCGTCCTCAGCGTTCGCGTCAAGGAGCCCCAGTTCGAAGGCCAGACCAAGACCAAGCTGGGGAACAGCGAGGTCCGGGGCGCCGTGGAGCAGACGGTGAACGACAAGCTGGCCGCGTTCCTCGATGAGAACCCGAAGATCGGCAAGGCCGTCATCGAGAAGGCCGTCTCCGCCGCACGGGCCCGAATGGCCGCCCGGAAGGCCCGGGACCTGACCCGGCGCAAGAGCGCGCTGGAAGGCAGTGTGCTCCCGGGCAAGCTCGCCGACTGCTCCATCACCGATCCGAGCGTGTGCGAGATCTATCTGGTGGAGGGTGACTCCGCCGGCGGCACCGCCAAGCAGGGCCGCGACCGCTCCTACCAGGCCATCCTGCCGCTGCGGGGGAAGATCCTGAACGTGGAGAAGGCGCGCCTCGACAAGATCCTCTCCAATGAAGAGATCCGGACCATGATTACGGCCATCGGGACCGGGATCGGCGAGGACGAGTTCGACCTCGACAACGCCCGCTACCACAAGATCATCATCATGACCGACGCCGACGTGGACGGCGCCCATATCCGCACGCTGCTCCTGACCTTCTTCTTCCGCCATATGCGGGAGCTGGTGGAGCAGGGCATGGTTTACATCGCCCAGCCGCCCCTCTACCGCATCTCCAAGGGGAAGGACGAGTACTACGCGTACAATGACAAGGAGCGGATGGACGTGCTCCAGCGCGTCTCCCCCGACGGCACCGAGGCCGCCCGCGGCGTCAGCCTCCAGCGCTACAAGGGGCTCGGCGAGATGAACGCCGAGCAGCTCTGGCACACCACCATGGACCCCGAGACCCGCACCATCCTCCAGGTCACCCTCGACGACGCCGTGGAGGCCGACCGCATCTTCTCCCAGCTCATGGGCGATGACGTAGAGCCTCGCCGCGAGTTTATCGAGAAGAACGCCGAGTTCGTCAAGAACCTGGACGTGTAGAGGGGGCTGTGGGCCGGGGTGCCGGGGACTACGGTGTCGGGGACTACGGCGCCGACCACCCGTGCGGCGTGGCCCTCTTCCTGACCTGACGGACTATCGCACCACCCACGCCGCCCCGCCCAGCACCAGGATCACCACCGCCACACCAACCTTCAGCGCCACCCCGAAGACGCGGGCCAGGAGAACGCCCCAGCCCACCCGGCGGGCGGCGTCGAGGTCCTCGAGCTCGCGGTAGGTGACCAGTGCGGCGCCGAGGAACGAGCCGAGGAACCCCGCCACGATGGAGCCCACCACCGGGATCGGCGCGCCGATCAGCACGCCCACCAGCCCGCCGCCGATGGCGCCCCAGAACGCACGGGACGACCCGCCGTAGCGGACGTTCATGTTCCGGACGATGAGCCATTCGGCCAGCTCGGCGACGGCGGCCAGGGCGACGCTCGCCATCAGCACCCACCCCGCCACCTCGCCCAGCCACACGCCGACACCGACCAGTGCCACCATGATCCAGAGCCCGGGCAGGCCGATGGGGATCAGCAGGATGGCGAGGACCATCATGACCGTGACCGCGATACCGGGCAGGCTCATGGTTCCACCGGGTGCAGGGAATCCGAAAGGAGGAACGCCATGCAATATGGGGTGCGTCGGCGGCCGGGACCATTTCCGGGCCCCTCGCCGGGGCCGGTCGCGGGGCGGTTGTAGGCGCGGACGTCCTTCTGCCGACTGGCTCCCCCCCTTTTCGCCGGCCAAGGGCGGTGGAGGGCGGCTGGCGGCGACCAGGAGGTCATGACCACGCCGGCCCGTGAGCCGGAGGTCTACCGATTGGATTGCGGAGCGGAGTCGGGCAGCTGTGGGATGGTGGTCTTCCTCGACGAGAACGGCTCGCAGCTCGAGGCCGCGGTGGCCGATGACCACCTGGGCTTAACCCTCATCGAGTCGGCCGGCAGCCTGCTGACGAACCTGGAAGGGAGCCAGGCCAGCGCCGAGACGGGGTGCCAGGTGGTGTACAACAGCGATTTCCACGGCGGGTTGAACTTCTATGACTACGTCGAAACCTCGAGCGACCTCGGCTCGGCGGCCTGGAGCGATGGGTTCCCGACGGCCGCCCGGGAGCTGGACGTGAAGACCCCCATCGTCCTGGACGCTGACCAGGAGTTCTACGACATGAACAGCGCCACGGTCTGGAACCGGCAGGCCTCGGTGATCGCGTTCGTGAACCTCATTTACGGCCTGGTCGAGCCCATGAGCTCCGATGAGTTCCGGATCCTCTTCGAGATCCAGGGACAGGAGGCGTGGCTCCCCGGCAACGGGCCCACCACCACCGACCGCGACACCCTGACCGACCAGATCAATGATCCCGGGTACTTCATGATCAACCATCCGGAGAACAACCAGGTCAGCTACTTCTTCGTCGGGTACGACATGACCGGCGGGATCGCCGGGGTGGCCGGCGGGATCTGCAACCTCCCGGGCTACGATGACACCTTCGGCAGCAACGAGGAACACCAGGACAACCACGCCTGGGGACAGCAGGTCAACGACGATGACGGTGGCTACGCCTTCGCCACCCTCTTCGGCCGGATCATCGTGGCCGGCCACGAGATCGGCCATATGCTCGGTGCCCGCCACAGCGATGGCGCCTCCAGCGTCTGCGCCGGCGGGTCCTTCAGCAACATGTGCGGCACCAGCATGATGCTCAGCGGCGCCAGCGGTGGCGTGGCCCCCGACTACCGCGAGCCGTTCTTCGCCGACGGCA
>JAWODW010000064.1:0-21621 GCA_046483065.1 Longimicrobiales bacterium | reverse complement strand
GCGGACGCTGGTGGTGGGCAGCGGCCCTCGGTGCGATGCATACAGCTCTGCCGGGTCACTACTTCGAGCGGCTCGGAGTGCCCCGGCTTGCCACACACACCTCAACTCACTGAACCGCCGGATGCGGACCCGCATGTCCGGTGGTGTGGGAGGGGAGTAGCCGGGACCACCGGCTACCCCCTATCCCGATTTTACGGCACCCGGATCGTGATCGTCTCGCCCGTCACCTCGTACGTGTAGGCGTCGGCAGCGACTCCCTCACCGTCAGCGTTCACGGCCAGGTCCTCGCCGTACTCCACTTCCAGGCGGGCCGTACGGAAGTACGGGATCTTAGGGTCGCCCACGTGCGTCCCCGCCCGGATCCTCGGCGCCATGGCCATGAAGTCCACACGTGACATGCCGGGGACGATCATCACGTCGAGCTCGCCGTCGTCCAGCTCGGCCTCCGGCGTCACCAGGGTGCCGGCACCCGTACGCCGACCGTTCCCCACGGCGAACATCATGATGTCGCCGTCGTACTGCTCCCCATCAGGCGTGGTGAACCGGGCAGGGCTCGGCTCCAGCTCCGGTAGCTTCTGGACCCCGGTGACCAGGTAGGCCAGGGGGCCCAGCAGGCTCTTGGCATCCGATGGCGCCTCTTCTGTGGCCATGGCGGCCACACCCCCGACGGACACGTTGATGAAGTGTTGATCGTTGACCCGCGCCATATCCACCACACGGTCCCGACCGCTCACCGCCACCTTGAACGCCTCAGCAATCTCCTCCGGGACCTGAAGGCCCAGGGCGAAATCGTTGGCCGTACCCAGAGGCACGATCCCCAGCGGACCTCGCCATTCCGTGCCAGCGATGCCGTTCACCACCTCGTTCACTGTGCCGTCTCCGCCAGCCGCGATCACCAGGTCCGCCTCCGACTCGCCCGCCTCCCGGGCGAACCGCACGGCATCGCCGCCCTCGAACGTGAGGTGAGGGTCCACCTCGTGGCCCTCGGCACGGAGGCGCTCCACCTGCGAGCGGAGCTCCGCCATCCACGGCATCCGGTCCCGGGTCCGCACGATCACGCTGATCCGCACCTCGCGTCCCTCCCCTTGTGAGTCCCATTCCCGGCACACGGCCAGGACTCGGCGCCTACGGCGTGCAAGGGACGGGCCGGGGCCGACGGGCGGGAAATCACGGGTGTGGGTCCCGGTGGGGTCGAGGTGGAACGCTCTTGACACGCAGTGGGGCAGTGGCCTAGCTTGGTGGCATTAAGTGGGGTGAAGTGGGGACGAGTGGGGAAAGCAACCACACGACGCGGAGACCGCGTGTCGACTTACCTGGGCAGCTACACGTACACGCTGGATGGCAAGGGGCGGGTGAGTCTGCCCGCGCCGTTCCGTCGGGACAGCGAGGATCAGCATTACGTGCTGCTGCAGGTGGAGCCCCCGTCGCTGGCGCTGTACCCGGAGAGCGGGTGGCGCGAGGTGGAGTCACGTCTTCGGAATCTGCTGCGGGACCAACCGGAGTCCCGTCAGTGGGTGATGAGTGTACTGGCGAACGCCGTGGAGGTGAGTCCGGACTCGCAGGGCCGGATCCTGATCCCGTCGCATCTACAGGAGGCGGCGGGTCTGGAGAACCAGGTCCGACTGGTGGGGATGATCGACAAGGTGGATCTCTGGAACCCGTCCGATTTCGAGGGGGCGGTGGAAGGGAGGGAGGAGGATTCCAGGCGGTACGCGTCACAGATCTTCCGGTGATGGGGCGCGGTGCGCCGGGTGATGAGCCGATGAATCAGGGTTATCACACCCCGGTGCTGGTAGAAGAGGTGGTCCGCCGGTTGGAGCCTCGACGAGGTGGTCTTTACTTCGACGGGACGCTCGGCGGCGGCGGCCACAGTGAAGCGATACTGGAGGCCGGTCCGGAGGCTCGTGTGCTGGGCGTGGACCGGGACCCGGAGGCGCTGGCGGAGGCGCGGGAGCGGCTGTTGGCGTACGGGGCCCGATTCGAGGCGCGAGCCGGGGACTACGGTGACGTTGCGGAGCGCCTCGAGGTCGAGCTGGCGGGAGCGCTGCTCGACCTGGGCGTTTCGTCGCATCAGATCGATGTGTTGGAGCGGGGCTTCACGTTTCGTGCGGGAGCGCCGCTGGACATGCGAATGGGCGCGGAGGGGCGGACGGCGGCAGACATACTGAACGACTACGAGGAGGACGAGCTGGTGCGAGTGCTCCGGGAGTACGGGGAAGAGAAGCGAGCATGGCCGGTGGTGCGACGGATCGTGTCGCGTCGGCGGTCGGAGCCGTTCCGCACCAGCGAGCAGCTGGTGTCCGTGCTCGAGGACGTGTACGGCCATCGCCTGTCTCCGCAGGACAAGGCGCGCGTGTTCCAGGCGCTGCGCATCGAGGTGAACGACGAGATGCGGTCACTGGACCGGGCGCTGCCGGCGCTCCGGGAGGCGCTGGAGCCCGGCGGTGTATTCGTGGTGATCGCATACCACTCGCTGGAGGACCGGCGAGTGAAGAACGCGTTCCGGGAGTGGAGCCGGACGTGCATCTGCCCGCCGGACCTGCCGGTGTGCGTGTGCCGGGGCGAGCCGCTGGGCGAGACGCTGACCCGCAACATCGTGCGGCCGACGGACGAGGAAATCGAACGGAACCCGCGTGCGAGGAGCGCGCGACTGCGAGCCTGGAGGAAGGCGGCATGAAGAAGGGGACCCCCGTGATCCGGACGGCACTGCTGTTCGCCCTGCTGCTGGCGTCGTTGACGCTGGTGGTGTGGCGCCAGAGCCGTGCGTTGGAGGTCCTCCGCCAGGTGGAGGCCGTCCGGCAGGAGCGGGTGGTGGAGGAAGCTCGACGGTCGGCGCTCCTGCGCCGGGTGGAGCAGCTCGAGAGCCGGGCCCGGGTGAGCGAGGTGGTCCGGGACCGGTTCGGGATGCGGGTGCCGGAAGGTGACGAGATCGTGATCCTGCCGCTGCAGGCGCCACCCTCGGGGCTGGCCAGAGGGCCGGAGCCGGAGTCGGGCGCGGGCTCGACGGGTGTGGCGGGGGAGGGCGGATGAGCCAGCCGGGAGCGCTGCACGTCCGTCGTCGCCGACTGCTTCTGGCGCTCCTGCTGCTGGGGGGCGTGGTCCTTCTGAGCCGGGGCTTCCAGCTCCAGGTGCTCCAGGCGGCGGAATGGGAGGGGCTGGCACAGCGGCAGCACAGGGAGCAGGTGACACTGCCGGCGGCGCGGGGCGCCATCTTCGATCGGAACGGCATCCCCCTGGCCACCACCCGGGAGATGCTCCAGGTGTCCACGGCGCCCCGGGAGATGGCCGACCGGGGCGCGGTGCGGTCGGCGGTGGCCCGTGCGCTGGGGCTGTCTCCGTCGTGGCTGGATCGTGCGGTGGACGGCGACCGTCGCTGGGTGGTGCTGCCGGGCCGCTACGAGCCGACGATCCGCTCGGAGCTGGACGGGCTGGCGGGGGTCTACCTTCGGCGGTCGCTGGAGCGTTTCCATCCCCACGGCGAGGTGGCCCTGGAGGTGGTGGGACGTCTCTCCGCCGACGGCCTTCCCCAGGGCGGTGTGGAGCTCGAGGTGGACTCGCTCCTCGCCGGTGAGGACGGCTTCGCCGTGGTGCGGCGGGATGCCATGGGCGAACCGATCCCCGGCGCGCTGCTCCCGGTGCGGGAGCCCCGGGCCGGCCACGATGTCCACCTGACGCTGGACGTCGGGCTCCAGGAGATCGCGGAGGGTGCGCTCCGGGACGCCATCGAGGAGCACGACGCGGAGAGCGGCGACCTCATCTTCGCAGACCCGCGGACGGGTGAGATCCTGGCGGCGGCCAGCGTCCAGAGTGGCGGGCACCGCCACTGGCGGAGTGCGACGGACCCGTACGAGCCGGGGTCGACGATCAAACCGTTCAACATGGCTGCGCTCCTGGAACAGGGGCTGGTCAGCCTGGAGGACACGGTTTTCGCCGAGGAAGGCTACTTCCGCCAGGGCGGACGGACCTTCCGGGACGTTCACGGCTATGGCTGGCTCACGGCCGGGGAGGTGCTCCGCTACTCGTCGAACATCGGGATGGTGAAGCTCACCGACCTGCTCCCGGCGCCGGCCCACTATGCCACGCTGCGGGCGTTCGGCTTCGGCTCGCCCACCGGTGTGCGCTACCCCTCGGAGTCGGGCGGGCGGCTGAGCCGGCCGGAGGCGTGGTCGGGGTACACGCAGGCGAGCCTGGCCATGGGCTACGAGGTCTCGGTCACGCCGCTGCAGATGACCATGGCGTACGGCGCGCTGGCCAACGGCGGCCGGCTGCTGGAGCCGCGTCTGATCCGTGAGGTCCGACGGAAGGACGGCACGGTGGCCTGGGACCGGGAGCCGCGGCTCATCCGTCAGGCCATCTCCGCGGCCACGGCCGGGAAGCTGGTGGAGGTGCTGACCGATGCCGTCGAGGACGGGACGGGGCAGCGGGCGGGGCTCGGCGAGTTCCGGGTGGCCGGCAAGACCGGTACTGCCCGGCTGGTGGTGGACGGGAGCTACCGCGACGACCTCTACACGGCCTCGTTCGCCGGCTTCTTCCCGGCCCGCGATCCCCAGCTGGTATTCCTGGCGAAGCTCGACCGGGGCTCGGAGTACGGTGGCGCGGTGGCGGCGCCGGTGACCCGGGCCACCCTGACGGCGGCGCTGGCCGCCCGGACCACGTCGCTGGATCGACGGGCGGTGGCCCGGGCCATGCCGGCCCGGACCCCGGCGGGGGAGCGGGTGTCGCTCTCCCGGCTCCCGCCGACCCCGGGCCCGTTCTACTTCCAGACCGACGCCGGTGCGCCCCGTCGCACGCCGGAGCCGGCCCGCAGCGTGGTCCCCGATGTCCGGGGCGAGAGCGCCCGGGACGCCGCCGCCGCGCTCCACGCGGCCGGGTTCCGCGTGCGGCTGGAGGGCGTGGGCGATGTCCGGGCGATGGACCCGACGCCCGGCCGTGCCGGGGAGCGGGGGAGCACGGTGCGCCTGACGCTGGGGAGGTCGTCATGATGCAGCCGCGCGTGCCCATGCCGGTGCCCCTCTCGCGCATCGTGGAGCGTCTCGACGCCGCGGGCCTGATCCGGGAAGCGCCCGGGGTGAGCCCCCGGATCGAGGGCGTGACCGCCGACAGCCGTACGGTGACGGCGGGCGACCTCTTCTGCGCCTGGCAGGGGTTCGAGGCGGACGCCCACGCGTTCGTGGCCGACGCAGCGGCCGCCGGCGCCGCGGCGGCGCTGGTGGAGCGGCCGGTGGATGTGGAGCTGCCCCAGGTGGTGGTGACGGCGGGCCGACCGGCGGCGGCGCTGGCTGCCGACGAGGTCATGGGCCGCCCCGCCGAGGATCTGCTCCTGGCGGGTGTGACCGGGACCAACGGGAAAACCACCACCGTGTGGATCATGCGACACCTGCTCGGCGCCCGGTACAGCACGGCGAGTCTGGGCACGGTGGGCGCGGTGACCGAGGAGGGCGTCCCGCTGCCGGGCACCGAGAGTCTGACCACGCCGGGCCCGGTGGGGATGGCCGGTACCATGCGCACGTTCGTGGACCACGGCACGGAGGCCGTGGCGCTGGAGGTCTCGTCTCACGCGCTCGACCAGGCCCGGGTGCAGGCGCTGCGGTTCGACGCGGCCGTCTTCACCAACCTGACCCGGGACCACCTGGACTACCACGGCTCCTTCGAGCGGTATCGGGCCACCAAGCGGGAGTTCGTCGAGCTGCTGCGCCCGGACGGTGTGGCCGTCATCAACGCCGACGAGCTGGCGTGGGACGGGCTGGAGCGGCGCGCGCCCCGTGCGCTGCGCTATTCCCTGGCGGGTGGTCGGGGTGCGGCCGACGCCGATGTGGTGGCCGAAGAGGTGGCGCTGAGCGCCGCCGGGTCCCGGTTCCGCCTGCGGACGCCCCGGGGCGACGCCGTGGTGGATCTGCCGCTCCTGGGCACGTACAACGTCCAGAACGCCGTGGCCGCGGGCGCCGCCTGCCTGGGGCTCGGATTCGAGTTGGAGGCGGTCCTCAACGGGCTGGCCGGCGCGCCCCAGGTACCGGGCCGGCTCGAGCAGGTGATTGAGGCGCCGTTCCGCGTGGTCATCGACTACGCCCACACGCCGGACGCGTTGAAGCGGGTCCTGACCACGCTCCGGCACGTGGCCGACGGTCGGGTCATCGTGGTCTTCGGCGCCGGTGGCGATCGGGACCCGGGGAAGCGCCCGGAGATGGGGCGGGTGGCCAGCGAGCTGGCGGATCGGGTGGTGGTGACGTCCGACAACCCGCGGACGGAGGATCCGGCCGCCATCATCGACAACATCGTGGCGGGGATCGGCGGCGAGGCCGGCGGGCACGTGGAGCGGGTCACGGATCGGGTGGAGGCCATCGGCTACGCCCTGGATCGGGCGGAGCCCGGCGACGTGGTGCTGCTGGCCGGGAAAGGGCACGAGGTCTACCAGGTGGTGGGCACCGAGACCGTGGCGCTGGACGAGCGGCAGGTGGTCCGGGCGTGGCAGGACCGGGAGGCGCTGCCATGACCCCCACGCCTTGGACCGACGCGGATGTGATGGCAGCCCTGGATCTCGCGGTGCCCGTGAACCGTCGGAACGGGGGGAACGGGAGTCGGCCGGAGGCGTCGTGGTACGCCTCGGTGGGGACCGACACCCGGACGCTGGAGGAGGGCGCACTCTTCGTGGCGCTGCGTGGCGAGAACTTCGATGGCCACGCGTTCCTGGCGCAGGCGGCGGAGAAGGGTGCACGGGCGGCTGTGGTGGACCGGGTGCCGGAGGACGCGCCGCCGCTCCGCTACTACCGGGTCCCCGACACGCTCATGGCGCTGGGACGGTTGGGCCGTTATCACCGCCGGGAGTTGGGCGGACGCGTGGCGGCCATCACCGGGACCAACGGCAAGACCACCACGAAGGAGATGGCCCGGGCGGTCCTCGCCACCCGCTACGCGACGCACGCCACGTCGGGGAATCTGAACAACCTGATCGGCGCGCCCCTCACGCTCCTGGCGGCCCGCCAGGGGTCGGAGGCGCTGGTGGTGGAGGTGGGGACCAACGCGCCGGGCGAGATCGCGCGGCTGGCGGAGCTGGTGGAGCCGGACGTGGGGATCATCACCGGGGTCGCCGAGGGTCACCTGGAAGGGTTCGGCACACTGGAGGGCGTGCTGCGGGAGAAGACGTCACTGCTGGCCCGGCTCAGGCCCGGCGAGTCCGGCGGCATGGCCATCGTGGCCGACGAGCCGGCATCGCTGGCGGAGCGGGCCCGGTCGCTGACCCGGCGGGTGCGGGTGGCCGGGTGGACCGATCGGGCCGATGACGACCTCCGGGCCACGGACCTCCGGATCGACGCTGACGGCACCGTCCATTTCCGGTGGCAGGGCCGGTATGGAGCGCTCCCGTTCGGCGGCGCCGTCCACGTCCGGAACGCGCTCCTGGCGCTGGCGCTGGGGCTCGAGTGGGGCGTGGACCCCGATGACGCCCTGGCGGCGCTGGCCGCGCTGGAGCCGCCGAAGCTCCGCGGCGAGACCCGTCGCTTCGGCGAGCTCACGGTGCTCGTGGACTGTTACAACTCGAACCCGGCGAGCCTCGAGGCCGCCGTGGAGACCATGACCCGCATGCCCCGGCGGGGCGGTCGGGTGGTGGTGGTGGGCTCCATGCTGGAGCTCGGCACCCGTAGCGAGGCGCTGCACCGCCGGTCGGCGGAGGCGCTGGCGGCGGCCGACGTGGACCTGATCGTGGCCACCGGGCTGTTCGGGACCGCGTTCCGGGCGCTCGACGCGGGGCTCGGCGACCGACTGATCGTGGCCGAGGACCCCATGGACGCCCTCGCGCCGATGACGGCGCGGATGACCGGCGACGAAGTGGTCCTGCTGAAGGGCTCCCGGGGCGTGGCGCTGGAGCGGCTGCTCCCGGAGCTCGAGGCGCGGTTCGCCGGCGGACCGACCGATACCGGGAAGGGGGACTGACGGATGCTCTACCACCTCCTGGTTCCCCTCTCGGACGTCCATATCGTGTTCAACCTGTTCCGGTACATCACGTTCCGGGCGGCGGGCGCCATGGTCACGGCGCTGATCCTGTCGTTCCTGATGGGGCCGTGGATCATCCGGCGACTGCGTGCGCTGCGGGTGGGTCAGGTTGTCCGTGACGTGGGTCCGTCGGAGCACCTGTCGAAGGCGGGCACGCCCACCATGGGCGGCGTGCTGATCCTGGCGGCCACCACGCTCTCGACACTGCTGTGGGCGAACCTGAGCCGGGAGAACGTGATCATCGCGCTGGTGGTCCTGCTGTGGACGGGCACGCTCGGGTTCGCGGACGACTACCTGAAGGTGGTCCGGAAGCGGACGGAGGGTCTCGTGGCCCGCTACAAGCTGGTGGGGCAGGGGCTGCTGGGGCTGCTGGTGGCGCTCTTCCTCCTGACCGTCCCGATCATGGATCACCCCACGTGGTCGATGGTGCCCTTCTTCGCCGACTGGCACGTGGAGTTTCTACCGTGGGCGTTCGTGCCGTGGGTCATGTTCGTCCTGGCGGGCAGCTCGAACGCCGTGAACCTGGCCGATGGGCTCGACGGCCTGGCCGCGGGGCTCGCCGCCATCGCCGCTGCCACCTTCGCCGTATTCGCCTACGTCATCGGCCGGGTGGACACGTCGGCGTACCTGGGTCTCACGTACATCCCGGGCGCCGGCGAGCTGACCATCTTCTGCGTGGCCGTGGCCGGCGCCGCACTGGGCTTCCTCTGGTTCAATGCCCATCCCGCCGAGGTCTTCATGGGCGACACGGGCTCGCTGGCGCTGGGCGGCGCCATCGGGGTGGTGGCCATCCTGCTGCAGATGGAGTTCCTGCTGGTGGTGGTGGGCGGCGTGTTCGTCATGGAGGCCGTGAGCGTGATCCTCCAGGTGGGCTGGTTCCGCTGGACGGCCAGTCGCACGGGCCAGGGCCGGCGGGTCTTTGCCATGGCCCCGATCCACCACCACTTCGAGCAGAAGGGGTGGCCGGAGAGCAAGGTGATCATCCGGTTCTGGATCCTCGGGATCCTGTTCGCCCTCATGGCCTTCAGCACCCTGAAGATCCGATGACGGCGCCGGGGCGGGTAGGCGTGCTCGGGCTGGCCCGAAGCGGGCGGGCGGCGGCGAAGCTGGCGCTGGCCTCGGGGAGCGGTGTGTTCGCCAGCGACGCAGCAGACAACGACCTGGTCCGCGAGGCCGCGTCAGAGCTCCGCCGCCTGGGCGGCGAGGCCGAGACGGGCGGTCACACGGTGGACGGGCTGGCCGCGTGCGACGTGGTGGTGGTGAGTCCCGGGATCCCGCCCACGGCGGACGTGCTCCAGGCGCTGGAGCGCCGGGGCGTGCCGCTGACGAGCGAGCTGGAGTTCGCGTGGCGGCACCTGGACCGACCCGTGACGGCGGTGACGGGGACGAACGGGAAGACCACGGTCACGGCGTGGATCACGCACCTGATCCGGGCCTCGGGGCCCGACGCGGTTGCGGCGGGGAACATCGGCACGGCGCTGAGCGAGGTGGCGCTCCGGGACCCGCCGCCGGAGCACGTGGTGGTGGAGGCCAGCTCGTACCAGCTCGGTCGGATCCGGACGTTCGAGCCCCGGATCGGCGTGATGACGAACCTGGCCCCGGACCACCTGGACCGGTACCCCGACACCGCCAGCTACTACGCCGACAAGGGCCGGCTCTTCCTGAACGCCCGCCCCCACAGCACGTGGGTGCTGAACGGCGAGGATCGGGCGGTGGCCGGGTTGATCGGAGACGCACCGGGTCGCCGGCTCTATTTCCGCACCCGCTCCGAGCCCGCCGCCGAGGAGAGCGGTGGGTGGCTCGGCCCGGATGGCATGCTGATGCTGCGAGTGGGCGGGAAGGACGAAGCTCTCGTTCGAGAGGACGAGTTAAGGCTGCTGGGAGGTCACAACCGCGCAAACGCGCTGGCCGCCGCCGTTACGGCGCATGCGGTTACAGGCGACGTGGTTGCCCTGCGCGCTGGACTTCGTTCCTTCCCGCCGCTCCGGCACCGGCTGGAGCCATTGGGCGAGGCGGATGGAGTGCTGTGGATCAACGATTCCAAGGCGACGAACGTGGCCTCGGCCCGGGTCGCCATCGAGAGCATGGACCGGCCCACGATCCTGCTCGTGGGTGGGCGCGGGAAGGGCGAGTCGTTCGCGCCGCTGGCCGACGCGGCCGTCCGCCGGGTCCGGACGGTGGTGGCGTACGGCGAGGCCGCCGATCGGGTCGAGGTGGAGCTGGGCGACCGCCTGGACGTGGTCCGGGTGCCGGGCCCGTTCCGCAACGCCGTCTGGCAGGCCGCGGAGCTGGCGGAGCCCGGGGATGCGATCCTTCTGGCGCCGGCGTGCGCGAGCTTCGACATGTTCGCGGACTACGAGGATCGGGGCCGGCATTTCGAGCGCCTGGCGGAAGAGATCGCCGGGCTCAGCGCGGGAGGCGACCGTGGCTAGCCTCGGTATCGCGGCCCTCCGTGGCGGGTCGGCGTCGGTGCACGAGCGCGACGCGTACCCCAGCGTGCGAGCGAACCAGGACCCGAGCCGCCTGGGGAAGGGGTGGGAGGGCGGCGCCGTACTCCTGATCACCACCATGCTGGTTTCGGTGGGGATGGTCATGGTGTACAGCGCCAGCGCCGTGATGGCCCAGGCCCAGGGGCTGGCACCGCACCATTTCCTGCTCCGTCAGATGTCCGGTGCGCTGGCCGGGTTCGTGGCGCTCATCGTGGCCGCCCAGCTCGATTACCGCCGGCTGCGGGCGCTGGCGTGGCCGATCCTGGGCGCCACGGCGCTCCTCCTGCTGCTTGTGGTGATGCCCGGGACCGAGGCGATCGCGCCCCGGTCGAACGGCGCCCGGCGGTGGCTGCTGCTGGGGTCCGTGGGGATCCAGCCGTCAGAGCTGGCCAAACTGGCCATCATCATCTGGACGGCGCACCTGGCCGTGAAGAAGCAGGACCGGCTCCGGAGCCTGAGCCAGGGGCTGGCACCGTTCCTCCTGGTCTGGGGGCTGGTGGCGGGGCTCGTGCTCCTTCAGCCCGACCTGTCCACCGCCACGCTGATCGTGCTGCTGGCCGTGCTCGTGGCCTACGCCGGCGGCGCGCGACCCGCCCACTTCATCGTCCTCGGCGTCGCGGCGCTGCCGTTCCTCTGGTCGCAGGTGACCCGGGTGGCGTACCGGGCGGAGCGGATCACGGCGTTCATGGACCCGGCCACGGATGTCTCCGGCCTGGGCTACCAGCTCAACCAGTCGCTCATCGCGCTGGGAAGCGGCGGCCTGTTCGGCATGGGTTTCGGTCGGGGCCAACAGAAGTTCGGCTTCCTGCCAGAGCCCCACAACGACTTCATCCTGGCCATGATCGGCGAGGAATGGGGATTCGTGGGTGTGGCGATCCTCATGGTGCTGTTCGTGGCCTTCGCGCTCGTGGGCTACCGGGTGGCACGGGGCGCCGCCGACCTTTTCGGCTCGCTCCTGGCGTTGGGCGTGACGAACCTGGTGGTGCTGCAGGGGTTCATGCACATGGCGGTGAACCTGGCGCTGGTCCCGCCCACGGGGCTGACGCTCCCGTTCATCTCCTACGGCCGCTCCAGCCTGATCGTCTCGCTGGCCGCGGCGGGGATCCTCATGAGTGTGGCCCGGATCAGCGACCGGCGGGATCGGGCGCTGGCCAGGGCCCGGGCGGTGTCGCGATGAGCCGCGTGATCTTCGCCGGCGGCGGCACGGGCGGGCACCTGTACCCCGCGCTGAACATCGCGGCGGCCATGCGGGCGGCCCGGCCGGGGCTGGAAACGGTCTTCGTGGGCGCTCGTCGGGGTGTGGAGGCCCGGGTGCTGCCGGAGAAGGGGGTCGACTACCGGCTCCTGCCCCTGCAGCCGATCCACCGGAGCCGGGTGTGGCGGAACTGGCGGCTCCTGCCGTCGCTGCTGGGCAGCGTCTGGGGGCTGGCGCGCCTCACCGGGCGGGGCCGGCCTGCACTCGTGGTGGGGACCGGTGGCTACGCCAGCGGCCCGGTCTGCGGGTGGGCGGTCCTCACGGGGATCCCGGTGGCGCTCCAGGAGCAGAACGCGTTCCCGGGGCTGGCCACTCGATGGCTGAGCCGCTTCGCCCGGCAGCTCCATCTGGGATTCCCGGAGGCGCAGGAGCACCTGCGTCCCGGCCGGCGGACCGAGGTGCACCACCACGGCAACCCCATCGCGCCTCCCACGGACGGCCACCGGACCGAGGCCCGGACGTTCTTCGGTCTCGACCGGGACAGCACGGTGGCGCTGGTGGTGGGCGGCAGCCAGGGCGCGCGGGCCATCAACCACGCGCTGCTGGGCGCGCTGGAGCGGGCGGCCGGGCCCGACAGAGACGGTGCCGCCGGCGGGCCGGGCCGCCCGGGGGCAGGGGCTCGCCCGCAGGGGTTGGAGATCCTCTGGGCCACCGGGCCCGCACATATCGACGGGATCCGTGCGCGACTGGAGGCCGCCGGGGTCACCGACTGGGTCCACGCGACGGGCTATATCGACGCCATGCCGAAGGCCCTGGTCGCGGCGGACCTGGCCGTGTCCCGGGCCGGCGCCATGGGCACGGCCGAGCTCCTGGCGTGGGGCGTCCCGGCGATCCTGGTCCCGCTGCCCACGTCGGCGGCGGACCACCAGGCCCACAACGCCCGGGCGCTGGAAGAGGCCGGCGCCGCCCGGGCGCTGCCGGAGCCGCAGCTATCGCCCGACCGCCTGTGGACGGAGCTCACGGCGCTGGCGGCCGATGGGGAGGGGCGGGCCCGGATGTCCGAGCGGGCGCTGGAGCGGGCCCGGCCCGACGCCGCCCGCCGGATCGCCGAAGACCTGCTCCGGATCGTGGAGGCGTCATGAGCGCCCGGTTCGTGACGGCCCATGACGCCGCGGCGCTGGACCTCCTGGAACGCGCCCGGACGGACCCCGTCCACTTCATGGGCGTGTGCGGCGCCGGGATGTCGGCGCTGGCCGAGTACGTGCTCCGCTCCGGCGGTCGGGCCACCGGGTGCGATACCCGCCCAGCCGACGCGCCGCTGGCGCTGCGCGCGCTGGGCATCGAGGTGGCCCACGGCCACGACCCGCGGCACGTAGAGGGGGCCGCGGCGGTGGTGGTCACCGCCGCCGTGGCGCCGGACCACCCCGAGCTGGAGGCGGCACGGGCGCGGGGGATCCCCGTTCTGAAGCGCGCGGCGGCGCTGGGCGCGCTGGTGAACCCCGGACGCGTGATCGCCGTGGGCGGCACCCACGGGAAGACCACCACCACCGCGCTGATCGCCACGGTCCTCGAGGCCGCCGGGCTCGACCCGACGGCGTTCGTGGGTGGCCGGGTCCCCGCGTGGCAGGGCGGGCTCCGTGCCGGCGGCCCCCTGTTCGTCGTGGAGGCCGACGAGTACGACCGCTCGTTCCTGGCCCTGCGGCCGGACGTGGCCGTGGTCACCACGCTGGAGCCCGACCACATGGAGGTGTACGGCGACCTCGACGCGCTGCAGGACGCGTTCGTCGAGTTCCTGGCGCCCGTGCCGGCGGACGGGCTCATCCTGGCGTGCGTCGACGACGCGGGCGCCGCCGAGCTCGTCGCGGGGCTCGCACCGGAACGCGCGCTCACGACGTACGGGACCGACCGGGCGGCCGATATCCGGGCCGAAGACCTCTCGGCCCGGGAAGACGGGACCCGGTTCCGGGTGACCGGCATGGACGCCGTGGCCGGGGAGTACCACCTGCCGGTGCCCGGCCGCCACAACGTCCGGAACGCGCTGGCGGCCATCGCCGTGGCCGGCCACCTGGGCGCCGCCGCCGCCGCGGTGCGGGAGGGGCTCGCGGCGTTCCACGGGGTGGAGCGACGCTTTCAGGTGCTGGGGCAGCCCCGGGGTGTGGCCGTGGTCAACGACTACGCCCACCACCCGACGGAGGTGGAGGTCACCATCGAGGCGGCCCGGGAGCGGTTCGGGGACCGGCGTCTGGTTGCGGTCTTCCAGCCCCACCTGTACAGCCGGACCCGCGACCAGTGGCGGGCCTTCGGCCGGACGCTGGCCGCCGCCGACGTGGTCTGGGTCACCGACGTGTACGCCGCCCGCGAGGCCCCGATCGAAGGGGTCACCGGCGAGCTGGTGGTCAGCGCAGCGCGGCAGGCGGGAGCCACCGTCGTCTATCGGGCGGAGGTGGAAGGGCTGGAGGACGCGCTGCTGGAGGCACTGGAGCCCGGCGACGTGTGCCTCCTCATGGGCGCCGGTGACATCCACGCCCACGCCCACGCCCTCGTGGACCGGCTGAACGAGGAGGCGGCATGAGCACGAGGCGAAAGGGCCGGATGCGCCGGTGGGCGCGGTGGGTCGGTGCCGGGCTGGTGGTGGCGGCCGCGGTGGCGCTGACCGTCCTGGCGCCCCGGCTGCTGCGGCAGGTGGACGCCTTCCGGGTGCAGACGGTGGAGGTGGCCGGGACCCGATTCCTGGAGCCGTACGCCGTGGTCCGGGCCGCCGGCCTCGACGGGCCGTCCAGCGTGTTCGACGACGTGGATGCCTGGCGCGCGGGCGTGCTGACGCTGTCGCTGGTGGACGACGTGCGGATCCGGCGCCGGATCCCGTCCACCGTCCGGCTGGAGGTCCGCGAGGTGGAGCCCGTGGCGCTGGTGGGCGGCGAGCGACTGCGGCCGGTGGACGCCCGGGGGCGGCTCATCGACCTGGAGCCCGCCGGCATCGTCCTGGACCTGCCCGTGGTGGTGGGCGCGCCGGTGAAGAACGGTCAGGTGGCGAGCCCCGCCGGGGCGTCGGCGGTGGCCACGCTCACGGCGCTGGCCGTGCGGGCGCCCGAGCTGGCCGACGGGATCTCCCAGGTGGAGGTCGGCCCGGGCGCGCTGCGGATCGCGTTCCGTGGCCAGCGGCTGGAGGCCGTGCTGCCGAGCCACCCGTCGGAGGTGCAGCTGCTGCAGCTCCGGCTGGCCCACGCGGACCTGCGCGCCCGCGGTGAGCTGGGCCGGGTGCGCACGATCGACGTCCGATTCCGCGACCAGGTGGTGGTTTCATTCCTCGACAGACCCGTGAGTTGAGCATGAGCACGTTCGTCGTAGCCGGATTGGATATCGGATCCACCAAGACCTGCGCGGTCCTCATCGAGGTGACCGTGGAGGAGGGTCGCAGCCCTGCGTACCGGATCCTGGGTGTGGGCCAGTCCCGTACCGGCGGGATCCGACGGGACGTGGTCACGGACCTGGAGGAGACCACGGAGTCGGTGCGGGGCGCCATGAAGGAGGCCGAGCTCATGGCCGGCGTGCGCGCCGACCGGGTCTTCGCCGGCATCGCCGGGAACCACATCGACGCCAACGTCTCCACGGGCGTGGTGGCGGTGGGCGGCGGCGAGATCGGCCCCGGCGACGTGGACCGGGTCCACGAGGTGGCCCGGGCCGTTGTGGTGCCCAGCGACCGGGAGGTGCTCCACGTCCTGCCCCAGGAGTACCGGGTGGACGGCCAGGCCGACATCCGGGACCCCGTGGGGATGGCCGGCACCCGGCTCGAAGCCGAAGTCTACATCATCACCTGCGGCGCGGCGGCCGCCGCGAACCTGCGCAAGGCCGTGGGTCGCGCCGGCTACAAGGTGGAGGCGTTCGTCCACGAGCCCGTGGCCACCGCCCGGGCGATCCTGACCGACGACGAGCGTGAGGTGGGCGTAGCGCTGGTGGACCTGGGCGCCGGCACCACGGAGCTGGCGGTGTTCCGGGAGTCGAAGACGCAGCACCTGGCCACGATCCCCTGGGGCGGCGCCGCCATCACCAACGACCTGGTGAAGGGGCTGAGCATCCCGTTCGCCGAAGCCGAGCGGGCCAAGGAGCAGCACGGCGTGGCCTCCGCCCAGCTGGTGGACCCCCGGGAGACCGTGGACCTGCCGGGCCCGAGCCCGGGCACGCGCCGGGAGGTGGCCCGTGAGCTCATCGCCCACATCATCGAGCAGCGCCTCGACGAGATCCTGGAGCTGGCCGCCACGGAGATCGAGCGGGCCGGCGAAGACGAGACGCTGGGCGCGGGCGTGGTCCTGACCGGCGGCGGGTCCGAGCTGACCGGCGCGGTGGACGTGGCGCACCACGTGTTCGGCGTCCCCGCACGCGTCGGGACCCCGGGCGCCGAGCTGGGTGGCCTCGCCGACGCCGTCCGGAAACCCCGGTTCGCCGCGGCCACGGGGCTGGCGCTCTTCGGCGCCGAGACCCGGCTGGCGGGTGGGGGCGGGATGCCCGGCCCCATGGGGCAGTTGATCCAGTGGTTGAAGGAGTTCTTCTAGGCAGCGGCCGGCGGGAGCCGGATGAAGGGATAGATGCGGGGATTGGGAGTAGGGAGTTGGGAGTAGGGAGTAGGGAATCCTGAAACCGAAGTACAGCGGCAGCAGTGATTTTGTACCGGAGGGCTGGTCAGAGCCGGCGCTCCAAAAACCGAGGAGGGTGGTCATGATGATCTTCGAATTCGAAGAAGCGGCCGCGCAGAACGCCCGAATGAAAGTGGTGGGCGTCGGCGGCGGCGGCGGGAACGCCGTGAACCGGATGATCGACGAGGACCTGGAGGGCGTGGAGTTCATCAGCGTGAACACCGATGCCCAGGCGCTCAAGCAGTCGAAGAGCCAGCTGAAGATCCAGATCGGGAAGAAGCTGACCCGCGGGCTCGGGGCCGGCGCACGGCCGGAGATCGGTCGGCAGGCCATCGAGGAGAGCCGCGACGAGGTCCGGCGCTCCATGGAGGGCGCGGACCTGGTCTTCGTCACCGCCGGGATGGGCGGCGGCACCGGCACCGGTGCCGCGCCGATTATCGCCGAGATGGCACGGGAGATGGGCGCGTTGACCATCGGCGTGGTGACCCGCCCGTTCCTCTTCGAGGGGCGGAAGCGGATGCGCCAGGCCGAGCAGGGGCTGGCCGAGCTGCGCCGGACGGCCGATACGGTCATCGTGGTACCGAACGAGCGGCTCCTGAGCGTGGTGGGGAAGGGGACGTCCTTCCGCGACGCGCTCAAGAAGGCCGACGAGGTGCTCCTCCACGCCACCCGCGGGATCAGCGACCTGATCCACGTCACGGGTGAGGTGAACGTCGACTTCGCCGACGTACGCACGGTCATGGCCAGCCGGGGTCCCGCCCTCATGGGTACGGGGCACGGCGAAGGCGAGAACCGGGCGGTGGACGCGGCCCAGGAAGCCATCTCCAGCCCGCTCCTGGACAACGTGTCGATCCAGGGCGCACAGGGCGTGCTGATCAACATCAGCGGCGGCATGGACCTGACCATCGACGAGGTGACCACCATCGCGTCGATCATCCAGGAGGCGAGCGGCGAGGAGGCCGAGATCATCTTCGGTGCGGTGAACGCGCCGGAGAGCGAGGGCGAGGTCCGGGTCACGGTCATCGCCACCGGCCTGGTGGAGGACGAGGAGCAGGCCGGGAACGGAGTGATCCGGGGCAGCTTCGGCCGGGAGCGCGCCCTGGCCGCTTCGGCGGCAGGCGGCGGCCGGAACGGCCACGGCGGGCGGCCGTCTGCGCAGGTCGGCCACGAGGCCCAGAACGGGCACGGCGGCCGCGGCGCGCAGAACAGCGGCTACGCCCGGGAGCCCGTGGGTGTGCAGGCGTCGGCGTCCGCGGGTCCGCCTGCCGGAGACTACGCCGAGGACATCCCGTTCCCGCGCCCGCCGGAGCGGCCCATGCCCCGGCAGCAGTTGACAGACCTGGATATACCGACGTTCATCAGGAGGCAGATGGACTGAGATGGGCACGTATGGGAGTCCGATGAAGAATCGTATCCGGGCCGCTGCGCTCGCCGCCCTGGGGCTGCTGATCGCAGGGATCGTCGTGGTGTATCCGGAAGCCCCGGACCCGGCAGAGACGGCGCCGGTCCTCGCGCCAGTGTACGCTCCACCCGCCGAGCTGACGACCACCCGGCTCGTGCGGAGTGGAGAGACACTGTCGGAGGTCTTCGAGCGCGCGGACCTGCCTCAGACCGAGTGGAACGGGCTGGTCCTGGCGCTGCGCGAGCAGGTGAATCCCAGGCGGGTCCGGCCGAACACCCCGGTGCGGGTGCGGCGCTGGGCGGAGGATGGATCGCCGCGGGCCGTTGAGGTGGCTCTGAACGCCGATAATACGGTCCTGCTGCGGCGCAACTCCGTGGGCTGGCTCAGTGAGATCGTGAACACGCCCACCCATACGGACACGGTGCGTATCGCCGGCCGGCTGCGGTCCGGAGGCAGCCTGTGGGCGGGGATCCTGGGCCACCCGGAGATCCAGACGCTGGGCTCGCAGGACCGGCTCAACATGGCTCTCGCGCTGGCCAGCGATGTCTACGGCTGGAAGGTCGATTTCATGCACGACATGCGGCCCGGGGATACGTACCGGGCCGTCTTCGAGCGGGAGGTACGGCCGGATGGCACCGCCCGGAGCATGCGGGTACTTGTGGCGGAGCTGGTGAACCAGGGTGACACGATCCCGGCCACGTACTTCGACTCTCGCGGGGATGGAGGCGACTACTACGACGACCAGGGCGAGTCGCTGCGCCTGACGTTCCGTCGCTACCCCGTGGAGATCGTGCGGATCACCTCCAACTTCAGCTGGCGGCGCTACCACCCGGTGCTCAAGCGGAACCGGCCCCATCTGGGGACCGACTTCGGGACCGGCGTGGGTGCGCCGGTGCTGTCCACGGCCGACGGCGTCATCCGGTTCGCAGGCTGGGAGGGCGGCTACGGCAACCTGGTGAAGATCAACCACGGGAACGGATACGAGACCCGCTACGCCCACCTGAGCCGGTTCGCGCCGGGGATCCGCCGGGGTGTACGGGTCCAGCAGGGGCAGGTCATCGGCTACTCGGGGGGCACGGGTGTGGTGACGGCTCCGCACCTCCATTACGAGCTGCGCCGCCATGGCGCGGCCCTCAACCCCCGGAACGTCAACCTTCCGGCCCGACCGCCGGTCCCCGCCGAGCTCAGAGAAGCGTTCGAGCTCGTGGTGGCGGAGCGCGCGGCGCTCCTGCCCCGACTACCTGACCCGGATCCCGGCACCGTAGTCGCCCCCTGACCGGGCGCCCGGCCGATTCAGCCATGGACCGGACCGCCCGGGGAGCGTATCTCTCCGCTGCGGCGGTGGGGATTGCGGTGAGGGCAGCGGTCAGAGACCGACGACCAGAGTTCAGAGGGGAAGGGTAGAGGGTTACGTGGCGGACAGACTGTTCAGGAAGGGCGCGGAGAAAAAGAGTCTGTGGGAGCGAGTGAAGGAGGTCGCTCTCACCGACGTGAACGTGGTCATGGAGGGCGGGCTGGACCAGGACGCCCTGGAGCGGCTCGAGGAGCTGCTGCTGGCCAACGATTTCGGCGTGAGCGCCACGCTGCGGTTGGTGGACCACGTGGAGGAGCTGACCCGGTCGGGGAAGGTGACCACGGAGGCGGAGTTCCGTGAGGCGGTGGAGGACGAGATCCATCGGATCCTGACGGAGGGCGAGACGGCGTCGGCGTCGCTGGAGCTGCCGCCGCGCGGTGATCTGGCGGCGGTTCTGGTGGTGGGGGTGAACGGGGTCGGGAAGACCACCACCATCGGGAAGCTGGCGCACCGGCTGGGGCAGGACCGGCAGAAGACGCTGCTGGCCGCCGGCGACACGTTCCGGGCCGGGGCCATCGACCAGCTCCGGATCTGGGCGGAGCGCGTCGGCTCGGAGTTCGTGGGCGGCGAGCCCGGTGCGGACCCGGGGTCGGTGGCGTTCGACGCCATAGACGCGGCAGCGGCCCGGGGGTGCGACACGGTGATCGTGGACACGGCGGGCCGGCTGCATACGCAGGGCAACCTGATGGAAGAGCTGTCGAAGATCGGCCGGGTGATGGGCCGGAAGGTGGAGGGCGGTCCCCACGAGACGCTGCTGGTCCTGGACGCCACTGTGGGCCAGAACGCGGTGCGGCAGGCCGAGGAGTTCAACGCGGCGCTCCCGCTTACGGGGCTGGTGCTGGCGAAGTTGGACAGCACGGCCAAGGGTGGGGTGGTGGTGGCGTTGAAGGAGGCCTTCGACCTGCCGGTGAAACTGGTCGGCACGGGCGAGTCCATCGAAGACCTGAAGCCGTTCGACCCCCGCCAGTTCAGCCGGGACGTGCTGGAAGGTTGAGCCCATGGCCGCTCCCGACGCCTTCCTCCTCGACCGGCCTGCCCAGTACCTGAAGGGCGTGGGGCCCCGGCGGGCGGAGCACTTCCATAAACTGGGGGTGGTGAGCGCCCGTGACCTCCTCTTCCACGTCCCGCGGCGCTACGAGGACGCGAGCACGGTGGCGCCGATCTCGTCGCTGGAGGTGGGAATGGACGCCACGGTGATCGGCGAGGTGGTGAGCAAGGGGGTGCTGCCCACGCGGAAGGGGCTGCGGATCTTCCAGGCGGTGCTCCGGGATGACACGGGGCTGATCGAATGCTCGTGGCCCGGGCAGCCGTTCCTGGACCGGAGCATCCACAAAGGGGACCGCCTCCTGGTCACAGGTCCGGTGCGCTTCTTCCACGGCCGGCAGCTCCAGCCCCGGGAGCACATCACGCTGGAGCGGGGCGACGCACCGGGGGACAGCGGTCGGGTGCTGCCGATCTACCCGGCCACCGAGGGGCTCAGCCAGGGGATCATCCGGAAGATCCTGGACACGAACCTGGACCGGCTGCTCCCGCTGCTGGAGGACCAGGAGCCGTTCCCCGCGGAGCACCTGGAGCGGGTGGGCGTGCCGCCGCTGGTGGACGCGCTGCGGGCCATGCACCGCCCGTCGTCGATCACCGAGGCGGAGGAGGGCCGACGACGGCTGGCCTACGGCGAGCTCTTCTTCCTCCAGCTGCTCCACGCCCGGGCCCATCGGGCGGCCACGGAGGAGCGGGAGGGGATCGCGTTCCGGCGCACGAACGAGCTGCTGCGGCCGTTCTACGAGGCGCTGCCGTGGGAGCTGACGGACGCCCAGAAGCGGGCGGTCCGGGAGATCCTGGAGGACATGACGAGCGGGCGGCGGATGAATCGGCTGCTCCAGGGTGACGTGGGGTCGGGGAAGACCGTCGTCGCCGTGCTGGCCATGCTGCTGGCCGCCGAGTCCGGGTACCAGGCGGCGCTCATGGCGCCCACCGAGCTGCTGGCGGAGCAGCACCTGCGCAACATCCGGGAGATGGTGGCGGCGTTGGAGGTGGAGGTGGCCGTGCTGCTGGGGAAGCAGGGTGGCAAGGAGAGGGAGGCGGCGAGAGAGGCGGTGGCCGGCGGTCGCGCGCAGCTGGTGGTGGGCACGCACGCGCTGATCCAGGAGGGCGTGGAGTTCCGGCAGCTGGGGCTGGTGGTGGTGGATGAGCAGCACCGGTTCGGCGTGCGGCAGCGGATGGAGCTGGCGGAGCGGGGCGGTGACCCGGACGTGCTGGTCATGAGCGCCACGCCGATCCCGCGGTCGCTGGCGTTGACCCTCTACGGCGACCTGGACATCAGCGTGCTCGACGAGAAGCCGGCGGGCCGGAAGCCGATCCGGACGGGGCTCCGCCGGGACCGGGACCGATCGAAGGTCTGGGCGTTCGTCCGGGAGCAGGTGGAGGCCGGCCGCCAGGCGTACGTGGTCTATCCGCTCATCGAGGAGTCGGAGAAGGTGGACCTCCGGGCGGCCACCGCCGAGTACGAGAAGCTCGACGACGAGGTCTTCCCCGACCTCTCCGTGGGCCTCATGCACGGCCAGATG
>JAWODW010000061.1:0-5432 GCA_046483065.1 Longimicrobiales bacterium | reverse complement strand
CCCGAGAAGTCGGCGAACGTGTTGAGCACGTCCACGATCGGCAGCTCCCGGAACTCTACTGTGATCCGCGGCTGCTGCGGCTCCGGCGCCTCCTGGATCTGCGGCCGGGAGACCGGGATCCGGGCTGCGGCCCGATCGGGCTGAGCTGTCTCGGCACGGATCCGCTCGTCCGCCTGGTCCCGATCCTGCCGATCCTCTTGCCGCTCGCGCTCCCCCTCGGCTTCACGCTTTTCCGCCACGTCGGACGGCGCGCCGGCGCCGGAGCTCCACGCCTGGAAGGACCCCGATGGATTCGGGAAGGAGATCCGGATCGCGCCGTCCGACTGCTCGATCTCGTAGTCCGCGGCCTCCGCCAGGTCCACCACTACCCGGACGATCCCCTGTTGATATTGGCTGGAGCGCAGCGCCAGCACACCACCCCGGTTGATATCCAGGAACCGCCGCTGCGGCAGCTGGAACTCCGAGCTGGAGATATCCACCACGATACGTGGCGGGCTGCTGAGCATCTGGTGCTCGAACGTGACCGCGGCGTCCGTCTCGATAAGGACATGGGTCCGGTCGCCGGCCGAGACGACACTCAATCCCTGCACAGCCGCCAACGCAGCCAGCAGCACAGCGCGCAGTGCCATGATCGAAATCATCGCTCGGCTCCTCCCCTCTGGGGCATTTCCAGAATCTCCTGGCGGATGGTGCCGAAGTTCTCCACCGCCATGACCACACGTGTCGGGCCGATCTCTATGACCCGTGAATTCCCGATCACATCGCCTACCCGGGCACGGAACACCCGGCTGTCCCTACCTCGCACGACCGCCACACTCTCGCCCGGCACGTCCGAGTAGATGATCCCCTGGAGCGACAGCTCCTGGAATCGGGGGCCCATCTGGTCGTCTTCCGTCAGCGGCTGGAACGGGTCCCTCCGCTCCACGCCACGGTAGGAGAACACCTCACGCTCGTATACCAGCGTGATCTGTGCGCCCTGCCCCCGCTGCGGTCCGCCCTGTTGGGCGATCACGCCCAGCAGCGGCGCGGCCAGAAGCGCCACCGCCAGGTACATCTCTCGTCTACGCACCGCTGTTCCCTCCCTGCCCGGCGCCGGCCTGTGCCTGATCCGGCAGCACGTACGTCTCGATGAGGAACGATGCTTCCAGCGTCTGCGTCCGGGCCTGACCCTGCGTCTGACGCAGGTTGTTCGGGATCACGCTCAGGTTGATGGGCGTGATGATCCGGTTCAGCGATCCGATCTCCGCCAGGAACCGGGCGATGTCATGGTACTGGCCCAGCACCGTCATCTCGAACGTGCGCCGGTTGTAGTGGACCCCCCGGTCGGTGTTCCCCGGGTTGAACCGCGCCAGGTCGACACCGATCTGATCCGCACGCTCGCTGATGGTGTTCAGCAGCCGCGAGACCTCCTCGCCCCGGGGTACCAGCTCCTCGAGCCGGTCAATGTGCCGCTCCAGCTCCCCGAGCCGCTCCTCCAGGCGCCGGCTCTGAGGCGCCAGCATCCGGGCCTGGCTGTTGGACGCCTCCAGCGACTCGAGCCGCGTCTTCATGCCATCGACCTCTTCCACGAAGCCCTGATGCAGGAAGTACCAGTAGCCGAACACGAAGAGGAACGGCAGGAGCCCGATCAGCAGTCGCTGCTGCTGCTTGGGATCGTCAGGGAGTCCCAGCGCCATTGTTCTCCTCCGATCCCGTTGAGGTGGTTGCGACTTCGTCCGGGAACAGTGGAACCGTTTCCACCATCTCCATCGGCGGTGTCTCGTACACGCCGCTGAGGACGAAATTGTGCACGATGTTGTTCGCGTCGTTCCCGATCTGCGCCTGCTCGCTGCTCATGAGCTGGATGTTGCGCAGGAACGGTGACGCCTCCAGGGCGTCCATGAACCGGGTCAGCGCCGGCAGGCTCCCCGCCCGCCCCTGTATCTGGAAGCTCGGCGTCGTCCCGCCCTGGACCTGGTCGATGGCCTGCAGCCACGTGTACGCCGGCAGCGCACGGCTGATCTCGTCCAGGATATGCGGCCAGATGTAGCGGCCGGCGTCGATCTCCTGGATCAGCGTCAGCTTCTGGGCGATGGTGTCCTGCCTCGCCCGCAGCGACGCCTGCGTCTGGATCAGCTGCGCATACCGGGCGGAATCGGCCACGGCCTGGTCCAGCGCCACCCGGGTGTCCGCCTTCTCATCCTGGATCCCGAAGTACATGAACAGACCGACGGCCGGACCGATGATCCACGCCACCACGATGAACGCCATCATCCGATCGAAGTCCGGCAGGTTCTCCGGCAGCTTCAGCGAGAACCCGGCTCCGGACGTCCGCTTCTTCCGTTTTTCTGCGCCTGGCAGAAGGTTGATCTCGATCATGGCCGTGACCTCACGCTCTCCGCATGGCCAGGCCCACGGGCAGCATCAGCATCGATGCCACCTCGTCGACCGCGACCTCCATGGTCACGTCCGGGCGAACCGCCACGCGCTCCAGCGGGTTCGCCAGCTGCGTGGTCACACCCAGTCGCTCGCCTAACGCATTCACCACACCCGGGACCCGGGCACCACCGCCCGACAGGAAGACCTGATCCACGCCCTCACCGCCCGACTGGGCCGTGATGAACGCGATCGCCCGCTCGATCCCCACCGCGAGCTCGTCCACACGCTCCGTTACGAAGCTCTCGAGCCCCGGGACCTCACCGCGGCCCTGGATCACGTCCTCGGCGTCCTCCGCCGTCATGCCGCGCTCCCGCTGCAGCGCCTCACGGATCCGGCGGGAGCCGAACGGGATGTCACGGACCACGATGGGCACTCCCTCCTCCAGGATGTTCACGTTCGTCGTCTCGTGACCCACGTTCACCAGCGCCACCATCCCGGCCATGCTGTCCGGGTAGCTCTGCTCGAACGAGTTGTGCAGCGCGAAAGCGTCCACATCGATGATCGCCGGCTCCACCCCCGCATCCGCCAGAAGCGTGAGCCGGTTCTCGATCAGCTCCCGCTTGGCCGCCACCAGCAGCACCGACATCTGGGGATCGTCCCCCTCCGGATCCAGGATCTGGAAGTCCAGCTGCACACTCTCCATGTCGAACGGCACGTGCTGATGGGCCTCCCACCGGATCAGCTCCCGGGCCTCCGAGTCGTCCATCCGGTCCATCTGGATCTTCTTGATGATGACGTCGTGTCCACCGACGGCGGCAACCACATCGTTTTTCCCCAGCTCCGCCTGGTCCACCACGGAACGGATGGTCTCCGCCACCAGGACGGGGTCCATGACCTCGCCCTCCACGATGGCGTCGGGCACCAGGGCGCTCGTGGCGATCTTCGTAATCTCCGGATCCTCCTTGGAGTGATCCACGATCACGAGCTTCACGAAGCCGCTCCCGATGTCCAGCCCGGCGGTGACCTTGCTTCGGCCGAAAAGTCCCATGCAACAGGTCCGAGTTAGTGGGGGAAGGCCGTTGTGGCGGAACGCTTTAGACTACCCCTGCCACGATGGCGTGTCAATAAGAGCCAGCCGAGTTCATCGACCCCTGTTCAATATCATGATTCCCCTCATGAATGTCCTGGCGCCCTCAATTGTCGTCCGCCTCACCACGGGTGATGGCGGTGAAATCCATCCACGCACGTCCCGCGAGGGGCCGTGGCCGGAGCGCTGCGTTGAACGCGCTCTCGGTGGTGCACCGGTTGTACTGGACCAGCGAGTTCCCCAGGGTGGTGGACTCGGAGTCGAGGTTCCCGTGCCCCTGGACGATGACGCTGCCCTCGAAGTGGTTGCCGGTCCCGGTGGTCGCGAGCTCACCCCGAACGATGACCACGCCGTAAAAGTCGAAGTTGCCGCTGGCCTGCAGGTCTCCGTCCACGATGAGGATGCCCTGGCCGGTCCCGGTCTTCAGGTGCAGGTCACCCTTGGCGTGGATGATGGGGAAGGACGACTCGCACGCGCCCGGCGGGTCGGCCCGGTCCGCGTCGCCCCAGTTGCTACGGACGGAGTCGACGCACACGGTGTTGCCGAGAGTGTCGGTGGTGGTGACCGGCGCCATCCCGTTCTCGGACTCCCCCGCCTCGTAGATCTTGGTGGCGGCCGCGGTCAGGTCATCAATGTTCAGGGCGCCGAAATCGCTGAGGGCCGAGGTGTCGAGCGCGGCGTCCTCGGCCACCGGGGGTTTCCCGGTGATATGGTCCTTGTTGCCGCTGTCGACCCGGCTGGAGTCGTACGCGGTCACCCCGGCCAGGGTGTCACCGACGGTGCAGTTGTCGTTGCCCCGGATATAGGAGTTCCCGCCCACGGTGAGGCCGCCGAAGATGGCGAGTGCCGTGGGCGCGGGCATGGACGGCGTCAGGGTTCGCACGATGGACCCGACCTCCCGGCGAGCGGTACGCGGTCCGGCCTGAACGCTCCCCTCGGAGGTGACGAGGAACATGGTGGTCCCGAGCCGGCGGACCGAGAGGGTGTAGCTGCCGAGCGTCTGTCCACCGCTGGTGACATCCACGGGGTCCATGACGAGGGTATCGCCGACGTCGGCGAGATCCTCGTTCATCCAGGTGCCGAGGGCTTCCTCGAGCCCGTACTCGGCCACATAGAAGGCCTGGTTCCCCAGGTCGGTGCTGGTGGCGATCCGGCTCTCCTGCGACGAGGCGTAGAACCCACCGGTCACGATCGCCCCGATCACCATGATGGCGAGGAGCGCCACCGGGAGGGCGAAGCCGTCGCGCGTGCTGGCTGGGTCGTTGATCCACATATACGCCTCCTGCGCCGGGGGTCCCGGCCCTAGTTGTTCCTCAGGAAAAGGCTCGTCGTCATTTCGGTGGGCTGCACGTCGGTATTCCCTTGCGGCTCGGTGCGGACGGTGATCCGGATGCGAGCGATCTGGGTCGGGTCGGTGGTCTCCGCCCCCGTCGGGGTGAAGTACGTGAGCTCCAGCCCTTCCCCCGGCGGCGCCAGGCCGCCCACGAGGTAGGAGGGCCGCTCGTCGCCGGCCCGCAACCGTCCGAGCCCCCACCCGAGGGGGCCGAAATCGTAGACCGAATAGGTCACCCGCTCGTAGGATCGGATCGGCGCGCCCACGGCCACCCCGGTCAGGTCCTGGTTGTCGAGCTTCAGGAGCTGGAGCGGCACGCCCGGCCAGTAGGCGGAGCAATCGGCGTCCGTTTCGGCGGTGGCGTTGGTCACCACGGTCGTGTCCCACCTGTCGTCGGCGTACCGGATGCTGTCGCCGTCGACGAAGAGGAGGATCGGGTCCCCCGCTTCGAGCAGGTCGCCCAGCGTCCAGACCACGGCCCACTTCTCTGCGCGGGAGACCTTGCACAGGAACGCGGTCTTTCGCTGTGCGCGGAACGTGATGCTGGCTGCGCTGGCGGCGGAGATATCGGTGCCGCCGATGTCGGCGCCGCCGATGGAGCCGATCTCCCGGAGCTCCGACTCCAGGATCCCCAGCGCGGTGCGAACGCTCTCC
>JAWODW010000050.1:0-13174 GCA_046483065.1 Longimicrobiales bacterium | reverse complement strand
CGGCGCGATGGTGGAGAACCGGTTCGGGATGGTGCGCCGGTACTGGATCCGGCTGTCGGCGTTGATCTCCCCCGAGATCAGGATGTTCAGGTCCCGGAACTCCCAGGCGTACATCAGGCGGCGGAAGAAGGAGGAGATGACCACACCGCCGTCCCCGGCATAGCTCGTGTAGACGGGGCCGTCGACCCCGGGATAGTTGAATTCCTGCATCCCGCTGTTGGTGATGACGTACTCCAGGCTCTTCAGGCCGTAGTAGACCTCGGGCCGATCGAGGGGGATGGGCCCCTCCGGCGGCACGTCGCTCACGAAGAAGGAGGGGCGCCCGCCGGCCTCGACCTCGGTCACGGGGCTCATGGCCACGCCGTACCCGTGGGTGAACTGGAGCCGGCGGTTCACCCAGCGCTGGGCCTCGTCGGGCAGCTTTTCCGCCGAGAGCTCGCGGGTCGCGAGCATGACCTGGCGAAGGTCACCGTCCACCCGGTAACGGTCGGTGTGGACCGCCAGGAAGTCGTAGTAGAGGCGGAAGAACTGGATCTGGTTGTAGCTCTGGAGCAGGGGGCTCTCGTCCCAGAGCCGGACGTTCTGGATCGTGCCCTGGTTGTCCGCCACGGTCTGCGCTCCCATGACGCGGCGGGCCGGGTGGTCCCGGGACTGGAGCTGGTCGAGGTCGAAGGCCTGCCGGGTGTACTGGATGTTGTTGGCCAGGTACTCCCGCTCCCGGGCCAGCTCGCTGGGCTCAACCTGTAGCCGCTGGACCGCGTTCGGGGCGACGGTCCCTACCAGCACCGTGGCCACCGCCCAGATGGCCACCGGCCAGATCAGGATCCGCTTCCCCTGGTAGAAGAGGGCGCCGACGGCCAGCGTGCCGGCGGTGCCGAGCGCGATGAGCGTGAGCAGCGCCCGGCCGGGCAGGTTGATGTGGGCGTCGGTGTAGCCCACGCCGTATACGGCGCCGGTGGGCGAGTAGAGCAGCTCGTAGCGCCCGAGCCAGTGGCCGGCGGCGATGACCAGGAAGAGCCCCGCGCCCAGGAGCACGAGCTGGCGTCGCGCCTGGCCCGTGAAGGTGAACTGGTCGTTGCGGATCCGGCTGGTCAGGTAGTAGAACGCGCCCACCACCAGCGCCACCACCGCGATGGCCGACAGGAGCCACAGCCGGATCAGCTCGAGTGCGGGCAGGGTGAAGATGAAGAAGCTGAAGTCCAGACCGAAGATCGGCTCCACCTCACCGAACGGGACGCGGTTGAGAAAGAGGAGCACCGTCTCCCACTCCGTGGCCGGGCCGCCGGCCAGCAGGAGCCCCAGCAGGACGAGAACGCCACCGGCCGTCCGGACCAGCAGCTTCCGGACGAACCCGTACTCCGTGACGGAGAGGCCTTCCGGCAGCGCCGGCGTGCCGCCGGTGGCCCGCCAGGTGTAGAGCAGGTTGGGCACCGCCAGCAGCAGGAACAGCGCCATCGCCGCCACGTAGAGCACCACCTTGGCCACGGTGGTGGTGATGAGGACGTCCTCGTGGCCGACGGCGCTGAACCACAGCCAGTCCGTGTAAAAGCCCTGGGCCCAGCTGACCAGCAGCCAGAGGAGGAAGATCCCCACACCCCAGATGCCCCAGACCACAAGCCGATCGAGCCTGGCCAGATCGAGGTCCTCCAGCTTGATGCGTCCGGGTCCGTCCTGAGGGATATTCTGTCCGGGAAAGTCCGTCATTTGCAGTCCGCCTGTGCGTGCGCGTGTTCAGCGTCTCCCGGCCCACCGTGAATGGCCTGGCCGGACCGGGGAAGATCCATACCCCAAACGTATGCGTCGGAGGGCGCGCAAGCGAGCGGTCCTCCGGGCCGACCGTGGGGGTCGGATCGAGGGGGAACAGCCACAGCGGTCCGTTTCCGCCCGCTATGGCAGTCCGCGCCCGGTCACCAGGTACACGGCGAAGCTGCCGAGCCAATGGCCGCCCTCGTAGTGCTCCCCGGTGACCGCGGCGAGTCCGGCGGTGCGGTGAGCCTGAGCCGCGGTCCGGATCGTGGCCCGCCGCGGATCGTCCGCGGGGAGCCCGGCGGCGATGCCGTCGAGCATCCATGCGCGGCTCAGGTTGAGCCCGTCGAGGTGGGCGAGCTTGGGGTCGCCGGGATCGGTGACCACGGCGGGGGTGAGCCACGCGCCATGGTCTTCATGCAGCGGAATCTGCGGCAGGAACGCGCCGAGCCACGCGGCGAAGTCGGCGGGGTCCAGGACTCGACGGACGAGGTCAGCCTCGGCCAGGCACGGAGAAAGGAAGTCCTGGCCGGAGGGCTCGTAGGACAGCGGGCACGCCCGGTCGTCCAGGTAGAGCGTTCGGACGCGCTGGTCGACCCGGTGGATCATGGCCGTGTCTGCGGCAGCCTCTGCCCAGTCCCGGATCAGCCCGAAGGCGAACGCGGTCTGGGAGTGCTCGCCCACGCGGATGGGATGCGTCAGCTTCGGCATCCATTCCGCGAACCGGTCGGCCGCCGCCTGCTCCAGGGGCGCCAGGGCCCGGGCCCAGCGTTGCGCCTCCGGGTGGTCCCACGCCCGTAGCTCGGCAGCGAGCTGGAGCAGCCACGCGAGTCCGTACGGCCGCTCGAACGACGCCCGGCCCTCGCCCCCCAGGTAGGCCACCTCCGCCGACACGTTCTCCGACGTCAGCGACCGGTCCAGCGCGGCCCGCGCCCGGTCCGCCAGCTCCGTCCCCGGCCGGAGCCGTGCGAGGCGGGCCAGGAGCCAGTGGCCGTGGACCGACGAGTGCCAGTCGTAGCAGCCGTAGAACGCCGGCGTGAGCTGACGGGGGGGACGGACATCGTTGCCGGACTGCATCACGTGACTGATCTTGTTCGGGTACTCCCGATGGACGCACGCCAGTGCCAGCGAGCCGAACCGCTCGGCGAAGTCGGCATCGAGCTGCTGGGCGGTGAGGGAGGTCACAGACAGTGTGGCTGTGGCAAGACCGGCGGCCAGGACCAGGACAGCAGTGCGGTGCATCGTAACGGTCCACGTTTCGAGGATCGAGGATCGAGGGACAAAATACAGCGAGATGGAGAGTTGCGTAATCGGGAGCGGTCACGAGGTGGTTGCTGATCGGAGGCTATCGTTTCCTTGACACTGCCCACCCGCGGCCGGATGTTTGCGGCCTCTGTTGCGGTAAGGGCGCAGGGCATGTCCGTATCACCGACGAAGGACGAACGTGAGTTTCCCATCGATCAACGAGCAGATGGATGCCATCCGCCGGGGCGCGCTGGAGATCGTGCCGGAGGCGGAGCTGGCGGAGAAGCTGGAGAAGAGCCGGGAGGAGGACCGACCCCTCGTCGTCAAGCAGGGATTCGACCCCACGCGGCCGGACCTCCACATCGGGCATGCCGTAAGCATCCGGAAGCTGAAGACGTTCCAGGACCTGGGGCACCAGGTGGTGTTCGTGGTGGGCGACTATACGGCGCGGGTGGGCGACCCCAGCGGCCGGAGCGAGACGCGGCCGACGCTCTCGCCGCAGGAGATCGAGGCGAACGCGAAGACGTATGCGGCCCAGGTCGGCAAGATCCTGGACGTAGACCGGGTTCGCGTGGAGTACAACAGCAAGTGGCTGGCGCCGCTGAACCTGGCGGACATCCTGGAGCTCACGGGGAGCTACACGGTAGCCCGGATGCTGGAGCGCGACGACTTCGAGAAGCGGATGGCGGAGAGCCGGCCCATCAGCATGATGGAGCTCATGTACCCGCTCATGCAGGCGTACGACTCGGTAGCGCTGGGTGCCGACGTGGAGCTGGGCGGCAGCGACCAGAAGTTCAACCTGGTCATGACGCGCACCATCCAGGAGCGGTACAAGCAGCCGCCGCAGGTCTGTCTGATCATGCCGCTGCTCCGGGGCACCGACGGCGAGCAGAAGATGTCGAAGTCGTACGACAACTACGTCGGCATCAGCGAGACGCCGGAAGAGGTGTACGGGAAGACCATGTCCATCCCCGACGCGCTGCTGGCCGAGTGGTACGAGCTGGCCAGCGGACTCACCGGCGACGACCTGGCCGCGGCGCTGGACGACGTGGAGGGCGATCCGTACGAGGCCAAGCGCAACCTGGCGTGGCTCATCACCGAGACGTACCACGGCAAGGAGGGGGCGAAGGCGGGCCGCGAGCACTTCGACACCGTCTTCCGGAAGAAGGAGGATCCGGACGAGATGCCCGAGGTGGCCGTCTGGCTCGGACACGACAAGGTCCGCTACGACGACGGCCAGGTCTGGGTACCGGGTCTCCTGGTGGTGGCCGGCCTGGCGTCCTCCAACTCGGAGGCCACCCGTCTCATCGAGCAGGGCGCCGTGGCCGTGGATGGCGAGACGGTGGAGGATCGCAATGCCACGGTATCGGCAGAGCCCGGCCGGAAGCGGGTGCTCCGGCGGGGGAAACGGAAATTCGCGCGCGTGAGGTTCACCGATGAGTGACACCAGCGGTATGCAGGAGTCGGGCTCGTTCGAGCCGCAGGTAGTGGACAAGCCGTGGGGCTACGAGCTGATCTGGGCCCACACGGACCGGTACGTGGGGAAGGTGCTGCACGTAAACGAGGGGCACATGCTCTCCCTCCAGTACCACGAGGAGAAGGACGAGACGCTGCATCTGCTGAAAGGGCGGATGAAGTTCGTGGTGGGCACC
Source organism: Longimicrobiales bacterium (assembly GCA_046483065.1). GTDB lineage: Bacteria > Gemmatimonadota > Gemmatimonadetes > Longimicrobiales > RSA9 > JAWVYT01. The sequence goes on along the minus strand of JAWODW010000050.1, from coordinate 8,531 downwards.
GACCCGGAGGCGCTGGAGGAGGAGATCGTGAACGAAGGGTGGAGCTACCGCCTCACCGCCGGCACGATCCACCGGATGGAAGCGCTCACCGATGTGGACATCCTGGAGGCGTCCACCCCCGAGCTCGACGACGTGGTCCGCCTCGAGGACAAGTACGGTCGGACGTGAGGCCGTGCCCACGGTCTATCTGGGCCTCGGCTCGAACCTGGACGGGCGCCGTGGGCACCTGGGCCACGCGCTCCGCCGCCTCGGCGAGGCCTTCGAGCTCACGGGCGTCTCCTCCGTGTGGGAGACCGACCCGGTGGGGTACGAGGACCAGGGGCGGTTCCTGAACCTGGTCGCCCGGGTGGAGACCGACGTCGAGCCCCGGGAGGTGCTCGATACCGTCCGGAGCATCGAGGAGGAGCGGAGCCGGGAGCGGACCTTCAGGAACGCGCCCCGCACGCTGGATATCGATATCCTCCTCTACGGCGACCGAGTGGTGGACGAGGACGAGCTCACGATCCCGCACCCGCATATGCATCAGCGCCCGTTCGTTCTCGTCCCGCTCCTGGAGCTGGACACGGGGCTGGAGGACCCCCGTACGGGGGAGCGGCTCGCGGCGCTGGAGGCGGCGGCGCCGTCGTCGCGCACGGGAATGGAACAGGTCATGATCGGAGAGAGGCTGCTGCATGAGAGCGAAAGCTAGGGTCGGACTGATCGCGGTTGTGATCGCCGCCGGGGCCGTGGCGGCACCGGCGTGCGAGGCCCAGTCGGGGATGACCGACGAAGAGCTCCGGACCATGATCGACTCGCTCCTGCCGGGCATCGCGGAAGTCAGCGGCATGGAGGTCCGCCGGCCCGTCCGGTTCGCCATGCAGTCGCGGGCCGAGGCCCGGACCTTCATCGAGGAGCAGCTCGACAGGGAGCTGGGCCCCGAGGAGGCCGGCGGGATGGAGCGCGCGTACAAGGCGTTCGGGCTCCTCCCCGACACGCTCGACCTGCGGGCCATGCTCCTGGACCTCTACCTCGAGCAGGTGGTGGGCTACTACGACCCCGCCACCGACCGGCTGTACGTCCTCGACGAGGCGGAAGCGGCTACCGCCGGGCCGGTGGTGGCCCACGAGCTGGTCCACGCCCTCCAGGACCAGCACACGGACCTGGACTCGCTGGTGGCCCGGGAGCGGGGCAACGACCGACAGATGGCCGCCCAGGCGGCGGCGGAGGGCCAGGCAACGCTGGTCATGGTGGCGCTCCAGGCCGCCCAGATGAGCGGGCAGGGCATCGACATCGCCGCACTCCCGGACCTGGCCCAGCTGCTGGAGCCGGCGCTGGAGGCCGAGAACGCCCAGTTCCCCGTCTTCCAGCGGGCGCCCCGGCTGGTGAGGGAGACGCTGCTCTTCCCGTACATGGGCGGCGCCGGCTTCGTTCAGGCGCTCTTCCGCGCCCGCGGGGACGGCGCTCCGCCCGTCCCCTTCGGCGAGCTGCTCCCCCAGTCCACCGAGCAGGTCCTGGCCCCCGAGGCCCGCTTCCTGAGCGAGCGGGACCACCCGACGGAGATCGCCCTCGACCCGGCCGGCGACGGCTGGCAGACGGTCTACAGCAACACCCTCGGCCAGCTGGAAGTGTCCATCCTGCTGGTCGAGCACCTGGGCGAGGAGGCGGCGGGCGGCGGCTGGGGGTGGGACGGTGATCGGTACGCCCTCCTCGTCGGGCCCGACCGCCGGGAAGCGCTGGTCTGGTACTCGGTCTGGGACGACGCCGACTCCGCCGACGCCTTCGCCGAGCGATTCCGGCTCACCGGCGTGGCCCGGACCGTGGAGCGGTTCCGCTTCGACGGGCGGGAGATGGTGCGGGCTGTGATCGCGGAGGACGGTGTGGGCGAGGCGGGGATGCCGGGGGTTGCGATGCTCTCCGACAGCTGACGGCGGACCGGCCGGTCGGCACTGCCCGCTTCTTGCAGCACAGCTGGCATGCACCGCCCCTCGGAGTGGAAGCCCATGACTGAAAACGCGAGAGAAGTGATCACGCTGGAGCCGGCCCCGCCCAGGCCCCATACGGAGATCGTGGTGGAGCGAGGGCTGATGGACGGGCTCCCGGCGCTGCTGGCGGAGCACGCTCCGGCGCCGACCTACGCCATCGTGGCCGACGAGACGGTGGCGGAGCTCTATGCCCGTCGGGTGCGAGATCGGCTGGTGGAGACGGGGCACCGGGCGGAGCTGTTCACCTTCCCCGAGGGGGAGTTCAGCAAGACCCCCGACCGGTGGGCGGAGCTGGTGGAGGACTTCGGCGAGATGGGGCTCGGTCGCGACGGGTGCGTCCTCGGGATCGGCGGCGGCGTGACCACGGACCTGGCGGGATTCGCCGCGGCCACCTACGCCCGGGGCATCGCTTACATCCCCGTGCCCACGTCGCTGCTGGGCATGATCGACGCGGCGCTCGGTGGGAAGACGGGCGTGGACCTGCGGGCGGGGAAGAACCTGGCCGGGGCGTTCCATCACCCGGTGCTCGTGGTGATGGACCCGGGGGTGCTGGACACGCTCCCGGACGACGAGTACCGGACGGGGCTCGCGGAGGCGGTCAAGCACGGGGCCATCGCCGACGCCGGGTACTTCGACTTCATTGCCGACTCCGTACAGGCGATCCTGGCCCGGTCGCCGGCGGCGGTGGACCGGGTGATCGGGGACTCGATCCGGATCAAGGCCGGTGTGGTGGCTCGCGACGCGGCGGAGGCCGGCGAGCGGGCCGTGCTGAACTTCGGCCACACCATCGCCCACGGCGTGGAGCGGGCCACGGCCTACTCGGTGCACCACGGGCAGGCGGTGGCCATCGGGATGGTAGCGGAGGCCCGGCTCGGCGAGCGAATCGGTGTCACCGACCCGGGCACCTCCGAGCGGATCCGGACGCTGCTGACCGATCTCGGGCTGCCCACATCCATCCCGACCCACGTCGACCCGGCGGCCGTGCTGGAGTCGGCCCGGTCCGACAAGAAGGCCCGGGAAGGCCAGGTCCGCTACGCCCTCATCACCCGGATCGGGGAGCCCGCCCGCACCGACGGTGGATGGACCCGACCGGTGCCCGATACGGAGGTGGCGGAGGTGCTGGGCCCCGGCCACGCCGGGCCCCACGCGGTTTGACGCTATTTCGCGACCCCTGTATCTTTCCTCGGTTTTTGGTGGGAAACCCGTCCCGCGTCGGGGCGGGTTTCGATTACTCCGGACGGAGGCGTGATGGCGCTCGTCGAGCGCGTGCAGGGAAGGACGGTCGCCGAAGCACTGGAGGCGCGGGTCGCGGAGGACCCCGACCGCGTCTTCTTGATTTCGGGGGGCCGACGTCTCACGTACGGCCAGGTCGATCACGAGGCCAGGGCGCTGGCGGCCGGGATGCAGCAGCTGGGTATCGAGGCCGGCGACCGGGTCGCTCTGGACCTGCCGAACTGGGCGGAGTTCGTGGTATCGCTGTTCGCCGCGGCGAAGCTGGGTGCGGTCATCGTACCGTTGAACCCGCGCTACACGCTGCCGGAGCTGCAGTACATGCTCCGTCACAGCGAGGCGGCGGCGGTGGTCAGCGCCGAGGATTTCGGCGGCACCGACTACCTGGAGCTGTTCGAGGGGTTCCTGACGTCGCTGCCGGAGCTGCAGTACCTGGTGACGGTGGGACCGGCGGACCTCTGGTACGACGACCGGATCTACCAGTTCGAGGACCTGCTCTCGAGCGGGGAGGGACGCGAGCTCGAGCCGCCGGAAGTCACGCCGGACGATGTCTTCGCGATCCTCTACACGTCCGGGACCATGGGGAAGCCGAAGGGTGTATCCCTGACCCATGCGAGCCTGCTGGAGACGGCGGCGGCCACCGTCGATGCCATCGGCGTGACGGCCGACGACGTGGTCTTCGGGGTCACCACGGTCTTCCACGTCTTCGGACTGGGGCCGGGGATCCTGGGCACGCTGGCGGCCGGCGCCACGCTGGTGCTGCAGGAGCAGTTCGAGCCGGCCACGGCCCTCGAGCTCATCGAGGAGCACGGGGCCACGGTGCACTACGGTGTGCCGACGGTGTTCATCACCGAGCTGCGGGCGCTGGACGCGGGCGACTACGACGTATCGAGCCTGCGGACGGGCATCGTGGCCGGCGCGCCGGTGGGGGATGACCTCGTCCGCCGGATCCAGAACGAGCTGGTGCCGGAGCTGTGTGTCGCCTACTCCCTTACGGAGACGGCGTCCACGGTGGCGGTGACCCGGGCCGATGACCCGGAGGAGAAGCAGGTCCACACGGTGGGCAAACCGCTGGCCGAGGTGGATCTCCGGGTGTTCGATTTCGATGGCAGTGTGCTGCCGGAGGAAAGTTTAGGCGAGATCGGGGTACGAGGACCCGGAGTGATGAAGGGTTACTACCGACAGCCGGGTGAAACGTCCCACTCGTTCGACGACGATGGGTACTTCCTGACCGGTGACCTCGGCATGATCGATGAGGAGGGATACCTCCATATCGTCGGCCGGCGGAAGGAGCTCATCATCCGCGGCGGGTTCAATGTCTACCCCCGCGAGGTCGAGGACCGACTGCACGCTCACCCGGCCGTGATGGATGTGGCCGTGGTGGGGCTGGCGCACGAGGTTCTCGGCGAGCAGGTGTGCGCGTGTGTCGTGCCCGTCGAAGGCGCGATCATCACCGGCGAGGAAATCAAGGAATGGTGCCGGGGCGCGCTGGCGGATTTCAAGGTCCCTGACCTGGTCCGCTTCTTCGATTCGTTCCCCCTGACGGGGAGCGGGAAGGTCCGACGAGTCGAGTTGGCGCGGATGTTGAGCGCCGAGGAATCGAGTCGCCGGTAAGTGGAGTGAACGAATCGCGCGGCGGAATCGCCGCGCGGGTCCCGAGACTCCTCGGGAGCCGAAGGGCCGTGGAACTCCGGATCGACCGTCGCAGGATGCAGGTGTGTCCTCCGAGGTCCGGTCCCGATTTTCATGACCTGGACGCCATGAGGGGCCTCGCGGCCGGAAACAGTTAACGCAGGAAACGGAAGGAAAACGCGAGGAAGATGCAGAATTTTGTGAATGCCCCCCATCGCGGGGACACCCCCCCGGCGACCGCCGCGTCGCCCAATGCAGCGCTGCTCATCGATTTCGACAACGTCACGATGGGCATCCGCAGTGACCTGACCGCGCAGCTCAAGGAGCTGCTCAACAGCGACATCATCAAGGGCAAGGTGGCGGTGCAGCGGGCGTACGCCGACTGGCGGCGTTACGCCCAGTACATCGTGCCGCTGAGCGAGGCCAGCGTGGACCTGATCTTCGCGCCGGCCTACGGCAGCTCGAAGAAGAACGCCACGGACATCCGGCTCGCCATCGACGCGCTGGAGCTGGTCTTCACCCGGCCCGAGATCGGGACCTATATCCTGCTCAGTGGCGACAGCGACTTCAGCAGCCTGGTCCTGAAGCTCAAGGAGTACGGCAAGTACGTGATCGGCGTGGGGCTCCGGGAGTCGGCGTCGGACCTGCTGGTTCAGAACTGCGACGAGTACTTCAGCTATTCGTCGCTCACGGGATTGACGAAGGCCGGTGAAGAGGACACGGTCAGCGAGCACGACCCATGGGACCTGGTGGAGGCCGCGGTGAAGCGGATGGCCGATCAGAACGACGTCATGCGGTCCGACCGCCTCAAGCAGGTCATGCTCGACCTGGACCCGAGCTTCGATGAGGGCGAGATCGGGTACAGCAAGTTCAACAAGTTCCTGGTCGAGGCGTCATCCCGGAACAAGCTGGCGCTGAAGAAGCTGGACAACGGCCAGTACGAGGTGCAGCCCATCGCCAACGGTGGCGCGCCCCGGGAGACGCGGCGCGAGGGCCGGACCCGACGCGACGATCAGGCGCGGCGCTCGTCGAAGCCGAAGCCCCAGCCGAAGCCCCAGCCGAAGTCCCAGCCGCAGGCACGGGAGCCGAAACCGGAACCGCGGTCCCAGCCCGCGCCGCAGCCGAAGACCACGGAACGGCGCGTGGAGGACCTGGACCACGCCTACGACCTGCTCCGGAAGGCTGTGAGCAACCTTATCACCGAGAACGGCGAGCCGGCACGGGACTCGGACATCAAGCGCCAGATCCTGGAGCTCGAACCCGGTTGGGACGAGTCGGAGCTGGGCTTCACCAAGTTCACCCGGTTCCTCCGCCAGGCCCATGACGCCGAGGTGGTCGACCTGCAGCGGACCTCCGAGGGCTACTACACGGCCCGGTTCCCGGGTCAGCCGGTAGGGACGGAGCGGCCGGCCCGCAAGGAGCGCCAGGAAGACGGCGGGCGCCAGCGCGATCGCAGGCCCGATCGGAGGGAGCCGAAGCGGGAGGAGAAGCCCGAGGCGGAGGCCGGGCCGGAGGAGAAGGCCCGGGAGGAGAAGCCCGAGGCGAAGCCGACCGAGGTGCCGTCGCAGCCCGAGCCGATCGAGGCGAAGTCGGAGCCCGAGACGCCCACCGAGAAGGCGGTCGAGGTGGCGGAGGAGACCATCCAGAAGGCCGAGACACCGCCTACACCTACGGCAGAGGGCCCGAAGGAAGAGAAGCAGCCTTCCACGTACGGTCGCGGGATGCGTCGGGGCAAGACTGCCGACGGCCCGCCGCCGCTCCTGCCCGGCCAGGTGGTGGGGAAGCGCTCGGATGACACGGCGGGTGCCGAAACCACGCAGACCGCTCCGACGGAGCCTGAGGAAGCACCGAAGGCACCGGAAGCGCGGCCGGCCACCCAGCCGGCGGTGGAGGCGGCGGAGCCGACGCCGCCTGCAGCCGAGGAGACGCCGAAGGAGGCGCCGGGTGCGCCGGAGTTCGACCCCGACGACCTGGGGCTGCCGACGGAGGAGGGCGCTGTGATCCGCTACCTCTCGAACAGCTACCAGGGCGTGGGCCAGAAGACGGCGGAGGCGCTCATCGAGGAGTTCGGCGCCGCCGGCGTATTCAACGGGCTCGACGCTCACCCGGAGCGGGTGAAGGAGATCCTGGGCACCGGCCGGCGCACCGAGCTGCTGCTGGAGGCGTGGAACCGGGATTATCGCCGTCGGGCTGAGGGCGCGGCCGGCGACAAGCAGCCCGTGGGCGACACGGCATAACACCGGGCTGCACCCGGTGAGCGCAGGGATCGGGGCGCCACTCCCGCCGGCCTTCTACGCGAGGCCGGTCCGGGACGTGGCGCCCTCTCTCATCGGGCACTACCTGGTCTCGACGGTGGGCGGCGAGCGGACCGTCGGTCGGATCGTGGAGACCGAGGCCTATCTCGGCCCCGACGACCCTGCCAGCCACGCCGCGGCACGCATCGGTCGCACCGACCGGAACGCCGCCATGTTCGGCCCGCCCGGCACCGCCTACGTCTACCGATCGTACGGGGTGCACTGGTGCCTGAACGCCGTCACGGACACGGAAGGGCACCCCGCCGCCGTACTCCTCCGGGCGCTGGAGCCGGTGGCGGGGATCGACATCATGCGGGCGCGCAGGGGCACGAGCGATCGGGACCTGGCCCGCGGCCCGGGTCGCCTCACCCAGGCGCTGGGGATCACCGGTGACCAGGACGGACACCCCCTCGTCGACCCGCCTCTGATCCTCGCCGAGGGGCGGTCGGCGGCTCCGAGCGAGATCCACGCGGGTCCGAGGATCGGGATCAGCCGCGCCCGGGACTGGCCGCTCCGGTTCACGCTGAAGGGAAGCCGCTACCTGTCCCGGTAGGCTGGCACGTGGTATGCGCCCCATCGCCCCGGAGCCGCGAGCCGACACCCCTACCGAGGAGACTGTCATGGCCACCATCCCCGGGCCCGACCCCGACAAGCCGCTGCCGATCCCGGACTCGCCCGCGAAGGAGCCGGAGCGGGAGCCCGAGCCGGAGGAGGAACCGGCGGAGGAACCGGACTGGAAGCCGGAGAAATGGACGCCGGAGAAGGAAGAGGAGCCCGGTCGGAAGCCCACACCGATCTAGGGTTCTGTCTCGGGACGGTGATCTGCAAGTAGCGGTTCGATCCTCCTGAACCGCGGGAGGGAAGAGGCGGCGCGACCTGATCGCGTCGCCTTTTCTCGTTTACGGCATCGGCCTACATTCCCCGCCGGACCGAACCCAAAACAGGGAGAGTGCTGTGAAAACGGCGATATGCATAAAGCGGGTCCCGGACACGGAGGCCCGGGTGAAGGCCGCCGGTGGCAGCGTCGACACGGGCGGCGCGAAGGCCATCGTGAGCCCGTACGACGAGTTCGCGACGGAGGCTGTGCTGCGGCTCAAGGACGCGTCCCCCGACGACGAGGTGGTGGCGATCTCGCTGGGCGGCACCGAGGTGGGCGAGCAGCTCCGGAGCGTGCTGGCCATGGGCGCCGACCGGGCCGTGCGCCTCGACGGCGATGCGCCCATCGACGGGCTGGAGACGGCCCGGGCGCTGGCCGCCGGGCTGGCGGAGGAGTCGCCGGACCTGATCGTCTTCGGCTCCAGGGCCGCCGATGACGACCAGGAGCAGGTGGGCCCCATGACCGCCGAGATCATGGGTCTGCCGTGCGTGGCGGTGGTGGCCGAGATGGAGGTGGACGACGGCAAGGTGGTCTGCC
>JAWODW010000019.1:0-14495 GCA_046483065.1 Longimicrobiales bacterium | reverse complement strand
ATAATTCTTCGGTGGGCATTCTATTGACAAGGGGATCATGAATACAAATACGTGCATTCGTTTGGCGAAGCAGCTCCAGGACACGTAATGTGGGAGATGTCCGGGTGTCATCAGTTCCGGGCTTGAAGGCCAAACCCAACACTGCGATTTTTTTGTTCTTGAGATCAAATTTTGGGTGCCGGGAAGCTCACTGGCCGGACCGCCGGCGGGCTCAGCATGGGCGCGCTCCTGGCCGTCACCGGTCGGGAGGAGGGCCGGGCCTACTTCCTCGACGACGACGAGCACGTGACGTTCGTGGCGGAGCCGACCACCCGGTACGGTACCGTCCGGCTCCAGCAGGAGCTGCGGGACGCACGGAGCCGGATCGGCGGGATCGTCACGGCCGTGGACCGCGACCTGCCTTCCGATGGCGCCCTGGACGTCCTGCCCCATCGGTCGTTCAGCGCAGGGGTGGACTTCGAGCACACGTGGTCCGACCGGGAGTGGGCCGTATGGGGGTTCGTGGCGGGCAGTCACGTGGGGGGTGATACCGCGGCCATGGTGCGGCTCCAGCGGGCGCCGAACCACTACTATCAGCGCCCCGACCAGGACTACCTGGAGCTGGATTCTGCGGCCACCAGCCTCGCGGGCGCCGAGTGGCGGCTGCAGTTCGAGCGTCGGAGCGGGCGGCACTGGACGGGCGGCGCATGGGTGGGGCAGCGGACGCCGGGGTTCGAGGTGAACGATCTGGGCTTCTCGAACGCCACCGAGCGAATCGATGCCGGCGCCCGGGTCCAGTACCGGGAGCCGATGCCGGGGCCCGTCTTCCGCAGCTACCGTGTAGCGCTGGTCACGCACCACAGCTGGAGGCACGAGGTCCTGGATGACGTCCTCTCGGCCCGGGCCTGGGGCGATGCCCGGAAGGCCGGGCGGGTCAGGGCCGACGTCGGGCTGACCTTCCTGAACTGGTGGGGGTTGAACATCGACCTGGACTACGAGCCCGAGGTCCTGAGCGACATCCTGACCCGGGGCGGCCCCCTCATGGTGGACCCCGGGAGCCGGGGCGTGCGCGTCAGCGGGAACACGGATCGACGGGATCTGGTCACCCTGCGCGGGTCCATCGGCTACGAGGACGGGCTCCGGGGTGGTGGTTCCTTCTCGGCCGGGTTCGGAGCCGAGGCGCGGCCCACCAGCGGAGTGGTGTTGAGCCTGGGCCCGTCCTACCGTCGGCAGCACAACATCCGGCAGTACGTGACCACCTTCGACGACCCCGGCTACGCCCCCACCTTCGGCGCCCGCTACCTGTTCGCCGAGCTGCGCCGCGAGGAGCTGGCCATCGAGACGCGGTTCAACCTGATCCTCTCGCCCCATCTGAGCCTCGAGGTGTTCGCCCAGCCGCTGGTCTCCGCCGGCGATTTCGCCGGGTACAGGGAGCTGGCCCGGAGCGGGAGCTTCGAGTTCCGGGAGTTCGTCGAGGGCGCCGCCGAAGTGCGGAACGAGGGAGTCGCCTGCGTGGGTGGAGACCTGTGCCGGCACGACGGCCGGATCCACTTCGACCATTCGGGCGACGACGTCGCCGACGCATCGATCCGGGAGCAGAACTTCAGCATCCGGTCGCTCCGCGGCAGTGCCGTGCTCCGATGGGAGTATCGGCCCGGGTCCCGGCTCTACCTGGTCTGGCAGCATTCCCGCCAGGGGCGGGACGCGCTGGGCGCTTTCGACCTGGGCCGGGACGCCCGGGCGCTGTTCGACACACCGGGCAGGCACACGTTCATGATCAAGGTCGACCACTGGATCGACATCTGACCGGCCCCGTCCGGGCCGGCGCGGAACGACGCCCTGCTCAGACCGGGGTCACCACTTCCATCCGCGGGGGCCGGGCCGGCGGCCGAAGCCCGCCGCACCCCGTCCGGGCCGACGCCATGCGCCGAACCCGAATCCCGAGCCGCGGCGGCCACGGTACCAGCCCTGGCCCTCCGTGATCGGCCCGCGGTAGCCCCAGGCCGGGTACGGTCGGGTGTCGTACATCATCTGCTGCAGCGCTGCGTGCTGTTCCGCGGTGAGCGTTTCCGCCACACCCCTCCGGTACGGCTCCGCCACCTCATCGAGCTGAACCAGCAGGGTGCGCAGCTCCTTAGCGCTCGCCGCGTACGTGACCTCACCCGCCCGGATCCCGGCACGGAGGCCGGCGATCTGCTCCTGGATGGGCGCCACCTCCCACTCCAGCCCTTCCCGGATCGCGTTCAGCTCTGCGACCTGCCCTTCCGACAGCCCCAGCTGCTCGGCGTTGCGCAGCGCGAGCTCGACGTTCTCACCCAGCCGCGGGCCGACGCCGTATACCCGGTATCCGCCCCCCGGGGCCGCCTGGGCCCAGGCGTGGCTCCAGACGCCGGAGAGCGCACAGGCGACGAGGAGAGCCAGTGTTCGTGTCATCAATGACATGGTTCCGCCTTTCGTTCAGGGTGTGGCCGCCGGACCCCGTGTCCGGGCGGCGTAAAGGGGTCTGAGTGCCATGGCCACGATCAGGACGGCCCCGAAGGTGCAGACCAGCACGGGGCCGGTGGTGACGTCCCAGGTGAAGGAGATGCCGAGACCCGCGAGTACCGCCACGGTACCGCTGGCCCAGGCGATGAACAGGGCCGTCCGGAAACGGGCGGTATAGAAGAACGCGATCACACCGGGGATCACCAGGGTGCTGAAGACCATGAGCACCCCGGTGATGGCCACGGAGAAGGTGATGACGATCCCGAACGTCGCATAAAAGAGAATGTCCCACAGCCGGTCGCGCTCCAGCTCGCCAGGCGAGAAGGAGAGGGCCAGGAACGGCCGCCGGAAGACGTAGTGAACGGCACCGATGGCGAGGTAGACGATGGTCATCCGCGCCACGGTCGGGCCGTCCACCCAGATCAGGGACCCGGTGAGGGTCTCCTTGATGTGCTCGGCCCCGTCCGCGCTGAAGCTGGAGAGGAGGATGACGGCGGCGCCCGCGATCACGTAGACGATCCCGATGATGGCTTCCTGCGGGACCCGTGGATGATCGCGGCGCGTGAAGGCGAAGAGGAGTGCACCCAGCAGCGTGAACCCGAGGGAGAGCCCGAACGTCAGGGGCCCGCCGTGTCCTGCGCCCAGGAGGAACGCCACGGTGGCGCCCAGTGCAGCGATCTGGGCGAAGGCGAGGTCGACGAAGATGATGCCGCGGGCGATGACGTGCAGGCCGAGGTAGGCGTGCATGGCGAGGATCACCAGCGCGGCGATGAGCGGCAGGATCAGGAGATCGAGCATGGTGCCTCAGGGGTTGGCGGTGGTCATCCTCGTGGACTCGAACGCGGAATGCAGCGCATCGACCCAGTGGTCCACCAGGTCGAAATAGGCGTGGCCGTGGTCACCGGCCAGGGCGAGGGGCACCACGACGGCGGTGGCGTCGCTGCGCCTTGCCACCGTGTCCACTTTCCGGCGGTCGAAATAGTTCGCAGCCCAGATGACCCGCACGTCTTCCTGCTCTATGAGGTCGAGGAGTTCCCGCACGTGACGCGGCGTGGGCGGGATGCCCGGCTTGGACTCGACGTACGCGACGCAGTCCACGCCGAACCGCTCCTCGAGGTACGACCAGTTCTTGTGGTAGCAGATCATCTCCTGCCCCCGAAGAGCGGAGGCCTCGCCGAGCCAGCCGCCGAGCTGCTCGGTGAGGGGGGCGCCATCCAGCTCGTTCTCCTGGAGGAAGGAGAAGAGGCGGTTCGATTCGGCGAGCGCCACCAGCGTCTCGCCATCCAGCAGGTCCACGAGCCGGTCGCCGAAGAGGCGACGGTGGAGCTGGTCGCTGAAGCGGGCGAGGTTGTCATCGAAGGCGGCCGCCCGGTCGGGCGCCACCCGCTTGAGGCCCGCAGCGATGTTGCGCGCCACCTGGAGCGCCCGGAGCGGGTCCGTATGCAGGTGGGGGTTCCCGTAGATGTGGACATCGCCTGCGCCCCGGTCGATGACGGAGGGCACGTCCAGGAGCGCCACGCCGGTGTACGCGGTGACGTAGCCGGGGCCCCCTTCCATGACGCGGGAGTTGCCCGCCCGGTCGAGGAGGGGTGGGACCCAGAGCTCGAGGTCGAGGCCGGTGGTCACGAAGAGGTCGGCCCGCCGGATCTGCACCGCGTAGCTCGGCTTCGGCCGTACGGTGTGCGGGTCTTCGGCCGGCGACGTGAGGGCCACCACCTGGACGTGCTCACCGCCCACCGCCCGGGTGAGGGCGGAGTACACGGGCTGCGTGACCACCACGCGCACCGGCTCCATGTCCGGGGCCGTTGCACCGGCGGCGGTCTGGCCGGCGGAGTGGCCGGCGGTCGGGGTGCCGGGGATGGCGAGGGTGGCGGTGGCCAGTACAAACGGCGCGAGCAGATTGAGTCTCATATCCTTGTATCCTCGAGCTGTACGGCTCAGTAGATGTCGTGTTTGTGGGGGCCCATGGCGAACGTGAGCTGGACCAGGAGCTGGCCGTCGCGGGTGCCGTCGTCGCGGTCCACGAGGTCGTACTCCATCCGCAGTCGGACGAACTCGCTCTGCCACCAGGTCAGCGTGGGCGCCAGCGCTACGGCGTAGCCGTCCGGACGCACCGGATCCTCCATGTAGTCGACGCGCATGCCGGCCAGCCAGCGCTGGTCGATGCGATACTCCAGGAACGCGAACCCTCCCAGTACATCCTCCTGCCGGAACGCCGGTGCTGCGTCGGCGCCGAGCGGGTTCCACAGGAGGGCGCCCCGCAGCGTCACGCCCTGATACAGGGCGCGGTCCGGCGGTCGCCAGGTGTAGCCGGCCTCCAGGTGGACCATGCGGTTCGTGAACTCGCCCACGTCGCTTTCGTACTGCCCGATCACCGTACTGGCCCCCAGCTCCAGCGAGCTGGCGGGGGAAAGGTCCCAGAAGGCGTTGAGGTGGGCGAGCACGCTCGGCCGGCCGGAAGCGCCGAAGAACGCGTCGTTGCTGCTCCGGGTGACCTCGAGCCAACTTTCGTACGACCCCTCCCCGGGCAGCGGCAGCAGCCAGTGGAGCGAGGCGCCCGTCTGGGCGAGGCCTTCATCACCGAACAGCACCGAGTAGGGCAGGGGCAGCGCCTGCCAGGGCAGGGCGTGGGCGTGCCAGCGGTTGTAGGTGCCCAGCCGCTGCCGGAACCGCCCGGCGGTCAGCCCGATCCCACCCACCAGGTCGATCCACTCGACGTAGCCCTCCTCGATCCCGACCTCCATCCCGTCTTCGGCGGCCGGCTCGCCGTCGGGGAAGGGCTCGATCTCCGTGCCGGCCTCGCCGACGGTGGCGATCACCTTTGCCCGGGAAAACGGATCCAGCACGGCCTGGAAACCCACCTCCAGCTCACGGAGCACCACGTGGTCCCGGCCGGGGGCCGCGCTCCGGGACAGGGCGAACAGGTCGCCCCCGACGCTGATCTCCGGGTTCAGCGCCTGCAGCGACCGCTGCCGCCCCACGAACCCCTCACTCGTGTCCGACCGGGTCCCCGATGGCTCGGCATCGGCCACGGCCGCCGCCGCGGCGGCCCGCAGCGCCAGCTGATTCCGCTCCGGTGCGTTGCGGTGCAGCCGGGGGCGGCCCTGCCCCTCACCCCGGGTCTCTCGCGTCGAGTCCAGCACGGCACACACCGAGTCCAGCTGCGCCCGGACCGAGTCCAGCTGCGCGCGCAGCAGCCGCACCTCCCGAAGCACCGAATCGGGCTCCGTCGACTGCGCCGCCGCCGGCGCCCCCGGCGCAGCCAGCGCCGCCAGCGCGAGTATCGCGCCGGCTGTTATCGCGGCGCCCTGCCGCCTTCCTCGTTTCCCCGATCTCGCCCCGTCCACTCTCACGTCCATGCATCCTCCTGTGCAACACAAGCCCCATAGTGAGCGAGCTCGTGCCCGATCTCATCGGCTACTCGTTGATGTCGACCTCACCGGCGCTGCCGCGCCGGGGCGCATCACTTCTTTCTGTGTGCTGGAACGCTCAGGCCAGAGGGGGCGAGCGGGAGCGAGGATCGTCCTCGGGGGGCGTATGGAGTGCGCGTGTGACGCGCGGGGGTGGGATGATGAGCACCGGCAGCTCGGGGAGGCCGCCGGCCACGGCCCCGGACGCGAGCTGCTGGCTCGCTTCCATGGGCACGCAGATGTTCTGATGGTCGTGGAAGTACCGCTCGTGGCTGTCCGGCGACGCCAGTACCGGGTCGGTGATGGCCAGGTCCTGATCCATCACGGGGATGGCCACGGAGAGCGCCGACATGAGCACGATCGCTCCCAGTGCGATCACCCTCTGCGCCGGCGACGGCCGGTGCCGGGCCCCGAAGTGGTTAACCATGGTTGAAAAGATACGTGGAGTGACCGTCCTCCGTCAAAGCCACGGCCGGGGTGGGAGTCGGGGCCCCTTCCTCACGGCGAAGTCGGGAGGGACAACCCGTGTTCCACGGAGCAGGTGCAGCGCTGGTCCGCGTTCACCGTCACTGCGCTGCCATGCAGGTCCGTAAACTCGACCTCGCCTTCGTGTACCGTGAGTGTCGTGACATCATCCTGGACGCGGACGCTGAACGTGGTGCCTCTCACACTGGTGACGGCCTGAGGGGTCCGGATCCTCATCTGATCACGGGTCAAGCTGCGTACTCTGACGCGTATTTTACCCTTGGACTGCTCGAGCTCTGAGGCCTGCGCTACTACCACGCGGGTGTCATTCTCCAGGGAGAGCTGGTTGCCCATGCGGTCTTTGAGGGTCGCTTTGGCTCTTCGTGTCTCGACGGTGTCGCCGTTCGCGATTTTGAGGCCCTTTTCCGGGTCTTCCACGGCTTCCGCCCGTCGGCGGACCACAACGTTGGCTCGCGGTTCCTCCTCGTTCGTTTCAGCGGGGTCCTTCCCCTCCACACGGGCGAAGATGCGTTTCAAGAGACGCTCGACCGCCTCTTGGGTTACGAATCCCTCTTTCGCGAGAGTGGAGCAGGGCTTGTGGTCGAAGTCGGGGTCGTTCGCGTAGCATTTCGCGGAATGGATCCGTGTGCTGCCCGGCTCCGGCCACCGGTCCGAGCCGATGAGGGTCCCGTGGAGCGAGAACCGGCCGATGGTTACCGAAAGAACATGGATGTCGCCATCGTCGGTGGCCTTCCCTCGAGCCCGCTGCCCAAGGTACTGGATGTCCTCGACCGTGCCGGCAAACTCGGTGGCCTCGGCCAGGAGCTCCATCAGATCAGCGCGTTTGTCAGCCGGTAGATCATCGCCCAGGCTCGCCAACAGTTCCTGCGCCTCCGACAGTTCGGTGTCGACGTGGGATTTCAGCCCCTCCGGGTCCAGCATGAACGTCTCGGAATCCTGCACGTACGCGATCCTCAGATCCGCCGTGAAATCGTATTTGGAGACCCGGAGGCCGGGCGGCGTGTCTTGCAAGGTGTGGATATTCACTCCAAGCTCAGTGGCGTACCGTGGCGCGGGGCTGACGTGCCCGAGCTTGATCCTCACTCGGCCGTCTGTCGAATCCCTCCCCAACTCCTCCCAGCCGTTCGGCCAGCTCGACGGGAGGAGCGCTTCCATCTCCTCTTGGGAGGGCACGGTCGAAGGCGCCGGTGTCGTGGAGGCAATCCGCCAACCGGTCTCGTCCGTAATCGTCACTCTATCACGCATAGTCGTGCCTCCATTTCGTGCGTGTGGACCTTTCGAGGGCGGCTAAGCCAGGCTGGTCCCGCACTCACCGCAGAAGCTGGTACCGACGGCGTTCTCCGCGCCACACGTGGCGCACTTCGTCATGCCCAGATCGGCGCCGCAGTTGTTGCAGAACTTGCCCTCACCCGCCGGCTTGCCGCACCGGGGGCACATTGTCTGCTTGCTCTTGATCTCTCCGGTGAAGACCTGGGTCCCGGCGGCCTTATCCTCGATGTCATCGACGGCTTTCGCGGCCTTCGCCGCCGCCACCTCCACGTTCACCCGCGGTGCATCGTTGATACAGAGGCCTTCCTGCTCGTTCCAGTCGGTCTCACACACCCATTCGCTGCACTTGGGGCACCGGTGGAAATGTTCCTTGGCCTCGTTCTGCGCCTGTTCGAAGGCCGCCTCGTACTCCTTGTGCCACTTCGGGGACTTGTCCACGGCCCCGCCGCCGATGGAGTCCGCGCCGCGCCTGAGTCCCCAGCTGGCCCTGCTGCCGCCGAACATGTAGAGCGCCGATGAGATCAGCCTCGTCACGGTCTTGAACAGGCCGCGCTTCTTGAACGTCGCCGACTCGACGAACTCAGTCTTGTAGCCTTCCCCGCAGATATCACAGAGGAAGACGAACTGGAAGCCCGCGTCGGTGCTCTTGTCCTTGAAGTTGCTTGTAAACGCCGTCATCGCCATGGCTGTGTCTTCCTTTGCTAGGGTGTCAGTGTTTCGCCGCATTCCACGCAGGTCGGGCCGATGGGGGGCTGCTCGGCCCCGCACTTTTCATTGGGGCACACCACCAACAGCCGAGTGTCACAGTGTTCGCAGTAGTCGCCGAAGAACGTCTCGTTCATGCACTCGAAGCAGATGACCCGGAGATCCAGGCCGCACCCGCTGCACGCCCGATGCTCCTTCCGGATCGGGTTCCTGCACCGAGGGCATCGCGTGGGGCCCTTCGGGTTCACCTTCCCACAGAAAGGGCATACGTTCGCGTCGGGCGGCGCCAGCTCGCCGCAGTACCTACACGGATGTTTGTAGCCCGGCATCTTCAGCACCTCCTTCGGGTCCAGCTTTCGTCCACCGCGCGGAATCCGTTGTGGCGGTGGTGTTGAAGTCCATCAACTCGGTCACATCACTCTGCCACTGCTCGAAGCTCCGATGCACCACCCGGCCGACGAAATGATCCCGCAGGGTCCGCAACTCGGGGATCCTGGACACCGCGGTGCGATACTTCTCGTAACGGGGCTCCGACAGGCGTTCCGCCGGCAGGTAGATGGGCTCGCGGCGGAAGTTCACCGCCAGCATGCAGCGGTTCATGGTTGTGATGAACGCGTCCGCAGCCGCGTGCAGCTCGTCGATCTCGGTGAATCCTGTATAGGCCTCCCGGCCGACCAGTCTGAAGAAGTAGGTGGCGCCGCCCCCGCCCTCGGTGGACCTTGACTCCATGGCCACCAGGTTCCCGTCCTCCGCCGGGTCCACACTGTAAATCGGGATCAGGAACCACAGGTACTCCCCGGTCAGGTCACCCATGAGGCCGCGCTTGAGCCCGATACACATCCGATCCTTCTGCGCCAACGACTCGAGGAACGCGTACTCCTGATCCAGTCCCAACACCCCGATCCGCTCCTCGAGTTCGCGCCAGAGCGTCGGGTCGATCGCCTCGATGTCCCGCCGCCGAGCCGCCAGCCCATCCTTCATGAGCCGCGCACCTTTCCGGACCGCCGCCGGATCCGCATCGGGCGCCAGCTCCCGGAGCGTCGATTGCGCCTTCAGGGACAGATCGTTCATGGCTTCGGAAAGGACCCGACCGAAGGGATCCAGCTGTTTTCCCAGCTGGGACAGGATCAGGGTCTCCCCGGTCTCCATGTCCAGCACCAGGGCGTAGTCCTGCTCGCGAATGCTCGAGAGGTAGCAGTACGGGATACGGAGGACCTCGCCTTCCTCAGGGATCAGGACCAGTGCCGTCTCGTACAGCCTGACCTTGCAGCCGCCGCCCCGTCCCTCCGTCCCTGAATCGGGCTGGTAGTGGAACTCGGCGGGGACCTCCGACTTCTTGAGGGACTCCTCCATCAGCAGGTCCTTGATGACCATCTCGTTCCTGAAACGGGACAGGACGCGGACGAAGTCCTCGTACTTGTAGCCCAGTCCCGAGAGGGTCAGCTCCTCGTCGGAGATGAGCCCGATGCGCACCCGATAGTCGGCGGCCGAAACGTCCGTGAAGTCCCTCAGTGAGAACCAGAGCGCCTCACCGTACGTCGGCCGGATCGAGAGCGTATCGGCATCGATATGACCGCGACCCTCGCCGCTCGCTTCGACCCCGGTCGCACCCGTCAGGACGTATTGTACGGGGTACTCCATCGCGTCCCCTGGGTTACTGTGTCAGTGGTCGGGAACTCCGAGTACGCGACGGCACCGGGAGAGAGTGGCCCGGCGTTGGACGTCGGTAGGGGTGAGAACGGTGGGTGCGGCCGAGGGAACGGCCTTCGGATGGTAGTCCTGCGAAACCCTTTTATGCCCCATGCCGCCTCACTCCGTTAGGAGTACCCTGAGCGCAGCGGCTGCACCAAACCTTCTTGTAATGGGCCTGTACCGGTTGGTGGCACGGCCCCGGGGCTTCGAAAAATTTGACGCAGTTCCAACTTGGGAGCCAAGGTAGCGGCTCGGGCGTCGTGGGGCAAAATAGGTTCCCGGCCCGGCGGAGGGACTGTGAGTACGCTCGCGTGGGTCGTGGTCGGATTCGTCGCGCTGGTCGTGGTGACTGTCGCGATGCAATCTCCTGAGAGCGCGGCCGGAAGACTTCCCGGAGGAAGGAGGCGAAGGTGATCGCCGCCTGCCCGTAAGTGCCGCACTGCGGCCCGATCCGCTGGAACGAATGGTTCGACCTGGCGTCGAGGCCGAACGCCCATGCCGACGTCGAAGCGCTGCACCGGATCATGGAAGAACACCCCTTCGATCCGGAGGTCTATCGGGATCTGGACGACTTCCTGAGGAAGACCGCCGTCTACCAGCACTTCTTCGATTAGCTCCGGACCAACAGCTCAAAGGGTAGGAAGACGCCCCGGGAGATCATGCGGCGAGCCCCCCCGTAAGGTCCGAGGTCCTAGCGCTCGCTCCGGTTCTGCTCGAAACCGAATGCGACCAGGCTCAACAGACGGGTCGGGATGCACCTGGGCTTGACGGGCGGGCGGAACGAGTCCCTTAACACGGCAGACCACAGTCGCTATCTTTCTCTCGTTGGGGGTCCCAAAATGCAACGAAGGATGCGTCATGCGCACCGTAAGGGGCCTCCCGCTCATCATGCTGGTTTCTCTTGCTCTTCCTGTCCACACCCTCGGGCAGGGCGGCTCCGCGGACAAGGACTCGATCCCACCGCACACCGTGGAGAGCTCCCACGAGATGCTGGGCCCCTTCCACATCACCGGCGGCACGGTGCAGGTGGATCTCCGCATGGAGCGGCTGCGGCCCGACAGCTGCTTCAGCTACCACGAGACCACGTTGGTGGTGGGGATCAAGGACGAGGACGGCCGGTGGCTGTTCCGCCGGCCGCTCCCGAACCGGATCACACCCGAGGGCTACGACCACTGCTTCCGGGTGTCGGCGCAGCCGCTGCAGCTCCCGGAAGAGTGCGTGCTGCAGGTGGCCTATCAGTTGATCCCGGCCGAGCCCAATACCGGTCTGGCCGTGCGGCTCTTCGGGTGGCGGAACGGCGAATTTGTTCCACTGGGTCCGGGGATTACGGGGTGCGGGACGTTCGAATCGCTGCCGGACGGGGAAGCGGACGAACCGGTGGAGCTGGTCGATGGGATCCTGCCATTTGAGGCGTGCACCGGCTGCGTGAAGGTCAGCGTCCCGCTGTCGGTGGACCTGGACGATCTGGGGTCGGCGCCCACTGGCCCGTGGGGGCTACCGGGTGAAGGCGACACGTACGTCGGCGAGCTGGCGGTGACCGGGTCCTGCCCCCGCGAGACCGGCGATTCCGTCCGGCAGGTGACGCTGTACGACGCGGCGCAGGGACGTGCGGGACGGCCGGTGACGATCCAACCGGACTCCGAGGTGGAGCTGGGGCCCGCGTACGGCCGGGTCCAGCTCGCGCTCGATCGGCGTGGTGTGCTGGTCACCGTCGAGGTAGAGCTCCAACGGCTTCACGTACGGATCGACGGCCAGGAGGGGTGGGTCTCCGAACAGGAGGCGCTCGGACTTCCCCCGGCGAGCTAGGGCGCTTCGGCGCGACGCCGTTCGACGCGCCCATCGCGCTCCGCGGCGGGAACCCGATACAGACGGGCCGCGAACGACAGATTCTGACCGCACGTCAGCTCCCCGTAAACGTTGGACTCCTCCGGGACCAGCCCGATGAGCCGCTTGGCGGCCAGCGGGGACCGGGCGAGGTCGTGCCCGTGGATCCGAACGGTGCCGGCCGTGGGTTCGAGCAGCGTGGAGAGGATCCGCTGGGTCGTCGACTTGCCGGCGCCGTTCGGACCGAGGAAGCCGAATACCTCACCGGGCTCGACCTCGAACGACATATCGTCGACCGCCAGGAACTCGCCGTAGTACTTGGTGAGACTCCTGGCCTCGATTGCCGGCGTCCGCTCCGTCATCAGCCCGTCATCACATCACACGGTGGCAGCGCCGGCCGCGAGAGGAGACGACGCCCCGGGTCGACACCGTCCGGGAATGTGGGGATCGGGGTCTCCGTGGGGCAAGGTGGGGTGGCCGGTTGTTGCGCATCGATTCCCTTCAGAATCAGCGTCTGCCCCGGAACCTCCAGACGAGCCCGGCTCGCGTCATTCAAGCATGGTCACAATCCTGCCCCCACGTCGACCGGCCACGACGGCCTGACAGCTGGAGCTCAACCTCGCGGGGCTGACGGCGGCCGGGATCGGGTTCTTCGTTTGGCGGGACCACGAGCTGCAGCCGTGGGAGCAGGAGGCGATGTACCTGGGGCGGACGCGGTAGGGGGACGGCCGCGTCCGCCCCAGGGTAATTCGCGATAACCCTGGAGGGACGCCACATCGTTCGTGTTGATCGTGAAGGCCGCCTCATTTCACATGCAGGCTGTGCCCGGCCCAGTGACGGAGCTCACCCGGAGCTTCACCGGGGATGCCTCCGAGGACGATGTATTTCCCCGGCGGCAGTGGATCGCCGATTCTCTCGACAGTTCCCCAGTAATAGTGGGTCCGGTAGTAATGCACCATCGTCGCGGTCTCGTTGGGTGAGAGCCGGCGGTCGAACTCCCACTTCGGCTCCAGGAGAGGCGGGATGCAGCCCATGGGCTCGGTGCCCGGATAGATCAGGTTCTGCCGGAGGCTGTCATAGACCACGAAGTCCAGGGTCCGGCAGTCGCGGTCCTCCAGCACGATGGTCCGGTCGGTCTCGTTGCGGACGCTGATGATCACGGCCGTCGCGAGACCGGACGGGACATCATAGGGGACCACATCCACGGTGACCATCAGGTCTTCGATCCGGTCTCCGGGTTCCGGTGCCGTAACGTCACACCCGACGGCCAGCGTCAGCGCCAGCAACAGAATCCAGCGGGTCATGGTTGCTCCCCCGTGCGGCCTCGTCTCATTGTTTCCATCACCCTATAGATGCCGCTCGACGGCGTTTTCTTACAGAAATCTCGTTCCGCCGAAAGGGGGCGCATGAGTTGGCGCGGTATTTCGGCGGTACTCGCGGTCGCCCTCGCCCTGGCCTGCGGCGACGCCGAGCCGGAGCGATCACTGGCGTCGGCCGTGGCGGAAGCGGCCCGGGAGCTGGCGCCGCTGCACCCGTTCGCGGAGCCCGAGCTGCTGGTGGTGGACAGCAGCGTGGCGGCGAACGTGGACGCGGCGGCGCTGGCCCGGGCGCTGGAGCTGCCGCTCGGCTCGTTCGCCTGGGACTGCCCCACCGATGACGCCCGGGACTGCGTGGCGGACCCGGCGGGGGCCGCCTACCTCCGGGTCGACGACTACGCCCCCGACCGGGACCCGGCGGAAGGGTAGACGGGGCCGGGCGACGGCGTCGCCTGCCGACCAGTGCGGCACACTCTGTGCCCCGTGCGAAGCGGTTCCGGATGGTGACCCGACGCCAGGGGACGAGACTAGGGTTCAGGGCGGTGGGTGACTCGCAGCTTCCGATAACCGCGTTGCGGATCAATGGAAGGAGGCTTTGAGTCGGCACGCCCCCAAAGCTCCCGCTCACCTGTGAGACGGCGATGGCGGGAGGATCCGGGACAACCTCGCCGCCCGGGATCCTCTGGTCGCCGCCCGGGATGCCCTCGGGTCGGATCCCCTGGCGAGCGCGTACCCCCAGACCGGATCCCGGAGCTCAGCCAGGTACCGAGTCGGTGCGGACCGAATCCCGACGATACGATATTGCGTTCTGAATGCCTGGCGCCTCCACGAAACTTGTCGGACGACGTTCACCAGTTTTGAGCTTGACAAACCCATATCAATGAGGCAATCCTTGCCAATCAAGCGCCTGTGATCTGAACCCCCTGAACCCCGTGTTCTGTTCACATCACAGAGTGAGGAAGAACGACAAGACGAAGTATCGCCATCGTCGCGGTTGCCAGCGTGCTGGGTTTGGCCACTCTCGGCCTGTCCCGGCCTGATCGTGGACCCTCCGAATGTGCAAAGGCGCAAGACTGGGTGGAAGCCAATGCTGCCAATCTGCCTCGAACATTAGACGCCCTCTCTCGGTACTCTCTTGTTTATCGGAGGGCCATTTATTCGGCACTTCCGGTTTCCGATCGGGTGGAGCTATGGAGGCAGCACGAACTCAATCTCGCGGCTGAACAATCCGATCCAGCGCTTCGTGGGTTCTTGGAAGGGCTGGCGGTGGACCTCGGGGATCATATCCTCAACCCCCGACCGGAGGAGATCGAATCTCTCGCAAGGACCG
>JAWODW010000001.1:0-13519 GCA_046483065.1 Longimicrobiales bacterium | reverse complement strand
ACCGCCCCCCTCAGGCCGTCCCGGAGTTCACCGGCAACATAAACGCTCACACCGCCCATGTCAAGCAGAAAAGTGCCGGACGTTCTACAATCATCCAGGACGGCCCACGATACTTCAACGGCACATCTCAGGCCCAATGCGTTGCTAGGCGCCGGCGATAGTCCCCGGGCAACCCCTGCTTTTCGCCACATTGCAACGGAATGTCCGCCGCCTATCCCCGCAAACGAACTGCACACGACTATCGCGCCTTGCACATTCCCGGGAACGCCCGTCCCTTCCCACAGGCCGTGGGGCGCCTATTCGGACCTGATGCCGTAGCACCGGAGCCGCAGCCGCTCCGTCGCCGAGTCCGTGACCGCTTCCATCTTCAGGCTCTCACTGAACGGCCCGGGCTCGCCACCCGCCGGCAGCGTCACCCTGATGCGGGGGGAACGGTCCGCCGTTCCCCGGACCAGCTCCGCCGTCAGGCCGGCGGCCTCGGACAGCACGCGCACGTCCTGGAGTTCGGCTCCCTCCGTCTCCAGGACGACGCTCTTGCGGGCGCTCTCCCCTGCGGGCACCATCCCGAAGAAAAGCTCGTCCTCGGCGAGGCGGACCGCTCCGACGACGCGGGCCCGGGCCTTCAGCACGAGTTCACTGCGCACGGTGCCGTTCACCGGCAGGCGCACCTCGCCCGCGTAGTCTCCCGGCGGGACGCCGGGCGGAACCCGTAGCGTGACCTTCACGGGGCCGCCAGGTTCCCTCTCGGCCGCCACATCGACGTCCAGCCAGTCGGGCGCTTCCGCGGGCTGACTGACCACGGGTTCGCCGCCGAAGTTGCGTGTCAGGACTGCTTCCGCATCGGCCCCGGCGCCCGATGGGACTTCTCCGAAGTCCACCTCGGCCGGCTCCACCGCGAATTCGGGAACGGCCACCCCCGCCATCATCACCGAGACCGAGGGGTCGGAGGGGTTGTTGCTCTCGATGACCACGTAGCGCGCGAACGGACCGCTCACGTCGCGCACCTCGTAGGTCACCTCCAGTCGGGCCGCCTCCCCCGGCGGCACGTCCCTACGTGACAGCTTCACCGTCATGCAGCTCCGGCACCGGGGCCGAGCCCGCGCGATACGCAGGACGCCGTCACCCGCGTTCCGCAGGCTGTAGACAGCCGTAACCGTCCGGCCTTCGCGCACTTCACCCACATCGCGCGTGCGCGGCTCCAGCTCAAGGCGCGGCTCTCCCTCAACAGCCGCCGTCCCCGGCGCTTTCTGCGCAACGAGCGGGGCTCCCGGCTCCTCCGGCGGGCCGCTGCGGGGCGTCCGTTCTCCTCCCGAAGTCCCTTCGTCCCGGCATCCCGCCACCAGCGCGCACGCCACGATCCCAGCCGTCACAATCCGCCTCAGCCACAAGCTCACTGTCCGGTCCCTCCCATCAGTGGTCATCGGGTCAGCAGTCGTTCGACACCCGCTCCCGGGTCGGCCTTCATCCGCAGTCGCTTGGTGTGGTGGGGCACCCGCACCTCCACCTCTTTCTCAGTGACGATGCGCAGCTCAATGTCCCCCTCGGTCTCGCCCTCGCGCAGCATCTTCGTCACGCCGGGGCGGATCCGCAGCAGGGCCAGCTTCTCCTCCTGGCCCACGATCGTGCCCAGCAGAGCCATCTCCGGGTAGGGGTCGGGCGGGGGCGGCGGCTCCGGTTCGGGCTCCGGCTCGGGTTCCGGTTCCGGTGGCGGCGGGGGTTCGGGCTGCGGCGGATCCATCTTCCGCCAGATCGCCGCAAACCGCTCCACCGGAGGAAGCGCCTCTTCAACCGCCGCGTCGTCCGGCCCTTCGGCGGCCCGCACGCGGTGGCGCGGGCCGGCCTCGCCTGCCAGCAAGGCCACCAGACGGCGCCCCTCCCACAGGGCCACCAGGGCCAGGAGGACGCTCAGTGCCCACGCCGCCGCACGGCCCCACCGGAGCATCCTCAGCAGCCTTGCACCCTTCAGCGGTCTCATCGCATCACCCTCGGTTCCGCGGGGGGATAGATGGCCTCGGCCCCGGTGGCCTCCTTGCCCGAGCGGGCGAGGCCCACGCGGGAGAGCGCCTTCAGGTCGGCGAAGTCGTCGTCCCGCAGGATGACCGGACGCAGGAACACGAAGAGCCGGCTGTCGCCGGCATCCCGCGTGCGCGAACGGAACAGGGCTCCCACGAGCGGTATCCGGCCCAGCAGGGGCACCCTCTCCTCAGACCTCGAGCGCCGCTTCCTCTGCAGGCCGCCGATCACGATGGTGTGTCCGTCGGGAAGCGTGACGCTGCTGCCGATGTTGTCGCTGGCGCGGGCCGGCGGGATGCCGGCCTCCGTGGGGGTGCTGGTGAAATCGCGGCTCGTGATGCTGTAGTCCAACTGTATGAAGTTGCCCTCGCTGATCCGCGGGGTCACCTCGATGGTCAGCCCCGCCTCGGCGTAGCCAGCGAACGTCGTCGTGGAGACGGTCTCCCCCAGGTTGACACTGGTGAAGGGCTCCTCCCGAATGCTCTCGAACCGCCCGGTGGCGTTGTCGTTGACCAGGATCTTCGGCTCGGAGATCACCCGGCTCTTGCTGTCACCCCGGAGTGCCTGGATGATCGCGTGGGCGCTGTCCGGATCGACGATGCTGGCGTTCGCGCCCGTGCCGACCAGCGGCGTGCGCGTTCCCGTCTCCACGTCCACCTCCGAGAGGCCGAACGCACTGAACAGGAGCGCCTCAACGCTGCCGGTCTCCTCCCTGTAGAGCAGTTCCACCGCCACCGACAGGTCGCTGCTCACCGAGACGTTCGCCACCGTGGCCTCGATCAGCACCTGGGGCCGCCGACGGTCCAGGTACTCCACCAGCCGCTTGATGGTCTCGTGGTATTCGATAGGGGCCTGCACGATGATGGTATTGGTGTTGCGGTCGGCCACCACCCGCACCGCGCCCGGCCTCATGCCACTTTCCTGGGCCTTGTCCCTCCCGCTCGGCTCTTCGCCGCCGGGCTGCGTTTCCGTCGACGGGACCTCCTCGCCGGCCCCCATGGTGTCCGTCCGGCGGATGCCCAGGTAGCGGCTGCTCTCCAGCATCTGCTCCACCGTATAGCCGACCTCGGCCGCCGCCTCGCCTCCGGCGACGCCCAGCACGGCGCGAAGGCGCCCTGCCAGCTCGACCGCGTCGGTGTTACGGATCTGGTAGAACTGCAGGCGCGTCGCCTTTACGGCCTCCTGCCGCGTGTCGAACCGCGCCAGGATCGCCTTCAACTCCTCGTGGTGCCCCGGCGTCAGGCGCGCCACGAGCGTGTTCTCCTGGGGAGCCACCATCAGCATCTCCCCGCTTTCATCCCGTCCGCTCAGCCCCAGTATCTCCCTCGCCAGGACCTGAATCCGGGACGCCTGCACGTGCTGCGGCACGTAGTAAGCCAGCTCGAAGCGGCTGCTCTCCTCCAGGACCTCGAGGGCCTCCCCCACCAGCTGATGGCCCCGAGGAGGGGCCACCACCAGCAGCTTGTCCTCTCCCGCCGGCCGCATCACGAAGTTCGGCAGGCCCGGCGCCTTCGCCCGCACGGTCTCCTGCACGAAAGCCTCCGCCTGCCGGACATCGACGTTGTCCACGGTATAGGACCTGAGCTCGGACCGGGGCTCGGCGTCGAGCATGGCCAGCAGCTCCTCCACTTCCCCCGCCGCGTCCGGGGGCAGCAGCAGGATCATCCGGTTGCCCGCCGAATCCACAAACAGCGACGGACCCCGCACCTGGGGGCCGCCGGCGGCCAGATCCGGCACCAGGTGCGACCGCAGAATCCCCAGCGCCATGTCCTTGATCTGCGCCGCCTGGACGTTGCGGAAGGCGTAAGTCTCCACGGCCAGCGCCGCCTCGGGCCTGTCCAGAAGGCCGGCCACCTCCACCGCCCGGCGAACCCCCCGGCCGTAGCCGGTCAGGATGAGGGTGTCCGTCGTGCCGAGCCGTGTCGGGCTGACCCCCGTGGCGCCTTCGATGGCGCCCATGAGGTCCTCAGTCCGGGCGTGTTCCACACGCATTATAAGCGTGTAGATGGCTTCAGGACGCAGGTCCTCCGGCAGCCTGTCGGAGAGGTAAACCGCCGACGGCCCCTCCCGGCGCAGCACCTCACCCTTCTGGCCCCGGCGAATCTTGTACCATCCGTGCTCCTCCACCAGCTGGTAACCCTTGAACTCGAGGATGTCCCGCAGAATCGGAACAAGGTCCGCCACCCGGACCTCCAGGGGACTCCGGATCACCACCTCCCCCGACACGGCGTCGTCGTAGATGAAGCGGGTCTCCGTTCGCTCGCTCACGTAGGCCACCAGGTCGACCAGCGGCACGCTCTCGGCGAAGGTGAACTTCACCGTCGCCTGCTCAGCCCGCCCGGCGTGGACCGCCGGCGCGAGCACGCACAGGACCGCCGCCACCACCACTACTCCCGACATCGTCGCCCTTTTAGCCTCTCGGGGCATCGCCGATCGTCCCGTCCTGAGTCACGCGAAGCACTTCCTCCAGGGTCGTCACCCCCCGCAGCGCTTTGGCCACACCGTCCTCACGCATACCCCGCCAACCCCGTTCCGCCAGCTCCCGCCGCAGCCCCGCCGGGCGGTCCCTGCGCATGATCGCCTCCTGGGCCCGTCCGTCAACCTCCATCAGCTCGAAGATGCCCGTCCTTCCCCGGTAGCCGGTGTGCAGGCACTCCTCGCAGCCCCGCCCGGCCCGCAGGGAACCGTCCCGCCCCTCCACGCCGGC
Source organism: Longimicrobiales bacterium (assembly GCA_046483065.1). Classification (GTDB taxonomy): domain Bacteria; phylum Gemmatimonadota; class Gemmatimonadetes; order Longimicrobiales; family RSA9; genus JAWVYT01. The sequence continues at coordinate 8,799 of JAWODW010000001.1, read as the reverse complement.
CCGCTCCAACAGGGCCTGCTCCGGCCTCGCCGGCGCCGCGCAGACGCCGCAGACCTTCCGGACCAGACGCTGGGCCAGGACCCCGACCAGCGACGAGGCCACCAGATACGGCTCGATCCCGAGCTCCAGCAGCCGCGGGGCCGCCGACACGGCGTCGTTGGTGTGGAGCGTGGAGAAGACAAGGTGGCCCGTCAGGGCGCTCTGGATCGCCATGCGGGCCGTCTCCAGGTCCCGGATCTCTCCCACCAGGATGATGTCGGGGTCCTGCCGCAGCACGTTGCGCAGCCCCCCGGCGAAAGTCATCCCCTTCTTCCGGTTCACCTGGCTCTGGCTCACACCCCCCAGCCGGTACTCGATCGGATCCTCCAGCGTCACGATGTGGCGGGCACGGCGGTTCAGCTCCCGCAGGGCGGCATACAGGGTCGTCGTCTTCCCGCTGCCCGTGGGACCGGTCACAAGGATGATGCCGTGGGGCGCGTCGATCAGCCCCCGGAACCGCCCGAGCATGTCATCGTCCATTCCCAGTTCGCCCAGGGCCATTAGCCCCCGGCTCCGGTCCAGCAGCCGGATAACGACCTGCTCCCCGAAGGAGGTCGGCAGCGAGGAGACCCGCAGGTCCACGTGCCGATCGCCCAACGTCACCGTGGCCCGCCCGTCCTGGGCCACCCGCCGCTCGGCGATGTCCATACCCGCCATCACCTTCACACGACTCACCACGGCCCGCTGGACCGCCTTCGGAAGCTGCGCCGTGTCGTGCAGCACACCGTCGACGCGGAAGCGGACCTGCACGCACTCTGACGCCGGCTGAAAGTGGACGTCGCTGGCCCGCGCCTCCAGAGCCTGTAGCAGAAGCCTGTTCACCAGCCGCACCAGGGGCGGCCGACTGGTCAGGTCCAACAGGTCCTCCGACGCCGCCAGCGCCGTGCTGGCCGCCACCAGGCTGTCCAGGCTCCCCACGTCTTCCGAAACCCGGGCGCCGTTCCCCATGCGACCCTTGTACTCGCGCTCCAGGAGGCCGACGATCTCCGCCCGTGGGGCCAGCACGGGCCGGACCGGCCGCCCGTTCAGCACCTTCGCGACATCCTCCACCGCTTCGGTCGCAAGCGGCCGGCACGTGGCCACCCGCAGATACGGGCCGTCACCGGCCAGCCCCACCACGCCCTGCCGCCGGGCGAACTGCAGGCCCACAGCGGAGGCGAAGTTTTCATCCACACACTCGCCGCTCAGGTCCGTCATCAGGGGCATGCCCAGCCTCTCGGCGAAGCAGCGCAGAAGGTGTCCTTCGTTACGGCCGGTGGCCTCCTGCAAGGCATCCATCGCCGAACGGCCGTTGCGCCGCGCCAAATCCACACAGCGCCGCAGCGTCGCGTCGTCCAAGGCTTTCGCGTTTGTGTCGGTCATCGGACCCTCACCACCACGAGGGACACGTCCCAGCGCCGGGCCTGTCCCGACGGACGTCGCATCTCCAGTTCGACCGTCCTGAGGTCCAGTTCGGACTCCAGCACGTAGAGCAGGCGCACCAACCCCTCCGGCCCCACCCGCCGGAGACGGACCTGGTGCCCCGCTTCGGTGCCGCCCTCCAGCACGCGCACCTCCTCGATAGACCGGGCCCCGAGGCCGCTCCGATCGGCCGCCGCCTGCACCGCCGCCCCGATGCTCTCGAGTCGCGCCCCCGTCCCGCTGGCAGCGGACGGCCCTTGCTGCTCCAGAAGGCGCCGCACCTCCGCCAGGCGACGTTCTATGGCCCGGGCCTCATCCCCCGCGTCCGCCAGCCCGGCATGGCTCCACACTCCCCCCGCCAGGAGCACGGCCAGGGCCGCTGCATAGGCTTTCCACCACGCCATTCGCTCACTCCTCCGGCGTTCTCTCCAGCTCAACCCGAAACGCCACCCGGCCCTCCCGTGCCGTCATCTCCGGCGGCCCCGCCTCGAAGCCCCGCTCCTCCAGCCGACCCAACAGGGCGTCGGCCGCCGCGTAGTCACGCACTATACCTTCCACCGCAACGCCCTCGCCCGAGACCCTGAGGCGCCGGTAGGGGAGGGCCTCACCCTCGCCCGTCGCCGCACCCACCACCCGCTCCAGAACGTGCAGCACGCCCAACCGCCGCGTGCCGTGGACCGAGACGGGCTCGGCCCCCGCCGTCTCGGCCCGCAGCGTACGCACCGGGTCCAGGGGAAGTTCCCGGCCCGGATGCCTCTCATGCCACAGGTCAGCCAGTTCAGCGCGGGTCGCCGCTATCCGTGCCACGCTCCGTCGTCGGACCGCCAGTCCTTCGACAACCCAGAGCAGCAGGACCACCCCCAGCAGAATCGCCGCCCACCGGAGCGGCCGCTTCAGCGCCTTCAGGCTTCCCCTGATCCGCCGGCGGCGGCCCGCAAGGTCCAGCGACACCAACCCGGCCAACCCCAGAGCGCCGGCCGCCGCGCCCACCAGGAGCGGACCGTCTCGGCGCAGCGCCTCCCGCTCCTCCGGCTCCAGTTCGCCGCCGCCAGCCCCCACCCATGGGGGCTCCTCGGCGGTCACACCGGCGATGCCGGTCACCGCCTCCCGCGCCGCCTTCAGTCGCTCGGGCGGCCCGCCGCTGACCCGCAGAGGCGGCGGTTCCTCCTCGAGCGACGCCGTCAGCACCGCCGAACGCAACAGCGGAGCCCACGGTTCCGGTCCGGAATCCCCGTCGGGGAAGGACCACGCCTCGCGCAGCCCGTCCGGCCCGCACAGAACACCTACCATCTCCCCCCGGCCCAGATGTACCCAGAGGCCCGCGCCCCCGTCGCCCAAAAACTCGGCCCCGTTGGCCAGCGCGGCCACGGCCGGCACCGCCGCCACGGGGCTGAGGCCCAGCCCCGCCAGCCGGTCCAGCCCGTCGGCCACGTTCTGCCGCCGGGCACAGGCCACGACGACCTCTCCCTCCCCACGCGGCCCGGCGGCCCTGTCGAAGTCTCCCGTCAGGTCTTCGACCGGCACGGGGAGACCCTCTTCCAGTTCGTAGAGGATGGTCGAGCGAACGGCCCGCTCGCCCCTTACGCTCGGCCGACAGAAACGGATGAACAGCTCCCTCCCGGGGACCACCAGCACCGCCGGCCGGCCGGCCCATCTCCGACGCGCCAGTCGCTGCCGCGCCGCCGTCAGTTCCTCCCCTTTCGTGTCGGAGGGGATTCCCTCCACGCCCCCGGCGCGGAGTTCATCCGCCTCCCGGCGAAAGGCCGCGATCAGCAGGTCCTCCCCACCGGGCAGCGCGACCAGGACGCGATCACTCAACGCAACACCTCCTCGGGGCCGGAGTAGACCACGTGTGCCCCGGTCCCGTCCCTCTGCAGCACCCAGTACCGCCGCCGCTCGGGACCTCCGTCCTCCCGGATGACCGCCTGCGCCAGGAACAGCCGGCTCCCGCACGTGAGTTCCTCTGCCGCCTCCTCGATCATCGCCTCGTCGGCGTCCGGCGCATCCTCCAGGTCCTCCAGGCGCTCAAGGGCCATCTGCTCGCGCCGTTCCTTCAGCCACTCCAGCACGCCCCGCGACAGCCCCGCCCGCCGCGCCAGCACCGTCAGGGGGGCCGTGTTCACGTTCGGCCGCACCTGCCGGAAGAGCCCCAGCACGTAGGGGTCCCCCGTGCTCAACAGGCTGACCCCTTCCGGGATGCCGAACTCGTGGCGCAGCCACGCATCCTCCGGCAGGCCCGAGACGGGCCAGTCCGAAAGCCTCACCTCGACTTCACAGCCTCCCACCCTGACGGCGTGCGGCCGGACCCAGCTATCGCCGAACCCGTCCGTCTCGCCCGCCCGGCCGTCGGAGCGGAGGATGCCCGCGGCCAGGACCCGGGCCGACCGGGCCGCCACGCCGCGGCGCACCGACGCCACGGCCCCACGGCTCTCGGCCACCTCGAAGGGCAGGCGCGCAAGCTGCGAGGTGACCACCGTGGCCAGTATGGCCAGGAACACGAGCGCCGCCAGCAGCACCGTCCCACTCCGCCGGTCCGCGCTCTCCCGCGTCATCGGCTCACTCCTCGTTCGTCTCCAGGTTCACCTCGTGCGTCACGCCGGGGCTGACCCGGAAGGCGTAGCGTCGCTCCCGCCCGAACGTGACCTCGAAACGCAACATCGTGGGCGCCACCCGACGCAGCCCGTCTGCCCCGTCGTCGGGCGCCTTCTCCGGTACGATCTCGAAACCCGACACGCCTCGCAGCACGGGCGTCACCACCCCGCGGACGCTGTGGGGCGGGGTCTCCAACCTGAAAACCGTCAGGCACCCTCCCTCCGGCCGGCACCCGTAGATGACCCGGCGGGCCCTCGCGGCGTCCTCCGTCGGGCCGGAGAGTTCGGACCGGTCGAACAGGCTGCCCGCCCGGACGAAGCTGACCGCGTCGCCGCGAACGCCCGAGACCGTCCTGCGCACCACCCGGAGACTCTCGTCCCCGGGCAGGCAGCGCAGGTGCTCCAGGTCCCGACTCGCCGCGCGCCGCAGCCTCTCCACCTTCCGGACCTCGGCCGCCCGTCGCCCGGACGACGCGGCCCGCGACGCCGTATCGCTCAGGCAGACCCCGGCCACCCCCAGGGTCACCGCGCAGACGCCCAGGCTGACCACCACCTCAACCAGCGTGAACCCGTTCCGCACGCGTTCCACCTCACTCACCCGGAATCAGCAGTTCGAACTCCACCGTCTCCGCCGCGCCGCCGGTCCCCGGATAGGACACCGACAGCGTCGCCCGTCGGCACAGGGCATTGGCCTCGCGCGGCAGGGACTCCGTGGACAACTCCCAGGCGAACCCCGGTGCGCCGGCGAATTCGCCCCGCCGGCCCCCGGCCCAGTCGCCGCCCGACTGCATCTCGGCGGCCAGCCCGGCCGCCAGGGTCGCCGCCCTGGTCCGCGCCGCCGCCGTCGCGCTCGCCTCGTCGGCATAGAAGCTGGCCGACACCACCCATGCCAGCGTCACCGCCACCACGGCCAGCGCCACCACCGACTCAATCAGTGTGAATCCGCTCCTCATCTCAGCTCCGCCAGAAGCTCCTCCGGCGTCCTCCACTCGTAGTCCCGCCGGCCGTCGAAGACCACCACGTCCCCCGTCACGGGGTTGACCTCCAGGGTCTTCGCCGCCCTCGCGCCGTCGGACAACGTCACGAGGTGCGGCACGCACGTGCCGTCCGCGAAGACCGGCAGTTCCACGGCGCCGCCCCGTCGCTCCATCGGCCCGTCCGCCTGCCAGGTGAGGCGCTCGATCCCCAGGCCGCCACCGATGCCGTGCTCCACCGACGCCGTCGCGACGTCAGCTCCCTCGCCCGTCGGCCAGGAGGCGAAACGGCCTTCGGCCAGGTCGTAGCACAGCGTCCACGACTCCCCGTCGGCGGCCGCCTCGGCCGTCACCGCGCGAATCCAGCTCGCCAGCCGCTCCGCCTGCCGCGCCAGCCGGCCGCCCGTCGGCCGGTCGCCCACCGCGAAAACCACCAGGCCCAGGCTCACCGAGATGATGGTCAGCACGACCAGGAGCTCGACCAGCGTCAGCCCGGCCCGCTCAGTCGTCCAGTTCCGCGCTGCTGATATCCGCTGCATCGCCCTCTCCGTCCGGTCTTCCGTCGGCGCCGTAGCACACGATCTCAAAGGGCGGCACCCCGCCGGTCAGGAAGTAATGATACTCGTTGCCCCAGGGGTCCCGGGGTACCGTGCGCCGTCCCTCCAGGTAGCCCCGCCATCCCTCGACGTCGGGCGGCGCCTCCAGCAGCGCGCCCAGGCCCTCCTGCTGGGTCGGATACCGCCCCGTGTCCTTCTTGAACAGCCTCACCGCCGTCGCCAGCGAGCGCACGTCCGCCCGCGCCCGCACCACCTTCGCCTCGTCGATCCGCCCCACGACGCTCGGGACGATCGCCGCGGCGAGAAGGCCGATGATCACCACCACCACGAGCACCTCCACCAGGGTGAAGGCCGTCCGTTCCCGCTCGCAACTCCGCCCGACTTCCATGGCCGTCGTCATAGACTCACCACCTCGTTCACGCGCACGATGGGCAGCAGCACCGCCAGCACGATAAACAGCACCACACCGCCCATCAGCACCACCACCAGCGGCTCCAGCGCCCGGCAGGCTCGCTCGGCCGCCGTCTCCACCTGGTGCTCGTAGTCCTCCGAAACCGCCGCCAGAAGCTCCGACAGCTCGCCGCTCTCCTCGCCCGCCGCCATCATCTCCGCCACCGTTGCGGGGAAGACCCGCTTGTGCCGGATCGCCGTCGACGCGTCATGGCCCCGCTCCACCTCGTCGGCCGCCTCGCGCACCTCGCTCGCCACCAGCCGGTTCGAGAGCGTCCCGCCCGTCACCCGCAGGGCCCGCACCAGCGGCACCCCCGCCTCGATCAGGCCGCGCAGCGTCGAGCAGAAGTCGGCCACGCATTTCTTCCTCAGCAGCACCCCCACGAACGGCAGCCGCAGCTTCAGCCCGTCCCACCGCAGGGCGAAACGCTCGTCCGTCAGCCCCAGCCGGAACGCCACCACTAGCAGAACCAGAACACCCGCCAGCGCTGTCCCGTGCGAGGAGAAGAACCCGCTCAGGGCCAGCAGCACGCGCGTGGGACGGGGCAGCTCCACACCCGTCTCCGTGTAGATGGCGGCGATGCGCGGCACCACGTAGGCCAGTAGAAACGCCACCACGGCCGTGCTCACGGCCGCCAGCACGGCGGGGTAGAGCAGCGCCGCCGCCACCCGCCCCGTCAGCCGGCCCCGACGGACCAGGTCGTCGCTCAGGCGCCGCAGCGCCCGGTCCAGCCGCCCCGTCGTCTCGCCCGCACCCAGCATGTTGCAGGCCGCCGGGCCGAAGTACTCCGGGTGGGCACCCGCCGCCTCGCTCAGCGACTCTCCCCGGCTGACTCCCGCCTTCAACGCCCGGAAGACCCGCTCCACCCGCCGGTTTTCCGACTGCTCAGCCAGCGCCTCCAGCCCCGCCACCAGCGAGATGCCCGCCGACAGCATCGTGGCCAGCTCCCGCAGCGGCATAGCCATCTCCCGCGAGCGGTCGCGCCGCAGCAGCCGCCCCACGGCCCTCCGCCAGCCGGCCGCCTCCGCACGCCCGCCGGCCGTCACCTCGGAGGCAAACAGCTCGCGCGCCTTCAGCCGCGCCCGCACCTCGTGCGCATCGTCCGCCTCCAGCAGACCCCGGTGGCGGTTGCCCTCGGGGTCAAACGCGATGTAGCGATAGACAGGCAACGCAGCGACCTCCTCTACGACGGGAACGCGTAGCGGCGGATCTCCTCCAGCCGCTCCCTTATCCACTCGATGTGCTCCGGACGGCTCTCCAGTGCCAGCGCTCGTCTGAGCAGCTCCTCCACCTCGTCTCCCCGCCGCCCGCGCCGCAGCAGCACACGGGCCAGGCTCTCCAGGTAGTCCGGCTCGTCCGGCGCCAGCTCGAGCGCCGCCCTGTACTGCTCCTCGGCGCTCCACAGCCGTCCCACCACCTCGTAAGTGTAGCCGAGGTTGAAGCGGGGCTCGGGCCGCGACGGCATCCGCCGGGCCGCCTCCCGCAGCGATCGCACCGCCTCCCCGTAGTCGCCCTCCGACAGGTGGATCAGGCCGAGGTTATTATGCGCCTTTCCCAGCGAGGGGTCCAGCTCGATCGCCTGCCCGTAAAGCCGTTTCCGCTCGTCCCGGTCCCCCGCCTCCAGGGCCTCCTCGAACAGGCCCGCGGCCTCCCGGTGCCGGGCGAGGAGCTCCTCCACGTCCTCCGCGGCCTGCGCCGGGCGCCTCGTCCCGGGCGCCGCCGCGCATCCCGCCAGCAACGCCCAAGCCGACGCGGCCAACACCAGCACTGTCATCACCACAACTCGTCGCGGCCCGCTACCTGACATCGATGCCCTCCCACGGGTCGGGGGGCTGAGGCGCGGGAATCCGTCCGTCACGACCCGGCAGGGGCGGCCCCGGCGCCCGGGGCCCCTGCGGACCGGTCGGGGCCTCCGGGAAAGAGGCCGACTGCGGCCCCTCGCGCCCGCCGCCCGGCCGGGCGTAGGTGGCGACCACCCACTCTATCTTCGCCGTCAGCTCCGCGCTCTCACCCTTCATCGACTGCAGCCGGCGCAGGACCTCCGGCTGCTTCGCGTAGTGCTTCAGGCTCTGGGCGTAGAGCCGCACGGCCTCCCCGTATTCCCCCCGCCGCCGGGCCACCTCCGCCAGCCCGTTGTATCCCTCCACCTGGAGGGGGAACAGCCGGAGACAGAGCGTGTAGCGGGTCTTCGCCCGCCCCAGCGCGCCGGTCTCCAGGTAGGCCCGGCCGAGGTTGGCCAGGAAGCTCCGGTCCTCCCGCAGCGCGCCGGCCGCCTCCTCGTCCTCGGGCACCCGCCCGCGCCGGAGCTGCTCGCCGAAGGGGTGGAGCGCCTCGACGGTCTCGGCGGCCCGCCGCGCCTCGCTCCACCGCTCGGTCTCCACGTAGGCCGCCAGAAGGTTTTTGTGGCCCGGCAGGTAGTCGGGGTTGCGCTCGACGGCCAGCTTGAAGTGCTCGATGGCGGCCTCCAGCTCGCCCTCGGAGGCCCGGGCGGCGCCGAGGTTGTTGGCCACCGCTTCGGGGGGCGGGGCGGCGGGCACGTCGCCCAGGCCGTCGGCCATGGAGGGGGAGTTACCGGTGCGTGACCGGCGGCCCGGGCTCGCGGGATGCGTGTGGAACGACCACGCAACCAGTGCGACGGAGGCGCCAAGCAGCAGAAAGGTAAGAGTCAACCGCATCCGATGGTTGAGCCGTGCTGCCATCGCCTCTACCGTCCCTCATTCTTCCGGCAACGCTACTTACGTCCCCAAACGCGCCTCAATCATATGGCAACACGCTCAGCTTTTCAA
>JAWODW010000089.1:0-169159 GCA_046483065.1 Longimicrobiales bacterium | reverse complement strand
CCGTCCACGGTCGGGCCTCCCACGCCGGGCTCACCCCGGACGACGGGGTCAACGCCGTGGTGGAGCTGGCGCACCAGACGCTGGCCGTGACGGCACTGGCGGACGCCGGGGCGGGCACCACCGTGAGCGTGACCGAGGCGGTGGGCGGCACGGCCACGAACGTGATCCCCGCCCGGGCGTGGGTCGGGGTGGACGTCCGTTTCACGACCCGGGCGGAATCGGAGCGGGTGGACGCGGCCATGCGGTCGCTGAAGCCGGTGCTGCCCGGCGCGCGGTTGGAGCTGACCGGCGGGATCAATCGGCCGCCCATGGAGCGCACGGCGGACGTGGCGGCGCTCTACGGCCGTGCCCGGGCGCTGGCGGAGGCCGCGGGCTGGGAGCTGGGCGAGGGGCAGTCGGGCGGCGCCAGCGACGGGTCGTTCACGGCCGGGCTGGGGGTCCCCACGCTCGACGGGATCGGCCCGGTGGGCGCCGGTGCACACGCCGTGGACGAGCACGTGGTGGTGGCGGACCTGCCCCGTCGGGTGGCGCTCTACGGCCGGCTGCTGGAGGCGCTATGAGCGGCGAGCGGGGCGCTGATGGCGTGGTGATCCGACCGCTGGAGGGGCGGTCGGAGCGCCAGGCGTGCGTGGCGCTCCAGGAACGGGTCTGGGGGAAGGCGTTCGCCGACCGCGTGCCGGCGTCGGTGCTGATGATCGCGCTGGAGACGGGAGGGGTGGCCAGCGGCGCCTTCGACGGCGGGCGGCTCGTGGGCTTCATCTTCGGGATCACAGGGGTCCGGGACGGCCGTCCGTTCCACTGGTCGGACATGCTCGCGGTGGCGCCGGAGCGCCGGGGGGAGGGCATCGGCTACCGGCTGAAGCTCCACCAGCGGGAGCTCCTGCTGGAGCGGGGTGTGGAGGCGGTCCGGTGGACGTTCGACCCGCTGGAAGCTCGCAACGGCCAACTCAACCTGCGGCGCCTCGGCGCCACCGCCCGGGAGTACCGCCGGGATGTCTACGGCGCCTCGGACTCGCCGCTCCACGCCGGGATCGGCACCGACCGGCTCGTGGCGGAATGGACCATCGCCTCGCCGCGCGTGGCCACCCGGCTCGGGGGTGGAGGCGGCGGCGCTGAGCCCTCGGGCGGGGAGGCGGACGCCGGCGGCGCCCCGCTCCTCAACCCGCCGGTGGTGGCCGGCGGCACATCGCGCCCGAGCGCCACCATCGCGGAGCCGGAGGCGCCCACGGTCCGGATCGCCGTTCCGTCGGACATCCAGCGGCTCAAGCAGACCGATCTGACCACGGCGGTGGCGTGGCGGAGGAACGTCCGGGCGGCGTTCGAGCGGTCGTTCGAGGCCGGCTATACGGCGGTGGACCTCGAGCGGAGCCGGTGGACGGGTGTGGCCGGCTACGTCCTGGTCCGGGGCTTCTCCCGGTAGAGAGCGTTGTCCGCTTCCCGGAGGAGGGCCTCGGTGTCCGGCATGTCCTCCCGGTAGGTGGCCATCCCGGCGGACACGCGGATGGGGCCGTGGCCGAGCGCCTCGACGGCGCTGGCGAAGCGATCCCGTACCCGCTGGATGAACGCCCGGGCCCCCTCGATGTCGGTCCCGGAGAGGAGAGCCACGAACTCGTCGCCGCCGTATCGCGCGGCCAGGTTCATGGCCCGGGTCTCGGCTTTCAGCGCCCCGGCGAAGGCCTGGATCGCTTCATCGCCGGCCAGGTGGCCGTGGGCGTCGTTGTAGTCCTTGAAGTCGTCGAGGTCGAAGATGACGGCGGTCAGCTCCCGGCCCCGTCGTGCCGCGGCGAACTCCCGTGCCAGCTCCCGCTCGAGCTGGCGCCGGTTGGCGAGGCCCGTGAGCGGGTCCGTAACGGAGAGCTCGGTGACCCGCTCGAAGAGCCGTGCGTTCTGGATGGCGATAGCGGCCTGCTCCGCCATGGCGTTCAGGAGCTCCAGCTCCTCGGGGTCGAACGGGTCGTCGCGGATACAGGCGTAGAGGGCGCCCAGCGTCTCGCCCTGGAACCGGATGGGCGCCGCCGCCACCGGCCAGTGGCCGAGGTAGTCCAGGCTCTGGGGTTGGATGTACGGGTCGCGCCCCGGGTCGGCGGTGGCCCGGGGCTTCCCGTGGCGCACCACCCAGCCGGTGAAGCTGCCCTCGATGGGGAACCGCAGCCCTACCACGGCATCGGGGAGGCCCACGGCCGAGCGGGTTTCCAGGCTCCGGCCATCTCCGGTGACCAGCTCGATGCCGGCGGCCCGGGTCTCGAACACGCTGCGGGCCGATTCGGAGATGGTGCGCAGCGTACGGTCCAGGTCCATGGTACCCGCCAGCGAGTGGGTCACCTCGACCAGCGCCCGGGTGTGGGCCAGCTGGCGGCGCTGCTCGGCGTCGCGGTCGGCCAGGGCGAAGGCGTGGCCCGTACGCAGCGCCAGCACCACGCCCAGCAGCGCGATGGCTGCCACGGTCTCCGGGCGCGGCGGCCGGCCGAGTCCGATGTCGGTCACGGCCACCACCATGAACAGCGCGGCCCCCGGGACCAGCAGCTTCCGCAGGGTGTCCCGACTGCGACGATGGGCCTCCATGACCTTCCCGGTGGACCCCTCCTCCCGGGCACGGAGCCCGCTCCAGGCGAACAGCAGCCATGCCACCACCCAGACCAGGTCGAACCCGTTCCCCAGCCGCAGCGGCTCCGGGTCCGTGCCGGCCAGCGTGAGGAGCGTCGCCAGCCCGAACGCCATGGTGGCCGCCAGCAGCAGGACCGCGGCCCGGGGCGAGAGCGCCGAGCCGCGGTGCAGCACCACCAGCGCCGCCACCAGGATCGGCACGCCGGCCAGACTCTGAAGCGTGGCCAGGACCGCCAGGTCCACCCCGGCACCGGTCAGCAGGAGCGGCTCCACCACCAGCCGCAGCGTCAGCGCGGTGCCCGCCAGGAAGAGAAGCAAGGCATCGGCCGCCAGGCCCCGCTTCCATACCCGACCCCGACCGGCGCTCAACGTCAGCCCCGCCCCCGCCGCGATAAGGAAATGGGGGACCAGCAGCACGTACAGAGACCTGGGCACCTCTCCGGGCCCCAGCACCGGCGCCTCGTAGAGCCATGTGATGATGCCTACAAGCCCCACCGTGGCCGCCAGGGCAAGGAGCCAGAACGCCGCCCGGGCTCGGGCCTGGGAATGATGCGCTGCCCGGGCCCACGCCACGGCCGCCACGAAGGGCGCCAGAAGCCACGGCAGCGTAGCCAGGGAGCTGCCGGCGTCGCGGACCAGCACCGGCAGGTAGGCCGCAGCCATCAGGACGAGACCCACGGCCCACCACGCCACGCCACGGGTGGCCCGACGCACTGCGTGGACCGTCCGGTACGAAATGAGATCTCGGCTGTTCCCGGGCAGCTCTACGCCCATGGTGCCGGTCCTGTCAGGAGTGATACGTTGGCCGGGGAAGATGGAGAGGACCAGCCGGCAGAAACGGATTGACTCAGAAGTTACGACCGCCATTTCCGCCAAACAAGGTCACCCACATGCGCCTCGAACACGTGCGACTCCAGTTCGTCCGCCTCCCGCTGCGCGAGCCGTTCCGGATCTCGTCCGGCGTAACGTACGAGCGGCGGATCCTCCTGGCCCGGCTGGACTTCGGCGGTGTGGAAGGCGTGGGCGAGTGCGTAGCCGGTGACGTCCCGTTCTACTCGGCGGAGACGGTCGACACGGCCCGTCTCGTCATGGAGCGGTACCTGGCCCCGGCCCTCCTGGGGGAGACGTTCGACCGACCGGATGACGTGGGCCGGGTGCTGGAGCGGGCGGCCCGGGGTCACGAGATGGCGAAGGCGGCACTGGAGATGGCAGCCCGGGACGCCTTCGCCCGGGCCCGGGGGGTCTCCCTGGCCACGTCGCTGGGCGGGACGGCGGCGGCGGTGCCGGCGGGCGTGAGCATCGGGATCCAGCCCGACGTCGACACGCTCCTGGAGCGTGTGGCGACGTTCCTCGACCAGGGGTACCGGCGGATCAAACTGAAGATCGGGCCGGGCCGGGACGTCCAGGTGGTGGAAGCCGTCCGGACACGGTTCCCGGACGCGGCGCTCACCGTGGACGCCAACGCGGCGTACGGGCGGGACGATCTGGCGCACCTCCGGGCGCTGGACCACCTCGGCATGGACTACATCGAGCAGCCGTTCCCCGAGGACGCGCTCCTCCTCCACGCCGAGCTCCAGTCGTCCATGAAGACGTCGATCTGCCTGGACGAGACCATCACGAGCCCCGAACGCTGCCGCGACGCACTGGCGGTGGAGGCGTGCCGGGTGGTGAACATCAAGCCGGGTCGCCTGGGCGGGCACGGGCCGTCCATGGAGGTCCACGACCTCTGCGCCGAGGCGGGGATCCCCGTCTGGTGCGGCGGGATGCTGGAGTCGGGGATCGGCCGGGCCCACAACGTGGCGCTGGCCAGCCTGCCGAACATGCGGCTCCCGGGCGACACTTCCGCCAGCGACCGGTACTGGGAGCGCGACGTGGTGGCCCCGGCGTTCACGCTGAACGGCGACGGCACGGTGGACGTACCCACCGGCCCCGGGATCGGGGTGGAGCTCGACGAGGAGTACCTGGAGTCGATCACGGAGGAGACCACCACGCTGGTCTGACGGGGTGAATCGCGGAAAAGCGGAGGGGACGGACCGGGCGGCTGAGGGCTCGCGGCGAAGGCCGAAGCCGCCCGGCGGACACAACATTCTGTTGAAGGTTTGATTCGGCGTCGAGTCCGGCGTTACGCCATGAGCCTCACCGCGGTCCCCGCGGACCGCCGCGCTCTCCGCGTCACGCAGTACGCCGGGTGGTTGCATGAGCCGTGGAGATGGAAAGTCGTCCGGGGAGGTTGTTCCGTCTTTCAGCTCTGGGTCGCGCCCTCAGACCCGGGACGTCTCGTCGACCGCTTCCGCCGCTTCCCGCAGCAGCTCCCACGCCCGGCGGACGTGGCGCTCCTCGCTGCGCAGGTTCCCGATGGCGATCCGGATGGCGTACCGCCCATCGACCCTGGTATGCGACAGGAACACCTCGCCGGAGGCGTTGACCCGGTCGAGGATCTCGGCGTTCACGGCATCGAGACGCGCCTCGTCGGACTCGCCCACCGGTCGGGACCGGAAGGCCGCCACGGAGAACGGGATCGGCGCCAGGAGCTCGAAGTCGGGAGCGTCGTCGATCCAGTCGCCGAACAGGCGCGCCAGGCGCCGGTGCTCCCGGATCGCCTCGATGACGCCCGTGCGGCCGAAATACCGGAGCACGAACCAGAGCTTCAGCGAGCGGAACCGGCGACCCAGCGACACGCCGTAATCCATGAGGTTGGTGACGTCGGTCTCGCCGGTCTTCAGGTACTCGGGCGTGAGGCTGAAGGCCCGACGCATGATCTCCGGGTGCCGGGTGTAGGCAGCGGAGCAGTCGATAGGGACGAACATCCACTTGTGGGGATTCACCACGAAGGAGTCGGCCCGGTCCACGCCGTCGAGGACGTGCCGGAGCTCGGGGACCACCGCCGCGGTGCCGCCGTAGGCGCCATCCACGTGGAGCCAGACGCCCTCCCGCTCGCAGATATCGGCGATGGCCGGGACGGGGTCCACGGCGGTGACGCCGGTGGTCCCCACGGTGGCCACCACGGCCAGGGGCAGGAAGCCCCGCGCCCGGTCCTGATGGATGGCCCGCTCCAGCGCCTCCGGGTGCATCCGGAACGCGTCATCGGTGGTGACGTGGACCACGTTCTCGGCGCCGAGCCCCAGTGTGATGACGGCCTTGTCCACGCTGGAATGGGCCTCCTCGGAGCAGTAGACCCGCATCCGGGGCACGTCCTCGCGGCCGGCCAGCCCCCGCTCCCGGACCTGGAGGTCCGCCGCTTCACGGGCCGCTGCGAGGGCGTAGAACGTGCTGGAGGAGGCGGTGTCGTTGATGACACCGTGGAACGTGTCGGGGAGCCCGAGCATCTTCCGGAGCCACCCGAGGGTAACCTCCTCGAGCTCGGTCTGGGCGGGCCCGCTCTTCCAGAGCATGGCGTTCACGTTCAGCGCCGCCGCCAGCGCCTCGCCGAGGATCCCGGGGCCGGAGCCCGTGATGCCGAAATAGGCGAAGAACCCGGGGTGGTTCCAGTGGGTGGTGTTGGGTACGATCAGCCGGTCGTAGTCGGCCAGGATCTCCTCGAAGGGCTCCGGGTCTTCGGGGGCCTCCCCGGGGAGCGCGTCCCGCACGTCGCCGGGCCGGAGCCGGGGCAGCACGTCCACGTTCTCGGGATGGGCCAGGTAGTCGGCGATGCGGTCGATGACCGCGCGCCCCTGCTCCCGCAACTCCTCGGGGTCCATGTCACGGATCATGAGAGCAAGGTAGAGAGCCCCCGGCCCGGGGGCCAGCCCGTGGGCCACCCCGGGCCGGGATCAGTCGCCCATGGCGCCCGCGACCATCATGGTGAGCACGTCAGCGGTGAACGGCTTGGTGATGTACGCGGCGCCGACGCCGCCGATGCCCCGTCCCGTGAGCTCGTCCTCCTCGTACCCGGACATGAAGATGACCCGGAGGTCGGGGTGCTCGGCTCTCAGGATCCTGGCCAGCTCCTCGCCGTTGATCCCCGGCAGGACCACATCCGTCAGGAGCAGCTCGAGGTGCGCGCCTTCCGAGCTCGCGATCTCCATGGCCCGGGAGCCGTCCGGGGCCTCCAGGACCCGATACCCGTGCTGGCGGAGGACATTCACCGCCAGCTGCCGAACGGACCGCTGATCCTCGACCACCAGAACCGTGCCCTTGTGTTCTTTCATGGCTCTCCTCTATGGGACTGCTTCATGCCCGGCACCCACGATCACGATGCTCCGGCGCCAGTATACTAGTATCGGCGTTTCCAGCCGCTTCTTTACGCCCCGGGCCGGCGCCCCCACCTTTCCGTCCATGCGATCCAACTCCTGGCGCCGGTTGCCTGCGCTCTGCCTGGCCCTGGCGCTCGCGGCCCAGACCGACGGGGTCGCCGCCCAGAACACGGAGCCCGGCGCGCCGTCTGCCCCCGGGGCCGTGCTGGACTCGATCCTGCACTCGGCGCCCCTGAGCCGGGCCCACTGGGGTGTGGCGGTCTACGATCGGGCGGATGGCTCGCCCGTGCTGCTCCATAATGAGGGACGGCTCTTCACCGCCGCGTCCACCATGAAGCTGGTGACGGCGGCCGCGGCCCTCGACCTGCTGGGGGCGGAGTACCGGTTCCGGACCGATGTGGTCGGGGAGTGGGGCCCCGACGGGGTGGCCGACCGGTTGACAGTGGAGGGCGGCGGCGACCCGTCCCTGACCGACGCATTCTTCGATCACCCGCTGGCGCCGCTCGACTCGCTGGCCGACTCCCTGGCCGCTGCCGGGCTCCGCCGGGTGGTCGGGCCCCTCGTGATCGACCAGACCCGGTTCGACAGCGTGGCGATCTTCCCCGCGTGGGAGACGTTCGACCTGGACTGGTACTACGCGGCCCCTGTGGCGCCCTTCGCCGTCATGGCCGCCTCGTACGAGGTCATCGTGACCCCCGACCCGCGGTACGGTCCTGCCCAGGTGGCGACACCCCACGCCGCCGGGCTCGTTGGGATCGACGCCGGGATCCGGACCGTATCCGGCGGCGATGACTGGGACGACGCCCTGCGCCGACTTCCCGAGGCGGACTCCCTGGTGCTCCGGGGCACGATCGGGGTCGACGCGGGCCCGGACACGTCGTGGATCGCCCAGACCCGCCCCGGCCACACTGCGGGCCGGGCGTTCCAGGTTGCGCTGGAGCGGGCCGGGATCCAGGTCGATAGACCCGTCGTCGTGCGGTACACGCCGAACCCGGAGGCGGACGCCGGCCCGGGAGCCCGGACCGTGAGCTGGCGGTCGCCGCCGCTCGTGGCGATCATGCGGGTAGCGCTCGAGCGGAGCGACAACTGGATCACCGAGCAGGTCGTGAAGACCATGGCCGCGCGGCTCGTCGGGCTGGGCACGTGGAGTGGCGGCCGGCTCATGGTGAGTCGGTTCCTGACGAGAGACGTCGGGATCCCGGAGGACGCGTACTACCTCCGGGACGGCTCAGGACTCTCGCCCCAGGGCCTCCTGACGCCGGAAGCGGTCACGGCACTGCTCCGGTACGTAGATGAACAGCCGTGGAGCGTTGCGTATCGCGACGCGTTGGCCCGCCCCGGCGAGCCGGAAAGCACCCTCGAGGATCGACTGTTGCAGTACGGAGATCGTGTACTCGGGAAGACGGGGACGCTCCGGCACGTGAATGCCCTGAGCGGGTACCTGGTGACGCGCTCCGGACGGGAGTTGGTCTTCAGTATCCTGAGCAACGGGTCCGGCCGACCGTCCTGGGAGGTCCAGGCCGCGGTGGACCGGATCGTAGAATCACTCATTGAGGACAGGAGCTGAACATGGACGATACCGAAACGGCGACGCATACGCATGTGCCCGAGCCGCGGAAGCGGGGACCCGGAATCCTGTGGGGCTTCCTGGCCATGGTCCTGGCCTTCGGGGCCGGGTTCGGCTGGCAGTTCTACGAGGCCAGCCTGGTGCGCGCCGAGCTGTCGGAGACCCAGCAGGAGCTCATGGTGGAACGACTGCGGGTCCGACTCGGACAGGCGGCCATATCGGCACAGGCGGGAAACTATGAGGCGGCACGCCAGCGGATGAGCGAGTTCTTCACCCGGCTCAGCGGCGTTCGGGCTGCTCTCCCCGAAGACGTGGCCGCTGTGGGCGATGAGTTCCTGGCCATGCGCGACGAGATCATCACCGGCCTCTCCCGCTCCAACCCCGAGTTCGCCGACGTCCTCTACGGGATGCTCGACCGGTTCCGCAACGTGGCGGGGCTCGAAGAAGAGCTCGGCCCCGCGCCGGACATGGAACGGCCTGAAGCCGGGGCTGCGGACGACACGGCGGGCGCCATGGAGATGGAGATGGAACCCCAGGGCTGACGCGCCCGCGCCCGCCGGGACCGCGCTTCAGTGGTGGTTCACGGGCAGCAGCTGCACTCACGCCTCCCGGCGGGCCCGATCACGTCTGCAATGCCACCTTCATGGCGCGGTACCCTTCCTCCAGGAAGTGGTCCACCGCGTCGAAATCGAAGGTCGAGTATCCGGCCACGTCCGGCTCCACCTTCAGGATCGGCGGGCCGAGCCAGCTGTCCTCCACCACTTCCCGACGGGCGTAGGCCATGATGTCCATGACCCGGTGGTGGATCGCCACCATCCCCTTGTCGATGGTGTCCGCCGCATCCTTCTCGCGACCCGATGACGTCTGGACCGCGATAACCCGATCCGCACCACGGTCCAACGCCTTCGTGATGGGTACCGTGTCCATGACGCCGCCGTCCACCAGGTGCATCCCGTTCAGCTCCGCCGGCGGGTAGAAGACCGGGAGCGCCGCCGAGGCGTACACCGCCTCCGTCAATGGGACGTCGGTGCGGCCGCCGGCACCGAACCAGACGGTGTCGCCCGTCTCCAGGTCCACCGCGTTCAACGTCAACGGGATCGACAGCTGCGACCATTCCGTCTCCGGCAACACCCGGGCGATGTACTCCCGCAACGCTTCACCCCGGAAGATCGACCGCTGGCGGATCCCCATGGGCAGTAGCGCCCACCGGTTGATGTCCACGATGTCCGCCTTGCTCAACGACCGCGCCTGCTCCCCCAGCGCCGCCGGACTCGTGCCGCCGGCAATGCTCGCACCCACCAACGCGCCGATGCTCGTGCCGACGATCTCCGCCACCTCCACACCCGCTTCCACAAGGGCACGCCACGCCCCCGCGTGTGCAACCCCCTTTACGCCCCCGCCACCCAGTACCAGAATGACTCGCTGCCCGTTCGCTGACATGAACGGAACGTAGCGGTGCCTGCGGGGTCCAGAAAGGGAGCCCGGGCCCTTGCATCCCGAGGGCGGCGGGGGTATAGTTGAGATCGAGAATCATTCTTGATTCGGCCCAGCGCCCGCCGGTCGGCACCGCGGGCTGATTTTTGTCTGGGCACGGGAATTGACGCGAACGGTGGGGCGGGAGCTCCGACGGGTCGGGCACGGACCGGCCCCTGATATTGAACCGGACAGTGGACACATGGCGATCTTGAAGATCGAGGACCTTCACGCGCGAGTCGCGGAGGGTGATGAGACGGAGATCCTGAAGGGCGTGAGCCTGGAGATCGAGGCGGGGAAGATCCACGCGATCATGGGCCCGAACGGCTCGGGCAAGAGCACGCTGGCGAAGGTGTTGGCGGGCCACCCGGCGTACGAGGTGACGCGGGGCAGCGTGGAGTTCCAGGGGGAGGACTTGCTGGATCTGGAGGCGGACGAGCGTGCCCAGGCGGGCGTGTTCCTGGCGTTCCAGTACCCTGTGGAGATCCCCGGCGTCTCCATCGCGAACTTCCTGCGCACGGCGGTGCAGGCGAAGGCCGGCGAAGAGGAGGTGGACCTTTTCGAGTTCCAGCAGAAGCTGATGGACCGGATGGCGCTGCTGGAGATGGACACGTCGTTCGCGCAGCGGAGCGTGAACCAGGGGTTCAGCGGCGGTGAGAAGAAGCGCAACGAGATTCTGCAGCTGGCCATGCTGGAGCCCACGCTGGCGGTGATGGACGAGACCGACTCCGGGCTGGACATCGACGCGCTGCAGGTGGTAGCGGCGGGCGTGAACAAGCTCCACGCCGAGCGCGCGGACGAGATGGGTTTTCTTCTGATCACCCACTACCAGCGTCTGCTGAACTACATCGAGCCCGACCACGTGCACGTGATGATTGGCGGTCGGATCGCGAAGAGTGGCGGGCCGGAGCTGGCGGAGCGGCTGGAGGCGGAAGGATACGAGGAGTGGCGCGAAAAGGAAGCAGCCGCAGCGGCGGGTGCCTAGCGCAATCGGCGCCGCTCATCGGTCGGGCCACCGCTCCTGGCCTGACAGGGCGCCGATCTTGGTAGTGGTAGTGGGGCTGGTGGTGGGGAACGACGGAGGGGCCTCGGCGGGCTGAAGGCGCCGGGGGGCTGAAAGGCGGGCAGCGCGTTGGAAGGGCCGCGAAGTCGGCCGGGCGCCCCCCCCAATACCAGCCCCACCCCCAGTACCAAGTTTCGTCGTGGGGGCGTTGATCCCGCGACGAACGCAGGACCGAGAGAGACGAAGCAGGAAGCAAACACTGAAGGCAGGAGGGCGCAGTGCCCCACGACGAAACCGTAGCCGACCTCGGACTCGAGGACTACAAGTACGATTTCAAGACGGAGGACCGTCCGGTCTTCCGTGCGGAGCCGGGTCTCAGCGAGGACGTGGTCCGGAAGATCTCCGAGAACAAGGACGAGCCGGAGTGGATGCTGGACTTCCGGCTGAAGGCGCTGGAGGTCTACAACCGGAAGCCGATGCCCACGTGGGGCGCGGACCTGAGCGGCCTCGATGAGACGCTGGACAGCATCTACTACTACGTCCGGCCGCAGGAGAAGATGGAGCGGTCGTGGGACGACGTGCCGGAGAACATCAAGACCACGTTCGAGCGGCTCGGGATCCCGGAGGCGGAGCAGAAGGTGCTGGCGGGGGTGGGCGCCCAGTACGAGTCGGAGATGGTCTACCACTCGCTGAAGAAGGAGTGGGAAGAGAAGGGGATCGTCTTCGAGAGCATCGAGGACGGGCTCCGGAAATACCCCGACCTCTTCCGCGAGCACTTCAGCACGGTGATCCCCACGGCGGACAACAAGTTCAGCGCGCTGAACTCGGCGGTCTGGTCGGGCGGCTCGTTCGTCTACATCCCGAAGGGCGTGAAGGTGGAGACGCCGCTGCAGGCCTACTTCCGGGTCAACCAGGAGCGGATGGGCCAGTTCGAGCGTACGCTGATCATCGTGGAGGAGGGCGCCGACGCCCAGTACATCGAGGGGTGCACGGCGCCGGTCTACAGCACCGAGAGCTTCCACAGCGGCGTGATCGAGATCGTGGTGAAGGACAACGCCCGGTTCCGGTACGTAACGATCCAGAACTGGTCGAACAACATGTACAACCTGGTCACGCAGCGGGCCATGGTCGGCCGGAACGGCCACATGGAGTGGATCGACGGGAACCTCGGCTCGAAGGCCACAATGAAGTACCCGAGCTGTTACCTGACGGGCGAGGGTGCCCACGGCTCGATCCTGAGCATCGCCTACGCGGGCGACGGCCAGCACCAGGACACGGGCGGGAAGGTGGTCCATGCGGCGCCGAACACGAGCTCGCAGATCATCTCGAAGAGCATCAGCGTGGGCACGGGCCACAGCACGTACCGTGGGCTGGCCAAGGTCTACGAGGGTGCGGAGAACGCGAAGAGCAACGTGGAGTGCGACGCGTTGCTGTTGAACGAGACGAGCCGGACCGACACGTTCCCGTACATCGAGATCGAGGAGAACACGGCGAGCATCGGCCACGAGGCGAGCGTCTCGAAGATCGGCGAGGAGCAGCTCTTCTACCTCATGAGCCGCGGGCTCGCAGAGGAGGAGGCAGCGGCGCTGATCGTGCGCGGCTTCATCGAGCCGATCTCGAAGGAGCTCCCGCTGGAGTACGCGGTGGAGCTGAACCGACTCATCGATCTGGAGATGGAGGGCTCCGTTGGCTGATGTCGCAACGGCCCCACAGATTAAGGGCCTGATGAATATCGAGAGAGAGGAAGCACTCGCGGGGCTGGAGACCCAGCCCGACTGGCTGGCCGCGCTGCGCACGGAGGCGTGGGACGCCTTCGAGTCGCTGCCGCTGCCCACACGGAAGCTGGAGGAGTGGCGCTACACAGACGTCGAGCAGCTGAAGCTCGATGACGTGACCCGCGCCGCGGCCTTCGAGGGCAGCCCTCCGGCGGAAGCCCGGGCGCTGCTCGAGGACCGCGAGGCCGCCGCGAAGGTGCTGGTGGTCGGCTCCTCGGTGATGGAGCTGGAGGTCGATCCGGCCGTCGCCGACCAGGGCGTGATCATCATGGAGCTGGCGCAGGCCGCGGCCGAGCACCCGGAGCTGGTCCGCCGGCACCTGGGCACCGCCGTGGCCATGGACCACGACAAGCTGGCGGCGCTGAACGGCGCGCTGTGGACGGGCGGGCTGTTCGTCCACGTGCCCGACGGCGTGGTAGTGGAGAAGCCGATCCGCGTGGCCCGCTGGCTCCCGGAGAGCGGCCGGGCCGTTTTCCCGCGCACGCTCCTCGTGGCGGGCGCCAACAGCCACGTGGCCTACGTGGACGAGTTCGGCAGCCCCGACTTCGACGAGCCCACGCTCTCGCTGGGCGCGGTGGAGGTCATCGCCGGCGACGGCGCCGACGTCCAGTACGTGGCCATGCAGCAGTGGGGGCACGGCGTCCGGCACCTGTCGTACCAGCGCACGCTGGCGCAGCGCGACGCGAACCTCGACACGCTGGTGGTGAACCTGGGCGCGAGCGTGGCCCGCGTGGACCTGAACGCCCGGCTCGAGGGGCCCGGCGCCCGGAGCGACATGCTCGGGCTCTACTTCGCCCGGGGCGGCCAGCACTTCGACCACAACACCCGCCAGGACCACGTGAGCGGGCAGGCCGAGAGCGACCTGCTCTACAAGGGCACGCTCTACGACCGGGCCAAGACCGTCTTCCGGGGCGTGATCCGGGTCTTCCCCGGCGCGCAGCGGACGGACGCGTACCAGACCAACCGGAACATCCTCCTGAGCGAGGACGCGGAAGCGGTCAGCCTGCCGAACCTGGAGATCGAGGCCGACGACGTGAAGTGCTCCCACGGCGCCACCGTGGGTCAGCTCGACGAGGAGGAGCTGTTCTACCTCATGAGCCGCGGCCTGGACCGGGAATCGGCGGAGCGGCTGGTGATCTTCGGCTTCTTCGGCGAGGTCCTGGACCGGCTCCCGCTGCCCGGCGTGGTGGCGGAGCTGAAGACCGCCATCGAAGCCAAGATCCGCTGATGGCGTTCGTGAAGGCGGCGAACATCGACGAGGTCCCGAAGCGGGGCCTTCTCGACCTGGAGGTCGAGGGCGAGAAGATCGTGCTGATCACCACCGGTGACGGCGGATACTACGCGCTGAAGGACCAGTGCTCCCACGAGGACTATCCGCTCAGCGATGGCGAGCTGATGGATGACGACGAGCGCGTCGAGTGCATCTACCACGGCGCGAAATTCAACGTGAAGACCGGGAAGGCCGTTGCGCTGCCGGCGATCCGGCCCGTACCGTCCTACGAGGTGAAGGTGGAGGACGGCGAGATCCTGGTAGACCTGGGGTGACATGAGCAACACGCGGCAGCATGGGGACGGGGCCACCGTCGCGGCGGAAGCCGTCGACCGTGGCCCTTCTTCGTTCGATCCGGAGCGGGTCCGGGAGCAGTTCCCGGTCCTGACCAGCTACGAGGACGGCGACCGCCTGGTCTACCTGGACAGCGCCGCCACGGCCCAGCGCCCCGCGAGCGTCATCGAGGCCGTCTCGAACTTCTACCGCACCGAGAACGCCAACGTCCACCGGGGGATCTACGACCTCTCCCGCCGGGCCACGGAGCGCTTCGAGGCGGCCCGCTCCACCGTGGCCGCGTTCCTGAACGCCGCCGACCCCGCCGAGGTGGTCTGGACCCGGGGCACCACCGAATCGATCAACCTGGTGGCGGCCACGTGGGGCAGCGAGCACATCGGCGAGGGCGACGAGATCGTCCTGACCCGGCTGGACCACCACTCGAACATCGTCCCCTGGCAGCTCCTGGCCCAGCGGACGGGCGCGGTCCTCCGGTACGTGGACGTAGACGACGACGGCCGCCTCCAGCTCGACCAGTACCACGAGCTCCTGGGCAGCCGCACGAAGCTGGTGGCCCTCAACCACGCGTCCAACGCGCTGGGCACCATCAACCCCGTGGCGGAAATCGCCGAGCTCGCCCACGCCGTGGGTGCGCTCGTGCTCGTGGACGGCGCCCAGGGCGCGCCGCACCTCCCCGTGGACGTCCAGACCCTGGGCTGCGACTTCTACGCTCTCTCCGGCCACAAGATGGGCGGACCCATGGGGATCGGCGCCCTCTGGGCCCGGAAGGAGCTGCTCGACGCCATGCCGCCGTACCAGGGCGGCGGCGAGATGATCGACCAGGTCGAGGACGACCACTCCACCTGGGCCGAGCTGCCCCACAAGTTCGAGGCCGGCACCCCGAACGTGGCCGGCGCCGTGGGCATGGCCGCAGCCGTGGACTTCCTCCGGGAGCTCGGCCGCGACGCCGTGGAGTCCCACGAGAGCGCGCTGGTCAGCTACGGGCTGGAGCAGCTGTCGGCCGTGCCGGGACTCACCCTGTTCGGCCCACCCGACCCCACCGCCCGGATCGCCGTGTTCAGCTTCAAGCTCGAAGGCGTGCACCCCCACGACGTGGCCACGATCCTGGACTCCGTCCACGTGGCCGTCCGCGCTGGGCACCACTGCACGCAGCCGCTGATGCGAAGGCTGGGCGTGCCCGCCACCACGCGGGCCAGCTGCTGGGTCTACAACACCACCGAGGACATCGACCGGCTGGCGGCCGGGCTCGAGAAGGCTGCCGCGATCTTTCGGTAGGGGGCAGGCGCGGAGGCGCGGAGGAGCGCGGAGACGCGGAGAAGCGCCGCGGGTCGTGACCGCTGCCGTGGACCGTGTCCCGGGTTCTTCCCTGATGAAGACCAACAGCGCCTTTGTATTGCACCCTCGCCATCCCGTTCCGACGGGAACTTCCGGCTCACGGCTCGGGGGTCGCGCCAGGCGGTCAGGGTCTCACCGCACCCCCACCCCGCGGACCACATCCCGCCCATCGGGGTTACACTCCACCGGCGGATTGCGCGCGGGACGAGCGTGCGTCATCCTCGGAGTCCGGCGGCGGGGTCGTCGCTTGGCTGAGCAGGCATACGGAGAAAGACGGGAAAGACCGTGAACGAGCCTATCGACCGCTCCACGCCCGACCTGGGCGACCTCTTCCAGGACATCATCCTGGAGCACTACAAGCGCCCGCGGAACAAGGGGTCGCTGGACGACTTCACCGTGGACGTGACCATGAACAACCCCACGTGCGGGGACGCGGTCCACCTGTACCTGAAGGTGGCGGACGGCGTGGTGGAGGACGTGGCGTTCGAGGGCGAGGGGTGCTCGATCTCGCAGTCGTCGATCTCCATGATGACCCAGATCCTGAAGGGTCAGCCCGTGGAGGAGGGCCGCCGGATCGGGGAGGTCTTCAAGCAGATGATGCACGGCGACCCCGACGCGGCGAAGAGCAAGGAGCTCAAGGACGCCCGTGCGCTCCAGGGCGTGAGCCAGTTCCCGACGCGGGTGAAGTGCGCGCTGTTGGGGTGGAACGCCTTTGAGGAGGCGGTAAAGGACCAGGCGGGTTGAGCGTCTCTGCCCCCGTCAGCGGGATCTAAGATCTAAGAACTGAGATCTAAGTGGTGGCCGGTGGAAGCCGGGTTTCCAGCGGGACCTGGGCTTCGCGGTGGGGCCGGGTTCGGAACTGACTTCACACCGGAAGGCGCGGAAGACGCGGAATGGGCCGCGGAAGCGTCCGTCGCGATAGCCGCCAACCTCCCGGCTCACCCCCACGAACCATGCACTCGTCCTGGGTTCAGCCGGAACGCCGGCGGTACGCCTCCAGGTCTTCCGCGCACCCCCGCGTCCTCCGCGGATTCCGCGGTTGGCGAATCGTGTCTCGCCCGGCACGCTGCCTGCCCCACGAATCGTGGCAGCGTCGTCCCCGGACCTTCCAACCTGACCAGCCAGACACTATGAAATCGATCTTCGACGAGTTCCGGGAGTTCATCGCGCGGGGGAGCGTCATCGACATGGCGGTGGGAATCGCCGTGGGCGCGGCGTTCGGGGCCATCGCCCGGTCGCTGGTGAACGACGTGATCATGCCGGTGGTGGGACTGCTGCTGGGGAACGCCGCCTTCGGGGACCTCTTCATCGTGCTGAAGGACGGGGCCACCGCGCCGCCGTACGCTACGCTCCAGACGGCGCAGGACGCGGGCGCGGTGACGCTGAACTACGGCCTCTTCCTGAACTCGGTCGCCACGTTCCTGATCATCGCCGCGGCGGTCTTCATGCTGGTCCGGGGCATCAACTCGATCCGCCGGACAGAGGAGGGGCCACCGCCGCCGCCCACCGAGGAGAAGTGCCCCTACTGCCTGATGCTGGTGCCGATCGAGGCGACGCGGTGCCCGCACTGCACGTCGGAGCTGGCTGGCGACGAGGGGTAGGGCCGGGTTCGTGGGGTGAGCCGGCCCGCCGGATGGGTGGGATTCGCGGCAATGGCAACGCGGAACCGCGGGAGATTTCGCGGAAGCGCAGGAGATTCTTCGCGGGCGGATGGCCTCCTGGCTCGTCAGGTTTGCGGCTCCGGGCGAGATCCGAGCGACTCGGCCCTCGGGCACCTGCGGGACAACCTCCCACACATCCGTCCCAGGAGCGATCCGTGGGGACTTATCCCGCCGCGGTCAGCGCACGGGATGCACTGGTCCGCCGGTGAGGGCTCCGCGCCGGGGACCGTTCCGCGGCAGCGGGGCAGCCGTGTTCGGTCAGCCGTCGTCGCCGCCCCGGTCCACCCTCCACCGCACCACGTACTGCACGCCCAGCGAGTCGCTGACCACGCCGTAGATCCGATTGCCGCGGAAGACGTTGAAGAGGCCCAGTGGCCGCCCGGCGGGCATCTCGCCCAGGAACCGACCGGCGGGCTCGAAGACGTGGTAGCGGACGCCCTCGCGCTGGGGGTCGGGAGTGAGGAGGATCCAGAGGTGGCCATCATCGGACACCTCGAAGCCGCCCATGGGCGGCTTGTGCGACGGGATCGCCGACGGGTCCACCCTCCCGCCCTGGCGACGGAACCAGTCGAGGCCGTCGAGCCGGTCCTGACGCTCTTCGGCGGTCACGGGGACCGGCTCCACGGGCGGGCCGTGGATTACCCGAAGCGTGTCGGCCGCCATGTCCATCTGCGTGAGTGTGTACGCCCCGGTCACGCCGGTCCACAGGTAGCCGCGAGGGTCCCAGGTTTCGTCCTGCCGGGTTGCGAACGGGACGCTCGCCCGAAGCCGCATCTGCTCGTTGTTGATCTCGAGCCGCGGCTCGTCGTAGTCGGGGAACGGGACGGTGTCCACCGGCTCGAGGGCGCTGTCCATTCGCACCACGGCCGTGAAGCTCGGCGTGGGGATCTTCTCGTGGAGTCTACCCTCCGGCCCGAAGCCACCGTTCCACGGTGACGCGCTACCGGCCAGCTTCCGGACATGGGCGGTGACGTACTCACCGTCGGTGGTGAACACGGCGTAACGCGCGTTCTGTGGGTCGGCCACCCAGATCCGGCCGTCGGGACCCAGCGTCATCCCCAGCGGGTTGCGGAGCTCGCCGGGGCCGGCGCCCTCCCGGGCGAACGTCCGGACGTGGGCCCCGGCGGAGTCGAAGGTCCGGACCTCCCTGGCCTGCCGATCGAGGACGTGGATCCGGCCGGCCTCGTCCACCACGATGCCCGCCACCTGCCCGAAGAGCTCGGCGCCCTCGGCCATGGCGGACCCGATCCGCAGCTCCTCGGTCACCGTCCACGCCTCGCCGGGCGCCCAGAGGCCCTCCGGCGAGTTCGTCACAACCACCACGCCGGATTCCAGCGTGTCGATGGCGCCGGCCCAGCCGGCGTCGGCGTCGCCGCCGCATGCGGCCGCGAGGAAGGCGATGAGGATGCTGAAGGGCGTGCTGTGTCTGCGAGTCATGAGTCTCTTTACGCTCGGGTTCAACGCGGAAACGCGGAATCTGGGCGGCTCAATCCCCGAGCACCCGCTCCAGCGTCTGCATCAGCGCCTCGCCCCGGAGCTCACCCTCCAGGGCGATGATCGTCCCGTCGGGGCCGACGAGGAACGCGGACGGGAGCCCGTTCACGCCCCACGCCGCAGCCACCTCGCCGTCGGAGAGCGCCTCGGCGCCCACGAACGAGTGGCGCCAGGGCATGGGGTAGCGCTCCCGGAACCGGGCGACGTCGTCGCGGGAGGCGTCGTAGGAGATGCTGACCACGTCGAAGCCCCGGTCAGCGAACCGCTCGTACGCGTCGTGGATCACGGGCATCTCGGCCACGCACGGGGTGCACCACGCGGCCCAGAAGTCCACCAGCGTGGCGGGGCCGGCCAGCTCGGCGGGGGCGATGGGCGGGGCGGTGGAGTCGAGGGCCGGGAGCGGGACGTCGGGGACGGGGCGGCCCACATCGAGCCCGGTCCCCGGCTCGTCCCTTCGGGCCAGCTCCGCGGGCCAGGACTCGGGGTGGTCCGCTTGGAGCCGGTCGTAGTAGGCGACGGCGGCCTCGGTGCGACCGGCGCGGTCCGCCAGGCGCATGGCGTTCAGCAGGACCACCGGCTGGACGAGGGTGTCATCCTGGGCCTCGATGACCCGGTCGAGATACGTGGCGGCCCGACGATCCGCCAGCGCCCGGCGGCCCGCCTCATCCTGGCCGTCGGCGCGACGCGGCTGCCGGGGTACGCCCTCGGCTACCGTGGCGGCGTACCGGATCGCAGACGCAACGGTCGACGGCCGCCACCTCCATATCGCGGCATCCGCCTCGATCTCGGTCAACGCGCGATCGGCCTCCGCCTCGCTGATCGAATCGCCACGGAGCCCGGCGGACACGAGCGCCGTCCAGAGGGCGCTCCGAACCTCCGGGTCGCGTTCGCCGTCGAGCCACGCGCGGACGGAGTCCACGGCGCCACGGAAGTCGACCGGCTCGCCCCGGCGCCCGGCGGCGGCCTGTTCGCGCATCGCGGCCGCGTGGTGGTGCTCGACGGCGTCCAGCGCCTGAACCGCCCGCCCCCATCGCCCCATCCGCCCGACGCCGGCGTACCGGGCGTAATGCCCGTACCCGGCGCCCTCCTCCAGCACCATGTCGGCGCTCTCGCCCGGCGCGATGAGCACCGGCGCGTACACTCGCTGCGGCCGCGGCTGCGCCGTGTCCCGGGCGACCTCGACCATCCCCGGCCCCTCGGCGCCCGCCAGATCCAGGCGCACCCGGCCCGCCGAGTCGGTGACGGCCGTGGCCGAGCTGTCGTTCAGGAGCCGGAGCTCGACCGTGGCGCCGGGCACGGGCGTGCCATCATCCAGGACGGTGGCGGTGACCACGGCGGGGCCGGAAGCGGTGTCGCACGCGGTGGATGGCAGCGTGGCGAAAAGGACGATTCCGGTAGCGGACAGCAGGCGGAAACGGTTCATGTCATCAGGCGGTGCAGGTCATCGTCAGCCCGGTGCCGCGATCGCTCGGTGGGGGTTCCTGGTACAGGTGGAGCGTGTTCTGTAGGGTCGTTGTCCGCCGTCGACATGGCAAGGCCACCGCCCACTCCCTCGACCGCCTGAATGGCGCGGGGGTAAACGCGGAAACACGGAATTCACGCGGATCCAAGGAAGCTCCATCGCGAAACCCGCTGACTCACCGGCAAACCCCCAACACGGAAGAGTTGGAGCCAGGCTCCCGCCGGGATTCGGGCCTCGCCGCGAACCTTCCGCGTCATCCGCTCGTTCCGCGCTTCCGCGCGAACCCCTCGCGCCGGGAACGCTGCCGAGCCCGGCGCCCTCGAGCCGCCGGGCACCCTCCGCGCCTCCGCGCCCCCTCCGCGCCTCCGCGCCTAAAACTCGTCCAGCAGCCAGAACCGCTGGCGCGTGGCGAACGCCCGGTCGAGGACCGCGGCGTCGCCGTCCACCAGTGCACGGCGCTGGGCGGCGGCCACCGTGGCCGGGATCTCGCCGGCAAAGATACGGCCGAACGTGGCGGCGTCGGTCTCGAGGACGGCGTCGGGCGACGACGGCTCGCCCGCCTCCACCTCGGCGCCCCCGTGCTCCAGGCGGACGGTCCACGGCCCGGCGTTGGCGGGGCGCTGGGGGTCCTGCACCGCCAGCTCGATGGTTGCGGGCTCGTCGCCACCGGCGTCGAAGAAGCGGCGGGCGCGGAGCGAGCCGGGGACGTCGAGTACCCGGAGCATGGGGCCCCGGACGATGCGGGCGGTCGGGAAGTAGAGCGACCGTGCGTCGCGGAACCCGGGCGGGCGCGGGTCGGTGAGGAAATCGCCGAAGCGTTCGTCGGGGCGGGCGTAGTGGGTGCACCGGGGCCACCGGTCGGCCTGGCCGCCGATATGGGCGAGCAGTCCGCGGTAGGCAGCCTCGTCCCCGGCGATGAGCTCCCGGACCTCGAGTGTGTGCTCCTCGGGGGAGCCCTTCCGGACGTATCGTAGCAGCGCGTAGCCGGTGATGGCGCCGTCGTCGTCGTAGACCACGGGCCGGATCTCCGGGTCGGCGCGTGCGGTCCAGATGGCCTCGGCGTCCACGGGCACCACGCCCAGGTCCAGGCCGGTGAGCCGGTACGCCCAGACCCGGCGGTCGCGCTCGATGGGGCCGTTGGAGCGGGCGGCTACGCGTGCGTAGCAGGCGGCGATGGCGTCGGCGTCGTGCTCGAGGTCGGCGGCGCGGACGCGGGCCGCGGCTCCGGCGTGTTCGATGTCCAGCGCCCCGGTGTGGAACCGGTACTCCTGGAGCGCGCCCACGAGTCCCCAGCCGAGGCGCTCGTAGTAGTCGGGGCGGAAGGGGTAGAGGACGCTGATGACGTCGCCGCGCTCTGCAGCGGCCCGGACGGCCCGGGTGCAGAGGCGGGCGGCCAGCCCCCGTCGTCGCCTGGATGGGGTCACGGCCACGGCGGCGAGCCCCATCATGGGCATGGGCGTTCCCGCGATGTGCCCGGTCATGCGGTAGAGCTTGGCGGCGCCCACGATACCGTGGTCGGGCTCGGTGACCACGCGGACGGTCTCGATCCCGCCGTAGCGGCCACCGGTCTCCATCATGCGGACCCGCTGCTCGATGGTGTGCGTGCCGGGGAACGCCTCGTCCCAGAGCCGGGCGATGGCGAGGACGTCATCGGGCTCCGCGGGCCGGATCTGGAACGTCTGGGTACCCGTCACGGGTTCGGTCCTGGGAACGGGGGTGAGTCGACGGTGGCTCGTGACGGGCACGTTACGTACCCCCGGGGTGAGGGTCAACGGCGCGTCCTTGCAGGCGGGAGACCCCAACGGCAGCTTGACTGTGGTGTGGGAATTGCCTGACGCGCAGGGTGAGCAGCGCACACGGAGGCGAGGATGACGGAGCACGATACGGGGGCCAGGCCCCGGGACGAGACGCAGCGAACGGAGGGCGGCGGGGGCGTGGAGTCCGCCGGTCGCGTCGGGCGCCGGGTCGCCATCATGGAAGGGGTCCGGACGCCTTTCGTGAACGCGAACGGCGTGTTCAGGGGGCTCACGGCCATCGACCTGGGCACAGTAGCCGTGCGCGAGCTCCTGAACCGCGCGGAGCTGAAGGGCGGCGAGCTGGACGAGGTCATCTACGGCACGGTGGTCCACTCGGTGAAGGCGCCGAACATCGCCCGCGAGGTGGCGCTCGAGGCGGGCATCCCGGCGAGTGTGCCGGCGTTCACGGTCAGCCGTGCGTGCGCCAGCTCGAACCAGGCCATCACGTCGGGCGCGGAGAAGATCGCGCTGGGCCAGGGCGACGTGGTGGTGGCCGGCGGCGCCGAGTCGCTGACGGACATCCCGATCATGGTGACCGACAGGCTGCGGGACCGCCTGGTGGCGGCGTCGAAGGCCAAGTCCATCGGCCAGACGCTGGCGGCGTTCAAGGGGATCCGTCCGAGTGAGCTGGCGCCGCAGCCGCCGGCCATCGCCGAGTACAGCACGGGCGAGACCATGGGCGAGGGCGGCGAGAAGATGGCGAAGCTGAACGACATCAGCCGGGATGAGCAGGACCGGTGGGCGTTCCGGAGCCACGACCTGGCCGCGAAGGGCACGGAAGACGGCCGCCTCACCGCCGAGATCACGCCCGTCTACCTGCCCCCGGACTACGACGACGTGGTCGACCGGGACGACGGCATCCGGTACGACACGTCGCTGGAGAAGCTGGCCGGGCTGCGGCCGGTTTTCGACCGGAAGTACGGGAGCGTGACGGCGGGCAACTCGTCGCCGCTGACGGACGGCGCCTCGGCGGTGCTCCTCATGAGCGAGGAGCGGGCGAAGGCCGAGGGCCGGGAGCCGCTGGGCTACATCCGGAGCTGGGCGTACGCCGCGCTGGACCCCGCCGAGCAGCTGCTCCAGGGCCCGGCGTTCGCGGTGCCGCAGGCGCTGGACCGGGCCGGGCTCACCATGGACGACATCGACCTCTGGGAGATGCACGAGGCCTTCGCCGCCCAGGTGCTCTCCAACCTCCAATGGCTCGATTCCGACGAGTTCGCGCGGGAGCGGCTCGGACGGTCGAAGAAGGTCGGGATCCTGCCCGAGGAGAAGATCAACGTCATGGGCGGCAGCATCGCCATCGGCCACCCCTTCGGCGCCACCGGCGGCCGGGTCACCACCACACTGCTGAACGAGATGAAGCGCCGCGACGCGCGGTTCGGGCTGATCAGCGTGTGCGCGGCGGGGGCGCTGGGCTTCGCCATGGTGGTCGAGCGAGGCTGAGGTTCCGGGCGGGGCTGGGGTCGCGGCGTTGGGCGCCGCGCACTTCGTTGACGGCCGCAACAACCTGCCCGTATCTTTCCGTCTCTCCCCGTCTCTCCCTGCGCACCACGAGGCAGCGATGTCGAGCCGCGCGATCATCTTCATACTCGGCGTATCTCTGGCACTGAGCGGGTGCTCGGCCGGAATGGGTCTGGGCACCGTTTCGCCGGACGAAATCCCGGAGCTCGAGCGTGTGGTCTCCGACGACGCCAACAACGCGGCCGCGTGGGCCCGGCTGGGTGTGGCGTACGGCGCTGCGGACCAGCCGTACGAGGCCCGGAAGGCGCTGGAGCGGGCGGTGGCGCTGCCCGGCACGCCGGCGGCGGCGTGGGCGCACCTGGGCACGTGGCGGGAGGAGGCCGGCGATATCGAGGGCGCCGCGGTGGCGTACCGCAGCTACCTGGCGGAGGGGGGCGAGGAGGCCGCCGAATCGGTGAAGGCACGGCTCACGGTGGTGAGGCAGCAGCTGCTGGAGCGCCGGGCCCGGGACGCGCTGGCCCGGGAATCGGCGCTGATCGGGGCGCTGGACCCGACCACGGTGGCCGTGATGCCGCTGACGGTGGACGCCCCGGAGCGATACCAGCCGCTGGGCGTGGGGCTGGCGGAGCTGTTGACCACGGACCTGAGCCTCACGGACCGCTTGAACGTGCTGGAGCGGGCCCAGCTCTCGGCGCTGGTGGACGAGATGGAGCTGGCGCTCGGCGGCTATACCGACACCGAGTCGGCGTCGCGGGTGGGTCGTCTGCTCCAGGCCGGCCGTCTGGTCCAGGGGCAGATCGCCATCGATGACGCAGGGGATGCGACGCAGGTCACGGCGCTGGTCATGGACGCCGAGGCGGCGGAGCCGGCCGGCGAAGCGTCGGAGTCCGGCGTGCTCGACCAGCTCATGGAGCTGGAGGTGCAGCTCGCGCTCCAGATCTATCGCCAGCTCGGGATCGAGCTCACCGACGCCGAGGTGGCCCGGCTGGAGGACAAGCCGACGCGCAACCTCCAGGCGTTCCTGGCCTACAGCGAGGGGCTCCAGCTCCTGGACGCCGGCCGGTACAACGCGGCGGCCGCACGCTTCGAGAACGCCGCGTCGCTCGACCCGGGCTTCAACGCGGCCCGGGAGGCGGCCGGTCAGTCCCGGCGGGCGGGGGCCACGCAGACATCGCAGGTCTCACAGGAGGCCACCACGGAGCTGGCCTCCGCCATCGGTCCGGGCGGGAGCGAGCCAGTGGCGCCGGAGACCCGCGGGTCGCCGATCGATCAGCTCGTGAACGCCACGGTCCCGGCGGGGGCCACGGCCACGGAGACCGGTGCCACCGCGGCCAGCACCGCCACCCGGTCGACCACCGTGGAGACGACCGAGACCACGGCGGGGACCGGGGTCGGCAAGGTCGTCCGGATCCCCATCGTCCTGACCCGACCGCGGCCGTTCATCCTGCTCTGGAGGGTGCCATGAGAATGCGACAACGGGCGGGGCCCATCGTCGCGGCGGCGCTCACGCTCGCGGCGTGGATGGCGCCGGGGGCGGCCCGGGCCCAGACGGCGGTGGCCGAGGCCAGCCTCCATACCCTCTCCATCGGTGACGCATCGCTTACGGAGATGGTGGTGCCCTTCGGGCTCACGTTCCGGGCGGCCGGCGTCCAGTTCGATGCCAACGCGGCCTACGCTACGGCCCGCTACGAGGCCGGCGGCGTGACCAGCGAGCTGGCCGGGCTGACGGACGTCACGGTCCGGGGCATGATCCCCATGATGGACGGCCGCGGCCGGCTGATCGTGGCGGGCAATGTGCCCACGGGCACGGCCGCGCTGGGCGCCGACGAGATCCCGGTGGCGGGCGTCATCACCACGGACCTGCTGACCCTGCCCGTCCGGAGCTTCGGCAGCGGCGCGGGCGTGACCACGGGGTTCGCGCTGGCCCAGCCCGTGGGCGACTGGGTGGCCGGCGGGGTCATGGTCTATCGGGTGGGATCGGCCTACGAGCCGGTGGTGGCCACGGCCGGGACCGAGGCGGCCGAGTTCCGGCCGGGCTCCGAGCTCCGGCTCCGGCTCGGGCTGGAGCGGCCGAGCACGTCGGGCGTGACGGTCCGTCTGGCGGGGTCGTGGAGCCGGTTCGGCGAGGACCAGACGGACAACCAGGCGATCTTCGCACGGGGCGACCGCCTCATGGCCGAGGCGGTGGCCGAGTTCCCGCTCCTCCGGGGCGCCGCCAGCGTCTACGCGTGGAACCTGTACCGATCGGAGAGCGAGCTGATGGTGGGAGGATCGCCCCAACCCACGCCGTCGAGCAGCCTGCTCGGCACGGGGGCATCCGTGAGCTACCCGTTGACCCGAGCGCTGACGCTACGACCGAAGGCGGAGCTCATGGTCCAGAGCGGCGAGACGGGCTTCGGCGCCGGGAGCGGCTGGATCAGCCGCGTCGGCTCGGCCGCCAGCTATCGGGTCGGGTCGCTCCGGCTGGAGCCGGCGGCGCTGGCCCAGGTGGGCAGCCTCGAAGGCGAGAGCGTGTTCGGAGTGGTCCTGCGCGGAGGTGTGATGTGGCAACGGTGATACGACGCTGGCTCCCCGGACTCCTGGGCCTGGCCGCGCTGGCGGGCCTGGCCGCGGCGTGCGATGACGCCCTGGGCCCCGACCGGGGCCGGGTACACGTTACGGTGCAGCCCCGGTTCGCGCAGCACGAGGCCGGCGTGAACGGCACGGACCCGGCGCTCCTGGTGGACAACATCCGCGTAGTGATCGTGAACGAGACGGGCGACACCGTGGTCGACCGGATCGTGGAGTGGCCGCTGGACCAGGACACGCTCCGGGTCGAGGTGGCGCTCGAGGTCACGGGGCAGGAGGCGTTCGACTTCACGCTCCAGGGCCGGGAAAGCGACACCGTCCTGTTCCAGGCCCGCCAGACGCTCTCCCTCTCTTCCGACGACCCGTCACCCGCACCGACCCAAGCGGTGCTGGAGTACGCCGGGCCGGAGGCCACCCTCGAGGCCATCGACGCCCAGGGCCCCGCGCAGGCCCTCCTGGCCGGTGACACGGTGCGGCTGGAGGCAGTGGGCACCGCAGGGGACGGGACCGAGATCGTCGACCCGTTGATGGTCTGGACCTCGCTGGACACGCTGGCCGCCACCGTCGACTCGGCCGGTCGGGTACGGGTCAAGCATGACGGGGGCCGGACTGTCCAGATCGTCGGACGGGTGGCGTTCCGGACGCTGGCGGACACGCTGTCGCTCCCGGTCGTGCCGGAGACGCTGGCCATGAGCGCGTCGCCCGACAGCATCACGGCCATTGGCTGGCCCCAGATCGTCCGGGCCACACCGCTGGGCGTGGACGGTGACACGGTCCGGAACGTGGACGTGAACTGGACGGTGCGGGACGTGAGCGTGGTCCGGTCCGAGGGGAGCTACGACGTCGGCACGCAGGCCGGCGTGATCGCCCGTACCAACGGCGCCACGTACTTCGTGGGCGCGGTGGGCCCCACGGCGGACAGCGTGCTCGTGGTGGTGCACCAGGTGGTGACGGCGGCGGCACCGTTCCCGACGCGGGCCGTACTGGGAGTGGGCGACACCGCAGCCCTCTCGGTGGTGGCTCTCGACGCCGGCGGTACGCCCGTGCTCGATGCGGACCCGGCGGTGTGGACCTCGAACCGGCCCGAGATCGCCGACGTGGACGCGGGCGGCACGGTCACCGCGCAGTCGGCCCCGTGGCAGCTCTCGACGGCCCGGGTCACCGGCGAGATCGATGGCGCAGGCTACGACGCGTGGATCGAGGTGGTCGACGGCTCCACCGTCGGCCCGGCGTCGGACGTGAGCGTGGGCGACGCCCACAGCTGCTGGATCGAGAATACCTGGAACACGGTGTACTGCCGCGGGCAGGGCGAGTTCGGCCAGCTCGGTGACGGGCTCACGCTGAACCGGGACACGGCGGTGGCGGTGACCGACCAGCACCTGTCTACGGGGCACGCCCATACCCAGGTGCACAGCGGCGGGCTCCACACGTGTGCGCTGGTGGACACCATCGGCGGGAGCCGGGCCTTCTGCTGGGGCGACAACCGCTTCGGGCAGCTCGGGGATGGCACGGTCACGACCCGGACCCGGCCCACGCCGGTGGACGACAGCGCCCTGCCGGCGGGCCTCGTGGACCTGGCGGCCGGCGGCGCCCACACCTGCGGCCTCACCGGAGCCGGCGCCGCGTACTGCTGGGGCTCCAACTACTTCGGCCAGCTCGGCAGCGGCGGCACCGGGACGGCGGCCACCGCGCCGGTGGCCGTAACCGGCGGGCACGCGTTTATCCGGCTCGCCGCAGGGTGGACCCATACGTGTGGGCTCGCGAGCGACCAGACGGTATGGTGCTGGGGCCGCGGCGAGGAGGGCCAGCTGGGCGATGGCGGCCTGACCGACAGCCCCACGCCCGTACGGGTCGGCGGCGGGCAGACGTTCACAGAGATCGTGGCCGGTGCAGCCCACAGCTGCGGCATCACCGCAGACGGCGACGTGGAGTGCTGGGGCTACAACTCCGCCGGCCAGGTCGGGACCGGCGACGGCGGCTTCGTGGTGAGCACGCCCACTGCGGTGACGTTCCCGACGGCCATCACGGTGACGGACCTGACCCTGGGGTGGGTCCACGGCTGTGCGCTGGGCGATGCCGGCGCCGTCTACTGCTGGGGCGGGAACGACCAGCTCCAGCTCGGGCGAGCGTCGCCGCGGGTGACACGCACGCCCATGGCCGTGCCCTTGGGCTTCGCGCCCACGGCGATCGTCGGGGGCGGCGGCGAGACGTGCGCGTGGGACGGCAGCCGCATGGTCTGCTGGGGCGGGATCCCCAAGGACTACCTGGGCCGGGACGCGCTGGTCATCCCGCCGTCGACGGACCCGACCGGCGGAGCGTTCTCAGGGCGATGAGCGCCCGCCGGGGCCCGTGCTCCGGGCCCCACGACCCGTCGCCGTGCTGGGCGGCCACCAGGAGACGTGCGCCGTAATCCAGTGTGGTCTGCACCTGCTCCCCGCCCACGCCGGCCGCGGCGGCCGTGCCGAAGACCTCCAGCGCATGGAACGGGTCCGCGTCCACCCAGCTCCCGTCGCCGCGCTGCGTCCCTGCCACGGTCCGGAGCCCGCGCACCGCCGCGTCCCGGTCCGCCGCGTCGGGAGACGCCAGGAGCGCGTGGACGGCGGCCAGGAGCCCGTTGGTGGTGAGCCCCTCCGGCCGCGCCTCGGGCCACACGGCCAGCACCCTGCAGAGCGCCTCCAGGTGCAGCCGATCATCGGTGCCGGGGCCGCGCCACAGAAGGACGCACCGGAGCGCCCCCGCCGAGAGGGCGAACCGGGTCTCTGCCTCGCCCGCCGTACGGACGCCGGACGGCAGGTCCAGGCCCCCCAGGATGGCGTCCGGCGCGGCGGGGCTGAAGAAGCCGGCGGTGAAATGATGGCAGAACCCCTGCCGATGCCGGGCCGGCGAGCAGCCATCGGTCCACGCGCCGGCCATCCCCTGTCGGTCCCGGACCCAGTCCAGCGCCCGGCCGATCGCCGGGTCCTGCTCCTTCAACGAGGCGGCCTCCCGCAGCTCCCGGAGGACCTGGAGCGACCGGAGTGTGGCCGGCAGCTCGGTGTCCCAGGCGCCGTTCCGCTCCCGGTCCACGATCCAGCGGACCCAGCGCCGGGCGTCCTCGGGCGATGGGTCCCTTCCAACCTCGTGGGCGGCGATGGCGGACTCGGGCGCGTCCCGGGTCTTCAACCACGCCAGCGCCGCCTCCACGGCACGGCTCGCCCGCTCCGTCATGACAGGAACCCCCGGATCAGCGCCGTGAGCGTTCTCCGGGCGGCCCGGATCTCGTCGACGGCCACGGACTCATCGGCGGAGTGAGCGGCATCGATGCTGCCGGGGCCGAAGCAGAGGGCCGGGGTGCCGGCCTCGGTGAACGTCGCCGCCTCCACCCACGCCGTCATCCCTCCCACGGCGGGGTCGAGCCCGGCCGTACGGGCCGCGTCGGCCACGGCGGTGACCAGCGGGTGGTCCGGCGCGACCTCGCTCCCGTTCCGGTGCAGCGTCACCTCCAGCGACGCGTCCAGCGACGGGACCTCCGCCCGGAGCCGGCCCAGGGCGAGCTCCACCTCCGTCCGGAACGCCTCCGCGGCCTCCCCCGGCAGCGTGCGCCGCTCGAGGGTGAGCGTGCACCCGTCAGGGTAGACCGAAGGTGCCGTACCGCCCCGGATCGTCCCGGCGTGCACCGAGCCGGCGCCCAGGAGCGGATGGGGGTCCCGCCCGGCCAGCGTGGACTCCAGCTCGCCGAGACCCGCCAGGAACAGGCCGGCGTGGC
Organism: Longimicrobiales bacterium; assembly: GCA_046483065.1. Lineage (GTDB taxonomy): Bacteria > Gemmatimonadota > Gemmatimonadetes > Longimicrobiales > RSA9 > JAWVYT01. Next base: position 139,461 of record JAWODW010000089.1, on the reverse strand, counting down.
GGATGGCGTCCACGCCCCGGTCCGGCCGCGAGCCGTGGGCCGCGCGGCCCCGGAAGAACAGCTCGATCCACGTGAATCCCTTGTGGGCGGGCATGATGTCGAGGCTCGTGGGCTCGCAGACCACGGCGCCATCCGCCCGAAGCCCCTCCTCCACCAGCCGCCGAGCGCCCCGCCCTGCCTCCTCCTCGTCCGCCGTGAGCGCCACGATCAGCGTGCCGGTAAACCCCTCGGCTGCGGCGCCGCGGGCGGCGGCCAACGCAGCAGCCACGCCACCCTTCATGTCCGCCGAACCCCGGCCCCGGAGCCGGCCGTCACGGACCACCGGGTCGAAAGGGTCGATGACCATCCCCTCCACCCCCACCGTGTCCAGGTGCCCGTTCAGGATCAGCGACCGACCCTCGCCGCGCTCCAGCCACGCCAGCACGCTCGGCCGCCCGGGGGCGGCATCCACAAGCTCCACAGCGAACCCCCAGGACCGGAGCCACCCCGCGGCCAGCCCGGCCACCTCGGCCTCGCCCGCCCCCGCCGGGTCGAGCGCCGGGTTCACCGATGGGGTGGCCACGAGCGCACGGGCCAGGGCCACAGCGTCGCCCGAATTGATGCCGTCCTGTCCGTTCCTCGCAGATTCAACCATGGCGCCGCTCCGCCGCTCCTTGTATCATTGCCCCACTCCACACCGGATCCTTCTCTTCCCGGGAGGCACGATTCGCACGTTGAGTGTCAGTCTGCTGGCTATTGCCGCGCTGGTAGTGGGCGTTTTCTTCAACCGCAGCCGCCAACCAGCCCCGACCCCCGAGATCAGTCCCGACAACGGGGTCGAGAACGCGGTTCAGCTCGAATCTCTGCGCCGCGCCGGGTTCTAGCCGCACCCCCTGACCGGCCCCCTCGACCGGCCGTCAGTCCCCGTCGGCCGAGGAGTGGTCGTGCACGATCTTCCAGCCGTCTTCGGTCTCCCGGAGCGTGAGGGAGAAGACGCCGGTGGCCCCGGTTCCGTCGGTCTCCCGGTCGTAAAGGATGAAGCGGCCCACAGCCAGCGCCGTGGTGGCGCCTTCCGGCCGGACCTCCATCATCTCGTAGCGGAGCCCGTGCTCGGGCATCCCCGTGCTCCAGTACCCATCGATATAGGCCTGTCGGATGGTGTCGAGTCCCCGGATCAGCCCCGAGGAGCCGACAAAGGTGGCGTCGGGCGCGTAATCATCGAGGAAGCCGTCGAGATCGCCCCGGGTCCACGCCTCGGCGGAGGCGCGGAGCATGGCGGTGATCTCCTGTGCCACGGTGTCGGGGTCGGGCGGGGGGTCGGGCGGCGCGCCGCAGGCCGCGGCGACGACGAGTAGGAGGAGAGGGAGAGCCCGCCGTCGTCTAGGGGTACTCGTAGTTGGCGTTCTTCTCAATGTAGTCGGTCCACTCCGGGGGGACGTCGGTATCGGGGAAGATCGCCGTCACCGGGCACTCGGGCTCACAGGCGCCGCAGTCGATGCACTCATCCGGGTGGATGTAAAACTGGTCCTCGCCCTCGTAGATGCAGTCCACGGGGCATACTTCGACGCAGCTGGCGTCCTTGGTCCCGATGCACGGTTCCGCAATGATATATGGCATACTGCTTCCTCCGGGCTTCGTCCGTTAGCGGGCGGCCGAATAGTGTAAGAGGTTCCGGACTCGTGCAAGCCCCCGGGCGATGGTGCCAGCCCGGTCACGCCTCCAGGAACCGGCGCTCGAACATGTCGCACCACCACTCCAGCCGGGCGGCCAGCGTGGCGTCCACGCGGCGAGTCACGGGTACGTAGGCGTCCCGGGTCACCGCGTGCCCGGCGGGCCATTCGCCTTCCGGCCGGAGGTGGAGGTGGCGCGCGTGATCGAGGCGCTCGGCGGCGGCCACCCGGATACCCGGGTCCGGCAGGGCCAGGAGCGTTTCCAGCAGCCGGTCGGTGTGGTCCGGCACCGGGATCTGCGCCGCGAGCCGGGCGGCGTCGGGGCTGACCCGCTCCATGGCATCGGGGCGGGCGGCGAACGTCGGGTCCCGGGTCTCGGTGAAGAGCGCTGCGGCGAGGGTGACGGTGTCGGCCTCGCCGGTATCATCCATGAGGATCAGCGCGGTACGCGCCGGGTGCAGGTAGTCCGGGTCGTGGTCCTCCTGGATCCGGGCCAGCCGGGGCTTCATGGCCACCTTGAAGGCGTCGAGGACCAGCGCCCGGGCCGGCTCGTCCATGCCGAGACGGCCCGCCGTGCGCATCAGTCGCCGGCCCATGGCCTCGGCCCGGTCGGGCTCCACGCCGCCGGTCACGATGCGGTCCGGGTCGTCCGGGTCGGGGTCCGTGCTCGCCTCCCGGTCGGGGTCCGTCACTTCTGCCAGGGCGTCTCCCGGGCGCCGGCCCGATGGTTCACCAGGCGGGCCCAGACGAAGAGGAGATCGGAGAGGCGGTTCAGGTATACGGTGATCGCCGGGTCCACGGCGCCATCGGGCAGCTCGACCACCGCCCGCTCGGCCCGGCGGCACACGGTCCGGGCCAGGTGAAGCGCTGCACCGGCCTCCACGCCGCCGGGAAGGATGAACGACTTCAGCGGCTCCAGCTCGTCGTCGGTCTCATCGATCCACGCCTCGAACTCGGCCACCCGGTCCTCGGGCAGCGCCGGGAGGTGGTCGCGGGATCGGGCGTCGGGCGGGGTGGCCAGGTGCGCGCCGAGGGCGAACAGGTCGCGCTGGATGGCGGTCAGCCGCTCGGCCACCTCGGCGTCGTCCAACCGGGTCAGGACCCAGCCGATGACGGCGTTCAGCTCGTCCACCGTCCCGTAGGCCGCGACCCGGACGTCGGACTTGGGCACGCGCCCGCCGCCGAAGAGTGCCGTCTCGCCCTCATCGCCCGTGCGCGTGTAGATCCGGTTCATCCGTCGGCCTCCTCGTCGGCCTTCTCGTGGGTGGCCGTAGTGGCGCCCTCCAGGAGCTCCAGGGTCCCCGCCCCGGCGTCGAGGCGGGCGGGCACGCCCAGCGGCAGTGTCCAGTTCTCCCGCCCGTGACCGAAGGGCAAACCGAATGCCACGGGCACGCCCAGCGGCTCCGTGAGCTCGGTGAACAGGGAATGGAGCGAGGAAGCGACCCCGGACCGTCCGCCGTCGGGGTCCCCGTCCCCGGCGTCGGCTTCCGGGTCCAGCACGCCGTGACGGGCGAGACCGTCGATGTGGCTGAACTGGCCGAAGGCCACCGCCGCCACGTCGTCGAACAGCCCTGCCAGCCGGAGCTGGGTCAGCATCCGATCGATGCGGTAGAGGGGCTCGGCCACGTCCTCGATGAAGAGGATGGCGCCGCGGGCATCGGGCTGGTACCGGGTCCCGCACGTGGCGGCCAGGAGCGATAGGTTGCCGCCCACCAGCGGACCCTCGGCGGCGCCCGCCGCCACGGCCCGGGGTCGGGCCGAGTCGGGGACCGGCAGCGCGCCCGCCGGCCCCGTGCTCATGACCACAGCCCGGAACGCGGCCTCGGTGGCCGGCGGGAAGTACTCGTAGCCGGCGTGGGGCCCGTGGAAAGAGACCAGCCCCTCCCGGAAAAGGGCCAGGTGGACCACCGTGTTGTCGCTGAACCCGATAAAGGACTTCGGCCGCTCCCGGAGCGGTGTCAGGTCCACGTGCTCCAGGGTGCGGAGCGTACCGTAGCCGCCCCGGAGCGCCCAGATGCCCGCGGCCTCCCCCTCGATGGCGTGGGTGAGGTCGTCGGCCCGCTCCCGGTCTGAGCCGGCCAGGTACCCTTTTCGGGCCCGGACGCCGGCCCCCGGGATGGGCTCGAGGCCCAACTCCCGGCAGCGGCGGGTGGCCCGCTCGATGGTCGCCGCGTCCACGGGGCCCGCGGGCGCGATGAGCGCCACCGGGTCCCCGGGGCGCAGTGCCGGTGGATAGATCACAGGGCGAAGGTGGTGACCCGAGGGCCGGCGCGCCAGTCCGGGGGGCGGCACCGGTGCGTCGGCCGACCCGCTAGAAGAGGGCGTCGATATAGAGCTCGAGGCGGGTTCCCACCGTGGGCTGGATCCGACGGGCCAGGTCCACCCGGAGGAGTCCATCCAGGAGGCTGGCGCCGATCCCCGCGGAGAGGGCGATGTCTTCCTCCACGAACGCGTCGGCGGTGCCGGCCCAGCCGGCGTCGGCGAAGAGGGCCAGCCGGACGGCGGGGAAGACGTTGGCGAGCTCCGCCCGGGCCCTCCCGTAGTCGGGCCCCGCCAGGGCGCCGCCGTGGAAGCCCCGGAGCGTGCCGGTCCCGCCCAGGAGCCAGGCCGCCTGGGTGGAGGCGTCGCCGTCGGCGAGGGTGGTCCCGCCGGCCAGCTCCATGCCGACCAGCAGGCCGAGAACGGGGCCGGAGGCCCGGAGCGTGAGGCCCGGCCGGACGAAGGTGTACGTGCCGGTCTCGGCGGTCACGTCCAGCCAGCCGCCCCAGCGGAAGCCCGCGGGGTTCAGCCCTCGCTCCCCGCCCACCGTGACCGCCAGGCCGAGCTGATCGGCCGGGTCCGCGGCGACGTTGGGGCGGAAGACCCGGGTGGCGTCGAAGAGGTGCGGGAGGCTGAAGTCGGTGTGGACGGTGGCGCCCCGCTGTCGCTCGGCGTAGAGCCGGGCGGTGTAGCCGGTGCCGGCCGCGGGGCTCACCCGGACCTCGGCGCCGGCGGCCCGGAAGTAGCTGCCGTCATCGCGGCCGAAGAGGAGACCCGTCAGCGAGTTCCCGAGGCCCAACGGCCGCAGCGACGGGTCGGCCACCGCGAGCCGGCGGTAGCCGGCCACCCGCCAGCTCCGGCGCAGCGTCGGGATCACCACGCCCAGCTCGGCATTGGGCTCCAGGTCGGCGGCGCCGAGCCGGCCGGTCAGGCCCAGGCGGAGTCGGCCCAGGTCCCAGTCCACACGTGCGCCGGCGGAGAGTCCTTCCACCCGGTTGTAGCGCAGGAGCCCCCGGCCCGGGACCCACGGCGGCGTGAAGCGGGGCCGGCCGGCCTCCCACGGCGCCGGCGGGAGCAGGCCCAGGCGGTCGGTCAGGTCCCGGAGCTCGCCCGCGGAGATCAGTGCCTGGGCCGGGGAGTAGAAGGATTCCAGGAGCAGCGGGCTATCCATCAGCTCGGCGGAGTCGGCCACCTCCACGATCACGCCATGCTCGTACGGCCGGGGCCGGACCGTGCTGTCGCCGGCCAGCTCCCGGATCACCGGCGGCAGCTCCGGCAGCCCGTACCGGTCGGCCTCCACGGTGTAGTCGGAGTAGCGGATCTCCAGAGACACGGGGAAAGTGGCCGCCCCCATCCGCAGCGACCCGTGGAACCCCATGTGCCGGGGCATCCACCACCGCATCTCCCAGAGCCCGTAGTCCACGGTCACGTAATCGATCTCGAAGATGATCGGCTTGAAGACGGCGGGGACATCGTCCAGGTCGCCCGCGTCATCGGGATCGAATCGGGCCAGGTCGCGCTCCAGGTCGAACTCCCGGGCGGGGCGGAACAGCGCCTGGACGATGGCGTGGTTCTCCAGCTCGATCCAGAACGACCCGGTGACCACGCGGACGTCTCGCGCCCTCGGGATCGCCCGGAGCTCCACCAGCCGGACCTCCTCACCGTCCGGGAGCCGGATTACTGTGGTGTCCCCTACGGCATACCGGTACAGCGCCTCGCCGCCCTCCACCAGCGGATGCCAGGAAAAGCCGCCCTCCGTGGTGGCGGCGAAGAGGCGATCGTCGCCGGGCTTCGGCATGAAGCTCCGGGCCCACTCCTCCAACCCCTCGGGGACGTGCAACCCGGGCACGGCGACCGGCACGGCCTCCCGCGCGCCCTCGACCCGGACGCGGCTGGGTCGGTCCCGCCACCATTCCACCGTGGTGGCCGTCTCCCGCCGGTAGAGGATGCGCTCCCGCCGCAGCGCACGGATCCCCACGGAGACCCGCTGGTGGGAGGTGGCCGTGTAGTGGAAGACGGACGCATCGATCACACCCCGGTGCCCCCGGGCGAGCCGGACCAGCTCCCGGGCGGCCTCGCTCTCGTACGCCGTGGCGTAGTCCGCGGAGTCCGGTTGGGGCCGGAGCGTGTCCGGCGATGGCCCGGCGTTGACCTCGACGTTGACGTTGACCGTCTGGAGCGCCGCGATCAGGAGTGCACCGTACATGGATGAAATGGCTGCCTACCTTCTCTCTGACCTCGTCGAACTCGTCTCGCTCTGTGCCCTACGCGCGTGGGAGACAGAGGGTTTCCCGGTCGGCGCCCCGACCCGCCACGCCCGGCCTCTGGTCCACGCCTTGCGACGTTTCTATCTTGACCGCTGCACCCATCCACCGTACGGGAGCCAACCATGGCGGACTCAAACACGGCCGCTGAGCTCAACCGCCTCTACTGGGAGACGGATGCGTCAGTGTCCGAAATCGCCGATCAGCTCGACATCTCTCGTCGGGCCCTCTACGACGGGATCGAGCCCCGACCCGCCGGACACCGCTGCCCGGAATGTGGGGCGCCCCTGGGCTTCCGCAACAGGACGGCGCTGGAGAACCAGGAGGCCGAATGCCCGGCGTGCCAGTTCGCGACCGAGCTCGACGAGGCCGCCGCCGAGGCCGCCGCCGAGGGTGAGACCACGGCCGGGGGGCCGACGGAGCCGGCCACGGCGCGCCGGCTGCCCAAGGCCGGTAGCGGCCCGGTCCTGGGCGCCACGTTCATCGCCGGGCTGATCCTGGGCGCCGTGATCACCTACCTGGCCGAGCGCTACTGACCGGATGATGAACGCGCCGGGCGAGGAGCTCCCCCGGCTCCACACCCCGATCCCCGGCCCTCGATCCCGGGAGCTGGCGGAGCGGCTCGGCGCGGTGGAGAGCCGGAACATCACCGCGCTGGGCGGCGCCGGGCCGATCTTCTGGGCGGAGGCCGCCGGCGCGAACGTGCAGGACGCCGACGGGAACGTCTACATCGACCTTACCGCCGGCTTCGGGGTGAGCGCTGCGGGCCACGGGAACCCGGCGGTGGCCGGGGCGGTCGCCGACCAGTTCCGTCGCCTGCCCCACGCCATGGGCGACGTGCACCCCGCGGACGTGAAGGTCACGCTGCTGGAGCGGCTCGCGGCTCTGGCCCCCGGCGACCTCTCGGTCTCGATCCTCTCGGCCAACGGTAGCGACGCCGTGGAATCGGCGCTCAAGACGGCCGTCATGGCCACGGGCCGGCCCGGCATCGTGGCGTTCCACGGCGGTTACCACGGGCTCGGCTACGGAGCTCTCAGCGTCACGTCCGGCGAGCGGTTCCGGGCGCCCTTCGCCGACCAGCTCTTCGACGGCGTCCGGTTCGCGCCGTTCCCCGGGGCAGGGACCGACGGCACCGACGCCTCGCTGGACGCCGTGGGCGGCGCCATCGAGGTCGCTCGGTCGGGGCCACACCCGGTGGGCGCCGTGATCGTGGAGCCGGTGCAGGGACGGGGCGGAATCGTGGTGCCGCCGCCGGCGTTCCTCCCGGGGCTCCGACAGCTGTGCGACGCCGAGGACGTGCTCCTGATCGCCGACGAGGTCTACACGGGGCTGGGCCGTACGGGGCGATGGTTCGCCTGCCAGCACTGGGACGTGGTGCCCGACCTGCTTGTGCTGGGGAAGTCGCTGGCCGGTGGGCTCCCGCTGAGCGCCGTGGTGGGCTCGCCCGCGGCCATGGACGCGTGGCCGCCATCGGCCGGCGAGGCGATCCACACGAGCACGTTCCTCGGGAACCCGGTCTCGTGTGCGGCGGCACTGACCCACCTCGACGAAATCGAGGGCCGGGGGCTGGTGGAGCGCGCGGACCGGCTCGGCCGTCGGCTGGGCGAAGCGCTGGATACGCTGGTGGCCCGGTACCCGGCGGCGCGGTCGGCCCGGGGCCTGGGGCTGATGCGGGCGCTGTCGGTGACCGGTCCCGAGGGCACGGCCGCCCGGCTCGCCGCGGCGGCGCTTCGCGAAGGCGTGATCCTCCTCCCCGAGGGTGCGGCGCTGGCGTTCACGCCCCCGCTCACCATCACGGAGGCGCAGCTCGATCACACCGTGGACGTGGTGGCAACGCTGTTGGCGGACGTGGCGTCGTGACGGGCCCTCAGCGGAGCTCGTCGATCTCCGCCGCCATGTCGAAGTCCTTTACCGTGAGCCCTCCCTCACTATGGGTGGACAGGGCGCACGCCACACGGTCGTACCGGATGTCGATATCCGGATGATGGTCCGCCGCCTCGGCCCGCTCGGCGATCCGGTTCACGAATTCAATGGCCTCCGGGAAGGAGTCCAGCGTGAACGTCTTGCGGATCACGTCGCCCTCACGGGTCCAGCCGTGCAGGTGGTCGAGTCCAGCGCGGATCTGCTGCTCATCGAGAAGCGCCACGGGGTCCTCCTTCGGTGCGCGAGTTCGGGGTCGGGAAAGCTGGTCGCAGCCCCCAGCGCGTGCAAGTCCCGTCCCATCGGGGAGCCACTCCCGTCATTGCCTTTTTGGGATCGGGCGCCCACCTTCAACGGCACGTTGTGACGGATATTCTCATCACCGGCGCGACCGGGTTCGTCGGGTCGCACCTCGTCGAAGCGCTGGCGGCACAGGGCGCCCGAGCGCGGGTCCTCGTACGCGAGACCAGCGATACCTCGTTCCTGGACAGGCACGGGTTCGAGACGGTGATGGGCAGTCTGGGCGACGAGGCCTCGCTCCGGAAGGCGGTCGCGGGCACCCGCACGGTGCTCCACATGGCCGCCGCGACGCGAGCGCTCGACGCGGACACGTTTCACAGGATCAACGCGAAAGGGACGGAGAATCTCGTCGCTGCTCTCAAAGCGGAGGGCGGCGACCAGCGACTGGTTTATCTCAGCTCTCTGGCGGCGGTCGGACCCGCGGAGGGCCGGCCGGTCCGACCGGGGGACGAGCCCCGACCGCTCACCGCGTACGGCCGGAGCAAGCGGGCAGGGGAGCGAGCCGTGCTCGAGCGGGCGGCGGGCGGCGCGGTGATCCGCGCCCCGGCGGTTTACGGCCCCCGGGATCGGGACCTGCTGCCCTTCTTCCGGCTCGCCCGCTCCGGCATCCTCCCGGTTGTGGGGCCGCCGGACCGGAGGGTTCAGCTGGTCCACGCCGGGGACCTGGCCGCGGCCATGGTGGCGGCGGCGAACGTCCGGGGCGCCACGGGCGTCTACCATGTGGCGGAGCCCCGAGCCTACGCCTGGGACGAGATCCTGGGGCTGATGGCCGAAACGATGGGCCGACGCGGGCGCCGGATTCGCGTGCCCGTCGCGGTGGTGAAGACTGCGGCAGCGGTGTCGGAAGGCGTGGCCCGGCTGACGCGCCGGCCGGTCATATTCGACCGGGACAAGGCGAAGGAACTGATGGCGGAATGGCTATGCGAGACAGAGACGGCTCGACAGGAGCTGGGCTTCGAGGCGGAGGTGGTCCTGGCAGACGGATTGCGGGAAACCGCCGACTGGTACCGAACGTACGGCTGGCTGTGAGTCGCTGAAGTGATGAGATCGGGGGGTTGATGAGTCTATTCGAAAAGTGCCGTAACTATACGCAGGCCCGGGAGGTCCAGGCGTCCGGGTACTACCCGTATTTCCGGGCCATAGAGAACTCCCATGACACCGAGGTGGTGGTGGAGGGCCACCGGAAGATCATGGTCGGGTCCAACAACTACCTGGGCCTGACCCACCACCCGAAGGTCATGGCCGCGGCCGACGCTGCCCTGCGTCAATACGGGAGCGGGTGTACCGGCAGCCGGTTCCTGAACGGCACGCTGGACCTGCACGAGCAGCTGGAACAGGACCTGGCGGAATTCCTGGGCAAGGAGGACGCGCTGATCTTCAGCACGGGCTTCCAGACGAACCTGGGCGTGATCGGGGCGCTGGTGGGGCGCAACGAGCACATCTTCAGCGACCGGTTGAACCACGCCAGCATCGTGGACGGCTGCCGGCTCTCGCACGGCGAGACCCACAAGTATCACCACAGCGACATGGCGGACCTGGAGCGGCTCCTGAAGAAGGTGCCCGAGGATGCCGGGAAGATGATCATCACCGATGGCATTTTCTCCATGGAGGGTGATATCGCCGATCTCCCGAGCCTCACGGAGCTCGGCAAGAAGTACAACGCCAAGGTGGTGGTGGACGACGCCCACGCCTTCGGCGTCCTGGGCGCCCGCGGCGCCGGCACCGCCGAGCACTACGGGCTGGTGGACGACGTGGACCTGATCGTGACCACGTTCTCCAAGTCGCTGGCCTCCATCGGCGGTGTGGTGGCGGGGCCGGAGCCCGTGATCCACTACCTGAAGCACCACGCCCGACCCCTGATTTTCAGCGCCAGTATGCCACCGTCGGCCGTGGCCACGGTGCAGGCGGCGCTGGACGTGCTCCGGTCGGAGCCGGAACGGGTCGAGAAGCTCTGGCACAATACCCGCCGGATGCAGGAAGGGCTGAAGGCGCTGGGCTATGACATAGGCACTAGCGAGACACCGGTGGTCCCGGTGGTGATCGGCGAGCTCGACCGGATGCTGGTCTTCTGGAAGGAGATCTTCGACGCCGGCGTCTTCACGAACCCGGTCACGCCGCCGGCCGTCCCCGAGGACTCGTGCCGGCTGCGGATCTCGCTCATGGCGACCCACGAGGACCACCATGTCGACCAGGTCCTGGAGGCATTCGCCCAGGTCGGGAAAGCGATGGCCGTCCTATAGCCATGAGCACAGTAGTGGTCCCCGTCCGGGACCGGGCCGGCCGGAACCGCTTCATCCGGTTCCCCTGGCACGTCTACGCGAACGACGACGCGTGGGTTCCACCGCTGATGTCCGACGTCCGCAAGCTCATGGACGCGGACCACCCGTTCCAGCAGCACGCGGACACCGAGTTCTTCTTAGCGGTCCGGGACGGCGAGGTGGTGGGCCGCATCGCCGCGGCCGTGAATCACCGGTACAACGAGTTCCACCAGACCCGGACGGGCTTCATCGGGCTGTTCGAGTCCATGGACGATCAGGCCGTGGCCGACCTGCTTCTGGAGACCGCCTCGGACTGGCTCCGCGAGCGGCAGATGACCCGCGCGATCGGGCCGTTCAACCTGTCCACCAACGACGAGCTCTACAGCCCCGGCGTGCTCCTGGACAACTACCACGAGCCGCCCGCCCTGCTCATGGGCCACAACCCGCCGTACTATCGCGCGCTGTTCGAGGGTGCGGGGTGGGAGAAAGCCAGGGACCTCCTCTCCTACTGGCTCAAGTCCACTGCACCGCCGGAGCGGCTGGTGAAGGGCGTGAAGCGGATGACCAGCCGTATCGACGGCCTCGTGGTCCGACAGGTCGAGCTGAAGCGCCTGGATGAAGAGGTGGAGCTGGTCAAGGAAATCTACAACAGCGCGTGGGAGAGGAACTGGGGGTTCGCGCCGCTGACCGACGCCGAGATCCGGCACCTGGCCGAAGAGCTGAAGCCCATCATCGACGAGCGGTTTGCCTTCATGGCGGAGGTCCACGGCCGGCCGGTGGGCTTTGCACTGGGGCTGCCCGACTACAACCAGGCGCTGAAGCACGTGAACGGCCGCCTCTTCCCTTTCGGGATCTTCAAGCTGCTCTGGTATCGCCGGAAGATCGACCGGGTCCGGGTCTTCACCCTGGGGCTGAAGCCCGAATACCGGCGGAAGGGCATCGATGCGCTCTTCTACCTCCGCATGTTCGAAAACGGGATGGAGGTAGGGATCGATGGCGCGGAGGCCGGCTGGATCCTCGAGGACAACTGGGGGATGCGCCGGGGGATGGAGCGCATGGGTGCGCACGTCTTCAAGACGTACCGCGTGTACGGCCAGGAGCTTGGCTGACTCCATCGCACGGCCCGTCGACCGCGTAATCGGCGGGTACCTCATCCTTGCGGGGCTGGCCCTGGCCCCGCCCCACACCACCCCCGTAGGCCTCCTGCTCCTCCTCGTCCACCTGAGCGTGGGCACCGCTCTCCTGGCCGGCAAGCTGGACCCCATCCACCAGTTCGCGGCCCACGCCACCGCGCCCGGTACATCGCGACGGCGCCGCTGGACGGGCCTGCTCATCGACTGGTATCCGCTCGTGGTGATGCCCTGCCTCTACCTGGAGCTCCCGATCCTGAACACCGCCGCCTGGGGCGGCCATTACTTCGACCTCATGGTGCAGGGCTGGGAGGAGACCGTCTTCGGCGGGCAGCCATCGGTCACCATGGCCCGGCGCTGGCCATCGCCGTGGGTGTCGGAGCCGCTGCACCTGGCGTATCTGTCCTATTTCGCCATCCTCTACGTGTACCCTGCCGTGGTCTACATCCGACGGGGGCGGGAAGCGTTCCACCAGACCGTGTTCGCCATGCTCCTGGCCTTCACCATCCATTACACCGTGTTCGTATATTTCCCGGTCAAGGGTCCGTACTTCGTCTTCCCTGCCCCGGGGGAACCGGTCTCGGACGGTCTGTTCTATGCCGGCGTCCATTTCGTGCTCGGGCACGGCGCCAGCGCGGGGACGGCGTTCCCGTCCTCCCACGTGGCCCTCTCGGCCGTGCAGACGGGGAACGCCCTGCGACAGATGCCCGCCAGCGCGCCGATCCTGGCGCTCGCCACCCTGGGCATCGCCGTGGGCGCCGTGTACGCCGGTGTCCATTACGCCGTCGACACCGGTCTCGGGCTCGTGACGGGAACCGTCCTGGCGCTCCTGGCGCCGGCGGCCCGGAGGTGGCTCTCATGAACCGGGCTCTGGGCCGGGCGCTCGGGCTCCTGGTCCTGGTGGTTACGCTCGGGATCTGGCTCAGTCTTCACGGACTGGCGTGGCCGGTCCGCGCGCTGACCACCTTCCTCCTCGGGCCGCTCCCGGCGCTCATGATCCTCCAGGCCCGGCTCCTCGACCAGCTGCCCGCCGAGGCGGAGCGGGAGGGCGTATACTTCTCGTCGGCCCTCGCCGTCTGGATCATGGCGATCCTGGCCATGCTGGCGGCGCAGCACAGCGGGCTTACCCGCACCGACCTGCGCCTCGAGGCCATCTCCTCAGCCGTGCTCCTGGGCTCGGCAGGACTGACCACGCTGGCCGGCCTCACTATCATGGCCGCCGGCCGGGCGCTGGACGTCTCCGAGAGCGAGCTGGTGGACTACCTGATCCCCCGGACCACCCCGGAGAAGATTGCCTTTGCCGGGCTCTCCGTGTCCGCGGGCATCGCCGAGGAGCTGGTCTTCCGGAGCTTTCTCATCGCCGCGATTCACCAGGCTTCCGGCAGCCTGACGATCGCCGTGGTCATCAGCGTGGCCGCCTTCGCCGTGACCCACGCCTACCAGGGCCTGCTCGGCGTACTCCGGGTCATCCTCCTGGGCCTCATCCTGACGGCCCCGTTCCTCATCACCGGCAGCGTGTACCCATCCATGATCGCTCACGTGGTCCTGGACCTCCTGGCCGGCCTCGTGCTGGCCGACTGGCTCGGTGCCGGTCCCGACTGACAGGCAGAATGTCGACGGGAGACCGCGGAGCGGAAGGAACCCCCGGGACACTGGCATGTATCCTGAACGGTAGACGGCATAGACACCGGATGTGCGTGGGAGCGGGATGATCCTGGAGCTGACATACGAAGAGATCACGGCGCTGAACTCGGCGGCGGAGCGGATGCTCGACGCCGGTCGTGGGGGCGTGGCCGCGCCACCGGAGGCGCTCGCGGCGCTGGACGAACGGCTCCCGCTCCAGGGCGACGTGTCCGTAGCCTCCCTGACCGAGCAGGACCGGCTGCTGCGGGCCCTCGACGTGGTCCTCGGCCACCTGAAAGAGCGTATGGACGCACTCATCCTGGAGCAGTACGTGGGGGCGGACGACCCCGTGAACGCCTACTTCGATTACGCCTACGTCCTCACCGCCCGGGACCGGCTCGTCCGGGTCGGCCGCGAGCTCCGGGCCGTGGCCGACGTCATCGAGGACGCGCGGCCCGATGACGCCTCCGGGGACTCGAACGGATGAGCGCCGTCGACCTCTCCGGCCACACCGCCTTCATCACCGGCGCGTCGCGCGGCCTCGGCCGGGCGCTGGCCGACGCCTTCGCCGACGCCGGTGCCCGGCTGGTGCTGTGCGCCCGTGGCGAGGACCGCATGGCCGCGGCGGCGGCGTCGCTCCGTGATGAGACCGAGGTCGAGTGGGGCGCCGTGGACGTCTCCGACGCGGCCGACGTGGCCTCGCTGGTGGCCCGGGCCACCGAGCGGTTCGGCCCCATCGACACGCTGGTGAACAACGCGTCGATCCTCGGGCCCCGGGTCCCGCTCCGGGAACACCCCCTGGACGCATGGCGGGAGGTGCTTGACGTCAACGTCACGGGCACGCTGCTCCCCATCCAGGCGGTGCTGCCGGGGATGCGCGAAGCGGGACGGGGCTCCATAATCAACGTCTCCAGCGGCGTGGGGAACATCGCACGGAAACGCTGGGGCGCCTACGCCATCAGCAAATGGGGCGTGGAAGCGCTGTCGAAGAACCTGGCGCTGGAGGAAGAAGACGCCGGGATCCGCGTCAACATCGTGGACCCGGGCCGCCTGCGGACGGAAATGCGCCGGGCAGCGTACCCCGACGAGGACCCGAAAAGGCCGGCCCCGCCGGAGGACGCCACGGGCGTATTCCTCTGGCTCGCCAGCGGCGAATCGGAGGGCGTGACCGGTGAGCGGTTCCGTGCCCTCGACTGGAACAGACCCTGATGAAGGAGCACCCGATCCCTATGCGACGACTTCGCCTCCTGGCCCTCGCCGCGTTCCTCGCCTTCGCGGGCGCCGCCTGCGCCGGCATGTCCAGGGACGCCGACCTCGGCCAGCGCTACGCCGTGGCGGTGGTCAATGAGATGCCCCACCCCATGATCGTCTCCATCGACGACGGCGCCGACACCCGGCTCCTGGGCACCGTGGGCCCCGATCGGGAGGAGCGCTTCATCCTGGACGGGAGCTTCTCCACCACCATCACCATCATCGCCCGGGACGAGGAGGACACCCATACCGTCCGGCGGACGGTGGTACTGCAGACGGGCGAGACGGTGGAGGTCCGGCTCAACTAGGAGCCTGCCGGCCCGCCCGCGTCAGTCGCCGAAGGAGATCCCCAGGTCCCGGGCGGTTTCCACCACGTCCGAGTCCAGCGGTACCGCCTTGGTCCTGCGGGTGGCCTCCACGAGCGGGACGGCCCGGACGCCGGGTGGGTCCAGCGCCACCATGGTGCCGTAGGCGCCGTCGGCCACGTAGCGCACGGCGGCGGCGCCGAACCGGAGCGCGATCAACCGGTCGTAGGCGATGGGCGACCCGCCGCGCTGCAGGTGTCCCAGGACCAGCGACCGGGTCTCCTTGCCCGTGCGCTCTGCGATCTGGTGGGCGATCTGCTCTGCGATCCCGCCGTAGCGGGCCTCCTTGCCGGGCCCGGCCTCCTCGGCCAATGACGCACCGCCCTCCACCGGCTTCGCGCCCTCGGCCACCACCACGATGGAGAAGAGGCGGCCGGTGGCGTCCCGCTCCCGGATCTTGTCGCACACCTTCGCGACGTCGTACGGGATCTCGGGGATCAGGATCACGTCGGCCGTGGCGCTGACGCCGGCGAAGAGCGCGATCCAGCCGGTGTGGCGGCCCATGAGCTCCACCACCATGACTCGCTCGTGGCTCTCGGCCGTTGAGTGGAGCTTGTCCAGCGCCTCCGACGCGGTCTGCACTGCGGTGTGGAACCCGAAGGTGACCTGGGTGGCGGCCAGGTCGTTGTCGATGGTCTTCGGGACCCCCACCACCGGCAGCCCCTTTTTCCACAGCTCGTTGGCGATATGGAGCGAGCCGTCGCCGCCGATGGCCACCATGGCGTCGAACTCACGGCGCTTGAAGTTCTCGATGACCTCGTCGCTCCGGTCGATGACACGGGTGGTCCCGTCGTCGTCCTCCACCGGCCATTCGAACGGGTTGCCCCGGTTCGTGGTGCCCAGGATCGTGCCGCCCACATGGGTGATTCCCCGGACCGCCTGGGAGTCCAGCCGCACGATCTCGTCCTCGCCCAGCAGCCCGCCATACCCTTTCCGGATCCCGTAGACCTCCCAGCCACGGTTCACCGCCGAGAGTACCGTGGCCCGGATCACGGCGTTCAACCCGGGGGCGTCGCCGCCGCCTGTGCTGATGGCGATTCGCTTGCTCATGGGTACGGCCTCCTCACTGGACGAGCGTGTCGAGGTATCATCTCATTCCGCCAGCCGGTCCCGCACCTCTTCCCACTCGGCGTGCCGGCCCGTCCGCTTCTTCGAATAGATCAACTCGCCGTTGCGTTCCACCTCGAAGACACCGCCGCCGGACTCGATGAGCTCGACCTCGGCGTCGGGGAACTCCTCCGTGATCCGTGCCGCCATCCTGGAGGCTCGAGGGAGATAGTTTCACAGTCCGCAATATTCGATCGTCACGCGCATGATTACTTGTTCCCGGTCAATGGTCTGCACCTAGGTTGGCCACGCGATGAGTTCGGGGCAAGAACCGTTCATCCAGACGTGCAGATCCGATTCCTTAGATCTCAGTTCTCAGATCTCAGATCTTAGCTCTTAGCTCTTCTTTTCCCATCCGCTCGGGTGCTTTACCTTACGGCTTGCCCGTTTGGGCGCTCTCCCTTCTTCGTTCTGCGCGTCACGCGGAGGTACCCGTGTTTCCACCGCTTGCCCTACTGATGCTCGCGCTCCTGCTGCCCGTTTCGGCGGCGGCGCAGGATGCGGAGGGACCCCGGGTCCCGACCATCGCCGTATTGGATTTCAACGCTTTCTCCCTCACCGGTGAGGACGCCGACGCCGTGGGTCGCGGGCTCGCCACCATGATCACCACGGTGCTGGCGGACCGGCCGCAGGTCCACGTGGTCGACCGGCAGCAGATCCAGCAGCTCATCGAGAGCCGGCAGCTCGCCCTGTCCGGGCGGATGGACGAGTCCCGGGCGCTGGAGCTCGGCAGGCTGCTGGGCGCCCAGTACATCGTGATCGGCAACGTGGCCCTGGAGCCGGAGCGCGCCCGCATCGATCTCCGGGTCCTGGATGTGGCCAGCGGCACGGTGGAGAAGGCGAGCCGGCAGCAGGGCGGGCGCGACCGGATGCTCGACCTGGTGACAGCGCTGGCCGACGATTTCCTGGACGGCCTGGAGCTGCCCACCCGGGTGGCCGCCGGGGACGCGGATCCGCCGGTGGAGGCGGTCCTCGCCTACTCCCGCGGGCTGGCCTACGAGGAACACGGCCAGGACGCGCGGGCGGCGGAGATGTACAGGAGAGCCCTGGAGCTGTTCCCACGGCACGGGGCCGCGGCGGCGGCCCTCGAGCGGGTGGAAGGAGGAGGCTGATGAAGCGACTGGTAGCGCTGGGCCTGATACTGGTGGGTGCTCTTGCGACGGCCCCGGCCGACGCCCAGGAGATCCGATTCGAGAGCGAGCTGCCCCGGACGCTGGTGTTCGTCCCCGAAAACGGGAGCGCCGGCGTGGCGGCGAGCGAGGTCTCGTCGTTCCTGCTGGAGGCCGGCTTCCCGCTGGTGGACCCGGCGCTGGCCCACACCGCGGCGCAGCGCGAGCTGGTCCAGGCGGCGCTCGATGGCGACGAGGGCGCCGCCGTCCGCCTCGGCCGCGACTTCGGCGCTCAGGTTCTGATCCTGGGTCGGGCCGAGTGGGGCACGAACCTGGACCCCATCTCCGGCACCCTCGTCACCGGCACCAGCGAGCTCCGCCTCCGGGCGCTCCGTCTCGACCAGGGCAACGTAGTGGCCACGGCCCACGGCTCCGGCCGGGAGCTGGAGGCCACCGACCAGGCCGCACGGGCCGGCGCCATCCGGATCGCCGCCGAGGAAGTGATCACCGAGACCGGCTTCCTCGGCGCCATCGTGAATGACTGGGAGGCCAACGGCTGGGCCGCCCGGGGCTACTTCCAGCCGGACCCGGGCTCCGTGGAGGAGGCAGTGGGCCGGAGCGGCAGCAGCCGCGGCCCCGGCCTCGCCATCCTCGGGACCCGGATCGAGCCCGTGGCCGACAGCGACATGGCCACCCGCGGGATCGGCGTCATCTCCCGGGAGGAGCACGAGGCGCAGCAGAACGCCACGAACCTGGTGGAGATCGAGGGCGTGGTCATCGGCGCTGACGTGGCCGTGGAGGTCGAGGGCGAGCCCGCCTCCCTCGAGCGGCTGAGCGCCGCCGACGCCCAGCGGCTGGGGATCACCCGGGGGCCGGCATCGCGGTTCGTCGTCCAGACCCCGCTGGCGCTGGACCGGGACTCGGTCCGCGTGGTGGCCCGGGACGGCGCCGGCAATACCCGCACCGCCTTCGCGTCGCCCCGCATCGACGAGCGCTGGGCCGTGGTCATCGGGATCGGTGACTACGACGACGGGCTCATCCCCGACCTCGACTACGCCGATGACGACGCCCGTGCGATCCACGACTTCCTCCGCTCCGACGCCGCCGGTCCGTTCGACGAGGACCACATCCTCCTGCTGACCGACGAGCAGGCCACCGGCGCCGCCATGCGCGAGGCCATGTTCGTCTTCCTCCAGCAGGCCGACTGGGACGACCTCGTGGTCATCTACTTCGCCGGCCACGGCGCGCCCGACCCGAACCGGCCCGACAACCTGTACCTCTTCCCCGTCGATACCGACATCGACGCCCTGGCCTCCACCGGGTTCCCCATGTGGGACGTGAAGACCGCGCTGCGGCGCCAGATCTCCGCCGAGCGCGTGGTGGTCATCGCCGACGCCTGCCACTCCGCCGGCACCGGCGGGAGCGAGACCGACGCCCAGGGCAATCCCATCGGCGGCTCCTTCGACGACCTGTTCACCCCGTCCCGCCGGCTCACCCTGACCGCCGCCGACGTCAACGAGCTCAGCTTCGAGGACGCACGCTGGGGCGGTGGCCACGGCGTATTCACCCACCACATCCTCCAGGGCCTGAACGGCGACGCCGACGCCGACGGCAACGGGATCGTCACCTTCGTCGAGGTGGCCTCCTTCGTGAAGGGGGGCGTGAGCCAGGCCACTGACGGGCGCCAGAACCCGCAGTACTCCGGGCTGGGGGATGTGCCCCTGGCGGTGGCGGGCGCGGCCGCCGAGGCGGGGCCGGACAGGGACCGGTAGGACAGCCGCTCCTGCGCCGGGGCGGCGATATGGGGCATCCCCCGGGCGAGGCGACCTTGCCGGTGGGTGGCCCCTTCGTCGTTGGGCGGGATTGGGGGACTGGGGGATCGGATTGCGAGGTACGGAGTCATATGGCTGCCACTGAATGAGGAACACCGCCTGGTCGGGCCTGATGATGCTGGCGCTCGCGGCGGCGTGTGGAGGCGCCTCGCGGATGGTGGAGGACGGTGGCGCCGGGTCCCCCGTGCCCGCGGCCCGGGACACGATCCGGGTGCTGGCCTACAACGTCCACCACGGCGAGGGGGTGGACGAGGTGGTCGACCTGGAGCGAATCGCCGACCTCATACGGTCCGTGGATCCGGACCTGGTGGCGCTCCAGGAGGTGGACAGCGCGGCCACGCGCACGGACGGCGTCCACCAGGCGGCGGAGCTGGGGCGCCTCACCGGCCTCGAGCCCGTGTTCGGGGCGTTCATGCCGTACCAGGGCGGCGCGTACGGGATGGCGCTGCTGTCCCGGTGGCCCATCGCGGAGTCGAGGAACCTTCGGCTCCCGGCGGGCGCTGAGCCGCGCACGGCGTTGGCGGTCACGGTCGCGTCGCCGACCACGGGGCGCAGGATCCGGTTCGTGGGCATCCACTTCTACCGGACCGACGACGAGCGGCTCGCCCAGGCCCTTCGCCTCGAGGAGCACCTCAGCGACGAAACGATCCCCACCCTCCTGGCCGGCGACTTCAACTCCACGCCGGACTCCGACGTCATGATCCACTTCTCGCGCGGGTGGGCCATCGTGCCCAAGGGCGCCGACCATCTGACGTTCCCATCCTACGCCCCGGACCGGGAGATCGATTTCGTGCTGTTCCGGCCGGAGGGTCGGTGGGAGGTCGTCACCCGGAGGCTCCTGGATGAGCCGGTGGCGTCGGATCATCGGCCGGTGGTGGTGGAGCTGGTGCTCCGCTAAGCCGGCCGGCGCCGGCGCCGGACCGTCGCGACAGAACCGGCCCTCCGGATTCGTCGTGTGGACGCGGGAGGGTTCACGCAATCCACTCATCAGGGGGGCCATGCGGAAAAACGACCGTCGGGGCCGCGCTCGCGGCGCTTTCTGTGGTCGGCTGCACCGACATCGCCATCACCTGTACCAGCGACCCGTGTCCGTACGGGCTGCAGACCCGGCTCCTGGGTGACATCCCCGACGCGTACACCCTCGAGGTCCTCGGCGCGGACCACGCCGAGCTGTGGGTCCGGGAGTACACGATGGAGGCGCCGTGCGAGGACGACCTCTCTTCCTTCCCGTACTTCGTCCCGCCCCGTCCGATCCTGACCTTCCGCACCGCGGACACCGTGGTGGTGGACACGCTCCAGCCCGAGTACCGGACCAGGGAGCGGAGCGAGTCGTGCGGCGGTGACTGCCACTTCGCCTGCGTGGAGTGGCGGGTCCCGGGGTTCGGGGCCGGGAGCTAGTTTAGTGATGCCGAAGTATCGTGACATGCGAGCGCGGCTGCGTCACGCCGGGCAGGGGCACGGTCGGGATTCGTTGACAGAAAACGGGCTCGGAAGCATATACAGGACAGAGCACCGGGCTCATCTCGTGAGAGGCTGGAAATGCGGCTGAGGACGCCGGAGACCCTGGAGGAATGGACCCCTGGCGAGCCCGTGGACTTGCTTCGCGTTGACATCTCCTTTCCATGAACGCCATGCGTCCGACACACGAGCTGGGTATCGGCGGCTGCTTGCCGTCGGCACGGAGGATGGTGCGCCTGGCAGCTGCCATCGTGGCGGTGTCGAGTGCCGCGGCCTGCGACACGACGGGGCCCGTGGCGTGCACCAATATGCCGCTACCAAGCGTGATAGCTGAGATCTACGATTCCGTGACGGGCGCTCCGCTGGCGCAAGGGGCCCGAGGCCTGGTGGTCGACGGCGCCTATCAGGACTCGCTCGTGCTGTACGAAGGGGATTCGGACGGCTTCTTCTCGCGAGCCGCGGCATTCGATCGCGAAGGGACGTACACAGTGTTCGTCGCGCACCCGGGATACCGGCTGTGGTCCACTGCAGGCGTGCGAGTTCGGAAGGACGATTGTCACGCAGTCAGCCAGCGGGTACGGGCGGTTCTGATCCCTACGTCTCCGTGAGGGAAGGAGCGCCACGATGCGCCATGGCATTCTCGCTATCGCCCTGGGGGGCGGCCTGGCGCTCTCCGGCGTGGCGGCGATCCCCCTTCACGGGCAGGACGCGGCGGGCCGCGAGCCGCTCGCCATCACCGTAGGGCTCGACTGGTACGAGCCGGCGAACGAGCAGTGCACCGTGACGCCCGGGCTGACGTTGGGCGTGGAAGCCCGGACCCGGGGTCCGTGGCTGCTGGCGGCCGGCGGCGAGGCGCTCTTCACCGGGGGCGGCCTCTGCACCACCGCATTGATCGGAACTACGTGGGAGGGCCGGGACGCCATCGTCGATCCGACGGGGCCGTTCGGGCCCGCCTACCGGGTGGGCGCCCGGGCCGGGCGGGCGATGGGGCTCGGGCCGCGCACGGTCACGGTCGGGCTCTCGGCCGGGTTGATCGGCCCGCTGGACCCCGCCGATGGGTTCACCGGCCGGGGTCCCGAGCCGGCCTGGTACGGCGCGTTCCTGCGCACCCGACGGTCGGGCTCCGGGTGGGGGCTGGATGTCGAGGTCGCCTCGCTCGGGTTCGAGATCCGGTACCTGGACTTCGAGACGTACGAGGTGGTCCACCGGTTCCAACGACGCAAACCGTTGATCCGGGCGACGGTCGTGGTCCCCATCGGCGCGACGGAGCCGGACTCGGTCAGGGCGGTCCCGGCCCGCGTGACCGAGCGCGCCCATTGAGCGACCCCCGCTTCCGGGAGCTCTTCGACCGCGTCCCCCGCCCCCGGGACTGGACCCTCGGCCTCTCCGTGACGTTGCCGTAGACCCCCAGTCCCCCAGTCGCGAATCGAGCGCGCCCGAAAGGAAGAACCCGGCCGGAGCCCCGGGGCCGAGTCGACCGCGGCCCCCGCCACGTCGCCTACAGCTCTCGCCAGTCCTTTTCCAGGACCTCTTCGTAGACCTTCGACTCGATGAACAGGCCCACGAGGTCGCGGTCGAGGTCGCCGTCGCCGGCCTCCATTTCGAGGATCTCGAGGGCGCGGTCGGCGCCGAGGGCTTTCTTGTACGGACGGTCGGAGGCGGTGAGGGCGTCGAAGATGTCGGCGATGGTCATCATCCGGGTCTGGACGGGGAGCTCGTCGCCGCCGACGCCCCGGGGGTAGCCGCGGCCGCTGAGCTTCTCGTGGTGCCCGTAGGCGATGGTGGCCACGTCGCTCAGCTCCTCGGTCCACGGGATCTGGGTCAGGAAATTGTACGTCTGGGTGACGTGGGACTCGATCTCCTTCCGCTCTCGCTCGTTCAGGCTGCCCTTGGGGATGCTGAGGTAGGCGTGCTCCTCGTCGTGGAGGAAGGGCTCCTCCTGCCCATGGACGTTCTCGAAGGTCTCGCCGGCGATGACGTTGAGCAGTGCCTCGCCCTCCTCGGGCAGGATCGACGGCTCGTTGGCCCGATGGACGGCTTCGCGCCACTCCTCGAGCTCCTGGAGCTTCTCGCGCACCTCCTGGTCCAGCGCGTCGGGGTCGGCCTCGAGCCCCTCCAGCTCACCCTGCTCCACGGCCCGAAGCTTCCGGCGCAGGTACTCCCGCTCGATGGTCCGGTGGATGACGTCGAACCGCGCGTCGACCCGCTCCCACAGGTGGGGCGGCAGCTTCTTCGCCTTCACCAGCACCTGCTCGCGGACGCCGACCTTGCCGAAGTCGTGGAGGAGGGCGGCGTAGCGGAGCTCCTTCATCTGCTCGCGGCTCATGCGGGTCCCGGCCCAGCGGCCGGACGAGAGCCGGGGCAGGACCTCGGCGATGCGGGTGGTCAGGGCGGCCACACGCACGCTGTGACCGGCGGTGGTCGGGTCCCGCTGGTCGATGGCGGCCACGGCGGCCCGGACAAAGGCCTCGAAGATGTCCTCGATCTGCTCGTAGAGCCGCGCGTTCTCGATGGAGACGGCGGCCTGGCCGGCGAGGCCGCGGACCAGACCGACCTCGTGGCGGCCGTAGGAGAGGACGTGCTCGGCGACGGAGTCCTCGTCGTGGATCACGGCCTCCGGGTCCCGCTTCCGGTTGATGAGCTGGAGCACGCCCACCACCTCGTCCCTGTGGTCGGCCATGGGGACTACCAGCATCGACTTGGCCCGGTAGCCGTACTCCTGGTCGAAGCCGCGGTTGAAGGAGTAGGGCGCGCTCTCGGGGATGCTGTACGCATCTTCGATGACCAGCGCCTGGTTGTTCACCGCCACGTACCCGGCAATGCTGCCCTGGTCGATGGGCAGGGTGAACTCGATGGCCGGAAGGTCCGGCAGCGACTGGGTCTCGGACAGCTTGAACCGGAGCCGCTGGCCGTCGCCTTCGGGGTCGTCCTCCACCAGGTAGAGGCTGCCGCCATCGGAGCCGGTCATGGACATGGCCCGGTCGAGGATCTTGCGGAGCAGCCGGTCCGGGTCGCGCTCGGTCATGAGCGCCATCCCGATCTGGTTCAGCTCCTCGAGCTCGCCCCGGCTCTTCTCCAGCTCCAGCTCCATCCGGGCGGCACCCTGCCGGACGGCGGCGTGACGGAACGCGCCCTGGAGCACCTTGAGGACGGTCCGTTCGTCGGCCGTCTCGGGGACGGCGAGGAAGAACCGGTCATGGTCGGCGGTGGCGCGTTCCGCGACCTCGCCGTACGCCACCACCACCACACCGACGGGGAGGGCGTCGAGTGCGGTGGCCACGTCATCGACCTGCTCCACGTGCTGCCGGTCGAGGATCAGCACGGCGGGGGCGGCCTCGTCGACCTGAACGGACAGGTCGGCGGCGGACCGGACGCCGACGCCCTCGGCCTCGAGGGCGTCGGCGATCCCGGTGGCGTCGAAGCCGGTCCCGTGGAGAAGGACCGCCCGGTCCGCGGTGGCCGTGGGCACGCTGGCGGCGGTCAAGGCTACGGCGCGTCCTCGGCCCTGTCGAACGCCCGGGCCGCCGCGTCGACCATACCGAGGGTATCCAGCACCTCGCCCTTCAGCATGAAGAAGGCGCGGCCGGTGCCGTTGCCGTTCTCCTCGATCTCGGCGATGGCCCGGTGCGCCTCGTAGAAGAGCCCGGCGTCGCGGTAGGCGAGGGCGGTGAGGAAGAGGCCATCGGTGGCCGGGTCGATCCCCGCGCCAATGAGGTTTGTCATGGCCTCCTGTACGGCGGCGATGTCCTCGGCGGAGGCCACGGTGAACCGCTTCGGCTCCGCCACCCGGCCGGCGGGGCTGCCCACGGTCCAGACGTAGGTGGCGCCGGGGACCAGCGGCGGCTCGGTCAACGGGAGCGTCCACGTGGTGTCCTCACCCACCTGGAACCGGACCGGTGCCGGCGAGTCGGCGCCCTGGCGCTGGAGCTGGATCATGTACTCCGACGTGCCGTCCACGCTGAACCAGGTGAAGGTAGGACGGACGTCGAGGACTTTGATCCGGTTCCGGGGCGCGATGGGGACGGGCGCGCCGGCGATGGGCCGGATCATTCCCTGGCGGTTCGGCTGGGTCCGGGCGTCGGTGCTCGCCACCTGCCCGAGGGTGCGCAGGGTGTTGGTGAACAGACTGCTCGACTCCTCGGTTTCCACCGCCTCGATGGTCACCGTCGATGCGGCCTTCACCAGCTGGCCGGTCTTGTAGAGGACCACGGCTTCGGAGCCGGCGGCCACCACCACCTGGTCACCGGGCACCAGCTGCATGCCGACGGCGCCGGCCTCCGACGTTTCGGCGTCCGCCCGCTGGACGTTGACGTCACCCTCGAACTTCACCAGCAGCGCCACCGGCTCCGCCGGCAGCACCACGGCGGCCGCGGCCACGCCCGCGGTGAGCATGAGCGCCAGGACGATGGATCCCATTCGCGTGTGTATGGACCGCATTGCGACCCTCCCTTTCCTCATTTCACCTGCCGCCGCTCCACACCGTCCCATTCGGCCGGCGGCGGGTTGGTCATGTATTCGTTGCATCGCTCCACGTACAGGAAGGACGGCCCGTCTTCCGCATCGATCTCGAGTGCGGCCTCGAAGTATGTCTTCGCGAGCTCGAAGTCGCGGTTCCGATAGGCCTCGATCCCCTTCTCGAACTGCTCGATCAACTCCGCCCGCTCACCCAGCTCCTCACCGGCCAGCGCCACCAGCTCGTACACCGGGACGGGCTCCTCCTTGCCGTACACGGCCAGGAGGTCCAGCTCCCGGGTCCGGATGGCGTCGCCGGCGGCCTCCCGCGTGCCGTGGGCGATCATGGTGTCCACGCGGTAGATCTTGCACGCCGGCTCGAGCCGGGCGGCCAGGTTCACGGCGTCGCCCAGGGCGGTGTAGTCGAACCGCTTCTCCCCGCCGATGTTGCCCACCACGGGGTGACCGGTGTTGATCCCGATGCGCATCCCGAGCTGCGGCCGACCGGCCTCGGCCCACCCGCTGTTCAGCTGCTCCAGCCGTCGCTGCATCCGGAGCGCGGTGCGGCACACCCGGACGGCGTGGTCCGGGAGCGGTGCCGGCGCGCCGTAGAGCGCCATGATGGCGTCACCGATGTACTTGTCCAGCGTGCCGCCCTCGCTCATGACGATGTCCGCCATGTCATCGAGGTATTCGTTCAGCAGCCCCACCAGCAGGTCGGGCTCCAGCGACTCGGAGAGGCTCGTGAAGCCCGCCAGGTCGCTGAACAGGATGCTCAGCTCCCGCTTCTCACCGCCCAGCTTCAGCCGCGACGGGTCGGCCACCAGCTCGTCCACTACCACCGGCGAGAGGTACTTCCCGAAGGCGCTCCGGATGGCCCGCTTCTCTTTCCCCTCGATGATGCTGATGTAGGAGGTGGAGCCCAGGAACGCGAAGCCGGCGGCCAGGGCCGGGCCCACCACGGGCACATGGAGGAAGGTGGCGTCAAAGGCGATCCAGGCGGTGACGGCATCGGCCAGGAACAGCCCGATCACCGCGATGGCGCCCCACGTGACGCCCCGCCAGAAGGTGACGCCTGCCGTGATCCCGGCGAGGATCAGGAGCAGGAAGAAGTTCCGGGCGTCGCTGAGGGGCCGGACGTACTTCCCGGTCAGGAGGTCGTGCAGCGCGTTGGCGTGGACCTCCGTCCCGAACATCCAGCCGTAGATCTTCCCGGCTTCATCGGTCGCGTCGTAGAACGGGGTCTTGAACTTCTCCTCCGGATGGAACCCGCTCCCCACCATGACCACGTTGTCGCCGAAGCCGTAGAAATCGCTGACCAGGTCCGGGTTCATGGCCACCAGGTCGCTCAGGAGGCTTACGGCCTCCGATGCGAAGGCCGTGAACGCGCCCGTGCCGCCCTCGGCGCCGGTCCCCGTGGTCTGCCCCCCGGCGCCGACCTCCAGCCGGGCGGGTCGGCTCGGCGGGCCGGCGAAGAGGATCCGGATGTTGTGGACGGGGACGTCCGCCTTCAGCCCGCCGAACTCCCGGGGCAGCCCCGGCAGATCCAGGTACCCTTTCTCCTCGATGGACGCCATGAGGGAGTCGACGTCGAGCCCCTCGGCCTGGGCGTAGGTGGCCAGGGCGAAGCCCGGGACCAACCCGTCGCTCACCGTTCGAGTGAACAGCGTCGCCTCCGAGACCACGTCGAACGCCGTGGGGATCTCGGCGTAGCCCACGCCGGCGGCCGCCTCGGCGAAGTAGGGATCGGGCGGCTCCGTGACCCACCCGCTGTCAGTCTGGGCCAGCGGCGCCGCCAGGATCACGTTGCCGGCCTTCTCGATGGCGGCCCGGAGCCGTTCATCGCCGCCACCCACAGGGTCCAGCTCCGGGTAGCGGCGCTGGAGGTAGACGTCGAGGCCGATGGCGTCGGCGCCGAAGGCGGACGCCACTTCGATGACATCGGCGAGCACCCCCCGTGGGAACGGACTGATGTACGGCGCGCTCTCCGCGCTCTCCTCATCCAGGAGGACCAGGCGGATCTCGCTGGAGTCCCGGGGCTCACTGGCCACCGACCGCTGCCGCCACGCCAGCGTGCGGTCCTCCGCCTGCCCGAAGATGGGGTCGAAGAACTGCATATGGGTGAGGCCGTGGGCCACGCCTGCCGCCAGCAGCGCCGCCACCCCTGCCAGGATCCAGCGTTGCCGCTCCATTCAGCGCTTCCCCTCCCCCGGGCTAGCGCCGGATCTCGTAGACGATGGCCGACGTGGCCCAGTTGTGGACCGGGATGGCGTCACTGCCCTGGATCGGCGATCGGCCCGCCGCGTTCCGCAGCGCCTGCCAGATCCGCTCCGCCTCCGCGGCGTCCGCACCCTGTGCGAAGGGCATGACCAGCGGCCGTTCCGTCACGAACGTCCGGACCACCCCGCGGCCCACGGGCTCGATGGCCGTGAACTGGAGGTTCATGTCGGGCGTCGGGAACTCGGTGGGCCGATTCGCGTACACGCGGTTCTCCGCCACGTACTCATTGGGGAAGATCACACTCACTGTGCCGTCGGGCGCCAGGTCCACGATGGTCAGGTACCCTTCCCGATCGGAGACCACCCGGAACGAGACGGTCTCACCCAGGCGGAACTCGTTGCCGCCGCTGCCGAACGTGAAGTCGACGTCGAACGGCTGGCCCGGGTTCTCCAGCTCCGTGAGCTGGAACTGGCCGAACTCCCGTTTCAGCAGCGAGGCCAGCTCTTCGGCCGCCTCGTCGGACGCGGCCACTGAGTCCCGGGGGAAGCCGTCCAGGTTCAGGACCACGTAATGGTCGTTCCTGGGGCGTACCAGCAGGTGCGAGAACGCCGTCGGGTCCGTGACCAGGACCAGCGACGGCACGCTGACCAGCTCACTGCGGAGCCCCGCCTGCACCCGCCCCGGCAGATCCGCCACCATCACCTGCAGCATGGCGTCCGGGTAGCGGTACGCCACCAGCCGCGCCCGGGAGCCGACCGCCATCTCGCCCTCCCGACTCACGCCGATCCCCCGGGTCTCCCGGGTAGTCACTCGAGCCTCGGCCCGATCCGGGTCGACGCGGGTGACTTCCAGCACCTCGTCGCCGGCGGTATAGATGGAGCGGGCCGTGATGTCGGCGTTGAACCCGCCGGCCAGAATGGCTTGGGTCTCCGACGGCAGCTCGAGGATCCGAACGGTACCCTTCACCGGGGCCGTTGCGGAGGTCGCGCCGGGCACCGCTTCCGGCTCGTCCGCGCCCGCCTCCGCCTCGGCATCGACCCAGAAGAGCGGTCGATCCTTCAGCGATTTGTCATCGATGGCCGGTTCCTGCCGGAACCGGTTCCGCCGCATGGCGCCCTTGGTCTGGTTGAAGACCTCCTCGTAGGTGGCTTCATCCGTCGCGTTCCACATGTTCTGGACGAAGGGCGTGGTGAACGCGCCGCCGTACGTCGGGTCGCCGCCCTGCTTGCTGGGGAACGCGGCGTCGATGGCCACTTCATCGGCCTGGGCCGACGCGATCTCGAGCACGCCGGAGCCGGACGGCCCGCCGTCCTCGGCGGCCGCCGTGGTCCGGCCCTCGGTGGCGCCCTCCGGCTTGGCCACATCCTCCTTCACGTTCCGGTCCAGCGACCGGGGCCGCGCGAACGGCGTGACCGCCCGGGTGCTGCTCTTGGCGTGGCACTTGTCCCAGACCACGATCACGTTGTCGGTCGGGAGCTGGTCCAGCCACTGGCCGATCTCGTCATCGAGGATGTCCATGTCCGTGTTGCCCCGGGTCACGTCCGCCGGGCATACGGTCTCGTCGAGGCCGTCCTCCTCGTCGCCGTCCAGGTCCCACGCCTGGGAGCCGTGACCGGCGAAGTAGAACCAGACCAGATCTCCGGGCCGGGCCACGGACGGCAGCCACTCGGTCCACTCCGATTCGAGCCGGGCACGGGTCGCGGCCCCATCGAGGATCAGCTTCACGTTCCCCGGCGCGAAGTCGTACTTGTTGACCAGCACATCGGCGATGGCCCGGGCGTCGTTCGCCGCGCCCGGCAGGTCGCCCCCGACCTCGTCGCCGAAGTGGGTGTAGTCGCTGATCCCGACGACCAGCGCCCACTTCGCCGGTGAAGTCCGCTCCGGCGGCCCGAACGCCACGAACAGGGTGACGGCCGCCAGGACCAGGAAATGTCGGATTCTCACGATTCGCCTCCCTGAACCAGGAGTTCTTCGCCCTCCGCCGCGACGCCCAGCTCGAGGCCGGACCCGCGCCGATCCACGTCCTCCCGCATCCGGTCGAGGATGTTCAGGAGCTCGGCATCGGTTCGCTCGGGCGCATGATGAAAGAAGTACAGCCGCTTCACGCCCGCGTCCTCGGCGAGCTCCACGGCCTGCTTGAACGTGCTGTGACCCCAGCCTTCCACGCTGGGGTACTCCTCCTCGGTGAACATGGCGTCGTGGAAGAGCAGGTCCACGCCGTCCAGGAAATCGAGCAGGCCGGGGTACCAGTCGGGACCGTCCACCGGATAGCTCGACCCCACCAGCTCGTTGTCCGGGATGTACGCCACCGCCGAGGCCCCGGTGGTGATCCGGTAGCCGTACGTATAGGCCGCGTGGCGGGCCCGGTAGGCCGCCACCTCCGTCCCATTGTCGCGCCACGGCTCGCCCGACAGGTGTTCGAAGGAGAGGTCCGCCGCCAGCGCCTCGTACGGCACCGGGAAGTAGACCGGCCCCATCTGTGCCTTCAGCAGCGTCTCGATGTCCAGGTCGCCCTGGCGGGCTGCGTGGATCCGGATGAAGCTGCCCTCCGCGTGCAGCGGATCGAAGAACGGGATCCCCTGAATGTGGTCCCAGTGGAAATGGGTCACGAACAGGTTCACGGTCGTGGGCCCGTCCTCCTGGACCAGACGGTTGCCCAGCACCCGGATCCCGGTGCCCGCGTCGAAGATATGGCACCGGTCGTCGTCGGTGCGGATCTCCAGGCAGGACGTGTTCCCGCCGAAACGCGCCGTGGCCGGCCCCGGGCTCGGGATCGATCCGCGCGTACCCCAGCAGGTGGCACGCAGGACCGAACCCGCCGCGCCCGCCTGTGATGCGCTCGGCGTGTCCACCGTGTCTGACTTCACTTCACCGTGCATAATCGTCGTAAGGGCGCTGGCGACCGCAGGAAACAGGGAGAGGATGCGGGGACTCGGGAGTCGGTACCCACAGGTCGAAAGGTCAAAATGGCCGTCGCGCCGACCCCCTGCAAGTCTTTCATTCCCTTTTGCGGGAGGGCACCCATGCCCTAGATTCCATCGTTCCCTCATTCAGCACTCGCCGGTGGAGGCACCCGCATGAGCGCAGAGACGGCCGAGCACGTCATCGAGGTCCTGGGGCGCGTCCCCCTCTTTCAGGGACTCCCGCGCGCCGACCTGGAGCGGATCGCTGATCTCGTGAACCCCAGGGAAATCAATGCAGGAGAGTTCCTCTTCCGGGAGGGTGACCGCGGCGACAAGTTCTACATCGTGTTCGACGGCGCCGTGGAGATCCTGAAGGAGCGGCCGTTGGGCGACCACGAGCGGCTCGCGGTGAAACGGGGTGGCGAGGCCTTCGGCGAGATGTCGCTCCTGAACGACGCGCCCCGATCGGCATCCGTCCGGGCCGTGGAGGACACCCAGCTCCTGACCGTCGCCAAGATCGAGTTCGAGGAGCTGCTGGGCGGCGAGTCCATCGCGGTGCGCTTGATGCGAGGCCTCGCTCGGGCGCTGCGGGCGCTGGACGTCCGCTTCGCCGCCCGGGAGTCCGGCGGCGGCGGCGACGCGTTCCGTGAGTTCGGCCGCCTGGTCCTCCAGGGGCTCGAGCCCCGCAGCGCACCCCAGGCCGATGGGTTCCACATCGCCGGCGCCACCGCCCGGGACGAGGCGGTGGGCGGAGGGTCGCTCTGGGACGGGTTCACCACCGAGGACGGCCGCACCATCCTGACCCTCATGGACGTGAAGGGCACGGGGCTGCCGCCGGCCTACCTCATCGCCATCACCCGGGCGCTGCTCCGGGAGCTGGGGCCCGGCGAGGAGGCCGGGACGCTCCTCCGTCGCCTGAACAGCGCCACCTTCCAGAACCTCTTCGAGGGGCTCGACGAGTGCGTGGAAGCCGCCCTGATCTACATCCAGGACGGCACCCTGGCATGGAGCTGCGCCGGCGACCAGCCCGCCGTCATCCTCCGCGGCAATGGCACCACCGAGGAGGCCCCTACCCACGGCCCGCCACTGGGGATCCTGCCCCACTTCGACTACGACGTCACCACCCTCGACCTCGCGCCCGGCGACACGCTCCTGGCCTTCTCCGAGGCGCCCACAGGCCTCGTGAAGGGCGCCGTGGAACTGGTGAGGGGACGGGCCGACGCCGAGCCCGCAGAGCTCGCACGTCTCCTCCAGGCGGCCTTCCAGAAGGTGCAGGCTCGAGGTGCGGAGACCGATGTCTCCTTCGTGGTCGTCACACGCGTCGATTGAGGTCGGGAGATCGGGGTCGGGGGATCGGGGTCGGGGAGCGCCCGAAGGCCGGGACGCGGGCAGGCGGCGGACGAAACGGTGGGCGGGGTTCGGGGTAACCACTTCAACGTGAAACGGGACTTCAACGCGGTCCGGTGGCCGGACGGCGGGGCAGGGTGAAACGATGGTGGATGAAGCAACGATCAAGCAGGCATTGCGGAACGTAAAGGACCCGGAGCTCAACCTGGACCTGGTGGTCCTGGGTCTGATCTACGACGTGGACGTCACGGGCGACCACGTCCATGTGACCATGTCGCTGACCACCCCGATGTGCCCGGCAGTCGACCAGATCCTGGCCGACGTGAAGCGCGAGGTCGAGGCCCTCGACGGTGTGGACCACGCCGATGTCGAGCTCACCTTCGACCCGCCGTGGAGCCCCGAGAAGATGGACCCACTCATCCGCTCGTCCCTCGGACTCTGAACCCACGCGGTCCATGAACCCCCATATGCACGAGTCGGGGCCCCGGGAGAACGCCACCGGGGGCTCCGTCTTCTTCATCCACGGGTTTCCCTTCGACGGCTCCATGTGGGAGCCCCAGCTCGCCGCCCTCCCCGCGGGCTGGCGCGGCCTCGCGCCCGACCTCCGGGGCTTCGGTCGCTCGCCCATCGATGGCGACGGCTGCACCCCGTCCGGCAAGCGGATGGGCGCCGGGATCGCCCGCCCCGACGAGCCCGTCCTCTCCATGACCTGCCTCGCCGATGACATGGCGGCTCTCATCGAGCGGGAGGCCGACGGCCCCGCAGTAGTCTGCGGGCTCTCCATGGGCGGCTATGTGGCCTTCGAACTCGTGCGACGACGCCCCGAGCTGGTCCGCGGCCTGATCCTCGCCGACACCCGCGCCACCGCCGACGACGACGAAGGCCGGGAGAACCGCATGCGCGTGGCCCAGACCGTGCGCGCCGTCGGCGCCCGCCCCGTGGCCCAGGCCATGATCCCGGACCTCCTGACCGAACGGACCCGGGAGGAAAAGCCCGAAGTCGTGGAGAAGGTGCGGTCCATGATCCTGGGGACGCCGGCAGAGACCCTCGTGGCCGCCCTCGCCGGCATGGCCGCTCGCCACGACAGGACCGCCGACCTTGCCACCCTCCCCGCCCGGACGCTGGTCGTGGTCGGCGAGCACGACGCCATCACACCGCCCGATACCGCACGAGCCATGACCAACGCCATCCCCGAGGCGGAGCTGGTGGTGATCCCCGACGCCGGCCACCTGAGCAACCTGGAGAACCCGGCCGCGTTCAATGCGGCGCTGAACGGCTTCCTGGGCGGGATCTGAGAAGGGCCCGGGGCGGCCGGCCGCGAGGGTGAGGGTGAGGCAGAGCGCGGGTGGCCAGGCTGCAGCGCGGCTAAAGCCGAGGCGCGGGCGGTAACATCCCGCGGGACAACCCCCCAAACATCCAGCTGAACCCGGAAGTGTGGGGCCTTCGATACACTCCTTGTTCAGGAGTCCCCAGGAATCGCCGTCGGGGATTCGATCCGTGGGGAGTTGTGTACAAGGACTGTTCAGAACTTCCCCCGGATCGGTGTTGGGAGCGAAGTGTGGGGACTTCTCCCGAACTTCTTACCGCTCTCGAGGGCGACCCGACTGGCTCTGCGCTCACCCTGCCGAGCCCTGCACACGTTGGCAAGCATCCTGAGGGCCGCGACCTGCTGAGGGCCGCGACCTGCTGGACGGGCATTCCGACGGCATCGAGATGGGCCCGTGGAGATGCGCGCCTGGAAAAGCCTAGCGGGCACTGGAGCGGCCGGGTGCGGCGAGATGGTCGAGAAAGCGCCGTACCGGGTCCCGGTCCCATTCGGCCGCCCCCCGATGCTTCAGTACGGTCCGGCCGGCCCGGTCGATGACGTACGTCGTGGGCAGCGCCTCGAGACCGAAGGCGTCGGGCATCTCCTCGGCTTCCACGGCGAACGGCAGGTCCCAACCGTAGCGGCGAACGAACGTCTGGACATGACCCCGCTCTTCGGGACTGACGAAGAGGAAGCGGACGGGGGCGTCGCCGAGGGAGGCCCGGAGCCGCTGGAACGACGCCAGCTCCCGCACACAGGGCGCGCACCACGTGGCCCACATGTTCACGACCACCACCTCGCCGCGGTAGTCGGCGAGGGAGAGAGGCGCGCCGTCGAGATCCTCGAGGCGCCACTCGTAGTCGGCCTGCCCGTGGACTTCGAGGCCTGCTCCGGGGACGGTATCCGGGAGGACGCTGGCCTCCACGCCCGTGGCGGCCCCGGCCAGAGCCAGGACCGCCGCCAGCGTCGCCCCGGAGCGTCGTGGCCCGGAGCGTCGTGGCCCGGAGCGTCGTGGCCCGGAGCGTCGCGCCGCGCAGGCTGCCGAGCCGTCGGACGGGTCGCGCCGTGAGGTCACCCGCGCCTCACCGGCCCAGGCTGTACCGGCCGCCCACCACCAGGTTGCGGCCATAGATCGGGCCGTAGACCCAGGCGGTGTCGAAGTTCTCGCCGAACGGGTTGGCCGGGTCGACGATGGGGCTCGGCTGCGTGTAATCGAAGAGGTTGCGGGCGCCGGCGTAGACCTCCACGTCGTCCCCGGCGTCCCAGGTGACCATGAGGTTGTGGACGGCGTACGTCTCGGAGCTGGTGGGCCGGCTGAACGGCTCGTCATAGGCCGGCAGCCGCATCGGGCCCACCACCGTGCCGGTGTAGTCCACGGCCACGTCCCAGGGCGTGGTGTACGTGGCGCTCCACACGCCCTTGAACGAAGCCGCGAACAGCTCCCGTTCCCGGGCGCCCTCGTGCTCGTAGAAGACATCCTGTACGGTGATCCCCAGCGTGTAGAAGAGGGGCAGCACCGTCATGTTCTGGTTCAGCGACACGCCCACGCCCCGGGTCACACCGAAGCCGTCGAGGTTGTGGTAGATGATCTGACCGGGGTCGCTGTCGTAGTCGGGGATAATCCGGTTCGTGAAGTGGGTGTAGAACGCGTCCACGTCCAGCATCATGGGGTTGTTGCCCCAGTCGACCACCTGGTTCACGTTCAGCGTCAGGTTGTACGACCGCTCCGGGTCCAGGTCCTGCGCGGTGACCAGCCGCCGGGTGTGCGTCAGCGACGCGTAGTCCTCGGTGAACAGGTCCACCACCCGGAACCCGGTGCCGGCGTTGAGCCGGACCGCGGTCGCCGGGAGCGGCTCGAGCTTCAGCGCGGCCCGGGGCGACAGGATCACGCCGTGGTCCCCGTGGTGGTCCACCCGCAGCCCGCCCAGCAGCTTCACGCCGCGGCCGGCGGTGTACTCGTCCTGCGCGAAGAAGCCCGGCGTGACGTGGGTGACCGGCTCGACGGTGGCCGGCGACTCGTCGTCGAACGACTCCCACTCGCCCCCGACGCCCAGCAGCACGTCGTGGCCACGGCCCAGGTCCGGCTCCCAGAGCAGGTGCCCCGCCACCACGTTCTGGTCGGCGTTGTACGGCGACGTGGCGTACATGGCGTCCTGCCGGTGGTGTGTCAGCGAGAACTCCAGCTTCAGGTCCTCTGCCGGGACCGGCAGCCCCCACGCGCCCAGAAGCTCGAACCGGTCCGTGTAGATCGACTCGCCGTAGACCTCGTCGCTGCCCCGGTCCTCTTTCGTCCAGCCCCGCTCGCCGCCGAACCGGTCCTCGTGGTAGTACTTGCCCGCCAGCGACAGTCCGCCCCCACGCTCCGCCTCCAGGTGGACTTTGCCGAACAGCGACAGCCGCGTGTCCAGCGTCACATCCGCGTAGCCATCGCCGTTGTCATCCAGGAACTCGCCCTGGCGGTAGAACGTGCCACTCACCAGCCCCCGGGTCGAACCCACCGAAGGCGCGACGGCGAAGTCCACGCTCGTCGCGCCGTGGTCGGTCTGACGGGCGTCCACCGAGAGCCGGGGCGCGAACCGCGGGTCCTTCGTGATTACGTTGATCACGCCCGCCATGGCGTCCGACCCGTACAGCGTGCTGCTCGGACCCTTGATGATCTCGATCCGCTCGATCAGCGACGGGTTGATCCCGTTCAAACCGTACACGCTGGCCAACGAGCTCATGATCGGCTGACCGTCGATGAGCACCGACGTGTACGGGCCCTCCATCCCGTTGATCCGGATGTTGTTCGTGTAGCAGACCGCGCAGTCCACCTGCTGGTACAGCCCGTTCACGTGCTGGATCGACTCCGTCAGGCTCGACGTGGCCATGTTCTGGAGGAACCGCGCCGGCACCACGTCCACCTTCACGGGACTCTCGCTCACGAACGTCCGCTTCCGCGTGGCCGTCACAACGATGGGATTCAGACCGATGGCCTCCTCCTCCAGCGCCACCTCCACCTCCGCCGTGGCACCCGGGCCAACCTCCACCGTCACCTCCGCCGTACCGTACCCCAGCGACGAGACCAGAATGGTGTGCGAGCCCGGCTCCACTCCACCCAGCACGAAACGTCCCCGGCTGTCCGCCGTCGCCCGGATCCCGTACCCTCGCAGCACCACGTCCGCGTACCCCACCGCCGCACCGCTCGCGGTGACCGTGCCCAGGATCCGGGCGGGCTCCAGGATCGAGTCGGTCGCGGCTTCCGCCTCCGCCGCAGTGACCATGGCCGGACCGGTCAGCATCAGCCCGAGCAGGAATGTGAAAAGGACGAGGCGTCGTGTCATGGCGTTGTCGTTCGGGTTTGAGACTCATTCTCAACCGTGTCCGAACGATGCCAACTCTGGCGCCCGCCGACAAGGGAGGAAACACCGGATTAGGTCGTGGGGAAAGTCACCACATCGGCGTCGCCGGGGCTCTTCCCACCGCATCGGGAGCGGTCGACCACTAGCGTTAGAGTTCGGGCTCTCCTCGACTTCGTACTTCTCCCTCTCTCGAACCCGCCGTCCGCCAGGGAAAGGGCGAAGTACGAGGCGGAGGGCGAGGTACAGGCCGACGGCGACGAAGAGGAAGAGGGCAGCCTCCCGGGTGGGACTCTCCGCGGCGCTGCGTTCCGAAAGCTGCGAAACCGCCGGCATGTGTCGGGCAAACGCATCAACAAACTCGGAGAAGAGCCAGAGTTCGTACCACCGGAAAGCGCACGGACGCAGGCGGAAGGACAAGGTGATCGACGGGCTGAACGGCCTGCCGGCCGACTCGACGGTCTTCTACCAGAAGCTGCCTTTCCGGCTCGTTGGGCTGCTGGCGTCGGGATCATCTCCCAAGCAACCGGGTCGATTCGCCGAGGCCGGGGACTTCCATACGATATGTGTAGAGAAGTCCCCAACCGGCAGCCGTCCCTACTCCTCGTCCGGCTCGGCGGCGGCGACGAGCTCCAGCTGGTCGCCCATCTTCCGGTCGGCCGCGTCGGCGTCGTCGGCCTTCTGGCGCGTATCGCGCTCGGATGCCACGCGGCTGACCTCCACCACGCGGTCGCCGGCCTCGACGTTCACGAGCGGCTTGCCCTGGGTGGTGCGGCCCTGGACGGGGATCTCTGCGGCCTGGAGGCGGCCGGCTCTGCCACCGGCGGTGATGACCATGAGCTCGTCGCCATCGAGCATCTCCTTGGCGCCCACGAGCGGCCCGGTCTTCTCGCTCACGGACAGCGCGGCGGTGCCCTGCCCGCCCCGGCCCTGGACCCGGAACTCGCCGATCTCGGTGCGCTTGGCGTAGCCGTTGGCGGTGACCACGGCGAGGGTCGCTTCGCGGCGGACGACGACCATGCCGACCACGCTGTCGTCCTTCTTCATCCGGACGCCGATGACGCCCTGTGCGTTCCGGCCCACCTCGGGGACGTCGGTCTCGGGAAAGCGGATGGCCCGGCCGGCGGCGGTGGCGAGAACCACGTCGTTGACCCCGTCGGAGAGACGGACGTCCAGGAGCTCGTCGCCCTTCTTCAGGTTGATGGCGTTGATCCCGCCGGCCCGGATATTGGCGAACTCGGAGAGCTCCGTCCGCTTCACGATCCCGCCCCGGGTCAGGAAGACCAGCTGGGTGCCCTCCTCGTAGTCGGAGATGGGCAGGAGGGCGGCCACGTGTGCGCCGGCCTCGAAGCCCAGGAGCTGGTGCAGCGCCTTGCCGCGGCTCGAGCGGCCGCTCTCGGGGATCTCCACCACCGGGATCTCGTGGGCCTGCCCGGCGCCGGTAATGACGAGGACTACATCGTGGGTGGAGGCGATGAAGACGTGCTCGAGGAAGTCCTCGTCGTACTTCTCCATCCCGGCCAGCGCCTTGCCGCTGGTCACCCGCCTCCGGTAGAGAGACACGGGCATGCGCTTGACGTAGCCCTGGTGGGAGACGGTGATGACCACGTCCTCCTGGGCCACCATGTCCTGCATCTTGAAGTCGGCGTCGCCGGCGACGATGGTGGTCCGCCGGCCGTCGCCGTAGGCCTCGACCATCTCGTCGAGCTCCGCGAGGAAGACTTCGAGCTGCTGCTCCTCGGAGTCCAGGAGCGCGAACAGCGCCGCGATCTCCTGCTTCAGCTCCTTCAGCCGCCCCTTCAGCTCCTTCGTCTCCAGCTCCGTGAGGCGGTGGAGGCGCATGTTCAGGATGGCGTCCGCCTGGATCTTCGACAGGTCGAACGCCTCGATCAGCCCCTCGGCCGCCTCGTCCTTGCTCCTGGACTCCCGGATGATCCGGATCACCTCGTCGATGTTGTCGAGGGCGGTGATGAGCCCCTCGGTCACGTGGGCCTCGGCCTTGGCCTGCTCCAGGTCGTACGCCGCCCGGCGCTGGATTACCTCGATCCGGTGGTCCCGGTACTTCTGGAGCATCTCCTTCAGCGTCATCTCCCGCGGGACCCCGTGGTCCAGCGCGATCATGATGGCGCCGAAGGTGGCCTGCATGTACGTCTTCTTGTAGAGCTTGTTCAGCACCGGCTGGACCTTGGCGCCTCGCTTCAACTCCACCACGATCCGCATCCCCTCCCGGTCGGTCTCGTCCCGGAGGTCGCTCACGTCCTCCATCTTCTTCTTCCGGACCAGGTCGGCGATCTGCTCGATGACCTTGCTCTTGCTGATCCCGTACGGCAGCTCCGTGACGACGAGCTGCTCCTTCCCGCCCCGCTTGGCCTCCCGCTGCACCTTGGCCCGCATGGTCATCCGGCCCCGGCCCGTCTCGTACGCTTCCCGGATCCCGTCGGTGCCGATGATGTAGCCGCCGGTGGGGAAGTCGGGGCCGGGGAGGACTCCGAGGAGGTCGTCCACGTTGCAGTCCGGCTTCTCCGTGATCAGGTCCAGCGCCGCGGCCACCTCCCGGAGGTTGTGGGGCGGGATGTTCGTGGCCATCCCCACGGCGATCCCCGCCGAGCCATTGATGAGCAGGTTCGGGAACTTCGACGGCAGCACCACCGGCTCCTGCCGCTGGTTGTCGAAGGTGTCGCTGAAGTCGACGGTGTCCTTGTCCAGGTCCGCCAGCAGCTCGGTGGCCAGCTCGGTGAGCTTCGCTTCCGTGTACCGGTACGCCGCCGCGCTGTCGCCGTCGATCGACCCGTAGTTCCCCTGGCCGTCCACCAGCGGGTAGCGGAGGCTGAAGTCCTGGACCATCCGGACCAT
The DNA here is from genome assembly GCA_046483065.1 of Longimicrobiales bacterium. Lineage (GTDB taxonomy): Bacteria > Gemmatimonadota > Gemmatimonadetes > Longimicrobiales > RSA9 > JAWVYT01. Next base: position 100,517 of record JAWODW010000089.1, on the reverse strand, counting down.
GGTGTCGTAGACGGCCGAGTCACCGTGCGGGTGGTACTTCCCCAGCACCTCGCCCACCACGTTCGCCGACTTCTTGTACGGCCGCGTGGGCCCCAGGCCCAGGTCGTTCATGGCGTACAGGATCCGCCGGTGGACCGGCTTGAGACCGTCGCGCACGTCCGGCAGCGCTCGCTGCACGATCACGCTCATCGAGTAGTCCAGGAAGGACTCCCGCATCTCCTCTTCGATCAGGCGCGGGAGCACTCGCTCGCGCCGCTGCGGCATCACCATACTGCTATGGCCTCCACTAGATGGTGGGGTTCGGGGCTTCGGGGCCCCCAACATGTAGGGTCGCGTCGACTGTGCGGACCCAACATGTCGGGGCCTGCCCCCAATATTGCGTGGGAAGGGGCGGATGACTAGCGGGGGCCTCGCTGCGCTCAGCCGGGCGGGTGGCCTGCGGCGGCTGAGCGCGGCGGGCGCCGGGAATCGCCACCGCGCGTTTCACCATCGAGCCTCCGTGCGACAGAAGGCGCCCCCCCTCGTGCGTTGGATACCACGAGAGCGGGGCGGAGAGGGCGAACGGGAATCACGAAGCCAAGGAGGTCGCATGACACGAATCACTGCGCTGGTCGCGACACTGGCGTTTGCCACGGGACTGGTCGGCTGCTCGGACGCCTCGGGGCCCGGCGAGCCCGAGGGGCCTGACGATGGCGTGAACTTCACCTGGGACGGCGGCACCTACCACGCCGCCGGCTTGCCGTCGTTCAGCGGGCAGGAGATCGAGCCCGAGACGTTCGCCATCGCGTTCCCGGACAGCGTGGGCGGGCTGGTGGTGTCCGGCTTCGAGCGCAAGGAGGGGACGGTCGGCGACCTGTTCATCATCCAGCTCGTGCAGCGGGCCACCGGGACCTTCACCTGCGGCGTCGGCCAGAACTGTCACGGCCGGATCCTCGAGGGCGTCGACGCCACGGACCTCCAGAGCGTCCAGACGTACTGGGAGATCGAGTCCGGCACCGTCACCGTCGATACGCTCACCGACGACCACATCGTCGGTCACTTCGACGGTCTCGTCCTCGGGGACGACGGCACCGGGGCTACCCGCAGCATCGAGAACGGCACCTTCGACCTCGAGCTCCTCTCCGAGGCCGATGGCGTGGACATCATGCGGTGCTTCCTGACCCGGGTCACCGGCGGCACCTGCCAGTAGCGGGGGCCTCGCGGAGTTCGGCCCGCGGCGGGCGGCCCGCGGCCGCGGCTGGAAAGGCGGCAGGCGGCCTCGTGCGGGAGGCGGATCTCCCGGGTCCCAGGTGGCCGGCCTACGGTTCTTCCTGCTTCGTCACCACGAACGTGCCCGACACCTCCGTTGTCCGGGCGCTATCGGGGATCACGATGGGCACCGGCTCGTTGCAGGGCCCTGCAGACGTACGGTTGGGCAAGGGCGTTTTGACCAGACACAGCCTCCCCGTCATGGTGAAGCTGCCTTCCATGTACCGGCGGTGGACCTCAGAGATGACGAACTGCCCGGCGTCGGCCCAGTAGATCTCCAGCACGCTGTCGGGCCGGATAATCCAGTATTGGCCGGAGGCCCCCACCCGGTTCCCTTGCGCCGCGTACCACGGGTTCATGTTCAGGTCGTACTCCCCTTCGCCGGGCCAACCGCGCTGGTAGATGGCCAGGATGACTCGGTCGCCCTCGGAGTCGCCGGTCCCGTCGGAGTAGATCTTGATGGCGTCGAGGTCCGTGGGCGTGAGGTGCATGTCGTAATGACCCGTACCCACGTACTCGCCGGCCACCGACGTGTCGGTGCCGATCCGGCTCTCGTCGGCGACGGTGGCCTCCAACCGCCCCTCCGGCACAGTCCCCAGGATCAGGTCGCAGCCGGCGAAGCCGGCCAGCCCAACCACGGCGAGCGCGACGAATGCTATGCGTGAGTTCATCGGTACCTCCTCATCTTCCGGCGGCGGCCTTCTTCTAGTTGGGACAGAGCCCGGGGTACGCTACGGACACCCATATGTTGTCGCTCGCCGTTTCCGACCCCGAAGTGACCGTAACTCTGAGCTGGAAATCGTAGCCAAAGGGAGATTCCGGGCTCACGTACTCCGGCCCGGTCCCCACGGTGGTCCAGTCCGTTTGATATACACACGTACTCGTCTGGTGATTCGTTCGACGTTGCCACTCGTACGAATACGTGCCGGTTCCGTTTTCCGCATTCGCGGTCCACGTGTAGGTGCTATCTGTCGAAATATAGTCTGTTCCATGGAGTTCCACGGACAACACCTCTTCCGGGGCCACAACGTCCAACGCGCCGAGGTCCTCCTCTATGTTCACGAACCTGCTGAAACGCGAATCGTCTGGCTCGTCGTTCGAGTGATGAATGCCCAGGAGATACACGTCCCCGGCTCCGTTCGGGGTGCTGAACACCGGAGCGCCGCTGTCCCCGTCCCCAGAAACGTAGTCCGCAACAGCCTGATCCCGGAGCCGCTTTGTCGTTTCGCCTTCCAGGTAATGGTCATAGTCGAGGGTGGAGACATGCCCGTTTGTCCAGCCAGTATACTGTCCCACCTTATGGACCTGCTGACCCTCAAGGGGTTCTGCCGTTCCAACGATCCTGAAGTACGGATTCGCCACGTCAATCGTGTCGGATCCATGTTCTGACGTCGAGGACGACCCCGTGGTCCGTGCAATGTAGCCGAACTTCGTGTCCACGTAGGGCCCAACCGTGACTAGAGCCGCATCGGAGTACCGGCAATACTGGGCACGCCAATCGTTCGTCCACCCACACCGATAGCCCGCCGGATCCTCTGTCTCGATGCCAACATAGTGGAGGCTGTCCTCAAGGAAGACATCCTGATAGTACTGCATGTAGTCGTGGCCCCACATCGTATCACTGCAGTGCGAATTCGTCACCAACTTCAACACCCCACCGTCCCGCGCCAGGAATCCGGCCGAGCAACCTTTTCTGTATGGGGGCACCCCACAAGCCACGCCTGCCTCATTTTCTCGAAATAGCGAGAGACCACCAACGATTGGCCGCTCATACTCACACAAACGGTTTCCCGAATTGAGATTGATGGCATCTGTCTCATAATCTACCGCTGACGTAGGGATGCCGTTTTCCACCAGCAGAACGTCCAAACCGGCTCTTAGACTCAAGTCGGAAAGTCCGACAATGATGCGATTGCGGGAACGCGAGATGGTGTCAACGTCGGTTCAGAAGTGGACAGGTTCAGCGGTTTAGAATTGGACACATCCGACGGCGGTACAGCTAAGGCTGCATAGCGTTCTCCTCTTTCAGGAAGTGGTGGGTGGAGTAAGGCCGGCGCCGCGGCGGTTGCGGAGCCGATAGCTCTCGCCGCGGATGTTGATGGTGGTGGCGTGGTGGAGCAGCCGGTCGAGGAGCGCGGTGGCCAGGACGGAGTCCGGGAAGATCTCATCCCACTGACCGTAGCTCTTGTTGCTGGTGAGGAGGATCGGCTTCTGGGCCTCGTAGCGCCGGCTCACGGCCTCGAAGAGAAAAGTGGCGTCCTGACTCTCGAGGGGGAGGTAACCGACCTCGTCGAGCAGGAAGAGATCGGCTCGCATGATCGTACGGAGGAGCACGTTGAGCCGGTTCTTCTCGCGGGCCACCCGGGAGCGGGTGACGAGCTCGTGGAGGCTGAGGAAGTAGGCCCGGTGGCCGCGCTCGATAGCCTTCATGGCGAGCGCCACGGCCAGATGGCTTTTGCCCACGCCGGATGGGCCCAGGAAGACCACGTTCTCACCCTGGTGGAGGAAGCGGAGCGTGGCCAGCTCCTCGATCACGTCCTTTGGTACCGAGGGCTGAGCCTCGAAGTCAAAGCCTTCGAGCGTCTTGGGCGCCGGGATCCCGCTCAGCTTCAGGTTGGTTTTGACCCGGCGCTCGAAGCGGGTGGCCAGCTCGCGGCCCAGTAGCTCGTCGAGCACTTCCACCGGCAGCTGCTCCTGCTTCTGACCCTGCTCGAGCACCGTGTCCAGGGACGCCAGTGCGGCGTCCAGCTTGAGGCGCTCAAGCTGATCGCGCACCCGCTCGTAACTGACGGCCGTACTCATGCCACACCGTCCACCAGGCGGCGCTCATAGGCGGAGAGCGGACGGACCTCGACCCGAGGTGCAGTCTTCTGAATCCGCGCCAGCAGGACCGGTGCGTCTCGCTCGGTGATCTGCAGATAGCTCGGCTGTCGGTGCCGGCGCCGGCCGGCCGCTTCGGCGTTGCCGCGGGTCAGCCGCCGGATCTCCGTTTGATGCTCCGGCAAGGTGACCGGACGGGCCCCCTTGGGCCTCCGCCGGTGATGCGCCACGAGCCGGTCCCCGAGATAGACGGAGAAGAGATCGCCGATGGCCTCTCCTTCCGGCCGCACCACCACGCTCCGCCCGGCGGCCCTGGGATCCACGCTGTAGCGCACCCCGCCGTAGCTGACGTGGCAGTCGGAGGGGACGGTGCGGACCTCCACCGGCCGCACGTCATAGACGGGCACAGCGGCGAGCGGGCGCAGGTGGCTGAGCTCGAGGGCGTGCCGGTCGATAGGCCGCTGACCCGTGGTCCCGTGGATCCGTACGTTCGCCACAGTGTCCAGCCACACCTCGAGCTGACGGTTCAGGTCCTCCAGGTCCGTGAAGCTTCGGCCCTCGAGGAAGGAGGCTTTGATGTAGCCCACGCCGCGCTCGACCTTGCCCTTCACCCGCGGCCAGTAGGGCGGGCTCGCCACCGGCAGCACGCCATGGTGATCGACGAAATCGAGGAAGCCCTTGTTCCAGCGGACCGTACCGGTGGTCACATCGTGCTGGTCGACGGCCTGCTTCATGTTGTCGACCAGGAGTTCCTTCGGGATCCCCAGGGCATCGAAGGCACCGGCCAGGCAGGAAAGCAGCACCGGCAGCTTCGGGCTGGTCGTGAAGCGAGCGTAGGTCATCCGGCTGTAGCCCAGGACCATGACGAAGACGTAGAGCGTTCTGCGCTCCCCGCCCACTTCGATCGAGCCGCACTCTCCCCAGTCGATCTGGGCCTGCTGACCCGGCAGCGTCTCGAAGCGCTCCGTGACCCGGCGGACCAGCTCCTGCTTCAGCGGGCGGACGAACTCGCGCAGGATGGTGAGGCCGCCCCGGTAGCCCTGGCTCTTGATCTCCCGGTAGAGCACCGTGGCCGGAAGATCGAAGCGCTCCAGCCGAGCCTGCACGTACTCCTTGAACGGGTCCAACTTCGACGGCCGCGCCGGCCGCGGCTTCGGGAACGGCTCGTTCTCTCTTCGGTTCAGGTGGTTGTAGACCGTCTGGCGGCTCACCCCCAGCCGCTCCGCGATCGTCTTCTTCTGCACGCCCTCTCGGGCCAGGTATTTGATCTGCATGGACATCTCCCGTAGGATCACTGCGGAGCCCTCCGGTGCTCGGGAACGTCTTGGTCGACGCCCCGATTCTACGCGCCGCGAGGGCTTCTTTCATCTCCCTGTCAACGTGGCCTCCCGCGCCTGCGGCGCTTCGGCCTTCGACCTCACCCGCCGAGGGGAGTGTCCATTTCTAAACCGTTGCTTCTGTCCAGCTTACTACCGGGGGTGACAATGGACGTTGAAACGACCGAGGTCCCGTCGAACAGAAGCTCATTGATCTTTTCGCGCCAGCGGTATAGCTCGATCAATGAGTGTTGAACCTCGACGAATTCCACAGCGATCGAAGGAGGGAGCAACTCCGCAGGGGCCCGGTCTCCACGTTGGAGGAAAGCCCGCACCAACGCTTCCGCACGAGGGTGGTCGGTCAAATCGCCAGCTAACGCCACGGTCAACCGTTCTTGGTCGTTTCGATCTAGGTAGTACCCAGCGAAGCCAGGGAGCCGTTCCACGAGAAACAGATCTGACGCAAATGATGGACGCTTCCCCGCAATTGATCGAGCGTCCATCCGGGCGTTTGTCGTGACAAAGGGCTCCAACGGGGTATCAGTCACGGTTTCTTCATCTGAACAGCCTGTGAGCAATAGGCCTACCAGAAGCCATATTGTCCCTGCTCGAGTCCTCATTTCGTTCCTCCGGTCAAATGGGTGGGGGTTCGACCCTCCAATCAGGAGGGTGGTGGGAACGCATTGAAACGGGGGCCTCACACCCGGGCGCAGCGATCGTCAGCACTGACTCATTGGCGTCCTTCGGTAAGGGAGCCGCAACGCTCGCTCAACCTTCGGATTCGCTTACCCGCATCTCTATGTATGCGTACTTACAGTCCCCGCCGCACTCCGCACTCCGTTCGGTCACCTCGTACTCCGGCTGTACCACCCTGGCCACCGCGGTATCCGCAGTCCTGTAGGTGAGCGTGACGCGCGGCGGTGCGAAGTACGGGAAGTAGCCGACCAGTTCGCACGACTGGTCCGCCGTACACTGCTGGACCCATGAGGGGTATTCGAACGGCGTGCCGCTGCTGCCGAGGACGGTTACGGTCGCCTCCAGTGAATACTCGGCCGGCAGCGTCCCGAGAAGGACCACCTCGAGGCCGTAGGGACACGGGTCGGTGCAGGTGGTCTCCAGCTCCGTACCCCAGCCTTCACACGCGCCAACCAGGAGCGCGAGGGTGAGAACAGCGATCAGTCGTGGAGTGCGCATGGCCGACCTCGCTCCTGTGTATTCTGGTGCTTCTACCCGTCTAGATGCCGCTGACCGGCAAATTCTTACAGGTTATCTGGTCGAGCCGGCCCGCGGGACCTCCCGAAAGCGGCTGCAAGTCGGTCACGCCCAATGACTTGTACACATCCGCCAGTGGCTTCGGATTGCGGCCGCGAATCGCCAATGAGAGTCGGAAGGGGTGGGCCCTGTGTTCGCCGGTGGTATCCGGGTAGCGCCGCGTTCCCGTGACCCGGGGCGAATTCGCCGAATCCGCGTTGCGAGTTCTGTTGGAACGTCACGGTGGGCAACGTATCGGTCGTCGTCGGATGTCCCGGACCTCGGATCTCCTCGCCAGTGCGGCTGTGATCGGACACCATGGGTTGCTGCCGGAGCCGGCTCCTGACAATGGGGCTACAGGGGGCTCACCGGGGTCGGCCTGCGGCGGCGCCGCGGTTGGCCGCTACGGCTTGAAGATCTGCCGCAGCGCGAACCACAGATTCGCCGGCCGCTCCGCCAGCCGCCGCATGTACCACGGGTACCAGTGGCTGCCGTACGAGATCAGGACCCGGACCACGGCGCCCACGGCGGTGAGCCATTCCTGGAGGTCCACCCGGATCCCGTAGAGCATGTGGAACTCGATCTGGCCGGGGCTGAGCCCGTACTGGCGGGCCGACTCCCGGACCCGTTCGATGAGGCGGTCGTCGTGGGTGCCGAAGACGGGCGGCGCGTCGCCCACGTAGTCCCGGTCCTTCAGCATGACCACCGCCAGCTCGTGGAACGCCTGGTCCACGTCCTTCTTCTTCTGGATGGCCACGTCGGCCGGCTCGTTGTACGCGCCCTTCACCAGCCGGATCCGGGTGGGCGGGTCCATGAGCGCCGCCACGTCCTCGGGCGTGCGGTGCAGGTACGCCTGGAGGCAGACGCCCACGTTCGGACTCTCGGCCCGCGCCGCCCGCACCAGCTCCAGCGTGGCGTCGACGTACGAGCTGTCCTCCATGTCGACCCAGACGGTGGTGTCCAGCTGCTCCGCCTTCTCCACCAGCTTCAGCAGCCCCTTCCGGGCCACGTCCTCGCCCAGGTCCAGCCCCAGGTGCGTGGGCTTCAGCGAGATCTCCGCGTCCAGCGCCAGCGCCGCGATCCGGTCCAGCGCACGGGAGTAGTGCTTGACGACAGCGTCGGCCTCCTCCTCCGTCGTCACGTTCTCGCCCAGCTCCGTGAAGACGACGCCGAGCCCCCGACGCCCCATCTTCCTCGCCGCCGCCAGGGCGTCGTCCAGCTCCTCGCCCGGCATGAACCGCGCGACCGCCTTCCGCGCGAACTTCCGGCCCTTCACCCACCGCTCCATGGCCGCGGAGCGGGACAGCCTGAGCAGGAGCGCGCGCATCATTGGAAGTGGGACCTCATGTGGTTGGGGAAAGCGCGTTGTCGGTATTGGTTTTACGACCGGCCGGCCTCCCCTGTCAACTGTTCGGCGGTCTCACGGCTGTCCGCTTCGGGGCGGGGATGAGGGGATCGTTCGGGGTCCACGTCAGGTTCGGGGCGCTGTCTTCCGACCCCCGGCGGGGGGCGATCAGGGGATGAGGGGTAACCAATCCCGGCGGCGTAGGCCGTCCCACTCCTCATCCCCTCATCGGGCAGTGCGACGAAGTCCGCCGATGCGACGCGCACCCGGAACCGCCCGGCTCATCCCCCCATCCCGCCGACGGCGCCGAGGACGGTGCGCCGAGCCGTCCCCCGGCGTGGTCAGATTCCCGCCCCGCCGGCTCGCTGCCAGCGATTGCCGATGTTCGTAGTAATCCCTTGCTGGACGTAAAGCTATGCGCTGATTGTATTTGGGCCGCTTCACCGCCTCCGAGACCCGAAAATCGTTGTAAGATTTTGGCTTCGAGCGGCATCTATATATCAGAAGACCAGATCCAGCCTTGAAGGCTGGCCGTTCCACTCGCTATAGGCCGGGAGGCTGTCATGGATCCGAAACTGCTGGTTCGCACCACTGCCATGGGGGCGTTGGTCCTGGGAGTCTGTCTCGGGTGCGGCGACGATCGCTCCACGCTGTCGCCTCCGCCGCCCGACTTCATGCAGGTCACCCACACGGGATACTTAGTGGGAGGATTCGACGGCGACGAGACCGACTTCTACAGCTATACCGACCCCCACGGTGTCAAGGCCCTTCTGGTGTACTCGCAGGAGGCGGATACGGAGTCCCAGGTCTGGATCCACAATTTCGGATCCCACGAGATCGAGCCGGGTTCCTACGATCTCCAGGCTGTTTCCCTGCACCCGGACCCCTCCTTCTCGGGCGTCACGCTGACCATCGAGAAGAACGGCCCCATGTTTCGGTCCCTCAACGGTCGCCTCCAGATCGATTCTGCAAACGAGGTACGAATCAAGGGAAGCTTCGACCTGATGGCGGCCCAGTACTGCACCTGGGGCGAGCGCTGCATCTTCGATCCCGACTCCATCGATGCGGACACCCCGCGCCTCCATGTGGTCGGAGTCTTCCAGGCGGTCAAATCCGAACAGGGGCGGGCGGTGGTTTACGGGGACTGACCAAGGTTCACGGAACAAGGAGCAAACGATGTCGAGACTGCAGTTGCTTCCTGCTATTCCGGTAGTTATTGCGCTTTGTGCGTGCGAACTTCAGCCGACCCTTGCGCCTCCACAAGGCGTAGAAAACGTCTTTGCGCGAACGTATTGAGTCGTTGCCCACTTACGACCAACGTTTGCTGGAGGTCGAGAGAACCGCTCCGGGATTTGCAGGCGTGTTCTTTGAGAATGGCCGCGCCGTGGTGCTCGTGGCTGGTGCGGGGAATGCTATGGCCGCGGAAAGCGCCTTGAAGAGTGCATTCCCTCAGCGTTTCAGCGGACGATCCATTGAGATCAGGGCGGCCAAGTATTCCTGGCGGGAGTTGTTCCACTGGCACCTCTATGCATTCTCGATGCTCGGGAAGGGCGTCCTGACGCTGGACATCATGGAAGACCGCAACCTGTTGGATGTTGGAGTAGCATCCGTAGAAGATGGTGAGCGAATACGTCAGGAGCTCCTGGCGTCAGGAGTACCAGAAGATGCAGTGCAATTACGGGTAGTATCTAGACCTGTCCTTTTTGCCGACACCACGTTGTTGAACAAGTTCCGACCCGTTCCAGGCGGCGCCCGCATCAGCCACCCCGTACCACCCGACACACTGCGTAAATGCAGTTCAGGGATCAATGTTCTTTGGGGGTCATCGGTAATGCTGCTCACGGCGGCGCACTGCGGAGGTGGCACGGCATATATTGGCAGTGTTCAGGGTTGGGAGTTCCAGCAACCCAGAGAGTCCGTTGATACATCGGTTATCTTGACCGAGTACTTTGACCCGGCATTCGGATCCTGTGGCTATCGTTGTCGATACAGCGACGCAATGCTTTTGGCATACGCAGACACTTCACTGCCTGAGCACGGCCTTATCGCCCGAACGAACTACTCTGGCACCTTTTTCGGTTCCAAGTCGATTGCCGAGCCAGGTGGGAGGTTCTGGGTGACTGAAACGATAGACCAGCCGGTCCTTGGGGAGACCCTACACAAGGTGGGGCCAGAGACAGGTTGGACATCCGGCGAAGTGATCGCCACGTGCAAGCATCAAGAGGGTGTTCCGATATACGATCTGCTTTGCCAAGCGACTGTGGATGCGAGGGCAGATCACGGAGATAGCGGGGCCCCAGTATTTGGTCATGGAGCCACGGACCAGGATGTGGCAGTGAGTTTCTATGGCATACTTTGGGGAGGAGATCCTGATGCCGCTGGCCAAACGGTTGTAGATACGCCTTTCATATTCAGCCCGACTCAGAACCTGGACTTCGACTTCGGTGGTTTCCTCAATGTTGAGGCCACAACCAGTCCTCCAGCGCCACCGGCGGTGACGATCAATGGCCCGTCGTTGATCAGGCCAGGAGACACCTGCACTTGGTGCGCCAACGCTTCGGGGGGCGGGCCATACCAATACACTTGGTACAATGAAACTACCTTTGTCGGGAATGACCGCTGCTATACCGGAACAAAACCGGAAGGGGTTGTCGGTTCAGCTTTTGATTTGACAGCTACTGTGGACAACCCGGGCGGTTGGGATCAAGAGGTCAAGACCGTTACTGAAAGCGCATACGCTCCATTCTGTTTCCAGTAAGACCCCAATTCTCGCTAGTATGACCGGATCGCACGGCTACTGGCTCGTCCCGGGAGGGTGTCATGGATCCGAAACTGCTCGTCCGTAGCGCTGCCTTAGTGGGGCTGGTCCTAGGCGTCTGTCTCGGGTGCGGTGACGATGGCTCGACGGTATCCGCACCACCCCCCGACTACATGCACGCCAGCTTCACCGGGGCCGTGGAACGGGTATTCGACGGTGACGTCACCTTCTTCTACAGGCCCGATCTCGAGGAGGCCCTGGAGATCGAATCCCACGAGGTCGGCCCGGGATCCCGTGTCTGGATCCACAACCTCGGCTCGGACGAAATCGAGCCGGGTTCCCACGACCTCCAGCCCGTGTCGGTCTGGCCCTGGCCCGATCCCTCCTTCGACGGGGTCACCATGACCGTCCAGGAGGGCGGGTTCATGTACCGGGCCACGGAGGGCCGGCTCCAGATCGATTCCGTCGACGACGTACGGATCAAGGGGAGCTTCGACATGACGGCGGCGCGGTTCTGCGCCTCGAACGACGTCTGCACCTTCGATCCCGACTCCATCGATGCCGGCACCCCGCGCCTCCAGGCGGTCGGGGTCTTCCAGGCGGTCAAACGGCCGGAAGGAGGCGGAGCGGTGATCTACGGGGAGGGCGGCAACTGAGGCGGGGTTTCCCGGTCGGCTGACCAAGCCCATGGAACGGTTCATCGGGTGACGGAAGTCTCGGCGTGGTGAAGGGCCCCGCGACTGGGGGATTGGTGCGGGGCGGCCGCGGGTTCGCGGCGATCATCAGCCGGCTTCGTCGCCCGTCGGACTGGGGGACTGGGGGGAACCACGCGCCGTCCAGCGCATATGCGGTTCCACGCGCGATCTCCCAGTCCCCCAGTCCCGAACGAGCCGGCGGGCCGGAACCCCATCGCGAACCCAACTCAGCCGCGAACCCCACCCCCCATCGCGCCGACGGCGCAGCCGGCGGCGCCCAGGATGGCGCGCCACTCGCGGTCCCCCCACTCTACGTGTGAGCCACAACGACCTCTCCCTACCCAACTACCATGGCCATCCGAGACCAGGTCGACATCGACACCTTCCTCGAGCTCGACATCCGCGCCGGCCGGATCCGGCGAGGCGAGCCGTTCCCGGAGGCGAGGAATCCGTCCATGAAGCTCTGGATCGACTTCGGCGACGAGATCGGCACGAAGACCTCCAGCGCCCAGCTCACGCGACGCTACATGCCCGACGAGCTCGTCGGCACCACCGTCCTCGGCGTGGTCAACCTCCCGCCTCGCCGCATTGCCGGCTTCGTCAGCGAAGTCCTGGTCCTGGGCGTGGTCGACCCCGACGACCCGGGGGACGTCGTGCTGGTCCGACCGGATGGCGGCGGGGATGTGCGGGGGTGGAGACTGGCGTGAACGCCGCCGGCGCGGCGTCCACGCGACTGGGGGTGGGGTTCATCGCGTGCGAGACTTCGCGGCGGTAAGCCCCGACTTCGTCACTTTTCGGGACTGGGGGACTGGGGGCAGCGGGGTGGATTCCGGGTTCGGGGCGTAGCCCCCGACCCCGCCGCGAGGCCCAAGCTCGACCACTCCCGCCGCGGCCTCACCCTCCCCAGTCCCCCAGTCCGGACATCGCCGCGAAGCCCGCAGCCCCACCACGCACCCCGCCTCGCCCGGCTCATCCCCCAGTCGCGCTGACGGCGCAGCCGGCAGCGCCCGCCAGTCCCCGCAACGACGCGTCGGTGATCGAATCCGGCGGTCGAGGGCCAAAACTCGTCCCATCCCGCCATGGAGGTGCCCCAATGCGTGAGCAGTATTGCCACGCATGGACACCCGACCGCCGTTCCCCGACCTGATCCGTGGCGCCCGCGACCGCGCCGGCGTTTCCCGACTCCTCGCCCGCCTGGGCTTCGACCCGCCGGGCGGTACCAACGCGGCCGGCCCGGGCGGCCCGGGCGGCCCGGGCGACCCGAACGATCCCAGCGACCTGGACAATCCGAGCGATCCGGGCGGCGACGAGCTCCCCCGCGACGCGTGGGCCGCCTACGGCCTCGCCGACGCGCCGGACATCCGGTCGCTGGTGGTGGCCGGACGATCCGGCTCGCTGGACGCGCTGCTGATGGAGGCGGCGCCGGGGACGGGGACGGACCGGGTCGCCTGGCTGGCCCGGAGGGTCCGGTCGCGGAACCCGGCGCGGCTGCACCTGTTCGTGGCGGCGAGCCCGGGGTACCGGCGGCTGGTGCTGGGCACGTTCGGGCTCGACGACGCGTTCCGTCACCTGACGCTGGAGCGGGCGGCCATCCGGCCGTCGGACATCGAGGCCCTGGAGGAGATGGCGCCGTCGAACGGTGAGCGCGGTCTCGAGCTGGCCATCCGCCACGCCCGGGCGCTGGACCGGTCCCGGGTCACCCGTGCGTTCTTCCGTGACTTCCGGGGCCGCCGGGGCGCGGTGGCCGAGGCGTGGACCGGGATCCCGGACGACGCGGCGAGGGAGCGGGCGCAGCTGGCGCTGCTGTTCCTGAGTCGCCTGACGTTCCTCTACTTCCTCCAGAAGCGCGGCGCGCTGGCCGGCGACGACCGCTACCTGGTCCGTCTCTTCGGGCTCTGGGCCGGCGCCCGGCCGCGGGTACAGGCGGGCTCCGAGGGCGACGACGGGCGGACCCCGGACGACGCCGCCGGTCCAGCCTCCGGAGCGGCCCGCCAGCCCCGGTCGTTCTTCCGGGCCCGGCTCCAGCCCCTCTTCTTCGGCGCGCTCAACCGCCGCCCCGAGGACCGGGATCCGGCGGCCCGGCAGCTGGGCGACCTGCCGTACCTGAACGGCGGCCTCTTCGAGCGCCACGCCCTGGAGCGCCGGTTCCCGGAGCTGGACCTCCCGGACGACGAGGTCCGGGCCTGTTTCGACGACCTCCTGGAACGCTACCGCTTCACCACCCGGGAGGCCGGCGCCGGGTTCGGCGTCGACCCGGAGGTCCTGGGGCGCGTCTTCGAGGGGCTCATGGCGCCGGAGGCCCGGAGCGACACCGGCAGCTTCTACACGCCGGCGCCCGTGGTGGACCGGGTCGTGAAGGAGGCCGTGGCGACGTACGTGGCCGGCCGGGTGCCCGAGGCCGACCCGGCGGTGGTGGTGGAGGGCAGGGCCGCCGCGCTGCCGGCGCCCACCCGGTACCGGGTCCGCAAGTCACTGGAGCGCGTCCGGGTGCTGGACCCCGCGTGCGGATCGGGCGCGTTCCTGCTGGGGGCGCTTCGCCGGCTGAGCACCGCCGCCGCACCGCTCTCCGACCGGCCGCGGGGCGAGATCCGTCGTGAAATCGTCGCCACGGGGCTCCACGGCGTGGACCTGCTGGACGACGCCGCGCTCCTCTGCTCGCTCCGGCTCTGGCTCGCGCTGTCCGAGGACGACGACCGGGTCCGGCCGCTCCCGAACCTCGACCGCCGGATCCGGCAGGGCGACGCGCTGGTCGACCCCCTGGACCTGGGCGCCATGGACGCCGACGAGGCGCTCCACTGGCACCCGCTCCGGCACGCCGACACCCGACGCGCGCTCCGGGCGCTGGAGCCGGCGGCACGGGCCTACGTGGCGTCCGGCCCCGAGGAGCGGGCGCTGGCACGGGACCGCGTCCGCAGGGCCGAGGGCCGGCTCGCCCGGCGATGGCTCGACGGCGTGCGCGGCGCACGGGAGCGGCAGCTCAAGCAGCTCCGGGCACGGGCCGCAGACCGGGACCTCTTCGGCGACGTCCCCGAGCCCGCCCGCCGCGCCGCGGCCGAAGCGGGCCGCGTCGAGCGTCGGATCCGGGAGCTCGACGGGATCGCCCGTCGCCTCAAAGAGGACGACGCGCTGCCCTTCTTCTCCTTCGCCATCCACTTCGGCGACGCCGCCGGGTTCGACCTCGTGGTCTCCAACCCGCCGTGGGTCCGCAGCCACCGGTGGCCGGGCCACCTCCGCAAGATCGCCGACCGGTTCGAGGTCTGCCGGGCGCCCGGCTGGACCGCCGCCGCCGAGCTCACCGGCGCGCCCGTGGCCGGCGGCGGCCAGGTCGATCTCTCGCTCCTCTTCGTCGAGCGCGCCCTCCGTCTCCTGGCCCCCGGCGGCGTGCTGGCCGTGCTCGTCCCCGCCAAATGTTTCCGGGCGCTATACGGCGCCGCGGCACGGCGTATGTTGCTGCGGGACCTGGAGTTCGCGCTCATCGAGGACCACGCGCTGGATCAGCGCGCGGTCTTCAGGGCGGACGCATTCGCGGGGGTGCTGGTGGGCCGCGCGCCGGCGTCGGATACGGGCCGGGCCGCCAGCGGTCGAACCGGCGGCGTGAACGCCGCCCACCCCGGCGACGCGAATGCGGCCCGCCCCGGCGACGGGGCTCCGACGGCGGCGGAGCCCGATCCCCGCCTCGTCCGGGTCCGGATGGCCCGGCGCGGGGTGGCCCCGCTGGAGTTCCGGGTTTCACAGGGCGACCTGCCGCTGTTCCCGGACGACCCGGCGAGTCCGTGGCTGCTGGCGCCGCCGGACGTGCGGGCGGTGTTGCGGCGGATGCAGGCGGCGGGACCCCCGCTGGGGCGGCACCCGGGGCTGCGGGTCCGGCGCGGGATCATGACGGGCGCGAACGACGTGCTGATCTGCTCGGCGGAGCCGAAGCTGGGCGGGCTGTCGGAGATCGAGGCGGAGGGGTACGGGCGGACCCGGCGAGGCGGTGCGTCATCGCGGGCGGCGGGGAAGTACCGGGCGGTGGTGGAGACGGCCGGGCTCCGGCCGCTGGTCCGGGGGGCCGACATCGACGCATTTCGTTACGACGTCAGCGGGCACGTGGTCTGGTGCCACGACGAACGCGGGGAGCCGGCCGAGCCCGGGCCGCGGTTGACGTCGTACCTGGAGCGGCACCGGGACCGGCTCGAGGGGCGGACGGGCTACCGCGCCGGGCTGCCGCTGGGCGCCGTGTTCCGGCTGGCACCGGAGACGCTGGGGCCCAAGGTCGCCTGGCACGACCTGTCCGACACGCTCCGGGCCGTGGCGCTCCCGGCCGCAGTGCGGTCCGATGGCGCCGACCGAGCGCTGGTCCCCCTCAACACCGTGTACTTCCTGCCCACGCCGGACGAGGAGGCCGGCCTCCTCCTGGCGGGGCTGCTCAACTCCCTACCCGTCCGGGCCTTCGCCCGGGCCGTGGCCGAGCGGGCGAAGGACGCCCGCTTCCGGTTCTTCGCCTGGACCCTCTCGACGCTCCCGCTCCCCGGGGCCTGGCGCGAGCACGCGGCCGCCCCGGAGATCCGGGCCATCTCGGCCGCGGCGCACCGCGCCCGGGGGATCCCTCCCGCCGACCAGGTCCGCCTGGACCGGGCGGTGGGAGCCCTTTTCGGCCTCCGGCCCGACGACCTCGAGCATCTGGGCCGGTTCGATCGCTGGCTCAGAGGCGAGACCGTCGGATCGGGAACCGACAGCCGCGACCCGGCACCGGAGATCACCGCCGGCCGGAGGACCGCGTGACTACGCTCCGGCTCCTCGACGAGGCCGCGTCGCCGCCGCTCCGGCAGGTGATCGGGGAGCTCATGGCCGGCGCCGACCGCGTCGACTTCGCCATCGCCCGGATCCGCCTGGCCAACCTCGACCTGGCGGAGGAGGAGGTGGCCGGCCCTGAGCGGTGCCGGGTACTCCTCGGCCACCTCGATGCGTCCACTCTCCTCGACACCGATGCCGCCGACCGCCGGGCCGTGGAGGGGCTCATCCGCTGGGCCCGGAGCGGGCGTCTCGAGGTCCGGTCCGCCGGCATCGGCGCGTGGACGCCGGACTTCTCCGTGTATCACGGCCCGGACGGCGGCCGCTGCCTGCTGGGGGCACACTACTTCGGAAGTCCGCATCTGACTGTCGGACCGTCGTTTACGGTGGCTTCGCATGACGCCGGGACGCGGACGCTGCTGGGCCGACGGTTCGACGAGCTGTGGGCCCGTTCCCACGACGTCCTCCCGGCCATCCTGGCCGTGCTGGAGCGGGTCGGTGGAGTGGCGGCCGCCCCGTGACGTGGCGCTTGTCATCCTCCACGCGCTGTTCGGAGAGGAGGATGCCGGCGATGGCGCCCGGGTCCATCCGCTTACGGACTTCCAGGCGGCCGCGGCGGATCGGCTGCGGCGGATCATCGACCGCCGTGGCGGGGCGATCCTGGCGGACGCGGTGGGGCTGGGGAAGACGTACGTGGCGCTGGCGCTGATCGAGGAGCGGCTCCGGTCGGGCGGCGACGTGGTGGTGGCGATCCCGGCAGCACTCCGGGGACTGTGGCGGCCTCTTCTGCGGCGGGTGGTGCGGGCGTCGGGTCCGGGCGCTGCGCGGTCCTCCGGGCGGGAGACCTCCCGGGGCTCCGGACGGGAGACGTCCCGGGGGTCCGGACGGAGCGGCAGGTACCGGCTGGTGTCCCACGCCCAACTGAGCCGTGGTGTGTCGGTCCGGGCGGCCGCGGGTCCCCGGCTGGTGGTGGTGGACGAGGCGCACCGGTTCCGGAACCCGACCACCCGCCGCTACGCCGCCCTCGCCCGCCTTGTGGAGCCCCGCGCGGAGTGCCTTTTCCTGACGGCCACGCCCATCAACAACACCGTGGACGACCTCTACCACCTCGTCCGCCTCTTCCTGCCCGACGATGGGCTCCGGGACGCTGGCGTCCCCAGCCTCCGGGGCCTGTTCGATCACTCCGACGCCGCGGGGATCCGGGCGGTGGTCCGGGAGCTGGTGGTCCGGCGGAGCCGTCGCATGGTGGAGACCCGTTTCGGCTATGCGGCCAGCCGGCCCGATGGGCGGGCGGACCGTCCGGGCCGCGACCACGGGATCGTGACCTTCCCCGAGCGCGTCCCACCCCGCGTCCACCGCTATCCGAGCCCGGGGCTGGCGGCGCGGCTGGAGTGCATCGAGGCGCTGGAGCTGTCGGCGTACGGTCCCGGCGCGGCGCCGCTCCTCCGGCTCGGGCTCCTCAAGCGGCTGGACTCCGGCGCCGCGGCGCTCCAGGCCAGCGTGGGCCGACTTCGCGAGTTCCTGGCGGCGTTCCGGGAGGCCGCCACGGCCGGGCGACTGCTCCGACCCGCCGACCGCCGGATCGGCGGGGACCACGACCCGTTCCAGCTCCTCCTCCTGGGGGTAGTGGCGGAACCGGCCCCGCCGGAGCTGGATCTGCCCGCCCTGGCGGCCGCCGCGGACCGGGATATCCGGCGGCTGGACCGGCTCCTCGGCGACGAGTCCACGCAATCCGCGGGCGGCGCCCCCTCCACCCCGGATCCCGACCCCAAGGCCCGGGCCCTGGTCGGCCTTCTCCGATCGCTGGAGGGCGAGAAGGTCCTGGTCTTCACCGAGTACCGGGACACCGCGGAGGCGGTCTGGCGGACGCTGCTCCCCCGGTTCCGTGTCGCCCGGATCGATGGCGGGGGCGCGTGGCTGGGGGCGAGCCTCGCGGGGCGAGGCCGCGTGGTGGACCGGTTCGCGCCCGGGGCCAACGGTCGCCCGGAACCGCCGGGTCGCGAGCGGGTGGACGTCCTCGTCGCCACCGACGTGCTGGCCGAGGGGTTGAACCTCCAGGACGCGCGCCACGTGGTCAGCTACGACCTGCCGTGGAACCCCGTGCGGCTGCTGCAGCGGATCGGGCGCGTGGACCGGCTGGGCTCACCCCACCAGGAGGTGGTGCCCCACCTCTTCGTCCCCGCCAACGGGCTGGACGCGGTGCTCGGGCTCACGCGCCGGCTCCGTCGCAAGCTCCACGGCATCGTGACGGCCCTGGGCGAGGAGGCGGCGGACGCGCTGCTGGAGGGGCTGGCGGCCGGGCGGCCCGACCGGGTCGACACAGCGCTGCGGGCGACCGCCGAGGACCCGGTCCCGATGGAAGGGCTGCGCACGCTGTGGGTCCGGGCCACCGCGCCGGGGGACCCGACCCCCACCACTCCTGCCTGGCCCGTCATTCCCGCCGTTCCCGCGTCCGGGCGCCAGGTCACGGAGGTCGGCCTGACCGAGGCCGCTTCGCATCTGCAGGCCGTCGCCCTGCTGGGCGGCACCCCGGACTCCCGGAGTCGCGTGCTGGAGGTCCTCCGGGACGGCACGGTCCGGGACCCGACCCTCGCTGCGGTCCGGGCCATCGAGGCCGCCCTGGCCGACCCGCGGGCGCAGGATGCCGCCCCCGAGGTCGGGCACCGGCGTTTGGATCGGGTGGTCCGGCAGGTCGAGGCGCACCTGCAGGCCCGGCACATCACGGACCGGGCACCCGCGCCGCTGGACCGGAACGCGGCGCGGCTGGCCCGCCGGATCCGGAACGCGCTGGCCGACGCCGGGTCGGGGCTGGACCCCGCGGCCGTGAGACGGGCGGAGACCCTCCTCGGCGGCCTGGCCGTCCCGGCATCCCCGGCGCGAGCGCCGGCGGTCGCCGCGCTCCTGGAGGCGCCGCCCCGGCACGACAGCCCTTCCGTCGCGGACTTCCTGGCTCGCGTCGAGTCCGCGCTCGGGACATCTACCGGGCAGCGCCCGGTAGCGGAAGGGCCGGCAGCTCGGACCCGGCCGAGACCGTCCGTACGGGCGGTGATCCTGGTGCGGAGGGAGCCATGACCGTCGCCCCGCCCGAGCAGCCCGAGCCGGTTGACGCCCCTCGGGACCCCGATTACCTTTTGCCGTCTATTCCCGCGTAGCTCAGCTGGTAGAGCAGGTGGCTGTTAACCACCGAGTCGCTGGTTCGAGTCCAGCCGCGGGAGCTGAGCCGCCGCCGGAAGTCCTTGTGCCGCAAGGGTTTCCGGCGGCGGTTTTTTGCGTTTGGGTCGTGACTTCGCGGTTGCCGTCCGAGACGGGGGCTTTCGTACAGTTCTGGTGACCTACGCATCGCTTCCAGCCAATTGTCCTCCGGTTTCGGCACGTGAGCCCTCGCTGCCTTGCCCTTGTGTTCTGCCGAGGAAGACCCTGGACTCATCACGGTGCCGTACTCCCGACGTTCCGGCTACTACCGGTGTGGCGAAGATTCGGAGCCAGCGGCAGGGAGGAGAGAGGTTGTTGGCCTCACCGAAGGCGGCCCGGAGCGGGCCAGGGTGAAGCCAGGGTAAAGGGGGAGGAGCTGGCAGCGAGACGGCTACGTCGGGGACTCGGTCGCACGCCGTGGACCTGGTCCTGAGCCGCAGGAATCCCCCCGGAGTTCTACGCCGGGGTGGGGCGGCTGGAGCGCAAACCATGGACTCTTGTTGACGGCTTCAGGGACGGCGGAATCTGGCAGGCCGCCGACAAGAGCGAGAGTTGGGCCCGCCTCAGCGCCCGGACCGCGCCCCCCCGGCCAGGATCTTGATTTCCGCCCGGCGTCAACACATCCTTGCCGCATCCGGTGGCCCGAGCCATACCCGCCCGCCCGAACTCCTCGCCACAGGAGGCCTGCTGATCTTCAGCTTCCGCTCGAGCGCGTCCGTCGTTGCCTTCCTGGTACCCCTCGCCCTCCTCCTCGCCTGCGACGACTCGACCTCGCCCGAGGATCTCGGCGACGATGTGGCCGAGATCCTCTTCGTGAGCGACCGCGGCGGGCAGCTCAGCCCGACGGGCACACCGCTCTTCGACATCTACCGCGTCGGGGTGGACGGACTGGACGCGGAGAACATCACGCTCGGTCCGGCGCAGAAGTACTTCCCGCCGCTGCTCTCGCCCGGCGGCGACCGCGTGGTCTTCGATACCGACCGGGTCGACTGCTACAACGTGTGGGTGATGGACGTGGACGGCTCCGCCCTCACCCAACTCACGGGCGGTCCGACCGAGCGGTGCAACGAGGCGCCGAGGTGGTCGCCGGACGGGTCCATGATCGCGTTCACGTCGTCGCGTGAGTCGATCGAGCGGAGCTGGGAAGTGTACGTGATGAACGCCGACGGCAGCGGGCAAGTGAACGTATCCGACAACGTGGGTCTCGAGGAGAGCAGCTCGGACTGGCCCCACGGGTGGTCGCCCGACGGCCGCATAGTCTTCCACAGCTTCCGGAGCGACACGCCCCCTGCGACGTATCTGGTGGACCCCGACGGAACGGACCTCGAACCCATGTTCGCGTCGCCCGGACCCTACGATCCCTTCTGGTCCCCCGATGGCGAGCGAGTGGCCTACGTTCACGCCCAGGCGGGCGACCGCGACATCTGGGTCATGGACGCCGACGGGAGCGGGGTCACGAACCTCTCCGACGATCCCGCGAATGATTCCTTCCGGTACTGCGAAACCGTCGGTGCCGTCGGCGCCTGGGTCGACCCGTGGTCGCCCGACGGCACCCGGCTGGCCTTCGCGAGCGACCGGAGCGGCAACTGGGACATCTTCATCATGAACGCGGACGGG
Source organism: Longimicrobiales bacterium (assembly GCA_046483065.1). GTDB lineage: Bacteria > Gemmatimonadota > Gemmatimonadetes > Longimicrobiales > RSA9 > JAWVYT01. The sequence goes on along the minus strand of JAWODW010000089.1, from coordinate 79,502 downwards.
ACTGGACTCTTCCAGCTGACGGACGACCCGGGCTGCGATGTCTTCAACGGCTGGTCGGAGGACGGCAGCCGGATTCTGTTCTCCAGCAACCGGAGCGGCGACTGGAACGTCTACGTCGCGAACGTCGACGGCACCGGCCTCTTCACCGTGACCGAGGACCCGGCGAACGACCGCTTCGCGACCTGGCTGCCCTGAGCCGTCGGTCTTGGGCCGACGGTCGTAGTCAACCGGTGCGCTTCCCTTTCTCCATGGGTGGAACATATGGATGGAGCCCGCTCCGTCGACCATCCAGTAGCCGACACTGGCGCGCTGGTACACTGAACGGCCGCTGGGCGGCGGGTCGGACACGGCGTCGCCATACGACGAGGCTCCGGGACGGGTGACCGTCCACGGGCCTCGTCCTCGGTTCGTGTGGACCGGGGCTCGCCCGGAGGGAGACCCCCTCGACCCTTCCGGCGGGAGCCCTTCCCGCCCCCTACTCCTTCTCCACCTCTCCGTCTGCGTCCTCGAGCTCTGCGACCACGCCGGGCTTCACGCCCTCCGGCGAGCCGACGTCGTCGAGTCCGCCCTCGTCGGGGTCGGGGACCGGGTCGCTGGCCTCCTGGTCCTCCTGCTCGGCCTCGACCCTGGCGACGCCCTCCTCTTCGGCCTCCCGGGCCTCCCGGTCGGCGATGCGCTCTTCCATGTCCGGCTTGTCGCCGTACTGCGGGTCGTCCTCGTCGTGCTGACGACGGCCCTCGGCTCCGATGACGTTCCCATCGCGCTCCATGGCTGCTCCTCGCTGCGTGCGCCTCCCTGCTTACCCGGAGAGGGGCGCAACAAGCGTACGAGGGGCACCGTCATCCCTTCCCGCCGCGCCTCCGCGCTACTCCGCGCCTCCGCGCTTCTCGAACCTCACGTCCCGGGTCCGCCCGTTGCCCACGAGCAGCGCAACCACGTCGCCGGCGTCGTTCCGGATGAACTCGGCGGAGCCCACGGGGAAGGTGCCGGTAAAGTGGTCGGGCTCGTCGCCGGGGGTGAGCTCCCGCGGGTCCTCGTAGCGGCGGTGGCGGATGACGAGGGTACTGTCCTCGACGGCCACGTCGTAGAACGTCAGGAGCTCCTCGCTGAAGAATCGGCCGGTGTACGCCCCCAGCTCCTCCGGTGTGGGCTCCCACATCTCGCCCTCGAGCTTCCGGGCGATGTGGTCGCCGTTCTGGTGGAGGGTGATGGAGTCGGCGGCGCCGTCGGGGCCGCGGTGGAAGGTGACGGCGGCATCCACGGGCAGGAGCCGGAAGGTGGAGTCGGAGGTGGGCTCGATCTGCGCCTTCGGCTGCCCCGTCGCCCGGGTCCAGAGGGTGTCGTTCTCGATGAAGAAGGAGAGGACGAACGAGGGCATTTCGGCCATGGCGTATCGCCCTTCCAGCGGCTCGAAGTCGGCGACATCGTAGGCCTCGGGGTCGAACGGCTCGCCCTCGCCGACGGCGTCGTCCGCCTCGTCCTCCAGGTCCATGCGCTCCCCGAAGAAGGCCTTCGCCACGTCGTTGGCCATGACGGCGGAGTTGAAGGTGGCGTTGTTGGACTCGGCGATGACGCCGGCGTTGAGCGCGGGGAAGTACTCGATCATGGAGCGGTGGGCCATGTCGGCGCCGCCGTGGTGGACCCGGCGCAGGCCCATGTACTCGTCGATGAAGAGGCCGAGGCCGTAATCGGTGGTGTCGCCGGTGGTGAGGATGGTCGGGGTGGTCATCCGCTCGAACGCGTCGGCGGGGCCGACGCGGTGGGACGCGAAGTTGGCCATCCACCTGCCCATATCTCCGACGGTGGTGTAGATCCCGCCGGCGCCCAGGGACGCGCCCAGGTCGCGGCCCTCGCGCCAACCGGACTCGCTCTCGCCGGCGGGCACGTACCCGCGTGAGCCGTTCTCCACGATCTCGCCGGGGTGGGCCTTCACCAGCGTGTGCTCCATCCCCAGCGGTCCGAACACGTGCTCCTGCATCCACTCGGGGAACGGCGTGTCGGTGACGCGTTCCACCACCAGCGTCAGAAGGGAAAAGCCGGAGTTGTTGTAGTTGAACTCGGCGCCGGGCTCGTTCTGGAGCTCGGGCTGCCGCTGAATGAGGTCGACCACCTCCCAGCGGGCGATGAAGTCGCCCTCGTCCACGCGGCGGCCGGCCAGCGTCAGGGCGTTCACGAACTCGCGGTAGCCGCTGGTGTGGGTCAGGAGGTGCCGGATCCGGACGGTGTCCTCGAAGGCGGGGAGCTCGGGGATGTGGGCCCGGATATCGTCGTCGAGGGACAGCTCGCCCCGCTCCTCCAGGATCAGGATGGCGAACGCGGTGAACTGCTTGGACGTGGAGCCGATGTTGTTCTTCGTGTCCACATCGAACGGGACGTCATACGTCAGGTCGGCCATCCCGTACCCCCTGGCGAAAATCAGCTGACCGTCCTCCACCACGCCGACATAGCCGCCGGGGACCGGGCCGTCGTAGGTGGCCATGAGCTGGTCGACCCGGGCCTCGGGGTCGGAGGCGATGGCCTCTTCGCGGCGGATGATCACCGTGTAGCGCCCGGTCTCCTCCTCGAACGGCGACACCTCGATGCGGTAGCGGCCGGCCACCTCGGTGTTGAACTGGAACAGCTCGGGCCCACGGGCGGAGACGTCGGTGGCGGAGACCCGCTCGCCGTCGGGGCCGAAGATGGTGATGACCACGTCCACGGTCTGCTGGTCGACCTCGCCGAGGACGAACCGGTCGGTCTGGAGTTCGAGGGTGAACGTGTCGGTCTCGGCGGCGGCGAGGGAGTCGACGACGGTGCGGCCCACGTCGAGAGCCGTGCCCTCCTGCGCGGCGATGCCGGTCGGAGTGTTGGTGACGGAGATGAAGACGAAGAGTCCGAGCAGTATGCGTTTCATCAGTGTCCCTGGATCGGTTCGGTCGGGTGCGGAGCCGGACGGTACGGTACCGCCCTGGCTCGCTATCAACAACGAGAAAACGGGGCGCAGTGTTTCGGGCGAACCCCACGAAAGAAATTCGGGTGCCGTGAAAAAAATGTGCGATGGCGGCGCCCGGTCCGCCGCTCCGGTCTTCTATACGCGGCCCGGGTGATCCCCCTTTCATCTCCGGGGGCGGTTCCCGGGGGCGGGATCGCCCGGCCGGACGTTCTGCGGCCCCGTACTTGCCGGAGACAGGGGTCGGGCGGGTCCGCACCCGTCCTTCTGATCAGGACGCCAGACCGCTGCTCAGAGCGAAGCCGTCGAAAGGCGGTGGCGCAGAGCCACGGGGCTACCGCGGCGCACGTCGCCACGCCCGCCGGGCCGCCAGCGCACCCTTCCCGGTCGGGGCGGGGGCTGTACGTCCGCACGGTGGCCTCGTTCGGCTGGATCGGGATCCGCGGGACGACCTGGTTCCTGTTCGGCCGCTACGACACGCCCGCCCTCATGGCGATCCACTCCCGCGAGTCACTGGACGAGACCATGGCCCGGTTCACGGACGGCGGGAGTCGACGCGGCCGGACGGAGGCGGGTGGTCGGTGCGGTGGGGCTGTCGGCTGCGCCGCGAGCCCGAAGTCGCCGGTGAGATGCAGCGCGCCGGCGAGCCCCGGACTCGCCCACCCCCCAGTCCCCCAGTCAACGGGGTGAGCGATGAAGCCGACCGGCGCGCCGCGAACCCTCGGCCGCCGCGAGCCCCACCCCCAGTCGCGGTCCCGCCGCAGACGGGGCCGCCAGACCATGCCCGCCCCTTTCCCGGACCACACCGCTGCCCCATCCTTCCGTCAGCCCCTACCGGCGCCGACGCAATCGAGACCGGAGCCGAAAGACATGATCCATCGTATCGCACGGGGGCTGGGAGCCCTGACGCTCCTCTTCCTCTTCGCCTTCCCCGCGGCCGGTCAGCAGGACGCGGCCGAGCGGCAGGCCTTCTTCGACCAGATCCACGCGCCCAACTGGCTGGGCACGGACATCGCCCACACGTCCATCAAGAGCCAACGAGGCGGCACCTGCTGGAGCTTCGCCACCGTCTCGTTCCTCGAGGCCGAGGTACTGCGGCAGAACACCGCGCTGGCCGAGTCGCTGGCCGACGCCCGCCGCGAGCTGAACATCTCCGAGTACTACGTGGTCTACTGGGCGTGGGTGGAGAAAGCCCGGGAGTACACCGAGCGCCGGGGCGAAGGCTTCCACCCCCGCCGCGGCGAGGTGCCGCTGGGTGACGGTGGGCTGCCCCACGACGTCACCCGCATCGTCCGGGACTACGGCCTCGTGCCCGAGGAAGCGTACGTGGAGCCGGAGGACTCCCGGCAGATGACCCGGGAGCTGCTGGCCGCCATGGCGGAAGCCGATGACCGGGGCTGGGACGTGGACGCCACCATCGACGCGGTGCGGGAGGTGCTGGACGCGCACCTGGCGCCGCCGCCGAGCCGGGTGGAGGTGGACGGCCGCACCATGACACCGAAGGAGTACGCCACCGACTACCTGGGGCTCGACCCGGACGCCTACGTGGAGCTCATGTCGTACACGGATGTCCCGTTCTACGCGTACGGCGAGGTGGATGTACCGGACAACTGGTGGGACTACGACGAGTACGTGAACGTGCCGCTGGACGCCTTCGTCCGGATCATCAACCGGGCATTGAACCGGGGTTACAGCGTGGCGTTCGACACCGACTGGGGCGACGTGGGCGCCGCGTGGAACACCGCCGGGATCGCGGTGATCCACCCGGACATGGCGCCGGGGTACATGATCGACCAGGAGATGCGGCAGCGGGACTTCGAGGAGCGCCGCACCACCGATGACCACCTGGTCCACGCCGTGGACCACCGGGTGGTGGACGGCCGGGACTGGTACCTGATCAAGAACTCCCACGGCACCAGTACCGGGCGACGGGGCTACGTCTGGATGCGCGGCGACTGGTTGGCGCTCCGGGTGCTCAACGTCATGGTGCACAAGGACGCGGTGGACGAGGACGTGCTCGGACGGATCCAGTAGGGCCGCAGTAGGGCCGCCGGCCTTCGGCCGTCGGCGACTGGGGGAGAGCCGGGTGGGTCTGCGTTCGCGGTGGGATTTCCAGCGTCGTCGTGGTTCCCGTGACTGGGGGACTGGGAGAGCGCGCCGGGATGTATGCCTCGCGATCCCCCAGTCCCCCAGTCGAAGGGGTGTGCGACGAGGCCTGCCGCCGCCCGCCGCGAATCCGGCCTCACGACGAACCCCACCCCCAGTCACGGTCCCGCCGAAGGCGGGGCCGCAGCAGTCGGGGCCGCAGCAGTCGGGTCCGCCGCAGTCGGGTCCGCCCGCTAGCGGCGCTCCCTGGAGGCCCGCTCGTAGAGCCGACCGATGAGCTCGCCGTAGCGCTCCTCCACGGCCCGGCGCCGGACCTTGAGGGTGGGCGTGAGGAGCTCCTCCTCGACGGTGAACTCTTCCGCGATCACGGCGATCCGTTTGGGCGTCTCGTGGTGGGCGAACCGGTCCATGCGGCCCAGGGTCTGGGCCTCGAGGAGCGCGCGGACGCGCTCGTTGTCGGCGGCCAGGAGCCGATCGGCCACCTCCACCTCCTCTTCGACGGCCCACTCGTCGAGGCGCTCCCAGTCCGGGACCACCAGGAGGACGGGGAAGGGGCGCCGATCGCCGATGACCACCGCCTGGGCCACGAACGGTGACCGGGTGGCGTGGAGCTCGATGGGCTGGGGCGCGATGTTCTTCCCGCCCGCGGTCACGATGATGTCCTTGAGCCGGTCGGTGATGGTCAGGTAGCCGTCGGCGTCGAGGGAGCCGATGTCACCGGTGTGGAACCAGCCGTCGGGGCCGATGGCCCGCGCGGTGGCCTCGGGGTTCTTCCAGTACCCGCTCATGAGGCCGGGCGTCCGCGCCAGGATCTCGTCTTCGTCGCCGAGGCGCAGCTCCACGCCGGGGTACGGCCGCCCCACCGTGCCGAGCTTCACGTGGCCGGGCTGGTTGGCGGCCAGCACGGGCGACGTTTCTGTGAGCCCGTACCCCTCGTGGATCGGCATCCCGGCGGCGAAGAAGAGCCGGGCCACGTCGGCGGCCAGCGGCGCACCGCCGGAGATGAACATCCGGAGCCGGCCGCCGGTCTTCTCCCGCAGCTTGCTGAAGACCAGCCGGTCGGCCAGCGCGAACCGGATCCGGTCGGTGATCGGTACGGAGCGCCCGGCGTGGCGGCGGTCCACCACGCGGCTGCCCACGTCGGAGGCCCAGCGCGCGATCTGCCCCTTGAGGCCGCCGCCGCCCACCACCTTCTGGTGGATCTTCTCGAACAGTCGCGGCACGGAGACCATGAGGTGGGGCCGGATCTCCATGAGGTTGTCGGACACCGCGTCGATGGACTCGGCGTAGGCGATGGCCGCGCCCGCGTCCCAGAAGTAGAGGGACGCGGCCCGCTCGAGGACGTGGGAGAGGGGCAGGATCGAGAGCGCCACATCGCCCGGACCCGCGGGCACCGTCCGATGCTGCCGGGTGGCGGCCACCATGTACGCCAGGTTGCCGTGGGTCAACATGGCGCCCTTGGGCACGCCCGTGGTCCCCGACGTGTAGATGAGCGTGGCCAGGTCGCCGGGCGCGGCGGCGAGCGCCTCGTCACGGAATCCCGGATCGGGCTCCGTCTCCAACAGCGACGCCCATGTCTCCACCGTCACGTTCGGGGCACCGCCGCCCACATCCGCCGCCGAGCGCGGGCCCGTGGGGTCCATGACCACCACGTGGGTGAGGGCCGGGACCCGGTCGCGGACCGCCAGGATCTTCTCGGCCTGCTCCACCGTGGAGACGATGGCCACCGTGGGCTCGGAGTCCTCGAGGATGACGCCCACCTGGTCCGCCGGGAGCGTCGGGTAGACGGGCACGCTCACCGCGCCGGCGCACGCGGCGGTGAAGTCGGTCAAGGCCCACTCCGGCCGGTTCTCCGACAGGAGCGCCACCCGATCGCCCCGCCGCACGCCCCGGGCCCGGAGCGCCGCGGCCATCCGGGCCACCTGGTCGCCCGCCTGGTCGTGGGTCAACGACCGCCACTCGCCCGCCTCCTTCCACCGGAAGGCCTCCTCCGGCCCGAACCGGTCGACGGCGCCCAGGAACACCCGGGCCAGCGTGTCTCGCTCGTACGGCTCTACCGCGACCCCTGTGGCTCGCCCTGTCGCTGATTCCACCACACACTCCTCGCCTCGGTTGTCGGGGGCTTCGCGGAATAAGCTAGAGCGGTGAACGGCCTCCCGCCACGTCAGGGAGCGTCGGGATGCCCCGCCGACGGTGGGCGGTGCCCGTCGCCGAATCGGGCGTCCACCACCCGTCCGAGCAGCAGCCCGAAGACGAGTCCGACGGCCATGGCCATGGTCCCCCTGGGATCACGACCCCCCGGATGCCTGGCCGGACCGGGGCCCGACTCCGGGCCGGCCGTCCGCGCGCGGCCATGCCTCAGCCGCCGCCCGCACGATCCGGGTACGGCGGCCGCTCGTACTCCGGCGGCGGGTTCTCACGCAGCAGCCGCAGCGCCTCCTCGATGGCCCGCTCGAGCTGCGGGTCGTGGCCGTCGATCACGAGCCGCGGCAGCTGCTCCACCTCGATGTCCGGTGGGACGCCCTCGTTCTCCACGATGAACCCGTCCTCCGTCCAGATGGCCAGGTTCGGCGCGGTGACGGAGCCGCCGTCCAGCAGCGGTGGGAAGCCCAGGATCCCGACCAGCCCACCCCACGTGCGCCGGCCCACCAGCGGCCCCATCTCGAACTGTCTGAACATCCACGGCAGGAGGTCGCCGCCGGAGCCGGCGGTCTCATCGATGATCATGACCTTCGGCCCCTGGATCGACGCGATGGGCGTCTTGATGTCGGCGCCGTAGCGAGTGTTCCAGTGGGCGATGTACGGCCGGTCCAGCAGGTCGATGTAGTAGTCGGCCACGCTCCCACCGCCGTTGTAGCGCTCGTCCACGATGATGCCGTCGAGGTGCGCCTGCGGGAAGAAGTATCGCTTGAAGTACTCGTGGCCAAGCCCGGCAGTGTTCGGCACATAGACGTACGCTACCCGCCCGTCCGTGGCCGCGTGGACCTTCTCGATGTTGCCCTCGACCCACGCACGGTTGCGGAGCGCCGTCTCGCTCTCGATGGGGACCACGGTCACGGTCCGCGCGTTCCGGCCATCGGCCCGCGGGCCCACGGTGATCTCCACCTGCTTGCCGGCGGTGTTCTCGAACCGGCGGAAGAGGTTCTCCGGCGGCCGCAGGTCCCGCCCGTCCACGGCCAGGAGGTACTCGCCCTCGTCCACGTCCACACCGGGTACGGTGAGGGGCGAGGTGAGCTGCGGGTTCCAGTTGAGGCCGCCGTACACCCGGGCGAAGCGGTAGCGTCCGTCGGCCACCTCGTAGTCGGCGCCCAGGAGCCCGCCGGGGACCCGGTCGACGTCGGCGGGGAAGTCACCGCCGCCGCTGTAGCTGTGCCCCACGGCCAGCTCCGAGAGCATCCACTCGATGACGCGGTTCAGGTCGGCGCGTGTGACCATGTGGGGGATGAACTGCGCGTAAGTCTCCCAGACGGCCGGCCATTCGGCGCCGTGCATGCCGGGGTCGTAGAAGTAGTCGCGGTTGATGCGCCAGGCCTCCCGGAGCATCTGGGCCCACTCGGCCGTCGGGTCGATCCGGATCTCGATGTCGCCCGTGGCCAGCCGTCCCTCCGACGGGTCGATGGGCGCCGCCGCGCCCCCGATCAGCCAGTTGGACCCGACCCGGGCCAGGACCTTCTGGTGGTCGGCGGAGAGGGCGAACGTGGTCGCCCCGGGCAGCAGCGTCTCCTCCTCCCGGCTGTCGAGGCTGAACCGGCGCAGGCCCCAGCCGCCGTCCTCCTCCGCCCGCAGGTAGTAAAGCTGCCCCTCGGCGCCCGCCGCCAGCTCGCGGAAGACGCCGTCGCCGACGGGGACCGTCACAATCCGCTCCGCCAGATCGTCGAACTCGATCTCCACCACCACCTCACCGTCTTCCGCCGCTTCATCCGACGCCGATGCGGCGACCTCCTCGTCGCTCTCGGGCTTCAGCGGGCTCTCCACGCCCGCGGGCAGCACGGCCAGGTAGAGCGCCTGGCTCAGATCCATATCGGCACTGGACTGGGCGAACCACTGGCGGACCGGGCCCGCGTCGGTGGACGCCGAGAACCAGAGGTAGCGGCCACCGGCATCGAAGACGGGCTCGCCCACGTCGGCGAGCCCATCGGTGATGGCGTGGGACTCGCCGGTGTCCAGCGAGTAGAGGTGCACCTGCTGGAAGTAGGTGGGCGTGTTCAGTGTGTACGCCAGCCACCGGGAGTCGGGCGACCAGGCGTGATGCAGCGTCTTCACCGGTCCGTAGAACGGCTCCGACGCCACCTCCGTGACATCGCCGCTCGCCACGTCCAGCCAGTAGAGCGTCCACGAGTTGTCGGTGAAGCTGATCCTGGTGCCGTCGGGCGACCACTTCGGGTCCTCGTAGAAACCGGCCCCATCGATGGGGAACCGCCGGACCTCGCCGCGCCCGTCCTGGGGCGCGATGACCAGCTCGTACTCGCCGGACGCGTCGGAGAACCAGGCGACCCGGGTCCCGTCGGGCGACCAGGCGGGCGAGCGGTCGTGGGCATCCGACGTCTCCGTCAGGAACCGCACATCGCCCTTCTCCGCAGGCACCGTGACGATGTCGCCCCGGTACTCGAACACGGCCCGGACCCCGGAGGGCGAGACGTGGTAGTTCCGGATCCACCGGTCGCCGGAGACGTACCGGGGCCGGGTCTCGTTGAAGTCGCTGGTCAACGCCACCTGGAGCCGGGTGGTGCGCCCGGAGCCCGGGTCGTAGCTGTGGAGCCAGCCGGCCTGCTCGTAGACGATCCCACGCCCGTCGCCGTCCATGGCCAGGATGGGGAAGTCCGTGTGCTCGGTGAGCTGGGCCACGGTGCCGGCGGCCACATCGTAGGAGAAGAGGTTGAACTCGCCGTTCCGGTCGGAGCGGAAGTAGACCGTCCCGTCCAGCCAGATCGGGTCGGTGTCATTGGAGCGCCCCTCGGGCTGCGGGATCTCGGTGACCTCGTGGCTGGCCCGGTCGTAGAGCCAGATCCGGGACGTGCGCCCGCCCCGGTAGTTCTTCCACTGCCCCATGGCCTCGGCGAGGGGCGTGTACGCGATCCGGCTTCCATCGGGTGAGAACGTGGCGGCGTACGCCGACGGGATCGGGAGCTGCTCGGGCATCCCGCCGTCCACCGGCGCGATGTAGAGCTGGGCGTGCCGGTTGGTGTGGACCGCCCGCTGGGAGAGGAAGAGCACACCGCTGCCGTCGGGCGTCCAGTCCCGGACCTGGTCCGCCCCGGGGTGCCACGTCAGCCGCGTGGGCGCGCCGCCCTCCACCGGCACCACATAGACATCGGCGTTCCCGTCGTACTCGCCGGTGAAGGCCAGCCAGCGACCATCCGGCGAGAAGCGCGGGTTGGTCTCGCGCCCGTCGTGGGTCGTGATCCGCCGCACGTCGCTGCCGTCCCGGCCGGCCACCCAGAGGTCGCCGTCGTACTGGAACGCCATGTGGTCGGCGCTGACTCCGGGCTCGGCGAGCATCCGGACGTCGCTGAGGTCCTGGGCGCTCGCGGGTGCCGGAGCGAGCGGCCCGGAGAGGCCGACCGACCCCATGAGGCCGGACAGCGCGATGAGGAAGGCCAGGGCGCCGGCGGTCAGGCCGACGCGTCGTATGGGGAACGCACGCATGACGAGATCTCCTTGTCGGTCGAGAGCGTGACGAACGGGGTTGTGTCCCGACAAGATACGCGGCCAGGGGCAAGGCTCAAATCGGCCGGACCCGAACCGGCCGGGCTCCACCCAGGCTCGGACCGGCCTCCATCCAGGCTCGGACCGGCCTCCATCCAAGCTCGGACCGGACCAGACGGTACGACCGGACGCCGTGGGGCCTCCGGAGACGGCGGGCGAGCGGATATCGGTGTTCCCCGACAATCGAGATCGTTCGAACGTGAACGAACTATCTGGCCGTTGAAAACCCTAACTCGTTGGCAGCCAACAACTTAGGAGAAACAGCGTCGGATTCGTTCGTTCACGTTCGAATGAAATCCGATCACGAACGGGAGGGAGGCGAACCCGGAGGCGAACCCGGAGGCGAACCCGGAGCCCAACCCGGAGGCGAACCCGGAGCCCAACCCGGAGCCGGAGCGCCTGGAGCCGGCCGGCCGGCTACGGTGTGGTGGTCACGTCCAGCAGGCTGAGCGGGTCCACGGTCACGCTGCCGTAGCGGACGATCCAGTGGAGGTGAGGCCCGGTGACCCGTCCAGTGGCGCCGACGCGGCCGATGAGCTGGCCGGCGTCGACGGTGTCGCCGTCGGCCACGAGCTGCTCGCTGAGGTGGAGGTAGGCCGTGACCAGCCCGGCGCCGTGGTCGATGTAGATGACGTTCCCGCCCAGGTGGAACTCGTCGACCAGGGCCACGACGCCTCGTGCCGGGGCCTTCACCGGGGCGCCGACGGCGCCGGCGAAGTCGGTGCCCATATGGCGGCTCGTGACCCGGCCGTTGAACTGCCGGCCGTCGCCGTAGCCGCTGGTGATGCGGGTGTCCCGGGGGTGGGTCACCGGCCCATCCCAGAGTCGGGGGGTGTCGTGGGACGCCCGGGATACGGCCCGGGCCCGGCCGGCCTCCCGCGCCATGCGTGCCCGGGTGGCGGAGTCGGGGGGTGTGCCGTACCGGGGCGCCACGGTGAGCTGCTCCATCCGGTAGGAGCCCGCCCGCACGGGCACGGCCATGCTCAACGAGTCCCGGGCGCCGTCCTTCCAGAGGGCCACCACGGGCAGCCGGAACTCCCCCTCGGCGTCGATGGGGGCGGCCGCCAGCGCCGTGAACTCGGCGTCGCCCGTCCGCTGGAAGTGGAGCCGCTCGCCGGCGAACGCTCCCCGTAGCCCGTTGAGCCGGTCGGGTCGGTCGGCCTTTACCACCACCCGGAAGAGGTGGCCCTGCACGGGGTAGTCGGGCTCCCACCGTACGTCGACGCGGGGCACCTGGGCGGTGGTGGTGGAAGCCGCCAGGAGGGCGGCGATCGCTGCGATCGGGAGAGCGTGCTTCATTCCGTCCTCGGGTCGGGCCGGCCCGCGCCGGTCGTCTGCATCCGCGGTATCATAACCCGTACGGCGCTACTCGTACTTCACGCTGCAGCCGTACGGCTGGGATGTGGGCTGTGAGACCGGCTCGCCGTTCGTGGCCTCCATCAGCGCCTGGTCCACCAGCTGGGTGGCGCGCTCCAGGTCCTGGTCCCGTGCGCTGGGGATATCGTCGATCCCGCCCATGTAGACCACGTCGCCGTCGGGGTCGATAACGAACATCTGGGGTGTGGTCCGGGCCTCGTAGGCCATCCCGACCTCGCCGGACGGGTCCAGCAGCACGGCGGTGGCGTTGCTGCCCCACTCCGCCGACTGCTCGTTCATCTCGGCGGGCTCGTAGTAGCCCTGCTTCCCGGGTGCCGACGAGACGATGGCGAGCCAGGCCACGCCCTCATCCGTCCACTTCTCCTGCTGCGACGGGATGTTGTCGGTCCGATAGTGCTTCTGGACGTACGGGCAGCCGTAGTTGAGCCACTCCAGGACCACCCACTGCCCCTGGTAGTCCGCCAGCGTATGGGACTCGCCGTAGGTGTCCGGCAGGGTGAAGTCCGGCGCGGGCTGCCCGATCTCCGGGGCGGCGCTTGCCAGGGGGAACGCTGCCAGCAGTGCCAGGAACGCCATTCTCGCGATCATTCTCGCCTCCGATTTCCAGGGATTTCGATTTCACGCGACCCGGACGCCGTCCGGGCCGCCCGGTCAGTCGTCGCCGGCCCGTGCCTGCGTCTGCGCGGGCATCTCGCCGAGCTCCTCCCGGAGCGCGTCGAGGACGATGGCCGGGGTCAGGAGCTCCGGCAGGATCCGCGGCTCGGCGCCGGGGTCGGCCTGGTAGAGCACGTAGAGCGGCACGCCCACGCGGCCGAACTCCTCCAGTGCCCGGGTGATGGCCGGGTCCCGCCGGGTCCAGTCGGCCTTCATGAGCGCCACGTCATAGCCGGCGAACGCTGCGCGCACGCGGCGCGTCTCCAGCGCCACCCGCTCGTTCACCTGGCAGCTTATACACCACGCCGCGGTGAAGTCCACGAAGACGGGGCGGCCCGCCGCGCGGTAGGAGTCGACCTTCTCCGCGCTGAACGGCTCCCAGTCGACCTCCACCGCCTCGGCGCCCGCGGTGGGGATCGGCTCGGCGCTCTGGACCGCGGTGGCGCCCGCCGCCACGGCCAGCACCACGGCCACCGCGGCCAGCCCGCGGGTCACCACGCGGACGCGGCGCGTGGCCACCGTCGGGGGCCACCGGCCGATGAGCCATGCGGCCACGGCCAGGAGCAGGAACCCGAAGAGGAGCTGGGCAGCGCCGCTCACGCCCACCTGGAGGCCGAAGACCCAGACCAGCCAGACGGCCACGGCGAACATGGGGAACGCCAGCACCTGCTTGAACGTCTCCATCCACCGGCCGGGCTTCGGGAGCCGCCGCGCCATGGCAGGCCAGAACGCCAGGGCCACGTACGGCGTGGCCATCCCGACGCCGAGCCCGGCGAAGATGGCCAGTGCCTCGGGGACCGGGCGGATCATGGCCGCGCCGATGGCCGCGCCCATGAACGGTGCGGTGCACGGCGTCGCCACGATGGTGGCCAGCACGCCGGTGAAGAACGACGACCCCTCTCCCTCCCCGCCGGCGGCGGCCCCGAAGCCGCCGAGCCGGGTCAGCGACGCGCCGAGCTCCACCACTCCGGCGAGCCAGAGGCCGAGTCCGAACATGAGCGCCCCCAGGAGCGCCACGATGGTGGGACTCTGGAGCTGGTAGCCCCAGCCGACTTCGGCGCCACCCGCGCGCACGGCGATGAGCACACCGGCCACCGCCAGGAACGAGAGCACCACGCCGGCGCCGAAGGCCAGCCCGTCACGGCGCATGCCCGCCCGGTCGCCACCGCGGTTGGCGAAGCTGAGCGCCTTGAGCGAGAGGATGGGGAAGACGCACGGCATCAGGTTCAGGATCAGCCCGCCGACGAACGCGCCCAGGAGCGCGGCCAGGAGCGAGAGGCTGGCCGCGCCGGCCCGCCCCGTGGGCGCCGCCGCCTGCGGCTGCGCCAGCGCCGTGGTGGGGGCGGCGGCCCACGCCGCGTCATCGCCACGGGCCACGGCCGCGCTGACCTCCAGCCCCCGGTGCCCGGCCTCGTCGACGGCCTCGCCCTCGGGCAGCACGAGGATCCCGTCCAGGCGTTCCGGCTCACCGCCCATGTACTCCGACGCCGGCAGCTCCAGGTGCAGCGTGCCGCCCTCGGTGAGCCCGGCGTCCTGGGTCGGCGTGTGGTGCAGGAGCGTCCCGTCCTCCGGGAAGAAGTAGGCCCCGGCCATGGAGCCGCTCCACTCCGCCGGCGGCTCGGCGGCCACCACGAAGCCCGTGTCCGTGCGCGCGGCCCGGACCGTCCAGTCGTCGCGCTCCACGGGCAGCCGATCCCGGAACGTCCCGATCAGCGCCGCGTGCTCCGACGGCTCCGGGTCGCCTCCATCGGAGACGGGCAGCTCGATGCCGATGGAGCCCGTGGCGGGGACGCAGACGTCGGCGCAGACCAGGAAGTCGGCGGTGGCGTCGAGCTCCACGCGATCGGCGTCGATCCGGTCCGGCGGCGTGACCGTGGCCAGGAGCACCACCTGGTCGTGGTACCCGTAGCTCATGAGCGGCGGGTACGGGATCCGCTCGGGTACCGGGTAGCGGAGCTCGGTGACGGTGAATCCGTCGGGCAGCCGCCAGTCCATGAGGGTGCCGCTGCCGGCGTCGCCGGCGTTCTTCCAGTACGTGTGCCAGCCCTCGTCGAGGGTGATGTCGACGCCGACGGTGAACGGCTGACCGGGGGTTACGGCAGCGGCTTCACTGACGAGCCGGGCATCGCTGTGCGGCGTCGGGTCCGCGCTGTCCTGCGCGGCCACGGGCCCCGGGGCTGCGCCCAGCGCCGTGATGGCCGCCAGGAGCAGCGCCATCGCCCCATCCCCGAATGTCATCGACCCCCTGCTTGTCACAATCCTCTCCGTGCTCTGCTCCGTGTGTCGGCTCGTACCGTAAAGTCAGGACAAAGCTCGTGTGTTCCCACCCTGATGACCACCCCCCAGCGCCCGGCGCGTTCCGCCGTGTGCAAGATCCCGGGCCTGGTTCGTCCCCCACCATTGGAGACCGGAACCAGCGAAGGAGTCGATCATGAAGACGTACGAGCTGCCGTCACTGTTGGGCCTGATGGCCCTGACCCTGGCCCTCCTGGCCACACCCTTCCTGGCCGGGCCGGCCTCGGCCCAGGGGTGGATCGACCCGCTCCCGGGCCGCGGCGATCCCGGCGTGGTCCGGGTCCGCTCCGACGTGGACGTGCGCGTCACCGGCCGGGTGGCCGAGGTGACCGTGGAGGAATGGTTCGAGAACCGGGGCCGGGGCGTGGCCGAGGGCATGTACGTCTACCCGCTCCCCGGCGAGGCCGTGTTCAGCAACTTCTCGCTGTGGCAGGGAGACCGGGAGCTCCGGGGCGAGACCATGGACGCCGACCGGGCCCGTGAGATCTACCGGGAGATCGTGCGACGACGGCGCGACCCGGCCCTCATCGAGCTCGTTGGTCACGGGCTTGTCCGCGCCCGCGTGTTCCCCATCGAGGCGGGCCAGAGCCGGAAGATCACGCTCCGCTACACTCAGGTGCTGGAGCGGGCAGGCGACGCCGTCCAGTTCCGGTACGCCGGCGCGCGGCCTGCGCCGGGGGCCGCGCCGACGCCCACGGGGCTGACGCTCACCGCCGACGCCGCCGTCTACCGTGCCCCGTTCTCGCCGACCCACGAGCTGGACGTCGACCGGGCGGGTGAGTCCCTCCGGGTCCGACCCACCGGGGCGGTCCACGGCGACCTCTCCATCTTCCTCCCGCTGGCGGGCCCCGGCATCGGGATCGCGCTGGCCACGCACCGTGCTGCGGGTCCGGGGAAGGACGGCTACTTCATGCTCACGCTCTCGCCCGGCGAGATCAACGCCGCGGCCACGCCCCGCGACATCACCGCCGTGGTGG
This sequence comes from Longimicrobiales bacterium, assembly GCA_046483065.1. Taxonomy (GTDB): domain Bacteria; phylum Gemmatimonadota; class Gemmatimonadetes; order Longimicrobiales; family RSA9; genus JAWVYT01. The sequence goes on along the minus strand of JAWODW010000089.1, from coordinate 63,458 downwards.
ACGTCTCCGGCTCCATGTCCGGCACCAAGCTGGAGCAGACCCAGGCCGCGCTCCGGCAGCTGCTGGGCTCGCTTGCGCCCGAAGACCGGTTCCGGCTCGTGGCCTTCAGCAATCGGGTCACCACCAGCGGCACCGGGTGGGCCCGGGCCACGCCCGACGAGCTGGCCGCGGCCCGCCGCTGGGTGGATGGGCTTCGTGCCGACGGCGGGACCGACATCGCCGGCGCGCTGGAGGAGGCGCTGCGGCTGGAGTCGCCGGACGATCGGCTGCCCATCGTCGTCTTCCTCACCGACGGGCTGCCCACCGTGGGCGAGCGGGACCCCGAGGCCATCGCCGACGCCGCCGACAGGCGCCGGGGCCGGCACCGGGTCTTCGCCTTCGGTGTGGGCTACGACGTGAACACGTACCTGCTCGACCGCCTGAGCGTGGCCGGCCGGGGCAGCACCGGGTACGTGGAGCCCGGCGAGGACGTGGAGCGGGCGGTGTCGCTGCTGGCCGGCAAGATCACCCGGCCGGTGCTGACGGACCTCGTGATCGCCCACGCGCCCGTGGAGCTGGTCGAGCTGTATCCCGGCGAGCTGCCCGACCTCTTCGCCGGCGACGAGCTGGTCCTCTTCGGCCGATACCGGGGCTCCGGCTCCGGCGAGATCCGGATCCGCGGCCGGCGGGCGGGCGAGACCGAGACGTTCGCGGCGGACGTGGAGCTCGAGGGCAGCGCCCCGGCCAACGCTTACATCCCCCGGCTCTGGGCCTCCCGGAAGCTGGGCGAGCTGACCCGGCAGGTGCGGCTGAACGGCGCGGATCCCGAGCTGGTGGAGGCGATCCGGGCCACGGCGCTGCGGTACGGGCTGCTGAGCGAGTACACGGCGTACCTGGTCCAGGAGCCCACGGCGGTGGCGGGCAGGCTCTCGCCCGTGACGCTGCGGGCGGCAGTGCCCGCGCTCGACGCCGCCCGGCCGCGGGGAGCCACCGGGCAGGGCGCCGTTCAGGCCGCCGAGCAGGCCCGGAAGCAGCGGACCGTGAGCTCCGCAGCCGACCTGGCCGTGGCGGAGGCCGAGGCCGAGGCCCTGCTGACGAACGCGGCCGGCGCGACCGGCACCGGGTCTGCCCGGGTCCGGACCGTGGCCGGGCGGACGTTCGTCCTGGAGGCCGGCGGCACCGCGGGGCGCGACAGCGTCTGGACCGAGGTCGCGGCCCGGGACCAGGGCGACGGCGACGCGCTGCCCGTCACGGCCGTGGCCCTCTACTCCGCGGCGTTCTTCGAGCTGATGGACGAACTGCCCGAGCTGCGGGCGGTGCTCGCCGAGCTGGAGCCGGTGGTGGTGAAGGGCCGCGCGGTGGCGATCCGGTTCGCCGACGGCGGCGCCGAGACGCTGTCGGCCCGGGAGCTCCGGAGCCTCGTGGAGCGTTTCCGGGCACGCTAACGTAGAACGGTTATGCCAGTCGACTGGGAGAGCGTCTACCGGGAGGTCTTCCCGGACCTGGTCCGGTACCTGGGCCGCAAGGTCTGGGACCCGGACCGGGCCCGGGACCTGGCCCAGGAAGCGTTCGCCCGCTCCCTGGGCCGGGAGCCCGACGACCCCCGGTCGTGGGTCTTCACCGTGGCCGCGAACCTGGCACGGGACGAGGCCCGCACCGATATCCGGCGGCGAGAGCACCTGACGCTGGTGAAGGTCGAGGAGGAGACGGCGCCCCGGCCGCCGGACCCCCTGAAGGCGCTGGAGCGGAAGGAGCGGGCCGGGCAGGCCAGGGAGGCGCTGGGGCGACTGACCGAGCGCGACCGTGAGGCGCTTCTGCTCTGGGACGCGGGGCTGAGCTACCGGCAGATCGCCGAGCAGACGGGGCTGGCTCCGGGCGCCATCGGCACCACGCTGGCCCGGGCACGACAGAGACTGGTAGACGCGTACGAGGAAGTGAAGGAGGCCGACGATGCCGCACATCGATGATGGCACGCTGCACGCCCTGCTCGACGGGGCGCTCCGGGCCGAGGAGCCCGAGCAGGCCGACACGGTCGACGCCCACCTCGACGCGTGCGCCGACTGCCGGGCCCGGCTCGAGCACGCCGCCGCGCTGCGGGACCAGGCGTCCGATGTGCTGGCCGCGCTGGACGCCGGCCTCGCCGGCGAGGGCGACCCCATCACGCCGACGCCGGACTTCGGTGAGGTCCTGGCACGCGGCGGGGCCGACCCTCACACCGGAGCCCCATCCACCGTCGACCCGGTTCGGGCCGCCGGCCTCCGCCGCCGGCTCGGCTGGACGCGGGGCCTGGCCTGGGCAGCGACGATCGTCGTGGCACTGGGCACCGGCTACATCATCCGCGATATAGCCGGGCCCACCGGCGAGGTGCCCCGGGCCGCGACCCGTACGGAGGCGAAGGACGCGGCGACCCCGCCCGTGACCACGGGAGCCGCGAGGTCTGAAGAGGAGTCCGTGCCCACCGAGTCCAACACCGTCGAGGCCGTGGAGCCGCCGCCCCCGACCCCGACGGCCGAACGGACGGCAGCCGGGGCCGGCGAGGGCACCGGCCCGGAAGAGGGCGCCGCGAAGACGCCGCAGCCCGAGGCGGTCGAGGCGGTCGAGGCGGCAGGAGCAGAAACCCTCATACGCGCCCGGGAGCAGGCCACGCTCCTGGACGCCGCCCCCACCGCCCAGCTCCGGCAGGATCCGACCGCCGGCATACGATCGGTCGCGGACCGGGCCGCTGAGACGGGCGCGCTCGAAGATGCTCCCATCGCCCGGCACTTGATGTCTTCGACCGTGGTCCAGGGCATCAGGAATATCGTCCCGGTGGCAGGCTGCTACCGGCTGGAGCTCGGCGAGTGGTCGCCGCCCCGCGGTGAGGGGGAGACGGCGTACCCGACGCCGCCGGAGCGGTTCGAGCTGACCGCTGTCCGCGCACCCAACGATCCGGAGGGAGTACGGGCCGAGGGAACCCCGGTGATGGAGATGAGTCGACTGCTGCTGCGTTCGGTCATCGACGCCGACCCCCTCGGGATAGGCGGCCCACCCGGCGCGTACTGGGCGCCCCTGGGGCCCGATTCACTCCGGCTGGTCTGGAGCAACGGCTTCGTCGGCGTGGCTCTGGAGGTGGCGGTCCGGGGTGACACGCTGCAAGGCGTGGCCCGGGGCAGCTCCGACGTCAGCGCCCCACCGCTCCCCACCGCCCCTGCCCGCGCCGTGCGAGTCAGCTGTGACGAAGGCGGCGGCTGACCGGCCAGACGGGCGCCGCTGGGGGTCCGTGGCCGTGGGCTGCCTCGTCGCCTAGATCAGCCGTCCCGGCCGGATGGCGTCGTCGCCGAACCGCTTGCGCAGCTCGTCGGCCGCCGCTGACAGCTTCCGGTCCCGGTCCGTCTCCAGCGCCGGGGCCGTGTCGCCGGCGCCGAAGAGCACCAGCTGCGTCCCCTCCTCACCGGTGGTGAAGTGGCTCACCCCGACGCCCACCAGCCGGGCGCCCGTCCGCCGGCGCTCGCGCAGCGTGCCCAGCAGCTCCTTCGCCACCGCCAGGATCGCGCGGTCGGACTCCAGCGGCTGGTCGACCGTGCGTGAGGCGGTGCGCTGCTTGAAGTCGGCGTCCTTGATCTTCACGGTCACGGTCCGGGCCCGGAGCCCCTGACGCCGGAGGTCCGATGACACGCGGATGGCCAGCGCCATGAGCTCGCGTTCGATCTCCTCGTCGGTGCGCAGGTCCTCGGGGAACGTCTCCTCCCGGGACATGGACTTGGCCTCGGTGTCGGGGTGGACCCGGTCGCTGCCCTGGCCCCGGATCCGCTGATAGAGCCACGCGCCGCGGCCGGCGCCCAGCATCCCCTCCAGCTCCTTCTCCGTCAGCGGGAGTGCGTCCGGGACCGTCACCAGCCCCATGGTCTTCAGCCGCTCCGCCAGCACCGGGCCCACGCCGGGGATGGCCCGGAGCTCGAACGGCTCCATGAACGCCGCCTCGCGGCCGGGCTCCACCACGAACACGCCCGCCGGCTTCGCCTCGTCGGCCGCCAGCTTCGCCACCAGCCGGGTGGCGCCGCCGCCGATGGAGACGGTGATATCCGTGGCCTCCTTCACCACCGCCTGGATCCGCCGGGCCGTCTCGGCCAGCGACTCGCCGTGGTAGAGCGCCTCCGTGCCCGTGAGGTCGAGGTACGCCTCGTCGATGGACGCCGCCTCCACCAGCGGCGTGAAGCGACGGAGCACCTCCCGGACCTCCCGGCTCTTCTGCCCGCACAGCTGCCGGGGCACCGGCACCACCTTCGCCTCCGGGCACAGACGGAGCGCCGTGGCCGTGGGCATGGCCGACCGGCAGCCGTACTCCCGGGTCTCGTAGCTCGCCGACGTCACCACACCCCGCCCCTCCGGCGTGCCGCCCACCAGCAGCAGCGGCTCCCGGCCCACCCCGTCCGGATCGGCCAGACGGGCGCACTGGACGAAGAACTGGTCGCAGTCCACGAGGAGGAGTCGTCGCATGGACGGAAGATAGGGAAAGTCCTCGCCACCCCGCGACCCGGGCCCCTGACCGTCCGGCGTGTCCGGTTGCTCCGGTGGTCGCCGGCCACCGTCCCACCGGTCACGGTGCCGATGGCCTCCGGATGTAGAGCGGGCGCCGACTCGCGCCGGCGCCCGCGTCCATCCCCCCGGTACCGCGTCCGGGTGAGCCGCTAGAACAGTCCGTGGATCGTCCCGTCCGCGTCCACGCTCATCCCTTCCGCGGCCGGCTTCGAGCTCAGCCCGGGCATGGTCATGATGTCGCCCGTCTTCGCCACCACGAACCCGGCGCCCGCCGACGGCGTGACCTCCCGGACCATGACCCGGAACCCCTTCGGACGGCCCAGCTTCGACGGGTCATCGCTGAACGAGTACTGGGTCTTCGCCATGCAGATCGGCACCTCGCGCAGCCCGACCGACTCCAGCTGGTCGATCTGCTTGCTCGCCCGCGGATCGTAGTCGACGCCGTCGGCGCCGTAGATCTCCGTGGCGATGGTCTCGATCTTCTCCTTCAGCCCCTGGTCCGCCGGGTACAGCGGCTGGAAGTCCGCCTCGCCGCTTTCGGCGACCTCCACCGCGGCGTCCGCCAGCTCCAGGCAGCCCTCGCCGCCACCACCCCACGGGTCGGCCTCGACCGCACGCACGCCCCACTTCTCCGCGGCCTCCAGGATCGTGGCCACCTCGGCGTCGGTGTCCGCGCTGAACCGGTTCACCGCCACGATCGGCGGCACGCCGTGCTTCTGCACGTTCTCCACGTGCGCCTGCAGGTTCTCCAGCCCCTTCTTCAGCGCCTCCACGTTCTCCGTCTCCAGGTCGCTCTTCGGCACGCCGCCGTGCATCTTCAGCGCCCGGATCGTGGCGACCACCACTGCGGCGGCCGGCTTGAGCCCGCCCACCCGGCTCTTGATGTTGAAGAACTTCTCCGCGCCCAGGTCCGCGCCGAACCCGGCCTCGGTCACCGCGTAGTCGCCCAGCTGGAGCGCCGTCTTCGTGGCCACCAGCGAGTTGCAGCCGTGGGCGATATTCCCGAACGGCCCGGCGTGGATCAGCGTGGGCGTGCCGCCCAGCGTCTGCACCAGGTTCGGGTTCATGGCGTCCTTCATCAGCAGCGTCATGGCGCCCGCCGCCTTCAGCTCGCGCGCCCGGATCGGCTCCTTGTCCCGGTTGAACGCGACGATGATGTCGCCGAACCGCTTCTCCAGGTCCTCGAGATCCGAGGCGAGGGCGAAGATCGCCTGGATCTCCGATGCCGCCGTGATCACAAAGCTGTCCTCGCGCGTGGTCCCGCCGTTGATCCCGCCGGCGCCCACGATAATGTTCCGCAGCGCCCGGTCGTTCATGTCCACCGTCCGCGGCCACGTGATCCGCCGCTGGTCGATACCCAGCGAGTTCGGCCGCCAGAGGTGGTTGTCCAGCATCGCCGAGAGCAGGTTGTGCGCCGAGCTGATGGCGTGGAAGTCACCCGTGAAGTGCAGGTTCAGATCCGCCATCGGGACCACCTGCGAATAGCCGCCACCCGCGGCCCCACCCTTGATCCCGAATACCGGGCCCAGGCTCGGCTCGCGCAGCGCCAGCATCGGGTTCCTGTTCCGCAGCGTCAGGGCGTCCGCCAGCCCCACCGCCGTCGTGGACTTCCCCTCGCCCGCCGGCGTCGGGTTGATCCCCGCCACCAGGATCAGCTTCGCCCGCGGCGGCTCGTCCGTCTGCGAGATGGACAGCGGGATCTTCGCCTTGTACTTGCCGTACGGAATGATCTCGTCGGCCGTGAGGCCGATCTTCTCCGCGATCTCGGTGATCGGTCGGAGCTCCGCTTCCTGTGCGATCTGGATATCGGTCTTCATCGGGTTACCTGTCCCGTTCATTTCAAGTCACGCCTGCCCACCCGTCGCGCCTTCCGCGCGGGGCGGAAGCGTGCCCCCGCGGAGGCCGCGTGTCAAGTCAGGAAACCCTTGAATTCACCGTGCCCCGGGACACAGCCTTCGGATTCGCGGTCAGCGATAACGACGACGACGACCGCGCGCCCTCCCCCCTTTTTCCGGGGGAGGGACCGGGCGTTGACTCAGTCGCCGGGCTCCAGGATCCTGTCGATCCGTACCTGCGCGTCCTCCAGGTGGAGCCGCGTGGCCCGATCTCGGGCCCGGTTCAGCGCGGCCCGGACCTCGCCCTGGAGCGTGGTGAGCTGGCCGCGCACGAACGGCCGGATGTCGGACTGTGAGACGTCCACGTCGTTGAGCGAGCCGCGGAAGTACGACGGCAGGTCGCCGGGCTCTTCTGTCATCAGGTACTCCATCCGCTCCAGGTAACCCCGCTGGAGGTTCCGGCGGAACGGATCGATGGCGCTGCCGCCGGCCAGCTCACTCCACACCTCGCCCCGAAGCTGGTCCAGCATCTCGCCCAGGGTGTAGGCGTCGTCGCCGAGCCTCACCTCGGCCTCCACCAGCCGCTCCATGCGCCGGGGATCGAGCACCCGGTCCAGCACGCCGGTCTGGAGCCGTCGGATCCGGTCGATGACGCCGGTGCCGGAGATCCGGTTCAGGACGTCGTAATCGAGCATCCATTCCGGGGTGGCGAAGACCTGGCTGCCGAGCCACTCCATGGCCCTGCGCTGGGTGGCCTCGGGCACCTCGGCGTAGACGGCGCCCGGCTGGTCGTAGGTCTTCCGGGTCTCGTGCACGCCGCCGATGTTCGTCAGCACGTGGCCGGTGTACCGGTTCCACTGCCCGATCACCTGGCCGTACAGCTCCTCGAGCTGCTCGTACGCCTCCGCTTCCTGGTACGTCCATGCCACGAGGTTCGGGACCGTCCGCTTCAGGTTCTCGATGCCGTAGTCGCCGGCCCGCATGGCGTCGTCGCCCAGCGCTTCGGTGAGCGACGCCGGGTCGAGCTGGCTCCCGTCGCCGAACTGCATGTACGGGTCGTCTTCCACCTCGCGGATCCAGCGGTCCAGGATGGGCCGCTGTTCCTCGGGGGTGTCGGCGTCCAGGATCGGACGATAGCCCCACGCGATGGAGTGCAGGTCGTACGGCCCGATGCCGGGCATGAAGTTCACGCCCTCATCCTCGGGCTGCGCCACGTAATTGAACCGGGCGTAGTCCATGATCGACGGTGCCGTGCCGTACTGCTGTGTGAACGTGGCCGACCGGAGCGAGTCCACCGGGTACGCCGAGCTGGCCTTCATGTTGTGGGGCAGCCCCAGCGTGTGGCCCACCTCGTGAGCCGCCACGAACCGGATCAGCTCGCACATGACGTCTTCCTCGAACTCCACGCCGCGGGCCTCGGGGTTCGCCGCGGCCGTCTGCACGAAGTACCAGTTGCGGAGCAGGTTCATCACGTTGTGGTACCAGTTGATGTCCGACTCCAGGATCTCGCCCGTCCGCGGGTCGTGGACGTGGGGGCCACTGGCGTTCTGGATCGGCGAGGAGAAGTACCGGATCACCGAGTAGCGCGCGTCCTCAGGGCTGAAGTCGGGGTCCTCCTCCGGCGTCGGCGCCTGCTTGGCGATGATGGCGTTGCTGAAGCCCGCGGCCTCGTACGCCACCTGCCAGTCCTCCACGCCTCGGGCCAGGCACGACCGCCACTGCTTCGGGGTAGCCGAATCGATCCAGTAGACGATGGGCTCCACCGGGTCCACCAGCTCGCCCCTGCGGAACGCCGCCGTGTCGCTGGGCTCCAGCCGGTAGCGCGTGATGTAGCGGTTCTCCACCGCCCGCTGCGCGTCCGTCCCGTAGTCGGTCTGGACCACCCGGAAGTAGCCCACCCGCCAGTCCCACGGCCGGGGCGTCATCGGGGCCGCCGGCAGGAGCACCATCGACTGGTTCATCTCCACCGTGATGCTGCCGGTGGAGCTATTGGACGGCGGCTCCGTGGCCTCGTACGTCAGGACGTGCCGGACCTCCACGTTCTCCGGGAAGCTCTTGGCCCATTCGATGTACGAGCGGGCCCCGTCCAGCCGCCGCACACCGTACGACGAACGACGCCGGCCGTACAGCCCCAGCGCCTGGACGTCCGTGGTGTACAGGTCGGTGACGTCGATGACCACCCCGCTGCTGTCCGGGTTCAGCGCCGCGATGTCGAACGCGGCCAGGATCGGCTCCAGGTTCGAGTTCCGCACCGCCCGGTACACCGGCAGCGTGTCCTCCGCCACGTTCTCGTAGCTCACCACCCGGAGCAGGACCCTGTCATCCTGACGGGTCCAGCGCACCACCTGCGTGTTCGACTTCTGACCGCCGAAGCCCAGGTTGTTCGGGGTACGGGCGATCCGCGTCACCAGGAGCAGCTCCGCGCCCAACAGGTCGTTGGGGACCTCGAAGAACAGCTTCTCGTCCACGCGATGGACGTTGAACAGTCCCGAGTCGGTCTTCGCTTCCGCCGTGATGACCTGCTCGTACGCCTTGATCCCGGTATCGTCGCCACGGGCGGGACGCTGCCCCTCCGGCGACGGGGCACCGGATCCGGCCGTGCCGGCGCACGCCGATGCGGCCAGTGCGGCCAGGACCAGGGTGGCTCCATGCAGTCGCTTCATCGATTGTCCTCGTTGGATCGAACGGGTGATTCCCGTGCCCCGGCAGGGGCCGGGCACTACTTCCTTGTCAGACGCGAGAGGCGGTGGTTTCGTTGTCGGCGGGCGAGCTCGGCCAACCGTTCGCCGCGAGCGAGGCGGCCCTGTCAAGCGCCCTGCGTCACGCCCTCGGCGGCGCTGAGCTCCGCCAGCTCACCATCCATGAGCGTGGTGACCGGGGTGGCCAGGATCGGGACCGGCGAGCTGCCCAGGATCTCCCGGGCCACGCGCCCCACTACCACGCGGTTGTTGCAGATGTAGCCATCGCTGCCGATGGCCAGCAGGTCCGAGCCGCGATCCGACGCCAGATTCATGAGCACCTCGGCGGGGTCGCCCGCCCGGGTCTCCCACGTGACCTCGGCGCCGCCCTTCGCCAGGCGCTCGGCAAGCTCGTCGAACCCGCCCTCCACGGCACATTCGTAGCACGAGCCCCAGTTCCACACGGACGCGGCGGGGAAATCGAGCGATGGCTTCACGTGGACCAGGTGCAGCGTGCCGCCGGACCGGAGCATCCGCCGGGCCAGGTCCGCCGTCCGCAGCGACGACGCCCGGAAGTCGATCCCCACCACCACGTTCGTCGGCAGACGGCCCGCGCGGGCCACCAGTACCGGCTTCTCCGCCAGGTGGAGCAGCTCCAGCGCCGTGTCGTTGCCATCGGACTGGGGGCCCGCCACGCCGAGGATCACCAGGTGGGCCGAACGCCGACGGGCGGTGGTGCAGATCGCCGGTGCCGGGCGGCCCAGGCTCACGTGGATCGGCCAGTCCACGGGACCCACGATCTCGCGGAGGTGGCGCCGGACGGCGTCGGCAACGCCCTGGGCGTGGGCCTGCTCCAGCTCCGCGCGGTGCGGGAGCGGCATCGGGAGATCGCTCAGGGGGGTGACAACGGAGACCACCTCTACGGGCACGTCTTCCGCAACCGCGTAAGCAGCCGCCAGCTTGAGAGCATGAGCGCCCTCCTGGCCGCCGTCGGTCGCGACGAGCACTGGGTCCTTCACAGCCACCTCCTGAAACACACCGGCGGGACTTCCCCGGTCCTGTCATGATAACCGGAGCACGGGCCGGTCTCTGTCGGGAGTTGGAGGAAATGCCTGTCGGGGATCGCCCCGTGAGCGATAACGCGCACCCGCTCGCCGGATCACGGTTCTTGCCGTAGCTCCGTCGGTGGCACACCTTCCACCCCGTTCCCCATGACCACGAGGAGGCGGTTCTTGTACGTTCGCACTGCACCCTTCGCCCTCGCCCTGGCAGCGCTCCTGGCCACCGGCTGTGGCGGCGATCAGCCCGACGGCGGCAGCGATACGGCGGCGCGGGGAGGGGCCGGCGGCGATGCGGAAGACGCGTCCGGATCCGCTGCGACCACCGCCGGCTCTACGGCCGCGGTAGCCGCCGAGGTACTGCTTGAGGATCGGCCCTCGGGTGTGTCGCTCCGTGTCACGCTCGCCGGACTGGTACCGGACCGACGCTACCCCGTTCATGTCCATGAGGGCGAGTGCGGTGGAGGCGGGCGGGTGAGCCTGCCGCTGGGTCGGGTCACCGCCGGGCCCGATGGGACGGGGTCGGTGCGTATGAGCGTGGCTGAGGACCGGCTCCCCGAGCGCCCTTTCTCCGTCCGGGTCCTCGATCCCGACGGCTCGCCCGTTGCCTGTGAGGACGTTGACGCAGCCCCAGGTTGAACCTGAACCCCGAGAAGCCCCGTGACACAGACCGACCGCGAACGTCTCCGTGAGCTCCTTCGAGCCCGCTCGGTGAAGAAGGGTGATTTCGTACTTTCCGGTGGCGGCCGCTCCACCTTCTATGTCGACGCCCGGGTCACCACAATGTCGGGGCTGGGTCAGCTCCTGATCGGGCGGGTCGGGCTGGACGCCCTGGATGCCGCCGGCTGGAGCCCGGCCAGCGTCGGGGGTCTGACGCTGGGTGCCGACCCCGTCTCCTATGCCCTGGCCCACGCCGCGGTGCGGGAAGGCCGTGAGCTCGACGCCTTCACCGTCCGCAAGGAAGCCAAGTCCCACGGTACCGGCCGGCGCATCGAGGGCGGGTTCCACCGGGAGGCGGATGTGGTGGTGGTGGAGGACGTGGTCACCACCGGGGACAGCGCGCTCCGGGCGATCCAGGTGGTGGAGGAGAGCGGCGGCCGCGTGGTGGGCGTCCTCACGGTGGTGGATCGGGAGGAGTCGGGCCGGGAGCGGCTGGAGCGAGCCGGCTACCCGCTGGTGGCCCTCTTCACCGCGTCGGACCTGCTCAGTGACTGATGGCCCCCGCCACGCCGGGACCGCGTCGGACCGGTCGTCAGGCTCGTCAGGCTCGTCAGGCGCCCGGGTCGCCCTGGTAGCGGATCGGGTACAGCTCTTCCAGCCGGTCGGACAGACGCGGTAGCTCCGCCCGGGCCTGGGCCGCGCTCTGGGCGGGCGCGCCCAATGCCTCCAGCGCCCCGGCCTTGACCGCCTTCCGCGACATCCCCTCCCGGAACCCCAGTGCCGCCGCCCACCGCGCCACACGCTCGTGCCACCGCTCCGTCACGGCCGCTCTCTGAGACTCGGAGACCTCGACGCCTTCCCGGTCGGCGCGGGCCAGGAGGATGTGCGTCCGGGTCGTGCCCGTTACGAACTCCGCCAGCTCCTCGGCCGTCATCTGCCGGACTTCATGCAGCGACTCAGAGCGGAACGTGCGGACGTACTCCTCGAGCTCGGCCGCCCCGTAGTCCGGGACCGCCAGGGAGTCGGGCCAGCGGACGAAGGGTCTCTCCACCGCGTCGCCTGCCTGCCAGTCGGTGAGGGCGGCGGTGTCCACCCGCATCCGGGCCTGGATCGCGGCGACCCATTCGGAGGCCCGGCCCAGGGCCTGGGGCAGGTCCACGAACCGCTCCAGCACATCGGGTCGGGCCTCTTCGAACGGCACGGGTCGGCGCTCCTCCAGGCGGATTACGTGGAACCCGAACTCGGTCTCCACCACATCGCTGATCTCGCCCTCATCCAGCGACGACGCGGCTTCCCAGAACTCCGGGACCCAGCTGCCCTCACGGCCGGACTCCAGCAGCCCGCCCCGCTCGGCGGCCCGGGGCTCGTCCGAGTACTCCGCCACCACCGCCTCGAAGGCCTCGCCGGCACGGGCCCGCTCCAGCGCTTCCGCCGCACGGGCACGGGCCGAGTCCCGGTGTTCCTCCGGACGCCACCGCTCCGACATCACCACCAGGTGGCGAACCTTCAGCTCCTGCTGCGGGTCCCTGGCGTAAGCTGCGCGCAACTCTCCCTCGTCCGTACCGGCGTCGGTCACGGCGACCTCCATGGCCACCTGCTGCAGCACGATCGACTGGAGGTCGCCCTGGATCCGGGGGGCCAGGAGCTCCTCGACCCGGCCGTCGGCTACGGCCAGGCCGAAGGCCGTCAGATGCGTAAGGAGGGTGCGCTGCGACGCGCTGAGTCCACTGATCTCTTCGGCGCCATACCCCACCGGCCCCACCTCCAGGACCGGCGGCTCGCCACACCCGGAAAGGGAGAGGGCCAGGACGATGGCGACGACCCGGCCCCCGAACGCGCGCACCACACCCCGGGGCCCGATGGGCCCGGGTCCCATGAGCGGCACTACTCGAGGAGCCGCAGCGGCATGATCAGGCACAAGTACTCGCCCTCCTCCGCCTCCTGGTCCCCGGGCTGGATGGTCGCGGCCCGCTCCGGCGCCTTGAACGAGAGCTTCACCTCGTCCGTCGGCATGAAACGGAGCACCTCGAGGAGATAGTTGGCGTTGAACCCGATCTCGAGTGGCTCGCCATCGAAGGAGACCTCCATCTCCTCATGGGCGTCGCCCAAGTCGGGCGTCTCCACCGACAGTCGGAGCGACGTGCCGTTGAACGCCATCCGAACCCGGTGCGTCTGCTCGCTGGCTACCACCGCCATGCGCCGCAGCGCACGCGTCAGTGTTTCTTTGTCGGCCAACGCGATCTTGTCGTTATCCTTCGGGATCACCTGCTCGTAGTTGGGATACGGTCCCTCGATAAGCCGGGTGTAGACCCGGGTCCCATCGCGGCGGAAGCCCAGGTGGTTCTCGCTCCGGGCAACGTCGATCTCTTCACCCTCACCGAACAGGCGCTGGACCTGCGCCAGGGCCTTCGGCGGAACGATGAGTTCCGTATGAGGCGCACCCTCCACGTCCGACGGGATGGTCAGCTTCGCCAGCCGGTGCCCGTTGGTGGCCACCATCCGCATCTCGTGATCCGCCAGCTGCCAGAGGACGCCGTTCAGAATCGGACGGCTCTCCTCCGTAGAGACGGCAAACGAGGTCCGCTCGATCATCTCGTTGAACAGCTCGCTCGAGATCGGCCAGCTGGCCTCGAAATCCACGTCCGGGAAGTTCGGGAACTCGTCCCTCGGCATGCCGTTCAGCCGGAACGTCGCCTTGCCACAGACCAGCTCGAACCGCTCGCCGGTGGTCGTGATCTTTGCCGGCGCCTCCGGCAGCTCCCGCGCTAGCTCCTGGAGCTTCTTCGCCGGGACCGTGATCGCTCCCGGCTCCTCGACCTCTGCGGGAACCCGCAGCGTCACGGCGATGTCCAGATCCGTACCGCTCATCTGGACGTCGTCATCCCCTGCCTCGATCAGGATGTTCGAGAGCACGGGCAGCGTGGTCCGGGTCGGGATGCTCGCCCCTACGGCGGCCAGACCCTGCTGTAGATTGTCCCGCGTGATCGTGAATTTCATTCGCGCCTCACGTTCGATCCTGGTCCGGGTTTGGCGGATTTCCACACGCCAAAGAAGTTATTACTCCCCTATATAGTACATCCGTCGTAATAGTAGGCACTGTGGATCCGTGGAGAACCGGCCTCACGGTGCCTGCTAAATCCCTCGATACCAGTACGTTAGCGGTTTCCGCGTCACTGTGGACACACCGTGGAGAGAGTGCTGCGGTGCTCCACGGTTCCCACAACTCGTTGGCCAATGTGGATAACTTGCCCGGTTCCCACAATGCTTCCACCGCTCCGTGCACGTCCCGCGACCGTCATCCGCCGAGCTCCGCCCGGAGCGTTTCCAGACGGTTCCGGAAGGCTTCATCATCGGCCATCTCGTCCTCCACCTTGTTCACCGAGTGGATGACCGTGGAGTGGTCGCGACCGCCGAAGTAGTGGCCGATGGTGGTGAGCGGCAGGTCCAGGAGCTCACGGATCAGGAACATGGCCACCTGGCGCGGCACTGTCACTTCCTTGGTCCGCCGTCGCGACGTGAGGGCGTCCACCGTGACGCCGTACTCGTGGGCGACGCGTTCCCGGATCGCTTCCGGGGTCCGCTCCGCGTCCGGCGTCAGCACACCCCCCAGCGCCTCCCGGGCCAGCTCGGAGGTGATGTCACGCTGCGTCAACGAGGAGTACGCCAACAGCTTGATGACGGCGCCCTCCAGCTCGCGGACGTTCGACCGGCAGTTCCGGGCGATGTACTCCAGGACCTCATCGTCGATGACGATGTCGCCCTCCTCGGCCTTCTTCCTGAGGATCGCCACACGCGTCTCGAGGTCCGGGCTCCGGATATCGGTGACCAGCCCCCACTCGAAGCGCGAGACCAGGCGCTCCTCGAGCCCCGGGATCTCCTTCGGCGGCCGGTCGCTGGTCACCACGATCTGCCGCTGCGCCTCGTAGAGTGCGTTGAAGGTGTGGAAGAACTCCTCCTGCGTCCGCTCCTTCTCGCCCAGGAAATGGACATCGTCGATGAGCAACAGGTCGATCTCCCGGTAGCGGCGGCGGAACTCGGACATCCGCCCCTCCTGGATCGACGCGATGAGGTCGTTGGTGAACCACTCGCTCGATACGTACGCCACCCGCTTGTTGGGCTCCCGCTCCAGCAGCGCCTGGCCGATGGCGTGCATCAGATGCGTCTTGCCCAGCCCCACGCCGCCGTAGATGAAGAGAGGGTTGTACATGCGCGCGGGCTGATCGGCCACGGCCCGGGCGGCAGCCGCAGAGAGCTGGTTGTTGCCGCCCACCACGAACCGGTCGAAGACATAGCGCTCGTTCAACGGCGCTCCCACCGTCCCCGCCGGTGGGGCGGCCCCGGGGGACTCAGCGCTCGCCGGGGCGGGCATCGGTAGGGTGGATGCCGACCGCTCCTCCACATCCGTGTGATGCTGGAACGAGATGGTCAACCGGCGTCCGAGGACCTCAGCGGCCACATCCGCCAGCATGCGACCGTACTTGTCCTCGATCCACTCGGCGGCGAACTCGCTGCCTGCTCCCACGGCGAGGAGGTCCTGCGACAGAGCCAGCGGCTCCGTCTCTGCAAGCCAGATCCGGTATGTCGGTTCCGGCAGCTTTTCCCGGGCGGTCTCGAGTATCCGGGACCACGCCTCGGAAGCGGTGAGCTCCATCGTGTCAATCAGAGGGAAACCAGGGCAGGATCCATGGCCGAACGAGCAAGCTAACGGGCCGCTCACCGATGCGTCAACAAACGGCCGAAAGTCCCGGAACTACGGGAAATACGGCGCCACCGGGGTTGACCATGGTCCGGCTGTGGATTACCATTCAAATCTTTGCGAATCACGACGACGAACGAAGGACACCATGGGCAAGCCCACGTACAATCCGCGGAACCGGAAGCGGAAGAACAAGCACGGGTTCCGCAAGCGGATGAAGACGCGAGGCGGGCGGAAAACGCTGAACCGGCGCCGGCAGAAGGGGCGCAAGCGTCTCGCCGTCCGCGTCGGCTCGAAGTAGCCGGGCCTCGGATGGCGGGCGCGCGCGCGGCGCGCGGCCGTGGGTACCCGCGCCGTCGGCGGATCACGCGCGGAGCCGAGATCCGGGCGCTCTTTGCACGGGGGAAACGGAGCCGAACGCCACACCTGGACGTTCTGTTCTCCGATTCCCCCGCTTCGTTTTCCCGCGTGGGACTCGTAGTGCCCCGGTACGGCAATACCGCCGTTCGGAGGAATCGGGTGAAACGACGGCTCAAGGAAGTGCTGCGACGCGAGGTGCTCCCGCGGCTGGACGCCGCGGACGCCGGGGTCGACCTCATGGTCCGGGCCCGGCGTGAGGCGTACGACGTCTCGTACGCACGGCTGGCGGCAGAGCTGATGGACTGGACGGAGGGGCAATGGCCCGCATCTTCCTGAGCATCGTCCGGTTTTACCGCCGGTGGCTCTCACCGATGACGCCACCCTCCTGCCGGTTCACCCCCACCTGCTCCGCCTATGCGGAGGAAGCCGTACACGAGCACGGCGCCGGTCGAGGCGGATGGCTCGCCCTGCGGCGGGTGCTCCGGTGCCACCCGTTCGGCGGCAGCGGATACGATCCGGTGCCCGGGACGAGCCCGCGTCGTGACGAACTCGAGCAACCTCCAGTGAGCGGCTAATGGAAGGCGCCAGATTCTTAATCGCGATCGTGCTGTCGATCGCAGTCGTCATAGCCGTGAACCTCATGTTCCCGCCCACCGTGCCCCAGGAGGGGCCGGCCGCCGACACCGTGGACACGACCACGCGCGTCGACACGGTGATCGACACCGTGCGGACCACCGTGGAGGAGCCCGCGGCCGGGATCATCGGACGGGACACCGCGCCGACCACCGAGCCTGAACCTGCACCCGTGCCGGCCGGGCCGGTGGCGGACCAGGACTCAGCCGCACCTGCCGACACGCTGTGGGTCGAGAACGGCGTGGCCCGCTACGGCTTCTCCACTCGCGGCGGCAGCCTGGTCTCCGTCGAGCTCCTGAACTTCGAGTCCTTCACCCGGGACGGGCCGGTGCAGCTCGTGGACGAGACCGTCGGGAGCCTCCTCCAGTTCGGCGTCCGGGCCGGCGACCAGGACCTGCCCCTCACCCGGTTCCGGTTCCAGTCGTCGGTGCCGGTCGATGACACCCTCCGGGTCTCGGACACCACCACCGTCCGCTTCACTGCCTCCGTCAACGGCGCAGCGATCGAGCTGGCCTACGAGATCCGCCCCGACCGATACGAGATCCCGCTGGACGGTCGCGTCCAGGGCGTGGGCGACGACGCGATCCTCCTCGTCGACCTGGGGCCGCGCCTGGCCGTCAACGAGGCCGACTCCGCCGAGGACCTCCGGGCCCTGGCATACGTGGTCAACTCCCGCCAGGAGGGGATCGAGAACCGTCAGATCGATGACCTCGAGGAAGACCGCGTCGAGGAAGGGCCGCTGAACTGGGTCGCCCTCAAGAACAAGTACTTCGTCGCCGCCGCCATCCAGCCGGAGAACGGTGCCTTCGGCGGCGTCCTGGCCACCGGTGGCCCCGCCGGCGCCGAGCAGATTCTGGCCACGCTCCCGCTGGATGCCAGCGGGGCCTTCAACATACGGCTTTTCTTCGGGCCGCAGGAGTTCGAGCGGCTGGCGGCCGTCCAGGAAGGGCTCCAGGAGGTGAACCCCTACGGCTGGCGGATCTTCCGACCGATCATCCGTCCGCTGGCGGAGATCATCACGTGGCTGCTGACGGCGCTCCACAACGTGCTCGGTTTCGGGTACGGGTGGGTGTTGATCCTCTTCGGCTTCGCCATGCGCGGGCTGCTGTGGCCGCTGAACGCGAAGGCGCAGCGGTCTCAGCTGAAGACCATGGAGCTGCAGCCGAGGATCAAGGAGATCCAGGAGAAGTACAAGGAGCACCCGGAGCAGCTGCAGAAGGAGATGATGCGGCTGTACAAGGAGGAGGGATTCAACCCGCTGGGCGGGTGCCTGCCCATGCTGATCCCGTGGCCGGTGCTGATCACCCTCTTCTTCGTCTTCCAGAACACCATCGAGTTCCGGGGCGTGGAGTTCCTCTGGCTGCCGGACCTGTCGCGGCCGGATCCGCTCTATATCCTGCCGGTGGTCCTGGGGCTGTCGCTCTTCGCGCTCCAGTTCATGAACGTGCGGGCCACGGGCTCAGACAACCCGCAGCAGAAGATGCTCATGTGGTTCATGCCCATCATGATGATGGTGATCTTCCTGAACTTCGCCTCGGGTCTGAACCTCTACTACGCCGCCTCGAACATCGCGTCACTGCCACAGCAGATCCAGATCATCGGCGAGCGGAAGCGGGCGAAGGCCAAGATCGCGGCCAAGAAGGAAGACGAGGACGGCGGAGACGGCAAGGGCAAGGGTGGCAAGGGCGGCAAAGGCCGCAAGAAGAAAGGCGGATAGGCGACGCCGAGGGGGTGGTCCGCGGCGCGTCTCCCCCCCTTCGTGGACGGCCCGGCGTTGGAACCTCTGTTAAACGCGGAAGCGCAGGATCCTGCCGCGGAACCAGAGAGCTCGCGACGAACCGCGACGGACCCGGTGAGAGGCGCCCTTCCTCCCTATTCGTTCCCGGTTCGCCAGAAAGGATGCGGACTTCGCACCCAGGAGGTTGCCCTCTTCCTGTTCGTCTCCTTCGACCTGTACCTCGCCCTCCGCTTCGTACTTCGCCTCGACGTCGAGGGATAAGGCGAAGACGTCTGGCTGACGCTTGGAGTCTGAAGTGCGAGCCGGAGCTCGCCTTGGCGTCGTGCGGCTCCCCCTTGCGTCTTCGCGTGAATCCGAAGGAGGGAACCGCTGCGACGCCTGGGAACGCGCCGCAGATTCCGGCCGGCTGCGTCGCCTACCGGATGATCTCGAACTTCCCGGGCAAGGAGCCGTTTCCGGGTTCCACTCGATCGACCGAGCGCACGCGCGCGGAGGCTGGCCCCTCGTGCAGCCGCGCCTCGAAGGACTCCAGGGCGTCCGTCGACCCTTCGGCCTCGACCTCCACACTGCCGTCCCGGGCATTGCGGACAGTTCCTCGTAAGTCCAAGGCAGAAGCAGTTTTACGGGTCCACCACCGGAACCCGACGCCCTGTACGTTACCGGTGATTCGATAGGCCCTGCGTTCGCTCATGTAGGGGCTTCCGTCTCCAGGGTGCGCAGTCGATTCAGGAAAGCCGCGAGCTCGAACCGCCGGAACGCCGCCAGCTCACCGACGCCATACGGGTGAACGGCGGCCAGGCCGCGGTCTTCCACGTCCGTCATGAGGCGTTCCACTGCATCCGCCATACCGCGGTCTCCGTTGATGGCCTCGCCCCGGGCCCAGACCAGGGCGTGGGCGATGGCCCGCGTCTGCGCGGTCTCGACGATCTGGTCCACGGCGCCCAGCTCTACAGTGTGGGTGCCGAAGGAGACGCGGTCGCGGCCGCGTACCTTGATGGAGACACTGCGCCGGCCGCGGCGGGCGTCGATGGAGGAGGGCAGGGGGCGGCGCTCGGCCAGTGGGGACCAGGGCCCGCCCTCCGGCTCCCGCTCCGTCGGGAGCGCCGAGGCCACGGCGCGGGCCTCCCCCGTGACCTCGGCGGGACGGTATTCCCGCATGGCGATGACCGTGTCCGCCACATCGAAGTAATCACCGGAGCCGCCGATGACGGCGATGGTCGAGACCTGGAGCTCCTCCGAGAGCTGGCGGACCCGGTCGATGAACGGCGTGATGGGCTCGTCGCCGCTGGCGATGAGGCGCTGCATCCGGCCGTCGCGGATCATGAAGTTGGTGGCGGAGGTGTCCTCGTCCAGGAGGAGCAACCGGGCGCCTGCTTCCAGCGCCTCCACGATGGCCGCGGCCTGTGAAGTGGAGCCGCTGGCGTTATCGGTTTGGAACCGGGTGGTATCCTCCCCCCCGGGGAGCCGGCCGATGAAGTTGGAGATGTCGGTCCCGGCCACGCTTCGGCCGTCCTCCGCCCGGACCTTCACCGCTTCCGGCACTGTCACCACCCGCTCCCGCCCGTCGCCCGGGGTGTGGTCGTAGACGCCGCGCTCGAGGGCCCGGAGGAGCGTGGATTTCCCGTGGTAGCCGCCGCCCACGATGAGCGTCATCCCCTCGGGCACGCCCATCCCCTCCACGGCGCCGGCGTTCGGCGCCTCCAGGGTGAGGTGAAGGGAGTCGGGGGAATGGAAAGGTACTACACCGTTGCTTTCCAGTGGGCGGTCGTCGACGCCGGAGCGGCGAGGCAGCCGGGCGCCGTCGGCCACGAAGGCCACCAGCCCGTGGGGCCGGAGCTGGGCCCGGAGCGCAACCGCGTCCTCCACCACCTCGACGTGGCGGCGGAGCGCGTCGCCATCGAGGCACTCGAACAGGAGGCCGGCTTCCAGCGCGGCAAGGGCGGTATCGCCCACCAGCTCGGCGGCGGAGCGCCCCAGGATGCGGCGCCCCCTGGCCGGTAGCCCCACCCGGAAGCGCGCGTTTATCTCGCCGTCGGCGTCCACGGCCACGCTGCTCCGCTCCAACACCTCCTGGCCCGGGCGCAGAACCCGGAGCTCGCCCGACTTCCCAGAGCCCGACGCCCCGGGCGCCGCCCGAAACGCACGGTGCAGGGCGCGGTTGATGAAGTCCGCAGTGGCGCGGCGGCGGTCCCGGGTGCGGATCGCCCATTCGGGGAGCGCGGCCTCCGGCGCCGGCGCCACGGCCCGGAACCGACTGGGTGTGGCGTACGGGTCACCCTGGACGTACTCGATGTGGAGGGCCAGGCGCGAGGCCCGGTAGCTCCCCTTCACGGACTTGTACGCCCCGTAGCCTTTACCGTCGAGGGCCCGGAGGTCTTCCAGGAGAGTGTCGATCGATTTCATGGCGGTCATGTATGTTTCACGTGAAACAAACGCAGGATGGCCTTTCGACATGGCGCTTCAATGAG
The DNA here is from genome assembly GCA_046483065.1 of Longimicrobiales bacterium. GTDB lineage: Bacteria > Gemmatimonadota > Gemmatimonadetes > Longimicrobiales > RSA9 > JAWVYT01. The sequence continues at coordinate 42,835 of JAWODW010000089.1, read as the reverse complement.
CCACGCGAAATCCACGCGAGGCGCAGAGCGCGTGGCCCGGGCGGACCCTTCGTCGCCGTATTCGCAGGGGCCCGTTGACACCTTGCGTGGATCCAGCCTCCTCGGGGCCAAAGCTACGGTGCGAGGGGTCGAACGCGGAAGCGGGCCCTTTGGGGTGGAGCCGCGGAAGGCTGCGTGGACCGGTCCACGGCATCGGGATTTCCGGTACGTATCGGCAGCGGCCTGGTACGCAACAAGCGAGAGGAGGTGCCCCGACGCCGTTTCCTTCTCTCGGCACCTCGACCTCGATCTGTTCCTCCGCTTCCCACCTCTACGCCTCGGCAGCCCGCCGTCGACCGGGGAGAGGGTGAAGTACGAAGCGGAGGGCGAGGTACAGGCCGAGGGAGACGGATAGGAGGAAGGCAGCCGCGAGTCCTCCGTGTTTCCGCGGAGGGGGTCCGCGCTCCCGCGTTGAACGGGTTTCCCAACGCCTGGCTGCCCACGACCGGTGCGTCGAGGGCAGCGGGTGGATTGCCTGTTTCACGTGAAACACCGGGATGCACGCTCCCCGCAAACGTTCTGGATTGCGAAAGTGATCATCATCAGGCCGGCCAGATCATCGACCGGGTTTCCAGGGTCGAGGTCCGCGCGTATATTCACGGGCGCGGCACCTGTTCTCTGGCCACACCCCACTGAACCCCAGCTCGAATGTCACGGGTCATCGCCATTGCGAATCAGAAGGGCGGCGTCGGGAAGACGACGACGGCCGTAAACCTCGGCGCCTGCCTGGCGGTCGCCGAGAAGAAGACCTTGATCATCGATATCGATCCCCAGGGCAACGCGACAAGCGGGATGGGGATCGAGCGCGGTGAGCTGGAGCAGTCGGTCTATGATGTCCTGGTGGAGGGGGCGGCGATCTCGGCGGTGGCGCGCCGGGAGATCCACTTTCCGTACCTCGACGTGGTGCCCTCGACGCGGGACCTGGTGGGGGCGGAGGTGGAGCTGGTGAACACGCCGGAGCGGGAGCTGGTGCTCCGGCGCCGGCTCGAGGAGGTGCGGGAGGAGTACGACTACGTCCTGGTGGACTGTCCTCCGTCGCTGGGGCTGCTGACGTTGAACACCATGGCTGCGGCGGACTCCGTGATGATCCCGATCCAGTGCGAGTTCTACGCGCTCGAGGGGTTGTCACAGCTACTGAACACGGTCCGTCTCGTCCAGCGTAACCTCAACCCGCGCCTGGAGATAGACGGTGTACTGCTGACCATGTTCGATCAGCGGCTCAACCTTTCCCGCCAGGTGGCCGACGAGGCCAAGGAGTACTTCGGCGACCGGGTCTTCCAGACGGTGATCCCCCGGAACGTGCGGCTGGCCGAGGCGCCGAGCTTTGGAAAGCCCATCGTCCTGTACGACATTCTGTCCGCAGGCGCCCAGGCGTATCTGGCGCTGGCCCGGGAGATCATCAAGCGCGACGATCGTCGCGCTCCGTCCGGCTCGTCGGAGCCGGCGGCGGCCGGCTCCTGACGCCGCCGATGGCGAAGAAGGAGCGGCTCGGCAAGGGCCTCGGCGCGTTGCTCGGCGAGTATCTCGGTGAGGAGAACGCCGGTACGGAAGCCCGGAGCGTGCCCGTCAGCGCCGTCCACCCCAACCCGTTCCAGCCTCGTCGGGACTTCAAGGAAGACGAGCTGGTGGAGCTGGCGGCGTCCATCAAGGAGAACGGACTGCTCCAGCCCATCGTGGTCCGCCCTGCCGACAACCGTCGGGGGACCGATCGGTGGGAGCTGGTGGCGGGCGAGCGACGGTGGCGGGCGGTCACCCGGCTCGGCTGGTCGGATGTTCCCGCCCTGGTCCGGGACGTGGACGACCGGACGCTCCTGGTCCTTGCGCTGGTGGAGAATCTGCAGCGTTCGGGGCTCGGGGCCATGGAGGAGGCGCAGGGCTACCAGCAGCTGGTGGACGAGTTCGGGCTGTCGCAGAAGGACGTTGCGGAGGCGGTGGGCCGGGACCGCTCGACCGTCGCTAACACCTTGCGGTTGTTGCAGTTACCGGCTTCAGTTCGCAAACTGGTTGAAAACGGCTCGTTGACGGCGGGCCACGCCCGCGCGCTGCTGGGTGCGCCCTCGAACCGGCAGATGGCGGAGCTGGCGAAGCAGGCGGCGGAGAAGGAGTGGTCGGTGCGGGAGACGGAGGACCGGGTCCGGAAGGCGAAGCCGAAGAAGGAGCGGTCGAGGAAGAAGAAGAAGGAGGATGATCCGGCGGTGAAGGCGCTGGAGACGGAGCTGGAGCGGGTGCTGGGGACGCGGGTGCGGATCAAACAGACGCGCGGGAGCGTAAAGGGCAGGATCGAGGTGTCGTACTACGACGCCGAGGATTTCGAGCGGGTCTTCGAACTGCTGGCGGGGAAGCCGGCGGTGGAGGTGGTTTCCTAGTCCCATGCGCGACAAGCGTCGGCTTTCGTTCATCATCGTCCCGCACGGGGACCTGGAGACCCGTACGTACGAGGTCTCCTATGGTCTCCTCAAGGTGCTCCTGGGCGCGGGTCTGCTCCTCCTGGTGGTCTTCGTGGTCATGGTCTCCTCGTGGTGGTTCATCGCCGCGCAGGCGGCGCGGGTGGGGGGGCTGGAGGCGGAGGTCGCGCGGCTGGAGGCGGAGCGGGCGAAGGTGACGGAGCTGGCTCGCAACCTGACGCTGGCGGAGGAGCAGTACGAGCGGGTGCGCCAGCTGCTGGGGGTCGAGGGCTCCAGTTCGCCGCAGGAGGTGGCGCTGCCGCCGCTCCGGGCCGACGGCTCGGGCGCCGTGACGAGCGGCGTGGAGAGCGGGCTGCCATCGGCGTGGCCGCTGACCCGGGCCGGCTTCATCACGCAGGGGCGGATCGCGACGGATGGGGCCAGCCATCCGGGGCTGGATATCGCCGTACCGGCGGACAGCTACATCCGGGCCGCGGGCGCGGGCGTCGTTCAGGACGCCGGCGTGGACGAGGTCTACGGGCACTACATACTCATCGATCACGGCGACGGCCTGCAGTCGATGTACGGGCACGCTTCCCGCATCTTCGTAGAGGCCGGCGACCCGGTGGAACGCAACGAGGTGATCGCGCTGAGCGGCTCGACCGGTCGCTCCACGGCGCCCCACCTCCACTTCGAGGTCCGGAGAGACGGCGAGCCGGTGGACCCGCTGGCGTTCGTGCGGCAGCCGTCCTGACGAAATCAACGAAATATGGTGGCGTAGATGGCAAAAAGTAGCGACGAGAGCGGGACCCAGCCCGGCCGGGAGGGAGTCATCTCCATCATCGGGCCCGGGATGCAGGTCACCGGAGATTGCGAAACGGAAGGCACCCTCCGGATCGAGGGGAACGTCGATGGCACCGTCCGGGCCGGCAAGGCCGTGGTGGTGGGCAAGGACGGCGTCGTGGATGGCGACATCACCACCCAGGACGCCGTCATCGGCGGTCGAGTGACCGGCTCCATCATCGCCGAATCCCGCCTCGAGCTCCAGGCGACGTGCGTCATCGAAGGGCAGATCCAGGCCCGACGGATCAAGCTCGAGGAAGGCGGGAAGGTGAACGGCATGGTCCAGATCGGTGAGGTCTCGGGCAGATCGGCCACCCAGTCCATCGGCCAGGGTGGGATCCGTGACGCCAGCGATGTCACCGAGCCGCACGCCGTAAGCGGCGAGTCCTGACGCCCGGTACTACGCGCGAAACCACGGTGTCCGGGTGGATCCAGGTGACCTTCCGGTCCCGCCGCGGCCCCGGCCCTGACAGGTCGGGGCCGCGGCCGTTCCGGGCCTCGCGGGGGCCCACCATGCCCAGGGCCCGGGAATTGTCCACAAAGATGGATAGATTTCGAAATCATTGTGTGCCAACACTTTAGCAGTTGTCTGCTACGTTTTCACATTACGTTGTGGATAAGTGGGGTGGGGTTTTCCACAACGCCACGAACGCCTGGAGGGACGCCGTGTCCGTAGAGCTGAACGATCTGGTCGAGTATCTGGATGGGTACCTGCGCGTGGACGAGGTGCCCGACTTCCCGAACGCGTTGAACGGGCTGCAGGTGGAGGGATCCGGGCCGGTGGAGCGCGTGGTGGTGGCGGTGGACGCGACGGCGGCGTCGATCGAGGCGGCCGTGGAGGCGGGTGCGGACCTCCTGCTTGTGCATCACGGGCTGTTCTGGGACGGGAACCGTCCGGTGACGGGGCGGCGATACCGTCGTCTGTCGGCCCTGCTGGAGGCGGGTGTGGGGCTGTACGCGGCGCACCTGCCTCTGGATGCGCACGAGGAGGTAGGGAACAACGTTGTGCTGGCCCGGGAGCTGGGGCTGACCGTGGAAGGCCGGTTCGGCGAGTACGAGGGCACGGCGCTGGGCGTGTGGGGAGCGCTCCCGTTGAAGCGGGAGACGCTGACAGCGCGCCTGGACGCCGTCCTCGATGGCCCGGTGAAGCTGATCGCCGGCGGCCCGGACGTGGTGGAGCGTGTGGGTGTGCTAACGGGGGGCGGTGGCAGCTTCGTCGGGGCGGCGCTGGAGGCGGGGCTGGACGCGCTGGTCACCGGTGAGGGGTCGCACCACACGTACTTCGACGCCCAGGAGGGCGGGCTGAACCTGTACTACGGCGGCCATTACGCCACGGAGACGTGGGGTGTGAAGGCGCTGGGTCGACATCTGGCCGAGCGGTTCGACCTGGAGTGGAGCTTCCTGGACCTGCCGACGGGGCTCTAGCGCTCGACGGGTCTCCCTATGCTGTCGGCGAGGTCGAGGCCCGTGCGGAAGACGAGGCGTGCCTGCTGAACGGCGCCGGAGAGGTTGAACCCCGGGTCGTATTCGTCGGAGGGCCGGTGGTAGTTCTCCGCTGCCCAGCGCTCCATGAGCGTTTCGCCCCACCCGGCGGGTCGGTCCCGGAAGTCGAGTCCGTGGCGGATGTAGAGCACGGGTACGCCGGCCAGCACGAAGGGGAAGTGATCGGACCGGAACGAGCCTCCCTTTTCCGGCTCGGGGTCCGGGCGGACCCGGAGCCCCATCTCCTCGGCCCGCGGTCTCAGGACATCACCCAGGGTGGAGCGCTCTGCGCCGAGGGCCACCACGTCATCGGTCTCGCCCCACAGGTTGGCGCCATCGACGTTGATGGCAGCCACGGTGCTCTCCAGGGGGAAGAGGGGGTTCTGGACGTAGTACCGACTGCCCAGGAGGCCCGCCTCCTCCGCCGTGGTCGCCACGAACAGGGCGCCCCGCCGTGGCGCCTCCTCGAGGGCGCTGAACGCATCGGCCACCTCGAGGAGCAGGCTCACCCCGCTGGCGTTGTCATAGGCGCCGTTGTAGATGGAGTCGCCGTCGACCGCGGGGCCGATCCCCAGGTGGTCGTAGTGGGCGGTGAAGACCACCACCTCATCCGTCGCGTCGGCCCCGGGCAGGTAGCCCACCACGTTCCGGGCGGGGACCCGCCGGCTCCGGCTGTTGAGACGGGCCCGGACGGTGACGCCGGTGGCCACGGGGCTGAAGTCTCGCCGTGCGGCCCGGACGAAGAGCTCCGCCAGGTCGATCCCGGCCTGGGCGAGGACCCGGTGGGCCAGGTCGCGAGTCATCCAGCCCTGGACCATGAGCGGCGCGCCGTCGCCCTGGTCGGGGAGCATGAGCTGCTCGCCCGTCCACGACGTGCGCACCACGTCCCACCCGTAGCCGGCGGCCTCGTCGGTATGGATGATCAGCGCCCCGGTGGCGCCCTGGCGGCGGGCCTCCTCGAACTTGTATGTCCACCGTCCGTAGTAGGTCATGGATCGGCCATCGAACAGCCCCGGCTCGTCGGGCGGTGCCGGTGGGTCGCCCACCAGGAAGACGGCCACCTTCCCGGTCAGGTCCCGATCCTTGTAGTCGTCCCATCCCCATTCGGGGGCGTTGATGCCGTAGCCCACGAAGACCAGCTCGCCGGAGAGCTGGATCGCCGGCCTGCCGGGCGCGGCGGGCCAGATCACGGCTTCGGAGGGGTACGGCCCCGGCACGCGCCCGTCCTCCACCTCGAACGCCAGGGACAGGGTGGTGGGGTCCGTGGTAACGCCCGTGAGCGGGACTTCCTGGAAGTAGCTGCCGTCCACCGGCTCGAGCCCCATTCGCATGAACTGGGTCTTGATGTACTCGGCGGCGACATCCGCGCCCGGGGTCCCGGGCGCGCGGCCCTGGAGCTCGTCCCGGGACAGGAAGTATATATGCGCGCGGATCTCGTCGGCGGAGATCCCATCGCCGGCCTCCTGAAGGCCGGCCAGGGCGGTGCCCACAGCCAGGGCGAGGATGGCGGTGCGGGAGATAGCGTGCATGATCGGTATCGATCTCGATTCCGTACAGGGAACGGGCCGACCGGGTTCTCGGTCAACGAAAAACGGGGGATAGACGTCCCTATGTAAGTGGCCCGGGGCGGAAACCGCAAGATTCACGGGATGCCCGCCCGGGTGGCGGCCGGACCCCCAGGGGTCCTATTGTTGAGCCCATTCCCGAACCGATCCGCAGCGAGACGAAGAGCGAGAAAAGATGAACCGACTCACGCGAACCCTCGGGGGCCTCCTGACTCTGGCCCTCCTTCCTCTGGCCCCTGCAACGACCACGGCGCAGCAGCCCGACCCACCGCCGCTCACGCTCCCGGCGTGGGAGACCGACCACGCCTTCGCGGACATCCCGCACCCCCGGGACGTCTTCGGCTTCGAGCCCGGCGCTGACTACGAGATGGCGACGAACGACCAGATCCTGGAGTACTTCCGGGTGCTGGCCGAGGCGAGCGACCGCGTGGAGATCGAGCAGATCGGCGAGAGCGTGCTGGGCCGACCCATGATCGTGGCGTACATCTCGAGCGCCGAGAACATCGCCGACCTGGACGGGATCCGGGCCACGGCCGAGGGGCTGGCCCGGGGCCGGTTCTCGCCGGAGGAGGCCCGGCGGCGGGCGGAGACGGGGAAGGCCGTGGTGTGGGTGGACGGCGGGCTGCACGCCACCGAGCGCGCCGGTGCCCAGCACTCACCGCTCCTGGCGTACCGGGTGGCCGGCGAGGAGACGCCGGAGGTCCAGCGGATCCGGGACAACGTGGTCCTGGTCCTCATGCCGGTGATGAACCCCGACGGCCTCGACCTGGTGGCCGAGTGGACGGCGGAGAGCCGGGGCACGGCGTGGGAGGGTTCGAGCCCGCCCGTCCTCTACCAGTTCTACACGGGCCACGACAACAACCGCGACTGGTTCATGCTGACCCAGCCCGAGAGTCGGGTGGTGGCCGACGTGATCTACAACCGCTGGTACCCGCAGATCGTCTACAACCAGCACCAGACCGCGCCGTGGCCGTCCCGGATCTTCATCCCGCCGTTCGCCGACCCGGTGAACCCCCATATCCCGGCGCTGGTGGTCCGGGGCGTGAACACCGTGGGCGACGCCATGGGCAAGCGCTTCAGCGAGGAAGACAAGCCCGGTGCCATCTCCCGGATCAGCTTCGACATGTGGTGGAACGGCGGGATGCGCACGGCGCCCTACTTCCACAACATGGTGGGGATCCTGACGGAGACCGCGCACCGGAACGTGGCGCCCCGGTACACACCTCCGGAGGCGCTCCCCGACTTCATCCGGGGCACGCTGCCGGCGACGGCACCCAGCGTCTTCTACCCGGACCCGTGGCTCGGCGGCTGGTTCCGTCTCCGGGACGCCGTGGAGTACATGATCACCGGCGCCATGGCCACGCTGGACGTGGCCTCCGACCTCCGCGAGGACTGGCTGCTGAACATCTGGCGGATGGGCTCCGAAGCCATCGCCACCGGTGAGGCAGGGGGCCCCTTCGCCTACGTGGTCCCGCCGGACCAGTGGAACCCCATGGAGGCCGCGGACATGGTCAACGTCCTGCGGCGCGGCGGCGTGGAGGTCCACCGGGCCGAGCGGGCGTTCCGCGCCGGCGGCGAGCGGTATCCCGCCGGGAGCTACGTGGTGCTGGCCGGGCAGGCGTTCCGGCCCCATCTCATGGACCTCCTGGAGCCCCAGGTCTACCCCGACATGCGCGTCTACCCGGGCGGCCCCCCGGACACGCCCTACGACGTATCGGGGTGGACGCTCCCCATCCAGATGCACGTGAACACCGTCCGGATCGACGAGCCGTTCGACACCGACGGGCTCGAGCCCATCGACCGGGCCACCGTCTGGGCCGGCGGCCTGGCGGGCAACGGGAGCTGGGGGTGGGTCCTGCCCGCCCGCTCCAACGCAGCGGCCGTGGCGGTGAACCGTCTCCTGGCCACCGGGGCATCCGTGAGCGTGGCGCTGGCGGGCGTGGCGGATGCCGGCCCGGGCGCGTACGTGATCCGGGACGCCGACCGGGGCAGGCTCGAGGAGATCGCCGCGGAGCTGGGTGTGGAGATCGAAGGGCTGCGCCGCGCCCCGGACGCCGAGCTCCGGCCCATGGAGCCGCTCCGGATCGGGCTCTACAAGTCGTGGCAGGCCAACATGGACGAGGGGTGGACCCGGTGGGTCATGGATACGTACGAGTTCCCCGTGGACACACTCCACGACGCCCAGGTCCGCAACGGTGACCTCTCGCGCTATCACGCCATCATCCTGCCGGACCAGCGGCCGTCGGGGATCCTCCACGGTTATGACGAGGGCTCGCGGCCTGACTGGATGACCGGCGGGATCGGGCTCGAGGGGATGCTGCGGCTCAAGGAGTACGTGGAGGCGGGCGGTCGCCTGATCGCCTTCGACGGCGCCACGGAGCTCCTCATCGATCAGCTGGGGCTCCCGGTCCGCAACGCCGTGGCCGGGCTGCCCTCGGAGCGCTTCTTCGTGCCGGGCACGCTGATCCGGATGAGCGTGGACACCACCCGGGCGCTGGGGTACGGGATGCCCGCCGAGGCGGCTGCGTCGTTCGTGCGAAGCGCCGCCTTCGCCGCGTCCGGCGACGGGGTGGACGTGGTGGCCCGCTACGCCGACGAGGACCTGGTCCTCAGCGGCTGGGCCCTGGGCGAGAACCGGCTGGCCGACCGGGCGGCGCTGGTGCGGGTCCCCTTCGGATCAGGCGACGTGGTCCTCTTCGGCTTCCGGCCCCAGTTCCGGGCCCAGCCCCGGGGCACCTTCAAGCTCCTGTTCAACGCGCTCCAGGGCGCCGCCGCGGGGCTCCACCAGGCGCCGGCCGTGGTGGAGGAGGACCGCTAGAGGGCCGGGGCTCGGCTACCGGCCGAGCGCCTCCCGGGCCATCTGACGGTACTCGGGCAGGAGCGGCTGATGGTCCACGTACGCCGGGAGCGGTCTGCCCGCCTCCGTCTCGTAGGCGTCGAGGAACTGCTCCCAGTAGCCGGCGGCCCGGGCCGAGTCCCCGGCGCCCTCCGCCGCCTGGGCCGCCACGGCGAGCCCGAGCAGGTGGTCGGGCTCACTGTCGAGGATCCGCTGCGCCGTCTGCATCGCCTCGTCATGGGACCCGGCGGTGAGGTGGAGCATGCCGAGGTGGAAGAGACCGTCGTCGTCGAGATTGTCTACCGCCTCGTACGCCTGGATCGCCATGGGCATGAACTGCTCGACCTCGCCCTCGTTCCCCTGCTCGGCCGCCATCATGATGCGGTTGAAGAGCCGGTCGGCATCGGCCCGCATGTCGCCTGTGAACCCGCCCATCCCGGACGGGTCGCCCGGTGCGCCGCCTCCCATGGCCGGCGGCTGGCCACCGGCAGGCATGGACCCCGCCGTGGTCCGGGTTTCCCCCGGGAGGAACACCACCACCAGCACCACTACGATGGCCACGGAGGCCGCCGCGATGAGCCACGGCGCAAGTGAGGCCGCGCCACCGCCACCTCCCCCGTCCCCCGTCACCGGCTCGCCGCACACCGTGCAGTAGTCGGCGCCCGGCGGCACATCGGCCCCGCACTCCGAGCAGGTCACGTCGAGTCCCGCGCCGCAGGAGGCGCAGAACGTCCCGGTCTGATTCTCGGCACCACAGTTCGGACATTTCATAGGGCTGGAAGATGGGCAGACCAGCGGAAAACAACAACTGATCTCGGGGCACCGGTCCCGATTCCGGGCGGAGATCGGCGGTGAGGAGCGGGCGACACGGGGCGCCGGGGCCGTCCTGGTTGTTCGTCGCCGCCCGTCGGCCGTAGGTTGGCGCCCCATGCCCGACACGAGCGCATCTACCTGGTCCTGGCGGCCTTCTTCATCGGGTCGCTCCTGATCGCGAACCTCATCACGTTCAAGCTGTTCAGCATCCCGCTGCCCGGGGGGCTCGAGATCTTCGGCGGGGCAGCCGCCCAGTGAACCGCGGAGGTGCGGAGGCGCGGAGCGAACGCGGAGAACCACTTGGGGTTGGATCCGGGCGAGGCCGGGTTCGCGGCGGAAGACGCGGCGGAGGACGCGGCGGAGGACGCGGCGGTTGGAGGACGGAGCGTTGACCTCGCCCACCAGGGTGAATCCTCCACCGCTGCAGGGACATGACGGGAGATGGGGCGTTGACCCCCACACCGGAGGGTGAACCCCCCGTTGACGACCGGCTGGAGTGGAACCTGAAGGTTGCCCCATCGCCAGGAACGAAGAACCGCCCGGCACCAACTCCCATCAGTTCTCCGCGAGTGCTCCGCGCCTCCGTGTCTCCGCGGTGATCGAGGCGCCTGCCGCCGCAGAGGCCGGCGAGTGCGCCACCTCTCTGGCCGCCGGCCCTCGCGGTCGGTAGTCTACGCCCTATGCGAGTCTTCCTGACGGGCGGGACGGGGCTCATCGGGTCCCACGTGGCGGAGCGGCTCCGGCGCCGGGGCGACGACGTGGTGGCGCTGGTCCGGGAGACGAGCGACACCGGGCACCTGGCCGCGCTGGGGTGCGAGACGGTGGTGGGCGACCTCATGGCCCCCGTCGACGAGCTGGCCGACCCCATCCGCGGCGCCGACGCCGTGGTCCACGCCGCGGCGAAGGTCTTCCAGGGCGGCACCCGGCGGGCGTTCCTCCGGGTGAACGTGGAGGGCACCGAGAACGTGCTCCGGGCCGCGGCGCTGGCCGCCCCCCGGGTGGTCCACGTCTCCAGCGTGGCCGTCTACGCCGGCCTCCCCATGGACCGGCTGCGGGAGGACCGGTGGACGGAGGCCGACCCGGACCGGCAGGCCGCCTACGCCGCGTCCAAGCACCGGGCCGAGCGGGCGGCGTGGCGGCTCCACGACGAGGGGTCGGTGCGGCTGACCACCGTCCGCCCGTGCGTGGTCTACGGCGAGCGCGACCGGTCGGCCACGCCCGTCATCGTCCGCTACGCCGACCGCCGGATCGTGCCCCTCATCGGCGGCGGCCGCACCACGCTGCCGCTGGTCTACGCCGGGAACGTGGCCCGGGGCATCGTCGCCGCGCTGGACCGGGAGGCGGCGGTGGGGCGGGCGTACAACCTGGCGCAGGACGTGCCCATCACCGGCCGGGCGCTGGTCCGCCTCGTGGGAAACGCGACGGGCCGCAGCCCGCGGATCGTGGCGGTCCCCACCTCCCTGGCCCGGGGGGCGGCCGCCCTGGTCTCGACCACCACGCGACTCGTCCCCTTCGCCCACCGGGTCGACGCGCCGCGGGCGGTACGGGCGCTCTCCGCCGACAACCCGTACGACTCGAGCCGGGCGCGGCTGGAGCTGGGGTGGACGGGGCACGTGGCCCACGAGGAGGGGTGGCGGCGGACGATGGCGTGGTGGGGGAGCCGGTAGCTCGAGGGTCGAGGTCGCGGTGTGTCGAAACGGCGTGCTTGGCGCTCAGTCCGGCTCCACTGACTCCGCCGGTTCCGCCGGTTCCACGGGCTCCAGCCCTCCCAGGGCGCGGATGGTGTCGCCACGGATGAGCTCCAGCCGCCAGGGACGCCGCTCGCCGTCGGTCTCGGGGACCGGCAGCACCAGGTACCGCGTGTTCAGGTTCTCGACGCCCAGGTCGGGCGGGTAGTAGGCGGACAGGACCATGGCGTCGGCGTCGGCGTCGTCAAGGTACCGGACGATGGCCGGCAGGTCCGCGTACGGCAGCACGCGCCAGTCCCGGTCGGCGTAGACGGCGATGGCCGGGTGCCAGGAGGCGACGGGACCGTCGTCGCCTTCCAGGAGCGCGTCCAGCTCCCCGGCCACCGCCCGGTTCTGCTCCGCCACGATGTGGTGGGGCGAGCCGAGGGACAGGCTGAGGTAGAGCCGTCGCGCGTCGATCCCCAGGAGCCAGACCAGCGCGGTACCGGCCAGGAGCAGCTCCATGAACCCGGGGCGCAGCGGCGCTTCGGGCCAGCGGTCGCGCACGATCGCCTCCACCAGCGAGAACCCCCGGGCGGCGTAGAGCGCCAGGAGCGGGACCAGGAAGATCTGGGTCCGCGGGTCCACGGCCACTACCGCGGCGATGGCCACGCTCGTGCCGACCAGCGAGAGCGTCACGGGCAGCTCCCGGCGGAGCACGGCGCGGCTCCGGGGCTGCGCGGCGCCCAGGACCACGAAGAGCCAGAGCAGGAGCGGCAGGATCTGGCCCATGGAGCGGACGTAGAGGCGGAGGGCGGATGGCGAGTCCGCGTCGGTACTGCCCCGTGCCGCGCCGGGTGCAGCGGCCGTCCCGGCGGAGTGCGTACCGGCCCCCGGACCACCCTGCGGCGCCGCTGTATCTCCCTTGCGGACGTGAGGTTCACGGCCTTCCTGTAGCGGTGGTTCACGGCCGGGTTCCGGCCGGTCCGTCTGTTCTGGCCGGTCCGGCTGGACGCCCCAGTAGTCGCTGCGGAGCCGGAGGCCCGAGTCGTCGAGGCCGTAGAGACGGTCCCGATACGCCTCGTCGTCCTCCCAGAGCATCCGCTCGATGGTCCGGGCCGCGCCCGGCCGCGCTCCGGCGCCGGGCCCCGCCGTGACCGCCGCCAGCGAAACGCCTCGCCCCGTCAGGCTCCACTGCCCGCTAACGTCGTGGATGTAGAGCCAGTACGGCGACGCCAGGAGGAGGAACCCAACGCCCATGAGGGCGGCCCCGTACAGGCGACGGGGCGACCGGGCGACGACGGCGAGCCCCAACGCAACGAGCCCGAGGAGCCCCCAGGTGATGATGGCCTCGGGCCGGGCCAGGAACGCGAGACCGAAGACGGCGCCGGCGCCGAGCCACCAGACGATGGGGCTCCCGAGCAGCGACCCCGAAACGACCCCGGGTTCTGCCCCGGAGTCTGCCGGGGGCCGGTCCCCGGCCGCTACCCCGTCGTCGCCTTCATCCGCCCGGAGCCACAGCGCGACCCCCGTATAGAGGAAGAGGTGGAGCAGCGGCTCGGCCCCGACCCAGAGGTCCGCGCCGATCCAGAACGGCACGACGAAGGGCGCGAGCGACGGGAGCACGGCCACGAGCGCCGCCGCGACGAGCGCCGTCCGCTCCGGGGCCAGCCGCCGGAAGACCGCCCACGCCGGGAGCACCACGAGCCCCGAGGCCACCGCCGCCACCAGCCGGCCGCCCCAGACCCAGCTGTCGAGAACCGCCCCCGCGGCGCCGGCCAGGACGGGGAAGAGGGGCGAGAGCGCGGTGTGGGGGAAGCCAACCAGGCTGTACCCGTCGCCGGTGAAGAGTGATCGGGCCAGGAGGAGGTACCACCCCTCGTCGAAGGCCAGGTAGTCGCCGCGGCCGAGGAGGAGAAGGAGCCGGAGGAGGACGGCGCCAGCGGCGATGAGGAGGACGGGGCGGGGGAAGCCCCTCGCGTGTCCCTCGGCCCCGTTCGACATCGTCATTTCGTTCCCCCTGTTCGGTTCACGGCCGCCCGGGCAATGGCCTCTGCCCGGTCCAGCCACGGTCCGCGGCGGTACGTCCGTACGCGTCGTCGTCCCGTCTGGATCAACTGCTGCCGTAACACCGGGTCCGCCTTGATCGTACGGATCTGGTCCGCCAGGTCGTCCGGATCGCCGGGGTCGTGGTAGAGGGCGGCGGGCCCCAGGACTTCCGGCAGCGCGCCGCTCCGGGCGGCCACCACCGGCAGGCCCGCGGCCATGGCCTCCAGCGCCACGAGCCCGAACGGCTCACGGAGCGACGGGATGGCGACGCAGTGGAAGTGTGCCATCTCGGCCGCCACATCGGGGGTGAACCCGACGAGGCGGATGCGATCGGCGGCCCGGACGTCGCGGATCACGGCTTCGGTAGCGGGTCGGTCCTTGCCGTCGCCGACGATGACGCCGTGGACGTCGGTGAGGCGTGCGACGGCGCGGACCACGTCGGTGGCACGCTTGCGGGGCTCGAGCTGTCCGATGTAGCCGACGGTGAAGGGCCCGGACGGCGGGTCGACAGTCGGCTTGTCGTCGAGGAGCGGGTTGGGAATCCTGTCGATCCGTCTCCGGAGCCAGGGATACCGGCTCCAGCCGTCGGCCACGAACTCGGAGATGGCGGCCACCCGGGTGGCCACGGCGCCGACGAGCGCGGCGGTGGCGAGGCCCATCGGCTCGGGGAGCGGGTACTCGTGGAGGTGCCAGACCACCGGGCGCCTCGAAAGTCGCGCGGCGATGGCGCCCCAGGGGTGGTAGAGGGAGTTGATCCAGATGAGGTCCGCGTCGATCTCGTTGATCGTGCGGCGCGCTTCGCGCACCGATGTCCCCGCGGTGGCGAGCCAGCCCACCGCTTCCCGGGCGTTCCTCGGCAGAGGCCGACGGGTGCCGACGCGGACGGTGACCTGCTCCGGCACGCGGTCCAGGGCCGGTCCCTCGTGGGGGAGTTCGAGGACAACGTCGTGGCCCCGCTCGGCGAGCCCTCGGGCCAGGGCCATGAGGACGCGCTCGGCGCCGTAGCGTCCCGCCGCGTGGGACATCAGGAGAATCCTCATCACTGCCTCCCGGGCCGGTCGGTTGGCCCACTCGTGTCGGACAGGGAAGCCACTCCTTCGCCCGGCGTCCTGAGCGACCGCCGGACGGCGCGCACCCACCGGGCGGGGGTCGGGCCTAGCAAACCGGCTACCGCGCCGGCCCAGTGCAGCGGTGACGCGGGGTCGAGCCGCAGCGCCCGGAAGAAGAACCGTCGGGCGTGCGTGCCGAGCCCGTCCACGAGCAGGTATTTCGCAAGCCCGTAATGGAGCGCCGCCCGCTGGCGTCGCGAGAGGCCCGGGCCGTGGATGGAGATCATCCGGTCCGCCGCGGTGGCCAGCGCCGGTCGGTCCATGGTGATCCCCGACGGCAGCTGCTCTCCGTGGACCAGGAGTTCGGGCACGTAGGCGAAGCGGGTGTGGCGGGCGAGGCGGAGGAGGAGGTCCCAGTCCTGGAGCCGGGGCAGCACCTCGTCGAACCCGCCGATTGTCTCCAGCAGGTCGCGGCGCACCAGGATCGAGTACGTGCCGATGTAGTTCTTCCGCAGGAGCCCGCCCACCGGGTCCCGGGCCGCCCCGGGCTCCCCTTCCACCACCCATCGCCCGTCGTGGCGGATCGCGTGGCGGCAATACACGAGGCCGCGCCCGGGAGTCAGCGCCTCGAGCTGCTTCTCGAGCTTGTCCGGGTGCCACAGGCAGTCGTCGTCGAGGAAGGCGACGACGTCGCCACGGGCCGCGTCGATCCCGGCGTTCCGGGCGGCCGGCGCGCCCCCGGGCTCCGGGCGGCGGATCCCCCGGACCCTGAGGTCGGCCCGCCCGAGGGCGGCCACCGCCTCCGGCGTGTCGTCGTCCGACGCATCATCGACCACGATGACCTCGATGTCCCGGACCGTCTGGGCCAGCGCGCTGGCGACGGCGCGGCCCAGGAGGTCGGCGCGGTTGCGGGTGGGGAGGACCACGGAGACCCGGGGGGATTCCCCGACCCGTTCGGGATCGCCGCTCACGGGTCCTCCCGAGTCGGGGCCGGGGCGCCCACCAGCGCACGGTAGGCCGCCGGGCCGGTGAGGCCGGCCGCGAGGGCCGCCCAGGACCGGGGGCACGCCGGGCAGCGACGGACCGCCCGGCGAAAGTGTGCGAGCCCCCGTCGCCAGACCCCGGCCACCATCAGCATCCCGCCGAGGCGCCTGTGCATGACCGACACGTGGCGGGCGGGTAGCGTGGCGCGGGCGTATTTGCCCATCAGGTATGCTTCCGCCTCCAGCAGCCTCGCCGGCGACGCGGAGATCCCCTGGTCGTCCCATCCCGCCACGTAGAGGACCTCCGGGACCTCCACGGCCTCCCATCGCGCGAGCAGCCGGGTCCAGAGGTCGAAGTCCTGGAGGCGGGGCAGCGACGCGTCGAACCCGCCGACCTCGCGAAAAGCGTCTGCGCGGATCAGCGCTCCGGGCGTACCGATGGACCACGGCCCTTCGTGACCCTTCGTGATGGTCTCGCCGGCCGCCGTGGTCCGGCGGGACCGGCAGTAGGCATAGGCCGCCGTCGGCGTCTGCTCGAGGGCCACCGCCAGAGTCTCGACGCGGTGGGGCTCGCCACGGCAGTCGTCGTCCTCGAAGAGCAGGTACTCGCCCCCGGCCCGCTGCGCTCCGGCGTTCCGGGCGGCGGCGGCGCCGACTGAGGCCGGGTGGCGGAGTGATCGGACGCCGTCGGCTGCCAGCCGGGCCAGGACATCGGGTGTGTGGTCGGTGGAGCCGTCGTCGACCACGATCACCTCGACCGCCGGGTACGTCTGGCAGAGCGCAACCCGGATGGCTCCCTCCAGGATCTCCGCCCGGTCGCGGGTCGGGATAATGATGCTCACCAGCCGCTCGCTCACGACGCCTCCGGCATGAGCGCCGGGTCCCACGACGACGTGTCGACGCCCCACTCGTCGCGCAGTCGGGCCATCTCGGGGCGGAGCGCCTCCACGGCCCGAACCCGCTGGTCCGCGGTCAGGGTCACTTCGTGCAGGTTCCACCAGCCCACCGCGGTTCGGGCTGCCCGTAGCACGGGCTCGGGTGTCCACCGCCGGAGCCCGTCCAGGACCGACGGGCCGCCCAGCACCCGGTTGATAGCCTTGTCCGCGGCCAGGTCCGTGCGGGTGTTGTGGGCCCGGTCCACCGTGTCCGGGTCGAGGCCGGCGGCATCCAGCCCGAAGAAGGTCAGCGCCTGGCGGGCGGTCTCCAGGGGGTCGTCCCGGAGTGCTTCATAGACCAGCGGCAAGATGGCCTCCCGGGGCCAGTGCGACCGGTATGCGTCGAGCTGCATGGCGTACCGGGACACGGCCAGCGCCCGCTTGAATTCGGCCTCTCCCACAGTGCCCGCACCCCCGCGACTGATCGCGATATGGGACAGGTGAGACGCCATCCTCCGGATCGGGTCCCGCATGATGTACACGAACCGGAACTCGCCGTCCGCCTTGAGGATACGGTCGGCAACACCGTCCATTTCCGGCCGCTTCGTGTAGTTGGTGGACGCCTCCAGTGCCACCCGGTGCGTGGCCGGGTCCCAGTTCCAGAGGCGGCGGTAGGCGTCCAGCCCCTGGGCCCAGCGGTCGGCGTCGGAGAAGAAGTTGGGCTCCTTCACCGTACACGGCGCCACCGCCGGGTGGGCCGCCAGGTACTCGAAGAGGCTGGTGGTGCCCGACTTCATGGCGCCTATGATGAGTGCGAACCGGCGGATGTCCGGCACTGCTGCGATGGAAGGGCCGTGGGGACGGGACATGGGGCAATGATAACCCAAGGTTCGGGGGCGCGCTCTCCCGTCGTGGCGAGCTCTTAGCCTCGACAACGCCCGCGGGGCTGGACTGTTCGTCCCGAACTGGACTGGTATGATTTGGTCCGTAGGTGTCTCTGTCAAACAGGCGTATTTCGGATCTCCTCCAGCCTCTGGAGAAGTGAACAGCCGTGGCCGCCTCAGTGGGGGGCGAATGTTGAGTGCACGGCTTCTGGGCCACCGCTCGGGCTCGGGAGTTGGGACAGGCCTGGGCAGGTGTCATCCGGGAGCATTCCCTGATAAACCATGTGGGGGTGCCGTCATCGGTGCAGATGTGCAGGATCTCTCAGTTCGCTCCTTTCGATTGCCTTCGCCGGTCCCCATGAATCCGGTGCCCGACGTCGTCAAACCAGACCAGCTTCCTCGTGTCCAGATACAGTAGCGGGCCCTGCCGCTTCATCTCGTAAAGCATGGTCGGGCGCCTCGGTTCCAATCGATTTAGTCGGTTCAAGCCCAGCCACGTCAGCACCGCTTCCACCGCCGACATCGCCTCACGGCATGGTCCCGGGGGCTGCGCCCCGGGCGATGGCGTCGATGGCCGAGCAGGTTTGATCCCGGGCATTCGGGACGAAAAAATCCGCGCCCCAGACCTCCTGTGATGGCGGCGGCGGCTCGCCTTCGAGTCGGGCCGCCAATTCTCCGGGAATACGGACAAGGGTGGCCCGGCCGTCGCGGATCAGAGCGTCCATGTATTCGATTCCCGGCGCCTGTACCAGGAAGACCCGGGCGCCGAGACCGAGGCCTTCGAAGAGAGCCGTGGAAAATGTACCGACCAGAACATCCGCCTTCCGTAGTGCCGGGTACAGGGGCTCCCGGGCGCCAGAAACCTGAACTCCAGCCTCCAGTAGCCACGGATAGCGCCGCCGCCAGCCAGCTTCCTCACGGGGGTGCAGCCGAAAGGTGATCCGGTCCCGAAAACCCAGCCGGGCGAGCTCAGCGGCAAACCGGGAAAGACGCTCGCCCAGCATGGTCTGCGAGATGAAGAGTATCTTCCCCGGTACTCTCCGAATCTCAGACGCTGCCTCGCAGTCCCGGTCGAACCGGGCGAAGCCTGTCGGGACGATCCGGTCGTCGGGCAAGGGCCAGTCTGCGGCTGTGGCCCAGTAGTCACCCCAGCTCAGGAACCAATTCGGGAATGTCGAGGGGCGGCCTCCCGTTTCCGGGTAGTGGTACCCCAGGTGATGGGAGCTGACCACCCCGTGCTGCAGTTCGACCACTGGAATCGCGCGGCGCCGGGCCACTTCCACAGCTGTGTGGTCCAAATAGGCGGCCACTAGGACCAGCACGCGCGCCCCAGAATCCGTGATCACCCGGTCGTACAAATCGATGGTTCGGGAGCGGCGGTTCAGATCGGCCTCCACTAGCCGGGGCACGTCGACGACTGTTCCTGTACGATCAGTCAGTCTCTGGGCCACCTCCGTCAACAGTGACCGCACGTTGGCGGGGAGTCGGACCGAGGATCCCCGTGCCCGCCGCAGGAACGCGCGCAAATTGACGGCGTCCATAGAAAGGCTGGGGACCCCATCGGCCGCGGGGGAGAAGGGCTGAGTTCCGAAGAATTCGGCTACCACCGAATCCGTCGGGCACCCCGGCAGGAGCGGCCCGAAATAGGGGCTTCGCCACCCCTGACCCGGGATCATCACCCGGCGTCCCCGACCGAGGAAGAAGGCGGTGCAGTTGGGCACGCCCCTCAGAGCGGATCGGAACAGTGCGGGCTTCAGCTTCCGAACCAGAGCCAACCACCGCCGCAGGGCTGGAGGCTGGGCCGTGGCTGGCATCATGACGCCTCTACGGACCAGCAACTGCCGATGAACTTTGAATCGGATGCGCTCCCAGAAGGCCACGTTGGCGACGCGTTGTTCAAGTAACCTCAGTTCAGCCTCCACATCGAGGACGGCTTCGGTGATCTGGGCCAGGTCGGTGCGGGCCGGGGTCGGGGGCGGAAGTCGCATGTTCGCTACCGAAGCAACTGACCCAGGCGCCTGCGGGAGGCGATCCCGGTCAAAGCGATGGTGGCGGCGAACACGGCAACAATTAGCAATTTCACACCGATCTCCGCGGCTGTGGGAAGGCTCGCGAGAGCGGGAGCGATGAGTGCGCCCAGCAGAAGCACGATCACCAGTCCCGCCAGCTTCCGCACCTCGTAGTACACCATGAATTGCTTGTGGGCAACGACTCCTGTCCCCACCGCTAGAACGCCGAACGCCACGAGTGTGGCCCACGCCGCTCCCGCGATCCCCAGGATCGGGATGAACAGCAGGTTCAACACAATATTCAGCCCGGCCGCGGTCGCCGTGAGAGGTGGAAGTAGAACTGTCCGCTGAGCGTAAAAGATGGGTGTCACAAGGACGAAGTATACGCCTTGGAGGGTGTATCCCAAGGCGATAATCGGGATGACGCCGGCGGCACGGCGGTACTCCACGTCGCCACCGAGGATTGCAACCAACTCCCGGGCGAACAGTATTACGATCAGGGCGGCGCCGATGCTCAGGCTCAGGTTGATGGAGGCGAGCTGGCCCAGCGATCGGGACGCCCCCTCGCGGTTGCGGACCGTATCGTAAAAGATTGGGGTCCATGCGGCGTTCAGGGCGGACGCGACAGCCCCAACGATCATGCCCAACTGGTAGCCGAGAGTGTAGACGCCGAGGTCCGCGAGGGGAACCAGGCGGGCCAGGATGAGCCGGTCCGCCGCCAGCAGCACCCACCCCGCCAATAGGTGGACCGTGAGGGGTGCGCCGAAGGCGACTGCCGACCGGATCATACCGGCGTCAAGCCGGGGCCGGGATTCGCGCAGGATCAGGCTGCTTGCCAGGGCAAAGGTGGCGAAAGACCCGCCGACCAGCCCGAGCGCCTGTCCCACCGCGCCACCGTCCCGCAAGACCACGAACACGACGACTCCTGCCACGAGGAAGAGGCCCGAGAGGATCTCGAAGGTGACGTAGCGCCCGGCTTGCTCCCGTGCCCGGTACAAGCTGAGGACCAGCCCGCCGGCTGCGGCGAAGAACGCGGCCCAGAGGCTCAGGGGAACGAACGGGACGAAAGGCATGCTGGCCAGGAACTCTTCCACGACCTCTCGTCCGACGATGGAAAGGAGCCCAGCCCCGAGGGCGCCGTAGACCAAAAAGAACGTGTACACGCTTCCGATGTACCGACTAAGTCGACGCGGTTCGTCGGCGTGCTCGAAATACTGCCGGGTTATGGCTCCGCGGAGCCCGAGCCCGAAGATGACAGTAAAGGCCGAGAAGATGGCCAGGACTACGCCGACGATCCCGTACTCCGCCGGCGTCAGGTAATTCGTGTAGATCGGGATCAGGAGGAAGCCCAGACCTCGCTTGAGGAACCCGCCGAGCCCATAGGTGAGGGAGGCGCGAGTGAACCGCTTGAGGATCGAGCCGGCCTGCCCGGTCCCCCGCTCCGATGCGCGCGGATCACCCGCGGATTGGGTGGTCACGGCAGAGATTCGACGAAGGGTTTCATGGCCCGGACGTAGGCCTCGTCAATACGGGCTCCTACCGTCTGATAGTCCCGGTAGCCGGTGGCGTAATGCCGGGCCAGTTCTGCCAGGACGTGCTCGACGGTACGGTCGGCCGGACGGGTCCGGCCCTGCACGGCCCGCTCGAGCCGTCCACCTCTACGAGCTGCCCGCAAGACAACTTCGAGCGCGGCGCGGGTGACCACGGTCCGGCGCCAGGCCGGGACTCCCGGGAGGCCCAAGGCCTCTCCGGCCGCGCGGCCCCGACCATCCTCCTCGACCAGAAGGCTCGGCCGGCGGTGGCTCAGGAATAGGAGGTGCGCGTGGAGCCGATAGCCGACGTGGAGGTCGGAGCGGTCCGGCAGTTCCAGGAGCCCCTCGGCGGTGCCTGATAAGTCCGCCACGGCGAATCCGTCCCGCTCCAGTTCGTCCCGGAGTGCCGCGAGGGCCCGGGCCCTCCCTTCGGGGAGGTGGGGGCCGGGAGTCCAGCCGTGGTTGAAGGCACAAAGGAGCTGGACCCGGTCGTGGCTCTCGCGGAGCCGTCGAGCCAGGTGGTGCGCCTGGGGGAAGTAGTCTGGAGAGGCTGGTACGGAAAGGACGACGGAGCGCAGGGTTCGGAGGGGCCGAAACGGTTGTCCGAGCCGGTCGAAGTGGTACCAAGCGGGGTCGCCGGTAACGACTGTTGACCCGAACCCCGCTCGGTGGAGCACCCGTGCGGTGGCGCGATCCCGACAGGCGATTGGCCAGCCGTCCCGCTGCACACGCTCGAGTAGGAAGCGAGATGGGCTGGTGAAGCCGTAGGTCCGCTCCGTCCACTCGTCCCCCGGGATCCCTTTCCATCCAAGGCCCCACGCGATGATGGGCGGTCGGATGCGATCCAAGGTGTCGGTCAGGGGATAAACACCCGGATAGAGCCGTGGTTGAAGCGCCGGCCCGCCGGCGAGGATAATAGCGTCGACGGCGTTGGCCTGTTCAGGGTCAAGGGGGCGCCAGCGATCGTGGAAACTCAGGCGGGCGTCCGGCCGGAGCATCCTGAGCAGTTGCTTGCACCGGTGGCGAATAAGGAAGTCACCTGCGTTGAGCTTGGCGCCGGTTAGCAGGAGGTAATGCGGACCTGATGCATCTCCAGCGTTCGAGACGCTGGGTTGACGTGCTTCGGAGGCGGTCATTCCAGATCAGCCAACTGGATCAAGTCGTCCGCGTCCAGCGCCCGCTTCACCCGCCTTCCGACCACCCGCTCGACGTCCGCCGGGCTCAAGCCCGTACCCGGGCGTTTGAACGCGACATCTTCAGAGCTGACGACCTGGCCGGCGTCAATTCGCCTCACCGCGACGATGCTGCGTCGGGCGTTCTCACGGGCCGGTTCCTCGCCCTCCCGGATCTCGTCCGCGGGGGGGGTCATGGCGGCGGCTGCCGCGCAGTCCCGCACGAGCTTGTCGAGCCCTGGCGGGTCGACCGAGTGGTAGTGGTCGTCTCCGACGGCGCCCGGCTCGAGAGTGAAGTGCTTCTCGACGATTGCGGCACCGAGCGCGACGGCGATCGGGCCGGAGAGCGTAGACTCGCTGGGACGGACGTGGTCCGAATACCCGAGCACACGGTCCGGGAAGTGTTCGGCGAGCATCCGGATCCGCAGCAGGTTGGCCTCGTCCACCGGGGTGGGATAAGCCAGGGAGCAGTGAAGAAGGGCGACCGGCGCGCCGGCGCGGTCGAGCGTGTCGACGGCCGTCTTCACCTCCGCCATTGTCGAGGCGCCCGTAGACAGGAGCACAGGCAGGCCATAGCCGCCGATCTCCTCGAGCAGGGGCAAGTGGGTGATATCGGCGGACGCGATCTTGAACGCAGGCATGCCCAGCTCGGCCAAGAGTGTCGCCGCGTCAGCGTCAAAGGGCGTGGACAGAAAAGCGATGCCCCGCTGTGCCGCGTGGGCGACCATACGTTCGTAGTCCCGCCGGGACAGGAGCGACCGTTCGGCGAAGACCTCGTACTGGGTTCGCCCGTGGCTGTCCCAGTAGGCGGGAGCCCAGCGCGTTACGAGGCGGTCGGCGCTGTACGTCTGGAACTTGATCGCGTCGGCGCCGGCCCGGCTGGCCTCGTCTATGTAGCGCAGCGCCAGGGCCAGGTCGTTGCGGTGATGGACCCCCGCCTCGGCGATGATGAAGGGGGGCTCCCCTGGTCCGACCCGGCGCCCGCCGACGTCAAGGTGTGCCACTATCCCTCTTCCTCCCACTTCCTCTCCGCTCGTTCGAGGATCCGGCGGCATATCACCGAGTTGGACCGGTCCGAAATGGCCCGGGAGGCCCGCTGCTTCATGTCGCGGCGAAGGTCGTCATCGACCAGCACCAGACGGATGTACTCGGCGAGAGTTTCGGTCCCCACGTGCTCACCGAGGCCGAGATTCATAACGCCGAACGGGCTGGAAGCGTGGGTGTGCCTCAGCTCCCGCATGTTCTGGCACATCGCCAGGGTCGGAACACCCACCACCATCAGCTCTGTGACCGTCCGTCCGGCGCTGGTGATCGCAAGGTCGGCACCGGCCATGATGGCCGCCATGTCGCGGACGTCGCGGTGGACTTCGCCCGCGAGTCCCAGCTGGTCCAGGTCTGGCGGATCGTGGTCGTACCCCGGCCCCAGGACCACAGTTACACGACCGGCGAACTCCATAGCGGCGAGCGCATCCAGCGTTCGTGCCGTGAGGTCCTGCTCGTCGGATCCGCCAAACGAGACGAGCACCCGAAGATCACCCCCATTCGATCCTGCTGTGGCCAGTTCGGGGTCGGCAGAGGTGGTGAACTGGTCGAACGGCCGGCCGAGAATCGCGTGCTGTACACCGTACCAGTGATTGTCCTGCGGGTACAGGTCCGTATAGAGGTCATTGATGACGATATCCGCCATGCGGCTACCCGGTCCCAAGTCCTCGATCGTGACGAGGAACCGCGAGCGTTGAGCCACCGCGGCCGTCAGCTCCACCTCGGTGTCCAGTACGTCGAGGATCGTGATGTCAGGCATCATCGAGTCCAACAGCTCCAGGAACTCCGCGTCCGACGTGACCGTGCGCACGGGGTACGGCTCCCGGGCCAGGAGGTCCCGTCCCAGGGCGTACTCGCCGTCCTCCCGGGTCACGAGGGCCACGTTATGGTCCGCCAACTCGTAGGCGAGGGCCAGGGCCCGGTGCACGTGGCCGAGTCCGAGCCCGCGCCCGCCATCGGCACGGATCACGATGGTCCGCCGGTTCACGTAGTACTCCGCCAGTGCCCAATCCGCGGGGCTGTCGATGTCGAGGGCCTCCCGTTCCTCGAGCGGGATCACGGCGACCGGTTCGCCGATGCGCGTGCGGTCCCCGAGAATGGTACCGGTTTTCGCCCCGATCACGCCCCCGGTCTCCGCGAACTCCCGCGGGAGCTGCTGCCGATTCACCCGGGCCGCGTACAACGGGCGAGGCTCGCCCTGCTCGTCCAGGCCCCACCGGAGGTGCCGGTCGTCCCGGACGGTGAGGACCGTTCGCGCGCCCTCCTCGAGATGGCGGACACAGCCGCGGATGCTCTCGATCGAGAGGAACGGACTGGTAGGCTGAACGGTGAGCAGCAGATCCTCCGGAGACGCGCCACAGCTCGATATGAGCCATTCACACACGGCCACGGCCACCTGGTCCAGCGTGGCATCGGCCGTGGCAAGCTGTGGATCCCGCTCGTGGATGCGAGCGTGCGGCCGGCAGAACCGGGCGATCTCGTTCGAGTCGGTACTCACCACGATGCGGTCCGCGGGAAGGTCGCTGCCCAGGGTTCCGAGGACGTGCCCGATAAGCGGGGTGGAACCGAGCATCCGCAGGTTCTTGCCCGGCACTCCGCGTGAGCCGCCACGCGCGGGCACCAACGCCCAGACCTGGCGTTCCCCGTCGCTCAATGGGCTTCCGGCCTCTTTCTCGGATTTCACCACGCTATCTCCCTCCCGACCTGCTCGCCGACCACCCCACCGTCGACGCCCCCCGCCCCCCGCTCAGCCGTCCCGCGTGGAACCCGGCCCAGCGCAAAAACTCGTATGGCAGGAGCTGCGGCAGGCGATGAATGTGACCCTGTCGAACGAAATACGCGATCTCGCCGGCCAGGAACCTCACCGACTCCATGAAGCTCGCGCCCTTGTCGATCCCGGCGCCCTTGAGCGCCCGGCCCACGAAGAAGCTGCGGCGGAAGACGCCCCGGAGGCGGTACGTGTGGGCGTGGAGCGCCTCGGCGGCGGGCTCGTAGGCGATGGCGTAGCCGGCGGCCAGCGCGCGCCGGGCCCAGATCTGGTCCTCGCTGTAGTCGGCCTCCTCGGGGATCGGGATCTCGAGGGCCACGTCGCGGCGCACGGCGCTGAACGCGTTGGAGAAGACCACGCGCCCGGGGCGAGGATGGTGGCCCTCGGGGTCGGGCTCGTAGCGGTGCGGCTCCGGCGGGTAGTTCAGCGAGACGAAGAACATCTCCATGGTGGTGGCGTCGCGGGGCACCTGCCGGCCGTAGACGCCGGCCACGCCCGGGTCGTCGAGGACCGCCGCGAGCCGGAGCGGCCAGTCGGGGGTGACGGGCAGCACGTCGTCGGTGATGAAGCATACGACGTCCCCGCCCGCCAGCTCCACGCCCAGGTTCCGGGTCCGGCCGTGGCCGAACGTTTCCGGCGGGATCCGGTGCACCCGGAAGCCGGCCTTCTCGGCCCGCTCCGGCGTGCCGTCGTCGGAGCCGCTGTCGATGACCAGCACCTCGACCCGGGGGAGCCGGTGCCGCAGTCCGGTCAGGTGTCGAGTCAGCCGCTGGAAGTGCCGGCCGCCGTTGCGGACGGGGATGACCACGGTGATCCTGGCCCGGGGCCCGGCGGTGTCCGGCTCCGGCGTCGCGTCCTCGCTCGCGGGGACCCGCTCGGCGCGCATCACGCCTTCCCGAACCCGTCGCTGCGGAGCACGCTGAGGAAGAAGCTGGCGAAGACCGTCTCGGCGCCCACCACCATGAGCGTCAGCGCCAGCGTGGCGGGCCGTACGGCGAAGAGCTCGCCGCCACCGGCGGTGAGCCAGTCGGCCAGGATCCAGACGTTGAGGATGAGCCCGGCGCTGAAGATGAGCCCGCCCAGCGCCACGCCCCGCTCCAGGGTGTAGTGGAGGTGGAACCACCGGATCCAGGGGTCGGCCAGCTGCGGGTCGTTGACCAGCGTCCACGTCTTGGCGTACACGCCCAGGAGCAGCAGCTGGGTCCCCAGGATCGCCACGGCGCCGCCCACGAACATGAAGTGGAAGTCCATGGTGAAGCCGGCGACGGTGACGGGCCCCGGCATCAGCACCACCTGCAGCCCTACGCCCAGGAGCAGGAGCACGAGCCCCGGGACCAGGAAGAGCCGGGTGGGGCTCAGGAGGAGGAGCTGACGGGCCACCCGCCAGCCGTCGCCCACGCTCCGGCGGTCGTCGGTGGACCGGGGCCGGAACGTCACGGGCACCTCTACGGCGTCGAGCTCGGCCTGTGCGGCCTCCACCAGCATCTCGCTGGCGAACTCCATCCCGGTGGCGGTGAGCTCGAGGCGGTCCAGCGCTTCCCGGCGGATGCTCCGGAACCCGCAGCGTACGTCGGAGACCCGGAGGTGGTAGAACCAGCGGCTGAGGGCGGTCTGCACCGGCTCGAGGACGTGCCGGTGTCGCTTGCGCATGGCCTCCGGCTGGATCAGCCCGTTCCGGCGCGTGCCCAGCACCATCTCGTACCCGGTACGGAGCGGTTCCACGAACCGGTTCAGCTCGCTCAGGTCGTAGGTGCCGTCGGCGTCCACCAGCACCAGGATCTCGCCCCGGGCCTCCGCGAGGCCGTGGATGCACGCCGCGCCGTAGCCGGGGATCGGCTGATGGAGGACCCGGGCGCCGGCGTCCGCCGCCAGCTCCGCCGAGCCGTCCCCGGAGCCGTTGTCCACCACCACCACCTCGCCGGTGTACCCGCCCCCGGACAGCGCCACGGACGCGGCACGGACCACCGACGCGATGGTGGCCGCTTCGTCGCGGCAGGGGATGACGATGGAAACCTCGGGATGGTCCTGCATGGTAGGGCATCAAAGTAGGGGAATCGGCGGCCACGCGGAAGCGAGCCCGGCGGCGGGCGCCGTCCGGGCAGCGGTGGCGGACCGCCGCCCGGGGTGGATGCCGCCCCCGGGGGACGCCTGCGCGGCCCGTCGGTGCGCCCCCGGGCCGGACCCCGGCGCCTTGACGGGGGGCACGCCGCGCCGGAGCTTCCGGACGCGGGCCCCGCACACCGGAGCGCCGGAGTCCCGAACGTCCGGGGCCGGGGCCGCGAGCCCTGCAGCGAACGAGGAAGGCCATGACGGACCCGAAGAACGAAGACACCACCCCGGGAGCCGGGGAGCCCGACGGCGACGAAGACCGCACCACGTCGTCGCCCGAGGGAGAGATTCCCGCCGGGCAGACGGGGGACCGGCCCGTCCCGGAGCTGAACCCGGAGCGCCGCCCCGCCAACGGCCGCGAGACGGAGGACGAGCGGTTCCTCAAGCGGGAGGCGCCGGAGCCCGAGTTCCTGCACACCGACCCGTGGCGCGTCTTCCGGATCATGGGCGAGTTCGTGGAGGGGTTCGACACGCTGGCCGACGTGGGCCCGGCCGTCTCCATCTTCGGCAGCGCCCGGGTCGCGGCCGGCGACCGGTGGTACGACGGCGCGGAAAAGACCGCCCGGCTCCTGGTGGAGCGCGGCTTCGGCGTCATCACCGGCGGCGGCCCCGGGATCATGGAGGCGGCCAACAAGGGCGCCACCGAGGCCGGCGGCCGGTCGGTGGGGTGCAACATCGAGCTCCCCTTCGAGCAGGGGATGAACGCGTACGTGAAGACGGCCGTCAACTTCCGCTACTTCTTCGTCCGGAAGACCATGTTCGTGAAGTACGCCGAGGGGTTCATCATCTTCCCGGGCGGCTTCGGCACCATGGACGAGCTCTTCGAGTCGCTGACGCTGATCCAGACCCGGAAGGTCCGGCACTTCCCCATCGTGCTCATGGGCTCCGACTACTGGGGCGGGCTCCTCGACTGGGTGCGGGGCACCATGATCCAAAACGGGAAGGTCAGCCCCGAGGACCTCGACCTCATCCTGGTCACCGACTCGCCGGAGGAGGCCGTGCAGCGGATCATCGAGGGCTACGAGCGGCAGCGGGAGAGCGCCCGGGAGGAGGCATTCCGTCGGGAGAAGCGGAAAGCCGTGGGCGACCCCGGCAAGCGAGGACAGTGATGGCCGGCGTGACGCTGGTCACCGGCGGCGCCGGATTCATCGGCTCCCACCTGGTCGACGCCCTCGTGGACCGCGGCGACCGCGTCCGGGTCCTGGACAGCCTCGACCCCCAGGTCCACGGAAGCGACGCCTCGGAGCCCACCCTCATCGCGGGCCACGTGGCCGCCGGGCGCGTCGAGTTCGTCCACGGAAACGTCACCGACCCCGGCGCCGTCGCGGCGGCCCTCGACGGCGTCGACACCGTCGTCCACCACGCCGCCGCCGTGGGCGTCGGCCAGTCCATGTACCGGATCGCCGACTACGTCCGGGCCAATGCCCTGGGCGCCGCGGTGCTCCTCGAGGCCATGGTCGCCCGGAAGGACGCCATCCGCCGCGCCGTCGTCGCCAGCTCCATGAGCATCTACGGCGAGGGGGCGTACCGGTGTGAGGAGCACGGGGATGTGGCGCCGTCGCTCCGGACCGCTGAGCGGATGGCCGCCGGCGACTACGAGGCGCACTGTCCCGCCTGCGGCCGGCCGGTCGACCCGGTGCCCACGCCCGAGTCGAAGACGCTCCAGCCCACGTCGGTCTACGCCGTCACCAAGCGCGACCACGAGGAGCTCTTCCTGTCGGTCGGCGCCGCGTACGGGATCCCCACCGTGGCCCTCCGATACTTCAACGTCTACGGCCCACGGCAGAGCCTCGACAATCCCTACACCGGCGTGGCCGCCATCTTCGCCTCCCGGCTCCTGAACCGCCGCCCGCCCCTCATCTTCGAGGACGGGCTCCAGAGCCGCGACTTCGTCCACGTGAGCGACATCGTGGGCGCCAACCTCCGGGCGCTGGACTCTGACGCGGCGGTGGGCGGCGCGTACAACATCGGTACCGGCCGGTCGCTGAACCTCCGGGACATGGTCGCTGCGCTCCGGGAACAGCTCGGCGGCCCCGAACCCGAGTACGTGGGCCGGTTCCGCCAGGGCGACATCCGCCACTGCTTCGCCGACACCACCCGGGCGAAGGAGGAGCTGGGCTTCGAGGCGCACGTCCCCTTCGAGGACGGCATCCACGACCTCGCCGCCTGGGCCCGCCGGCAGGAGCCCTTGGATCGCGTGGACGCCGCCACCGGCGAGCTGGAGCAGGCCGGGCTGACGGTGCCGACGGAAGGTGGCGAGGACTGACGCCTGGCTTACCGCGGAGACGCGGAATCAGCGCGGAACTTCGCGGAAGGGGTCCACGGCGTAGCCCGCGGTTCGCGGCGGCGGGTTCCTGAAATGTTCAAAATCGAAACGATGAAGGCTGCGGGTTTCGCGACGAATGCTTCCGCGGCGGTTCCGCGGACGTTCCGCGGACTTCCGCGCTTCCGCGGTGAGGAGATGCCATGACCGATTCCAACCACCTGTCCGGCCCGAAGATCGACCCCGCCCGCGTCCGCGGCGACATGACCGTGGACGAGCTGGTGACCGGCACCTTCGCCTCCTACAACGCCGGCCGGCTCCGGGAGGCGTGCCGGCTCTTCACCGAGAAGATGCTCGACGACGACGTCACCATCGGCCTCTCCCTCACCGGCGCTCTCACACCCGCCGGGCTGGGCATCTCCAGCCTCATCCCGCTCATCGAGGCGGGGTTCGTGGACTGGATCACGTCGACGGGCGCGAACCTCTACCACGACACGCATTTCGGGCTGGGGCTGGCGCTCCATCACGGCAGCCCGCACGTAAGCGATGTGGCGCTCCGTGAGGAGGAGGTGGTCCGGATCTACGACATCTTCTTCGACTACTCGGTGCTCCTCGACACCGACGCCTTCTTCCGCCGGATCATCCAGGAGGACGAGTTCCAGCGGAAGATGTCCAGCGCCGAGTTCCACTGGCTGTGCGGGAAGTACGTGGCCGAGCGGGAGAAGAAGCTCGGGCAGACGGGCGAGAGCCGGAAGAGTCTCCTGGCCGCCGCCTACGAGTACGACGTCCCCGTCTACACCAGCTCGCCGGGCGACTCGTCCATCGGGATGAACGTGGCCGCCATGGCGCTGCGCGGGAACGCCCTGGAGATCGACGTGAACGCCGACGTGAACGAGACCGCCAGCATCGTTCTGGACGCCAAGCGGAGCGGCGGCAGGAGCGCGGTCATGATCCTGGGCGGCGGCAGCCCCAAGAACTTCATGCTCCAGACCGAGCCCCAGATCCAGGAGGTGCTGGGCATCGAGGAGAAGGGCCACGACTACTTCCTCCAGGTGACCGACGCCCGCCCCGACACCGGCGGCCTCAGCGGCGCCACCCCGGCCGAGGCCGTGAGCTGGGGGAAGGTGGACCCGGAGAAGCTGCCCGACGCCGTGGTCTGCTACACCGACTCCACCATCGCCCTCCCGATCCTCACCGCCTACGCCCTCGCCCGCCACGAGCACCGGGCGCCGAAGCGGCTCTACGCCCGCCGGGAGGAGCTCCTCGGCAGGCTCGTCGCCGAGTACGAGGCGGTCCGGGAGGCGGACGGCGACGAGCCGGGCCGCGGCCACGGGCCGGAGACCACGCTCGCACGGGACCGGTAGGCCCTTCCCCCACCCCGCCCCGGACTGGGGGATGAGCTTCGCGGTGCGGCTGGGCTGCCGGGTTTGCCGGCGGGTTGCCGGCACATCCGATCAATCCGGGTGGAGACTGGGGGAGTGGGGGATGGCTCGGCCTGTTGTCTCGCGGCTGGGGCGGTTCGGGGTCGTCTTGGCTGGGAGTTTTCCGGGCCGTTAGGTTCGAGGGCATGGCTCACGACAAACCTCGCGACGGGCGCACCGGGGACCGACGTACCGGGGACGGACGTACACGGCGCTGGCGACCCCTCGAGCTGGTCTTCGCGGTGGCCCTCGTCGCGCTGCTGGCGGTCCGGTTCGGGCCGGAGATCCGGGCGCGCACGGGGCTGCCGATGGACGCGCCCGACCTCGAGGCGGTCACTCTCGCCGGCGACACGGTCCGGCTGGCCGAGCTCCGCGGCTCCGTGGTCCTGGTGAACTTCTGGGCCACCTGGTGCGCGCCGTGCCTTGCCGAGATGCCGGCCATCCAGGCCGTGTGGGAGGACCACCGGGACCGCGGCCTCGTGGTCATCGGGCTCTCCGTCGACGACGGCCCCGTCTCCGACTTCGTCGCCCGCATGCGCGACGACGGCGTCCGCTACCCCCTCGCCTTCTCACCCCCCGGCGCCCAGCGCGCATTCGGCCACAGCGGCACCCTCCCCACCACTATCCTCATCGACCGCAGCGGCCGCGTCGTCCACCACGAGGAGGGCGCCCTGTCTGTAGAAGAGATCAGGGCGTTGGTGGAACCGCTTCTGGAGTAGCCCTTCCCCGCCCCGTCCCTGACTGGGGGACGGCCCTCGCGGCGGGGCTGCGCTGCCGGGCCTGCCGGTAGGTTTCAGGTGCGTCCAGTCATCCGGGCCTTGATGGGGGGACTGGGGGTGGGCGGAGCGCTGTTCGCGGTGGATTTCCACCGTCCAGGCGGAGCCGCTTCCCGACCCGCCCGCGAGTCAGGAGCCGTATTTCGAGCCGCCCGCGGTGCCAAGGGCGGTCTGAACGCTGCCGTGGGCTACGAAGGTTGCAGATCCCGCCGCAAACCGAGCCCCCGCCCCCCCAGTCCCCCACTCCACGCCCGGCAGGGAGCCCTGCCGCGAACCCTCCGAATGACCCGCGAACCCGGCCCTGCCGCGAAGCCTGTCCCCCAGTCGCGGGCGAGCCCCGAAAACGGCCGTTCGCCTCAGTCCAAACGACGCCACTCCGCATCGCGACCTCGCTGGATCAGCTCGATCTCGCCCGCCGCCTTCGCCTCCCGCATGGCCCGCTGGATCGTGGGGCGGCTGATCCCGGGGCAGGCGCGGGCGAGGTCTGCGTAGCGGAAGACGGCGGGCATGCGACGGATGGCGGCCGCCACCATCTGTCGTTTGGCGCCCCGCTTCGAGGTGATCTTCCCGACCCGCTCGTCCAGCGTGCGGTACGCGCCCAGCACCACCACCCCCAGGAAGTACTCCCACCACGGGAGCAGGTCGTGCCCGGCGTCGTGCCAGCCCCGGGACGACGCCTCGAGGGTGTCGTAGTACTGCTCCCGATGCCCTTCCACCACCTGCTCGAGACTTACGTACCGACCCACGTCATAGCCGGCACGGTACAGCAGCCACAGCGTCAGGAGGCGCGCCAGCCGGCCGTTCCCGTCCAGGAACGGGTGGATGCACAGGAAGTCCAGTACGTACGCGCCGATCAGCAGCAGGCGGTCCACCTCGCCCGCGTCCCACGCCGCGTTCAGGCCGTCGTGCAGCGCCGCCATGGCGCCCGGCGTCTCGTGCGGGGCCACCGGCTCGAACCGCACCCGCACGGTGCCATCCGGCCGCCGCTCCGTGATCCGGTTCGGCGCGCTCTTCCACGCACCGCCGCCGACCGGCACGTGCCCGTACAGGTCCCGGTGCAGCTGCAGCACCACGTTCGGCGTGAACGGCATGTGCTCCCACCGCGCGTGGATCGTACGCAGCACGTCACGGTAGCCCGCGATCTCCTGCTCCGACCGGTTCACCGGCCTCGAGCCCTCCGCCACCAGCGCCTCGATCCGGCCCGCCGGCGCCTCCACCCCCTCGATCCGGTTCGACGACGTGGTGCTCGCCACCACCGCCGCCTCCCGCAGCGTCTCCAGCACCTGCGGCGACCGGTGCTGGTACAGCTCCGCCTTCCCCCGGTACTCGCCCACCTGCCGCACCGAAGACAGGAGTGCACCGGAAATCGGCTGCGCGGTCAGGAACCCCGGCTCGAACGAACGCATGGCGCGACCCTATTAATTATATCAGTTCAGGTTTTCCTGAACATAATAACATATCCTTTTCAGCCGGTCCATGATCTTATTTCCACGGGCCAGGCCGATTTGACTGATCCTGTTAATAGCATCAATTACCAGTTTCGTGATGTACTTAACCCGCCTTCGACGGAACCACCCGATCAGAGCCCGGCGCGATGTCTCCGCAGCCCAACATGGCGCACCGGCCTTCGATCCCGCATTGTGATCCCTGCCCGCACCCTTGCATCCTGCACTCATGCATCCTGCCCTCTAACCCCCGACCCCCGTGATCCAGGACCCCTACCTGCTCGCCGCCCTCATCGCCGCCATCACCGGGCTGGCGTTCTGGCTCGACCTCCGCTACGGCTGGGCCCGGACCGTCGGCGCCACCATGCTGGTCATCGTCTTCGGCGCCGTGGTCTCGAACCTGGGGCTCGTGCCGTTCCAGAGCCCGGTGTACTCGGCCATCTCCGGGCCGGTGACGTCGCTGGCCATCGTCTGGCTGCTGTTCGCCGTGGACGTCCGCGACCTGAAGGACGCGGGCCCGTCCATGCTCGCCGCGTTCATCATCGCGGTGCTGGCCACCGCCGCCGGCGCGGTGCTGGCGGCGCTCCTCTTCGCCGGCTCCTTCGGAGGCGACACCTGGAAGCTGGCGGGCGTCATGACGGGGACGTACGCCGGCGGGTCGCTGAACTTCGTCGCCGTGGGCCGGGAGCTGGATTTCCCGCCGGCCCTCTTCAGCGCGGCCACGGCGTCGGACGCCGTCATGACCGCCGTCTGGTTCGGCGCCACGCTCATGCTCCCCCTCTGGCTCCGGAAGTGGTACCCGGCGCCGAAGCACGATCACCGCGCCAGCCGGGCCGACGCCGAGCTCGCCGACGCCGACCCCATGGCGGACCACCCGTTCTTCGCGAAGGCGCCCCTCAAGGTGCTCGACCTGTCGCTGCTGCTGGCCCTCGGCCTCGGCCTCATGTGGGCCGCCGAAGCCGTCGGCCGGTTCGCGCCCGGCGTCCCGTCGATCCTCTGGCTCACCACCTTCGCCCTGGCCGTGGGCCATACGCCATGGGTGCGACGACTCCACGGCGCCATGCACCTCGGCTCCCTCGGGCTCCACTTCTTCCTGGCCACCATCGGGATCGCGTCCCGGTTCTCCGAGATCGCACGCGTGGGCCCCGAGGTCTTCTGGTTCACCGCGCTGGTGGTCCTCGTCCACGGCGTGCTGACCTACGGCGGCGCGCGCCTGGCACGCCTCGACGTGGAGACCGCCAGCGTGGCCAGCCAGGCCGCCGTGGGCGGCCCGAGCTCGGCCCTGGCGCTGGCCGTGGGCCGCGACTGGAAGGCGCTCGTTCTGCCCGGCGTGGTGGTGGGGCTGCTGGGCTACGCCGTGGGGAACTACCTCGGACTGGGCGTGGCGTACTGGATGCGAGGACTGCTGTAGCGGCGCCGCTCTGCGGCGCGACTGGGGGTCATCCGGGCGGGAGCCGGCCGTCCGGGGGGCAGCCGGCCCACCGGCGTGACCCTGACTGGGGGACTGGGAGTCGGGGTACGAGGGCTGTTCCGGGGGGTGGCACAGCCTCGCGCCGTGATCACGCCCCCCACCCCCACCCCCCACCCCCTGATCGGCGTCCGCCGCGAAGCTGGCGGCTGTTCACCCCGAACACGCGGCCGCCCCGAACGTACTCCCCCAGTCGGGGTGGCTGCGGGAGGGGGTGGCGGCGGCGGGCAGGGGGTTGCGTAACAGCCGTCAAGCAATATCTATTGACCGGGCGGGAACCATGATCGTCCCGCGATGCTCTCCGGCCCGACGGCGGTTCCTCTCCCGACCGCCTGCCAAGCCCCCGACGCCGTTCACACGCTCGGCGGCACAGCGTGGTGCGGTAGTACGAGGTGAGAGATGCGTTTCGGATGCGCGGCGCTCGCCGTCCTCCTGGCCCTCCCGGCCGCTGCACAGCAGCCGCGGCAGGTCACGGGTCCGGAAGCGTACCGATTCAGCACGGGCATCGCGGTGCTCGCGCCCATCGGCGGGGGAGATCTGTTGCCTGCCGGTGCCCTGCCGAGCGGGCGCGCCACCCTCTCGTACCAGCTGACGCCGCTCCTCGGTCTTCACCTGGGCGGGCTGCGGCTCGCTCCCACCGATCTGCGTCTCGCGGCCGGTGTGGCGGGGGTCCGCCTCAACCTCACCACCGGGCGGCTCCGGATCGCGCCCTTCGCCGAGGGCGGCTACGGTATCTACGACGCCGTGGTCGACTCGGGCGGTGTTATGGTGGACGGCGTGTACCGGCCGTTCCGGCGCCCTGTCGCCGGGTCGGCGCCGGGTGGGGGTGGCGGCGTGGTGGCCGACGTCATCCTGGGCCCCGGGCTGACGGTCCGTCTCACCGGGGGCTACTGGCTCTTCTCAGGAACGGACACGACCTGGGCGTACCCCATGGCCGGCATCGGGCTGCGGCTGGCCCGGAAGGACGACGTCTGGTACTGGCGCACCGGCGGCCGCGACCGGGTGGGGCCCACGCTGATGGTCTCGGCGCCCCGGCCGGACAGCGCCGGCATAGTGCCCGTGGGCCGCGGGGAGCTGCGGCTCCGGGCCTCGGACGTGAGCCTGGTGGAGCGGATCGAGGTCGACGGTCGGTCGGTACCGCTCTACTCTGCCGAGAACGATGACCGGACGGCGGTGGTCGGCCCGGATGTCCTCGGCCTGCGCCCCGGCCGGAACACCGTGGCGGTGGTGGCGGTCGACGGGGCCGGCAACCGGACCGAGCACGAGCTGGTGGTGGCGGGACCGCCGCCGGATCGGGCGCCGCCGCGGATCGCGATCCTGACGCCTTCGGCCCACGACACGCTATCCGACGTACAGCTCGAGGTCCGCGGGGTGGTGGCGGATGAGTCCCCGATCGGGGTCCTCCGGATCAACGGTGTGGACGCCACGGTCGAACCGGCCGGGGCGGGAGAATCGGACGTGCTCGAGCACGAGCCGTACGAGCGGGTCTCCCGGTTCCGGGCCGAGGTCGCCGTCGGCGCCGGGGAAGCGGTGCTCGAGCTGGCGGCCCGCGATACGGCGGGGAACGAGGTCTTCATCGATCACCCGGTCTTCCGCCCGGACCGTGAAGCGCCCCGGATCGCCGTGACGGAGCCGCAGGATGAGGCCGTCCTGGGAACGAGCCGGACGAAGATCGCCGGCTGGGTGGTGGATGCCGGGCAGATCGCCACGTTGGAGGTGAACGGGGTCTCGGCCCGGCTCACCACCATCTCCGGGCGGGCCGCCCGCGGCATCAGCGCCAGCGGCGTCCGGCCCGGTCCCGGCGACACGCCTGCAGCGGCGGGCGGTCCCGAACCGCCGCCGCTGGAGCCCGGAGAGACGGCCGTACGGTTCGAGGCGGAGGTCAATCTGGCGGTGGGCAGCAACGAGTTGGCGATCACCGCCGCCGATGTGTCCGGGAACGAGGAGGTGGTCCAGCACCGGGTGATCCGGTCGGCCGCGGTGGCGGAGATGGAGACCGGGCCGGTGATCCGGGTGGAGGAGCCCCGGGAATGGGCCGGCGCGGGGACGCGGGGGCTGACGGCCCAGGCGAGATCCTCCGTCCGGGTCCGCGGCACGGTCAGCGACCCGATGGGCGGCGCCATCCGCGAGGTCCGGGTCGGCGGCGACCTGGCCGCCGTCCAGCTTCAGGGCGGCCACGTCCGGTTCACCGGCTACGTCCCGGTCCAGGAGGACACGCGAGAGGTGGAAGTCGCCGCGTGGACGGGCGACGGCCGGTACAGCTCGAAGGTGTACGACGTCCGGGCCGTCTCCGCCCCGTCGGCGCCCGAGCCCACCGTGGCGGGCGGCTTCGAGGGCCGGCGGTTCGCCGTGGTGGTAGGGATCAGCGACTACGCCGACCCCCGGATCCCGGACCTGGCCTACGCCGATGATGACGCCCGGGCTTTCTACGAGTTCCTCCGCTCCGAGCGTGCCGGGGCCGGCGGAATCCCTGCCGAGAACATCGAGCTGCTGCTGGACGAGGAAGCCACGTACCGCAACCTCCGCAGCGCCCTCTTCACCTTCCTCGAGGCCGCCACCGAGCGCGATATCGTCTACGTTTACGTCGCCGGCCATGGCGCGCCCAACCCCCGGCGCCCTGACGACCTCTACCTCCTCCCCTACGACGCCGAGGCCGACGACATCCCCGGCACGGCGTTCCCCATGGCCGACGTCAACGAGGCCATCAGCCGGCTGTACGCCCACCATACCGTGCTCATCACCGACGCCTGCCATTCGGGCGGTTTCGGGATGGGGGGAGCGGCCACCCGCGCGCTGGCCGGTGGCGCCATGAATGCCATCAACCAGGCGTTCCTGCTCGACCTCGGGGCGAGTCAGACGGGGCTCGCCATCCTGACGGCGTCCGAGGCCCGGGAGCTGTCGCAGGAGGACGAGCGCTGGGGCGGCGGCCACGGCGTGTTCACGCATTTTCTCCTGGAAGGGTTGCGGGGCGCCGCCGACCTGGATGGTGACCGCATCGTCCGCTGGGGCGAGCTGACCGAGTACGTCCGGCTGGAGGTGGCCGAGGCCACCCGCAACGCCCAGCACCCGTCCATCGGCAGCCAGAGCCACGACCGGTACCTGCCCATGGCGGTGGTGCTGGAATCGCCGGAGCGGCCGTGAGCGATCGGGCAACGGGAACCAGGCCCGGCACACCGTCGACGCGGCTGCGAAGCGTTGGCGCCGCGGCAGCCCTCGCCTGTCTCATTTTCGGCGTCGCAACGTGCGACGAGCCGCTCCCCGTGGATCCGTCCGAGGGCTTCGAGGAGATGGTCCTCGAGGCCGGCGACTGGCCGGACACGTTGATTGCGGGTCAGTCCGGCTCCCTGGCCGCTGGCCTGTTCCTCGAAGGCAGCCCGGTGGAGGACGCACCGATCCGGTGGCGGAGCGACGACACCGTCGTCGTGTGGATCGATCCGTCGAGCGAGGGCGATTCGGTCTCGTACCAGGCCCGGCGTCACGGTGAGACCCGGGTGGAGGCCTACCTTCAGGGCCCGCCCCCGTACCCCGACACGGCGGCCCGGACGCCGGTGACCGTGCTCCTGGACGGCGTCCGGTTCATGACGGCGGACACCACCCTCACGGCGCTCGGTGACACCCTCTTCGTATGGGCGTGTGGCCTCGGCGTCGAGGACTGGGAGGTCTTCGATGCCGGTGTGGAATGGACACGGCCGGACCGAGCCGTTCAAGGCGACGTCATGACCGGGGACTCGCTCCGGGCGGTGGCCGCGGCGCAGGGCCTGGACACGGTGATCGTGACCCACCCGGCGTGCGCCGTCGCGTGCGCCGACACGCTGCTGATCACCGTGGACCAGGTGCCGGTCGATGTGGAGGCCTCGGTGGACACGCTGGCCATGGCGAGCCTCGGCGATGAGGTTACCCTGGACGCAGCCGTCACCGACCGGAGGGGCAACCCGGTCACCGACGAGCCCGTGACGTGGTCGCTGGTGTCCGGCGGTGACGTGGTCTCGCTGACGGCCGACGGAGCCGTGACGTCGCTGACCAACGGCAGCGCCCGGGTGGTGGCGACGGCCGGTGATCGGGCGGACACCGTTGTGGTTGACGTCTGGCAGACCATAGTCGGGGCCACGCTCGATCGCGACACGGTGACGTTCGGCACGCTGGCCGTCGAGGACTCCCTGGTCGTTACCTTCACCGACGCCAACCATAGCGTGCTGGCCAGGCCGGTCTCGCCCGTCTGGACCACCACGGACTCGACCATTGTTTCGGCGGCTCCGGTGGCGGCGGATTCGGCTCGAGTTCGGGTCGCATCGGTGCATTTCGGCGAGGCCATCGTGGGGGTGAGCGCCGAGGGTGTCAGCGCCAGTGCGGTGGCGCGCGTGGTCCCGGATCGCCTGGCCGTCACCGCCGGAATCGACACGCTCAACGCCCTCGGCGACACGGTGGCCTTCGTCGCCGTGGCGTACGACGCTTCGAACACCGCGTTCGCCGGTGAGGCGGTGGTGTGGGAAGCACTGGACACCGCCGTCCTCGACCTCCTCGCCGGCGGCACGCTTGCCACGTCGAAGGCCACCGGCGTGGGGCGCGTGGCAGCGTCGCTGGTGGGCGTGGTGGACACGGCCGCCGTGGTGGTTCGCCAGGTCGTGGCGGCCATCACCGTGTCACCGGCAACAGGCGAGATGGTGCTGGGCGACACACTGCAGCTGCAGGCCACGGCCACCGACTCCAACGGCGTGGAGATCCCGGGATACGGAATGTCCTGGTCCACGTCCGACGGCACGGTGGCCACCGTGGACAGCAACGGTGTAGTGACGGGCGCAGGGGTGGGCACCGCGGCCATAACGGCCAGCGGCGGCGGCGTGAGCGAAACGTCCGACGTGACGGTCGATGTATACACGGCGGAAACGTGCACCGACCCGGGTGCTACGGAGCACAGTACGGATGTCACGACCGCCGAGACCTGGAGCCTGGCGGCCAGCCCGCACCGGGTGACCGGGAGCCTGTCGGTCCAGAGCGGCGGCTCCGTCACCATCGAGGCGGGGGCCGTGGTCTGCTTTGACGACGGGGTGCAGGTCGACTTCGCCGGCGGCCGTCTGGCCGCCAACGGGACGGCGGCCGAGCCGGTGGCCTTGATCGCCACCGACGCGGGGTCCCCATGGACCGGGCTCCGGTTCTCCGGCACGCCGGCGGACACCAGCCGGCTGACGAACGTGCGCGTGGTCGACGCTCGGAGCACGGCCGGGGCCATCGAGGCGGCGGATGCCCACCCCATCGTCCTGGACAGCGTGCGCGTGCGCCAGGCCCACCAGGTGGCCGTCCAGCTCACGTCGCCGGGGTCGCGGATGGTCCGATCGAACGTGGACACCACCCGGGAGTCCAGTTACGCCGCGGTGGTCGTGGGGTCGACGTCGCGGATTGAGTCCATCACCGTCCGCGGAGCAGCAGGCGATGGCGTCCGGACCGTCAGTACCGGTACCGGCCAGGCGGCGGTGCTCCAGGACGTCACGATTCTCGGTGCGGGGTCCCGGGGCCTGTCCGTGCAGAGCGACTCCGCGCGCCTGGCCAACGTCCGGATCGAGAGGAGCACCGGCATCGGCCTGGACGCCCGGGACGGCTACGACCTGGCCGAGGCCAGCGGGGTACGGGTGCTGGACGGCGTGTCCTACGGCGCGCAGCTGGGCCTCCACAATGTGCACGTCCTTGCACCCACCGTGGTCGATCAGGACAGCCTGCTCGGCAACGCGAAGGACACGCTCCTGGTGGACGGCGGGAACATCGCCGGGACCGTGGACTTCGACGGGAACCCCGTCACCACCGTGGAAGTCGAGGCCGGGCCGTCGCTGCCCTGGCGGGTCACCGGCGACCTCACCATCGACGCCGCGGGAATCCTCCGGGTGAAGCCCGGAGCCCGCCTGGCGTTCGAGGCGGGACGCAGGGCCTCCTTCAGCGCGGGCCGCCTGATCGCGCAGGGTACCGCCGACAGCACCATCGTCTTCACGAGCACGGCCGCTGAGAAGCACTGGGACCACCTGAACTTCAGCGGTGACCCGAAGGACACCAGCTATGTGGCTCACGCCGTGCTGGAGTGGGCCAGCGGCGCCACCAATTACGGCGCGGTGTACTCCGGGGACCAGCACCCCGTGGCGGTGGACAACACCGTGATTCGTCAGTCGGAAGACAGAGCGGCCTACCTCAGGGGTCCGGGCTCCCGGCTGATCGACTCGCGCGTCGACACCGTCGCCGGGACGCGGCCGGCCGTGGTCCTGGGCGGGGGAACC
This sequence comes from Longimicrobiales bacterium, assembly GCA_046483065.1. Classification (GTDB taxonomy): domain Bacteria; phylum Gemmatimonadota; class Gemmatimonadetes; order Longimicrobiales; family RSA9; genus JAWVYT01. The sequence continues at coordinate 2,105 of JAWODW010000089.1, read as the reverse complement.
CACCTGGCCACGACCACCATCCGCGGCGTCGAGGGCTCCGGGATCCGGGTGATCGGCAGCGGCGTCGTGATCGACACCGTGGACGTGTTGAACGCCGGTGCGGAGGGCGCATCGATCCAGGGCGCGTCCGCGTCAATCCACGGGCTGCGGATCGAGGGCGCGGCCGGGACGGGCCTGATCGCCACCGGCAGCTACCCGCTGACGGCGGCCACGGGCGTCCGGGTCCTCAACGGCGCCTCCTACGGCGCCGAGCTGGGGATCAACAACCTCCTGACCATCGCGCCCACGCCCGCCGACCAGGACAGCCTGCTCGGCAGCGCCAAGGACACGCTGATCATCAATGGAGGCACCATCGAAGGGACCGTGGATGTCGATGGCAATCCGGTGACCATCGAGGAGCTCACGGTCCGGAGCGACATCCCGTGGCGCGTGGACGGCGGCTTCACCATGGACTCCGCCAGCGTCCTGCACATCCGGCCCGGCGCGTACCTCGGCATGGCCGCCGGTCAGAGCATGAGCTTCCGCAGCGCCCGGATCTCGGCGCTCGGGACCGCCGACAGCACCATCGTCTTCACCACCTGGGACCCGAACGGGTGGGGCGGGCTCCGACTCTACGGCGCCCCGCCCGACACCAGCCGGCTGCGGCACGTGAAGCTCGAGTGGGCCGCGGGCGCGGACGGGGTCACGAGCAGCTCCTACGACTACACGGTGGCGGCCGGCGCGACCCACCCGCTGACGCTGGACACCGTCCATATCCGACGGTCGTGGCAGCACGCCGTCGACCTCCTGGCGCCGGGGTCGCGGCTCGCCGACGTCACCATCGACACGACCGGCTCCGGCAGCTACCCGGCCGTCATCCTCGGCAACAGCGTGACGGTCCTGAACACGACGCTCCGGGATGCCGCCGGGGACGGCGTCCGGGTCCGCGGCGACAGCACCCTCCTCGAGGGCGTCCGGATCGAGAACGCCGGCGGGATCGGGCTCCAGGCCGACGGCGGCGCGTCCATGCGCCGCGGCGGCAGCGTCCGGGTGGTCGGCGCCGGCTCCTACGGCGCCCGGTTGGGCGTCGAGAACCTCTACGCCATCGCACCCACCGCCCTCGACCAGGACAGCCTAATGGGCAACGGGAGAGACACGCTGGTGATCTGGGGCGGCACCCTGCGGGGCCAGGTGGACGGCTCGGGCAGCTTCGTCGCGCTGGCCGAGGTCACTGCCCGGGCCGACCTGCCGTGGAAGGTGGACCAGAGCTTCACCATCGACTCGGCGGGTGTGCTGACGGTTCAGCGGGGGGCACGACTGGCGTTCGCGGAGAACACCGGTGCGAGCTTCCACGGCGGGCGGCTCCTGGCCGTTGGCACCGTCGACAGCACCATCGTGTTCACGGCGCAGGCCCCGCCAAAGTACTGGAACGGCCTCAGCTTCCGCGGTGATCCCCAGGACACCAGCGTGATTCGGAACGCACTGGTCGAGTGGTCGAGCGGCAGTCGCTCCACGTTCACCTATTACGCCGACTACGCACTCACCGCCGGCGACCAGCACCCGCTGACCGTGGACAGCACGCGCTTGCGCAGGATCCAGAACCAGGCGGTGGAACTGGCGTCCCGCGGGTCGCGACTGACCAGCACTACGGTGGACACCACGCAGGACGCTGGCTATGCCGCAGTGCGGTTGGGGCCACAAACCGAGATCGCGAGCTCGGTCGTTCGAGATCCCGCGGGCGTCGGGGTGGAGGTCGTGGGCGACAGCGTGCGGCTGAGCGACGTACGAATCCTGGGCGCCGGTGGCGTCGGGCTTGTCGCATCCAACTCGTACGATCTCCTGAATTCCGACGGATTGACCATCACCGGCGGCGGCACGATTCCGGCCAGAGTCGGCATCGCCCAGCTCGTACGCCTGGCCCCCACGCCGGCGCAGCAGGACAGCCTGACGGGGAACGCGAACGACACGGTGGAGATCGCCGGTGGGACGCTGGTGGCCGACACACTGACGCTGGGGGCGGGACTGGGGTGGTGGGCGTCCGACGATGTGCAAGTGGACAGTGCGGCGCTCCTGGTGGTCCGGCCCGGCGTGCGGTGGGAGCTCGGTGGGTCGTCTACCGGGCTGGC
>JAWODW010000043.1:0-3350 GCA_046483065.1 Longimicrobiales bacterium | reverse complement strand
CCCATTTCGTATCGTTGTTGACATCTATCCAACCAAAGAAAACCCGGGCCATCCGCCGGAACCCACAGAGAACGGATACAGCATTGCCAGACAGTTAGGTTTGGGTATTGCCCAGATCGTCATCGACCCGGGACACGGAGGAAAAGACCCGGGAAAAGGGCCGGCGAGGCGACAGACTTCGATTTCCCATACTTCGCCAACGCTCGCATCCTGGATGTGCGGGGACGAGGCGCTTCTCAGATGTTCGAGGAGAATACGTTCTTCATCCAAGAACCGTGAGCGACTGCTCAACGAGCAGGTGATGGGCAGGTTCCTGGAAAAGCTGATGGCAGCTCCGGAGGTCAAACCACTGCTGAGCAACGAGCACTTCTCCGTCGATGGCACCCTGCTGCAGGCCTGGGTCGGTGGTCGGCCGGGCCCGTGAGATCCTGGCGGAGCTGGAGGGCACGCACACGCACCACGGGGAGGGGCTGGGCCGGCGGGGTGCCGGCCGGCCGGAGAGCACGGCGCCGCCGGACCAGCTGTCCATGTTCGGTGCCGAGCCGCACCCGGTGGTGGAGAAACTCAAGGAGCTGGATGTGGACGGGATGACACCGCTGGAGGCGTTGAACCGATTGGCAGAGTTGAAAGAGGAGGCGGAGTGAGCTCGGCCTTCGGCCTCGCTCTTCGATCGCTCGCGCCTGGGGGCGCTCGCGGGTCGGGGTCGGACTCGTGGTGGGGGGCGTGGCTGCGCTCGCTGCGGGTTTCCGCCTTCGTCGCAGGGGCAGCGTTCGTTCTGCTCGCCGGCTGCGGCGGAGATGAGCCGGTGACGAACCCGGCGCCGATCTCGGTGGAGTCGCCGTTCCGCTACCCCATCGACGAGTGGGACGCCGACGTGGAGGGGGAGGTGGTGGTGATGGTCCACGTCACGGACGTGGGCGCGGTGGACAGCGCGTACGTGCTGGAAGGCAGCGGGCGCCCGGCGCTGGACTCGGCGGCGGTGGTGGGTGCCCGGGATCTCGAATTCGCGCCCGGTCGGCGGGGCGACGAGCGGATCGCCATGTGGGCGAAGCTCCCCGTCCGGTTCGCCAAGCCCGACTCGGTGCGGGCCGGCGGGACATGACATGATCCGGCGGCTGACCGGGCGAGGAGCGGACGGATGAAGATCGGGGTGCTGTTCGGCGGCACGAGCGAGGAGCGCGATGTCTCCATCGCCAGCGGGGCGGAGGTGGTGCGTGCGCTCCGTGAGGCGGGCCACGACGTGGTGGCGGTGGACACCGCGAACGGGGTCCTGGACGCAGCGGCGGAGGCCGAGCTGCTGAAGACGGGCGTGGCGCCCGAGCCGCCGGACCGGGGCCGGCTCGACATGCTCCGGACCGGCGATCCCACGTCCCTCACGCAGGCGCCGGAGCTTGCGGGCGCCGACGTCCTCTTCCTGGCGCTCCACGGCGGGGCGGGGGAGGGGGGCGCGCTCCAGGCGCTCCTCGACCTGGTCGGGCTCCCGTACACCGGGAGCGGGATGCTGGGCAGCGCCATGGCCATGGACAAGGACATCGCCAAGCGCCTGATGCGGGTGGCCGACGTGCCCACGCCGGACTGGATCATGACGTCTACGGATGTGATGGAGGTGGAGCGGATCATCGGCTGGCCGGCCGTGGTGAAGCCGAGCAAGCAGGGGTCCACCCTGGGGCTGACGGTGGTGAAGTCGCCGGACGGGCTGGCCGGGGCCATCGCCACGGCGTACGAGCACGACGACGAGGTCATGATCGAGCGGTTCGTACCCGGCCGGGAGCTCACGGTCCCGATCCTCGGCGATGAGGCGCTGCCGGTGGGCGAGATCATCTCGAAGAACGAGATCTTCGACTACGAGGCCAAGTACCAGCCGGGGATGGCGGAGGAGATCTTCCCGGCGGAGGTCCCCGGCGACGTGGCGGCCGAGGCCCAGCGGCTCGCCCTCGCGACCCATCGAGCGCTGAAGCTCACCGGATTCAGCCGCGTGGACTTCCGGCTGGACCAGGCCGGGCGGCTCTGGTGCCTGGAGGCGAACACGCTGCCGGGGCTCACATCGGCGAGCCTGGTCCCCAAGTCGGCGGCGGCCGCGGGGATCACGTTTTCACGGCTGTGCGAGCGGATCTGCGAGCTGGCCATCGAGGAACACACCGGTCGCGCCGGGGGTTGAACGGTACCATGGCGTACCGGCAATCGAGATACGGCGACAGCTTCTCCTTCGGTCAGGGGCTCACCCCCTGGGTGAAGCGGATCATCATCGCCAACGTGGTGGTCTACCTGGCGATGCTGGCCATCCCGTCCATCGGGGCGTGGCTCGCGTTCGTACCCGCCGACACCTTCGTCCGGCCGTGGACGGCGGTAACCTACATGTTCGTCCATGCCGGGTTCTTCCACCTCTTCTTCAACCTGCTGATCCTGTACTTCTTCGGGCCGCCCCTCGAGAGTATGTGGGGCGGGACCGAGTTCGCGAAGTTCTACCTCGTGGCCGGCCTAGGCGGCGCCGCCTTCTCCTACGTGTTCGCCTTCAATACCGCCGTGGTCGGCGCGTCGGCGGCCATCTACGGGGTCATGCTCGCCTTCGCCATGAACTGGCCCGACATGCGGGTCTACGTCTGGTTCCTCTTCCCGGTGAAGATCAAGTGGCTGGTGGTGTTCCTGGCCGCCGTCTCCATCCTGAGTCTGATGGGCGGACAGCAGGGCGGCGTGGCCCACTTCGCCCATCTCGGTGGCTTCGCCGGCGGGTTCCTCTACCTCAAGTTCCAGGACCGGGTGGGGATGCAGCTCGGTCAGCTCCGGAAGACCGTGGCGAAACGGAAGTTCGACGTCACAGCCGGCGGCGCCGGCCCCGGCGACCAGGACCACGGTCGACGGCCGCCTCGCCCCGGCAGCCGGGAGGAGGAGAAGGTCCTCGATGAGGTGGACCGCGTCCTCGACAAGATCAGCGAGTCGGGCCTGCAGAGCCTGAGCGAGGACGAACTCGACCTCCTGGACCGGGTGAGCAAGAAGTACCGCCGGGACTGAGCGGGGCGGCCGGGAGATCCCGGCCGCCCCGCCTCGTTACCGTGTGGCGGGCCGGCCCGTCGGACCGGCCGCTGGGGACACCGCTATCGGACCCCGAACCCCACGTAGATATCGAAGAAGGAAACCGACTGCGTCTGGGTCGTCCCGTCTTCCCAGCTCCATTCCACATCGCCCATCGGGTAGAACTTCAACCCGCCGTAGATGTATTCGGTGGCCTGCACCCCGGCGCCGATGCTGAAGCCGAGCTCGGTGCCCAGGTCGGCGTCGATCTCACCCGCCCCGAAGTCGGCCGATGGCGCCTTGGCGAAGATGGCGCCCACCTGGCCGGTGGCGAACAGCCC
>JAWODW010000035.1:0-13597 GCA_046483065.1 Longimicrobiales bacterium | reverse complement strand
GCCACCACGGCGTGGGCCGCCACGTGCCGGCCCGAGTCCATGACGTCGATGATGGTCGGGCCGTTGATCCCCGGCAGCACCTCCTTCACCCGGTCGAGGGCGCCCTTCGGCACGTTGGCCATGAGGTAGCGCCGGCCCTGCGCACGGAGCACCGACTCGAGGGCGGCGACGAGCTCGGCGACGCGACCGGCGGTCCCTGCGCCGGACGTGTCGGCCTCGGCTCCCGCCGCCCCGGCCCCCGCGGCGCCGTTCCCGGCGAATCCCTCCCGGGCGACGAGGACGGCCTCAGACTCCAGCACCGTGGCCACCTCCCGGAGCCCGTTCATCTTCAGCGTGGAGCCGGTGCTGACCAGGTCCACGATCACGTCGGCGACGCCGATGTGGGGCGCGATCTCCGCCGCGCCGCTCACCGGGACCAGCTCCACCGTCTTCCCCCGCTCCCGGAACCACCGCTCCGTGGTCTGCGGGAACGACGTTGCGATGCGGACCCCATCAGGGAGGTCCTCGGCGCGAGTCCATTCGCCGTCGTCCCGGGCGGCAATGGCCAGTCGGCAGCGGCCGAAGCCGAGCCGCAGGAGCGTCTCCAGCGGCCGGTCGGCCTCCGTCACCAGGTCGCTCCCGGTGATGCCCAGGTCGGCGGCGCCATCGGCCACGAACTCGGGGATGTCCTTGGCCCGGACGAAGAGGGCGGTGAAGTCGTCGCCCAGCTCCGCCCGCAGCGACCGATCGCTGGTCACGGCCGCCTCCAGCCCCGCCCGCTCCAGCAGCGCCTGGGCCTCGTCCGCCAGCCGGCCCTTGTTCGGCAGCGCGATCCGCAGCCGGCCGTCGTCCCTGTCGGACCGGTTGCGGCCGCTGTGGTCGGTGGTCATGGCTCCCTCGTCTGTCTCGCTCATCGTGATCTCGGTTCCTTGGTCCGGGTCTCTCGTCCGTCGATGGCCGCCAGATCGAGGGCAACAAAAAAGCCCGCCCCCGGTCGGGACGGGCCGCGCTGGCCGACGTGTCTTTCGGTGCTGCTGCTACATCACGAACACACGCCACCGCCGCGACCCGTCCGGGCCGTGATGATGATGGCGATGATAGCGCGCTGCATTCGTCATGGTGGCCGGAGGGTAGGGCCGCTTTCCCGGCAGGTCAACCCCCCGGGTCAACAATGAGATCGAGGGGCCGGGGGAGGCTGGGCTCGCGGCGTCAGGCGCCGCTGACGCTTGCGGGGCTCGAGGCAGGTCCATCGTCCAACGGCTTGACGTGGAGGGCGCGGGGAGCGCGGGGAGCCCGGGGAGCTTCATCGTGGGTGAAGACCCCCACACGCCGGCGGTTTTCGTGACGAAGGCCGGGCACCCGGCGCACCTGCGTCATCCCTTCCGGAGCACGTCCCCCAGCCATCCGGCCACCACCCGCTCCACCCAGAAGTCCGGCTGGAGTATCGACCCGCCCACGTACCCCTGGTGCCCGCCGGTACCGGTGATCAGGGGTGTGATCGCGGGGTTCGCGGTCAGCTCGGTCTCCGGGATCGCCGAGGCCGGGAGGAACGGGTCGTCGCAGGAATGCACCACGAGCGTGGGGACGTCGATGTCGGCCAGGAACCGACGGGAGCTCGAGCGGGCGTAGTAGTCGGCGGCGCCGTCGAAGCCGTGGAGCGGTGCGGTAAGCGCGTCATCGAAGCCCCGGATGGTGCGGGCGCCGCGCACCGCGTCGAGGTCGATCCGGTCGCCCAGCAGGTCGGCCCTGGCCAGCGTCTTCGGGACCAGCGTGCGCATGAAGTACCGGGTGTAGATCGTTCGCCCCAGCCAGCTCCGCTCCAGCGCCTCGGCCCCCGCCGCCAGGTCGAACGGCACCGAGACCGCCGCGCCGGCCGCGACCCGGCCGTCGCCCGTCCGGCCTTCCTCCCCCAGCAGCTTCAACGCCACGTTCCCACCCAGCGAGTAGCCCAGCACCGCCCGCGGCGCGTCTGGCCACCGCCCGGCGAGGTGGTCGAGGACCAAGCGGAGGTCGGAGGTCTCCCCGGAATGGTACGCCCGGGCCGTCCGGTTCGGCTCGCCGCTGCACCCCCGAAAGTTCAACCCCACCGGCCGCAGCCCATGGGCCAGCAGCGCCCGGTAGGTGTGCTTCATGTACCGACGCCGCGCGCTCCCCTCGAGCCCATGGAGCAGTACCGCGACGGGCGAGGTCGGGTCCTCCGGGAACGCTCCCGGCTCTCCCGTGGACCCGGCCGCCGGGTCGAACGCGAAGTCCAGGTCCAGGAAGTCGCCGTCCGGCGTCTCCAGCCGCTCCCGCCACAGCGGCAGCTCCAGCTTCGGCCGCAGCAGCTTCCCGGCGATGGTCTGCACGTGCGGGTTCGCCAGCCCCGGCGCCGGCCGGAAGGGTGGGATGTCGAGCGTCGTCGTTGGTGCCATGCTCTGAAGATAGACGACGACGGCCGGGGCTGTCATGTCCGCGCCGCTGACGCTTGCCGGATGCGCGGCGGACCCGGCTTCGGCGGTGCTGACACACTTTGACCTCGCGGTAGATCCATCCTTCAACGGCCTGCCGCGACGAGCGCGGGGCTTCGCGGGGAGCGCGGGGAGCTTCATCGTGGGTGGAGACCACCGGGCGAAAACACCCTCCGATCCCTGGGTTGTGCCGGGCGGTCTCAGCCCTCGCCGCGAATCCCGCCCCACCCGGCTACCGCGCCCCCCGCGGCCCTCCGCGCTCCCCGGATTCTCGCGGCACCCTGTTGCTCACCTCGCCCGGCAGTGTAGGTTCCCGCCCATCAACGCCCGGTGACAGACGGATGGAGGGCCAGGATGAGCGGGAAAGCCGTGGGAACACCTGCCCGGGATGAACGCTCGGGCACCCAGGCGCGCTGGGTGGGCGTGCTCCTCTGGACCACGGCGGTGGTGGCCATGCTCTCCGCGGCCGTCTACCAGCGCACCACGGGGCCGACCTATCCGTTCCGCGGCGACCTGGCGGTGGCCGGAGATACCGCCACATTCGCGCTGATCCGAAGCGAGGAGACCGTACGGGACGCCCGCGTCGAGGTCCCCGTCCCCCCGGGCGCCGATGTGGACGGCACGCTCGTCTTCCGACGGTTCCCCACCGACGACTCGTTCACCGCCGTCCCCCTCGAGCGGACCGGGGACACCCTCGCCGCAGCGCTCCCGGCTCAGCCCGCCGCCGGCAAGCTCGAGTACCGCGTGGAGTTGGAGACGCCGGACGGCACGATCCGGATACCCGGCGACTACCGGGGCGGCGACGACGAGACGGTCATCATCCGGTTCAAGGACCCCGTCCCCGCCGGAGTCCTCGTCCCCCATGTGCTCTTCATGTTCTTCGCCGCCCTCGTGGGGGTCCGGTCCGGACTGGCCGCGGTGGTGGGGCGGACCGACTTCCGGCGGTACGCCTGGACGGCCCTCGGGTTGATGACTGTCGGCGGGATGGTCCTCGGACCCATCGTCCAGAAGCACGCCTTCGGAGAGTTCTGGACCGGGTGGCCCAACGGGTACGACCTCACCGACAACAAGACGCTCATCATGTGGCTGGTCTGGGTCGTCGCCTGCGCCGTGCTGGGGACCGCCCGGCAGATGCGGCGTCGGGAGCGGGCAGGCCGCGTCGCCGTCGTCGCTGCCACGCTGGTCATGCTCGCGGTCTACCTCGTGCCCCACAGCTTCCGCGGCAGCCAGCTCGACTACAGCCAGATCGATCAGGGCGTCGACCCCGACGAAGCCATCGAGACCGGACGGTAGCGAGGGCGTCGCCCTCTCAGGGGCCGACCGCCCGAGCCGCCAGACGGTCGGGCCGGCGTCAGTTGCCCAGGACCAGCGCCTCCACCGCCGCCATGTACCGGTCCACGTCGAACTCCTCCGGGTTCGCGCTGAACTGGAGCGCGCACCCCTCGATGAAGCTCACGATCACCGATGAGAAACCCCCCGGATCCGCGTCCCGGAACCGCTCCGGCAGCGATTCGACCACCGCCCGCGTGTACGGCTCGAATTCCTTCCGGTAACGCTCGAACGCCTGGTGGATCCGCTCCTGGATCACCGGCACGCTCGTGCCCAGCACCCAGAAGTCCAGCAGCAGCTCCACCCGCTCCTCTCGCTCCTGCAGCATCGCGATCTCGTGCGCCAGCAGCGTCAGCAGGCGACGCGCGGGGTGCACCGTGCCCTCCGGCTCCAGGTGGTCCGGCGGCTCCACCCGCGGATCCCGCTCCAGTATCCAGTCCAGGAGCGCCAGGAGGAGCGTATCCTTGTCCTTGAAATGGAAGAAGACCAGCCCCTTGCTTACCCCGGCAGCCTCGGCCACTGCACGCACGCTCAGACCGCCGATCGTCTCCCGTGCCGCTACCTCGAATGCACCCTGCAGGATCGCTTCGCGCCGCTCCTCTTCAGGTAGTCTCGCGCCTGGCACAGGCCCCCCTATTGACCGATCGATTAGACCCTGTTAGACTCCGGGCGTTGATCATACGGTCAACGTGGCCTTTGGGCCACTTCTGGCTGAAAGCCAGGAGGTTGAGTGGCGGCGTGACGAAAGTCATCTGGGGGGGATTCCGGCTTCCTGGGCGCTTTCCTGCGCCGGCCGGGCGCTGCCCTCGCCTCCTGCGCCTTTTAAGCGGAAATGGAAGCGGGTCGGTCTTCGGACCGGCCCGTTTTTTTTGGTCCGGGAGGCATCGTCGGCCGCCCTCCTTCTTCTCCCTCTCCTTCGGCGTGTATCTCGCCCTCCGCTTCGTACTTCGGCTGTTCCGGGGTTTTTGGGTCGCGTGGCGCGCACGGGCACGAGGCACAGGCACAAGGCACAGGCACAGGGCACAGGCACAAGGCACAGGCACAGGGCACAGGCACAGGGCACAGGCACAGGGCACAGGCACAGGGCACAGACACAGGGCACAGGCACGAGGCACCCGGGGCCGACCGCCGGTGGTGGCCGGCCACTTGCCCGGAGGAGGGCCGCCGGTGTCCGCCGAGGAGCGTCCTTCTTTCGCCGGGCAGGGCCGCTCTCCACCGGCCCGGTGAGGCGCCACCGCGAGCCCGCTCCCACCGCGAGCCCCGACAGCGAAAGCCCAACAGCGACGAGCGGACACCGACGGCCCGACGCGCGCGATCAGGCGGTCCGACGCGCGCGACCCGGCCGTTCCCGCGCCCGGGCCGCCAGGCGCGATGGCGTACGCCCCGGCCGTTGTGGGCGCGTGAGCCGCGCGGTTATGGTTCGACGTCGCTGACCCGTGAGAGAGGCAGTCCATGACGAGAGCCGGAGTCCAGAGGGAGACCCGCCGGGGAGCCCGCGTGGCGCAGCACCCGGCGCAGCGCAGGGCGCGGCACCCGCTGGGGCGGCGCGTCCTGCCGGCGCTCACCGTGCCGCTGGTGGCTGCAGCGCTGTTCGGGGGGTGCGCGGAGCCCGAGTCGGAGCCATCGGCACCCGACGGCTGGGTGGCCGGCGCCGCGGCGGTACGGCCGTCGGTGCACTCGGTCTGGGCGAGCCGCCCGGCGCTGGAGGGGATGACGGCGTACGGTCCCGTGGGCACGGCGTTCACGGTGGCCGCGGACAGCGCGGGCGGGCTGCTGCTGACCAACGCCCACGTGGTGGCGGACACGGCGGGCACCGTTCTTCGGCGCCTGTCGGTGCTGGTGCAGGCGGACACGGGCTCGGTCCTCTTCGACGCCGAGGCGCTGGCCGTGGACGGGAAGCGCGACCTGGCGCTCCTGCGGATCCCGGACACGACGCTGGCCCCGGTGGAATGGCGGGCGGAGCGGGTGGCCATGGGCACGCCGGTCGCCACCATCGGGTACGGACTGCCGGAGGGCGGGATCATCGACACCACCGGGAACCGGGTGACCACGCGGTTCACGGTCTCCCGTCGCTTCACGGCGGGGTACGCCAGCAGCTACCACACGCTGGAGGCGGGCGACCCGGCGACGAACGTCCTCGAGCTGGACCTCTTCCTGTTCCCCGGCGTCAGCGGGGGGCCCACGTTCGCGCGGTCCGGACGCGTCATCGGGGTGAACCGGGGCGGCTGGGAGCTCCGGGCGGAGACCACGTCGTACGGTCACGTCATCCCCGTATTCGTGGTGCGCCAGTTCCTGGAGGCGGCGGGATACGCCGGAGCCGTTTTCGGCACTTCGCGAGACGCCGGTGACCCGTAGGAGTCGGCCGCCCTCCGCTGCCGGGAATCCAGTTGACTTGAAGAGTCGGGCCCACGGTCCCACTTTATCCAGCGGTCCACTCCCCAGCCTGCGTGGGTAACCGGTGCTGCAGCCCGGCACCGGATCGAATTCTCCTAGCCGGGGCCCTTTCTATGTCGGACGAGGTTTCTCGTCAGCCGTACTCGCTCCCCAGACTCACCGAGCTGTACACGATGCTCGGGGAGATGCTCCCGGACGTCCCCGCCATCGTCTACCGGTGCCGGCACAACCGGGCGTGGACCATGCTCGACCTGGCGGAGCCGGTCCGTGCCCTGACCGGATACGGCCCGGAGGAGCTCATCGATGACGCCGTGGTGACGTACGGCGAGCTGATCCACGAGGAGGACAGGGACCGGGTCTGGGACGAGGTACAGCGGGCGCTCGACGCAGAGCTGTCCTTCCGCACCACGTACCGGATCCGTACCCGCGATGGCGCGGTCCGGCGGGTCTGGGAGCAGGGTCGCAGAGTGGTACGACCGACCGGCTCCGAAGAGATCATCGGGTTCATCCAGGACGTCACCGACTGGCAGGAGGAGTGGGACCGGCTCGAGGAGTCGGCGCGGCTCCTCCAGCAGACGGTGGCCGGTCTCGAGGAGGCCGTGCTGGTGATCGACACCTCGGGCGAGGGTCGTGGCGTCCTCAGTGTGAATCCCGCCGCCGAGCGCATCTTCGGGTACACGGCGGAAGAGCTGGTCGGGAGCACCACCGAGAAGCTGCACGTCAGCCGTGAGCGGTTCGAAGCCTTCAGCCGTGAGCTCGACCCGGTCCTGGAGCGGGAGGGCGTGGTCCGGGCGGGGTACACCATGCGACGGAAGGACGGTAGCGAGTTCGCCGCCGAGCAGACCGTCTCGCTCCTGGACCCGGAGCGCGGGATCACCGGCGGCGCCGTGAGCGTGATCCGGGACGTGAGCGAGCGCCAGACGCTGCGGGAGCAGCTCCAGCAGTCCCAGCGGCTGGAGGCCGTCGGCCGGCTGGCGGGCGGCGTGGCCCACGACTTCAACAACCTCCTGACGGTGATCTGGGCCCACTCCGACTTCGCGGTCATGGACCTCGATGAGTCGGATCCGCTCCTCGACGAGCTGCGGGCGATCCAGAACGCCGCCGACCGGGCGGCGGACCTCACCGCCCAGCTCCTGGCCTTCAGCCGCGAGCAGGTGCTCCGGCCCCGGGTGGTGGACATGAACGAGATCGTCGTGCGGGTGGAGCGGCTCCTGGACCGGGTCATCGGCGAGCCCATCGCCGTCCGTACCGAGCTCCACCCCGAGCCGCTCCCCGTGAAACTGGATCCCGTACAGCTCGAGCAGGCCATGGTCAACCTGGCCGTGAACGCCCGCGACGCCATGCCCGACGGCGGCACCCTCACGCTGGGCACCGCCCTCGTTCGGTCGCAGCCGGACGACGAGGCGACGATGGGGTCCGACGACGCCGACCTCGGGACCGGCCCCCACGTACGCCTGACCGTCACCGACACCGGGGTCGGCATGGACGCGGAGACCCAGACCCGGATCTTCGACCCGTTCTTCACCACCAAGGAGAAAGGGCAGGGGACGGGCCTCGGCCTCGCCACGACGTACGGCTTCGTCTCCCAGAGCGGCGGGACCATCGAGGTCGAGAGCGCGCCCAACGAGGGCACGAGGTTCATCCTCCGGTTCCCCCTCGCCGCCGGGACCCCCGAAGCGGCGGAAACCGCGGAGAAGAGCGCTGTCCGCCCGCTCGGCGGCGCCACGATCCTGGTGGTGGAAGACGAGGCCAACGTGCTGCGGGTCATCGAGAAAACGTTGACCCGCGCCGGCTGCACCGTGCGTACGGCCGGCACCGGGGAGGAGGGCCTCGAGATCCTGGAGCGGGAGCACGGCGAGATCGACCTGGTCCTTACCGACCTGGTGCTGCCGGGCATCAGCGGGCAGGCCCTGGTCGATCGGGCGCTGTCGCTCGACCCGCCACTGCCGGTCATTATCATGTCCGGGTACGCCGCCGGCTCACCCGGCCGCACGGCCGACATCCCGCCGGAGGCCGGGTTCATCGAGAAGCCGTTCACCCCTGCCAGCCTCGTGGACCGGGTCAGAGAGACGCTGGCGGACCGCTGACGGCCGCGCCGGGCCGCCACCCGGGTCGTTTTCCGGTCCCTGTCCACCACACCCGAGGAGTCCCATGCCGAACGTTTCGCTCATCCTGGCCGGCGCCGTCTCCCTGGGCAGCTTCGAGGCCGGCGTCCTCGACGAGCTGCTCTACGTGCTGGACCGCCTGAACGCGGATCGGCCCGACGCCGACCGGTACCGCATCGACAGCATTGCCGGCGCCTCGGCGGGCTCCATGACGGCCGCCCTCGTGGCCCAGGCCGTCATGCGCGGCTTCCATCACCGGGAGCTCCTGCACCAGGCGTGGGTCGAGGAGATCGGCATCGCGGCGCTCCTCGATGACGTGCCGGCCAACGCGCTGTTCTCGAAGAAGGTCATCGAGGAGATCGGGGCCCGGTGCCTGCCCGCGGACGGGCACGGGCCGCCGTCGTCGCTGGCCGCGGACACGCTGGCCCTGACCTTCACCGTCACCAACCTCAACGGCGTGAACTACGCCCTGGCCCGCAGCTCGGCCCCGGACGTGGACGCCACGTTCGAGAGCACGTTCTACGCGGAGCGACGGGACTTCCGGCTCCGCCGGGACCGGCCCGACGACGACGATTGGGCAGCGATCCGGGCGGCGGCCATCGCGTCCGGGAACTTCCCCGTCGCTTTCGCGCCCACGCGTCTCGCCGCGGATCCGCGGCAGTGGCCGGACCACTCGCTGCCGGGCCTCCCGGCGGAGTTCACGTACGTGGACGGCGGGATGTTCAACAACGAGCCGGTGGGCGAGGCCGTCCGCCTGGCCCGGGGGCTCGACGACCCGGGGCGCGGCGCGGCCATCGCGGCGGACCGGCTCTTCCTGCTGGTGGACGCCAACCTGAACCGTGCGAGCCACGACCTCGCCATCGACGAGGCCACGGGGCTGGTCGACACGGGCACCCGGCTCGCCACCGCCATGATGGGCGAGGCCACGGCCAACGACTGGCTGAAGGCGCTGCGGCGGAACAACGAGGTCGACTGGCGCGACCGTCTCGTGGCCACGCTGGCCGAGCTGGTCCGCACCCTGGAGGTGACCGATCGCGACGGGCTCCGGGCGCAGCTCGAGGCGGCGGCCGAGGACATCGTCGCCCGGAAACGGGCGCTGTTCGGCGACGACCGCTACCCCGCCGACTACCGGGACCAGGCCGTGGGCCGGCTCACCGACCAGTTCGGCGAGCACGCCCGGGAGATGGACGCCACCAGGCGCCACATCTTCGGCAACCTGGTCTTCCTGGTGAACAGTGTCTCCGGGCTCGACAGGAAGCGGAAGCTGAACCTCCATATGATCCACGCCGAGGACGGCGATGTGGCCGGTGAGCTCCTGGCCAGCTTCGGCGGGTTCCTGAGCCGGGAGTGGCGCGAGCACGACTACACCATGGGGCGGCAGCGGACCCGGGAGTCGCTGCCGTGGATCCTCGGCATCGACCCGACCGAGATGCCGGAGCCGGAGCCCGACGTGGCGTACGAGCCGGCCAGGGACCTCGGCGACATCGAGCTGGAGGACGCGCCCAGGGAGGCCCGCGAGCAGCTCCGCTTCGCCGCCATGCTCAAGGTGCAGAAGCTCACCGCCGGCCTGGAGGTCGGGCCGCCATGGATGCGCTGGCTCTCCGGCAGCCTCCTGCGGCGGGTGGTGCGCTGGGCGGCCAGCAGCTGGCTGGGACGGCGCCTGGGCCTGTGAGCGGGAAGGACGCCGGTGAAGGCCGGGGCCCGCGGGGGGAGAGGGCGGTTTGCCCGGCCGCATGATTGAGGCGGTCGAACAACAGATTCCTGGCATCCGACGCCCCCGGGCTCATATATTGGAGCCCCCCCCAACGAACCGCGCGCCGCAGGCGATGCTCCTGCTCACGCCACAGGCGAGGTACGCCATGCGGATACGCGACATCCTGCAGACCAAAGGGGGACACGTCTTCTCCATCACGCCCGATCGGACGGTCCACGACGCCATGCGGGCCATGATGGACCGGGAGATCGGCTGCCTGGTGGTCATGGACCGCGACCACATCGAGGGCATCATCACCGAGCGCGACCTCCTGAAGTTCGCCACTCGACGGACCCACGCGATCGACACGATCACGGTGGACGACATCATGACCCGGAACGTCATCGTCGGCGTCGCCGACGACCGGGTGGACAGCGTCATGGAGCTCATGACCCGGAACCGGATCCGGCACCTCCCGGTGGTAAAGGACCGTCGCCTGGTGGGGCTCGTCTCCATCGGCGACCTCGTGAACGCCGTTCGCACCGACATGGAGATGGAGAACCGTTACCTGCACGACTACATCGCCGGCGTGGTGGCGTGACGGGCCCGGATGAAGGAGCGGGCCGGGAGCCCGAAAGCCCCCGGCCCGCCCGGCCGCGCCCATCGTCGCCGGGTGGCGGTCAGTAGTAGACCACCCCGTCGGAGGGGACGCCCTCCACGTCCCGGCGCGCGCCGCCGAGGACCAGGACGTGGCCGTCGCCGGCCTGGTCGATGAAGTAGACGGCCGCCTGGTTGTACACGGAGTAGCCCAGCGCGTCCGCGATGATGTCGGAGCCGGTGGCGCCGCCCCACGGCTCCAGCAGCCCCGCGCCGCCGCTGAGGAACGGCGCGTACGTGTTCTCGCTCGAGCCCGCCTGGCCGGAATAGACGCCCGACGTGGTGAAGACGGCGCCGCCGCCCACCACCGTGCTGTGCTTGCTCCGGCCCTTCGACATGGGCTCGGTGGCGACCCAGCCCTCGTCACGGAACCCGCCCGTCCGGAGGTTGAGCCGCGCCAGGTAGACCGAAGGGGTCTCCGTGGCGGTGGTGGTGGACTGCACGGCGGGCACGCCCACCGAGTCGCCGCCCACGCTGTAGATGTACGGCCCGAAGCTGACGATGGCGCCGAACGACGACGCCCGCGGCATGGCCGGGAGCGTCTCCCATGGCTCCAGGCTGCCGTCGCTGTTCACCTTCGCCCGGTATGTGCCGGCCAGCGCGGTGCCGGTCGTGTCCTGGCCGCCCATCAGGTAGATGTAGCCGCGGAAGAGGACCGCGCCGGCGCCCTCCATCGGCTCCGGCAGCTCGGGGCCCGTCTCCCACGTCCCGACGGAGCCATCGAGACCCACGTGCACGTAGTAGGTGCTGGCCTGCGCCGTGCCGGTGGAGTCCTGCCCGCCGATCACGTACAGGTACGCCGCCGTGGTGGTGGTATCGAGCGCCGCCGTGTACGCCGTGGCCGCCGTGGTGGCGTGGTACGCCCGCTCATCCGGCAGCGGGGAGACCCCCTGCCACGCCTGGAGCGCGCCCGTCTGCTCCACCACCGCCTGGTACGCGGCCGTGGTCGGGACCGCCATGCTGTCGGCGCCGCCCAGCGCGAAGACGTAGTTCGCCGGCGTGGCGCCCTCCTCCACCGGGACGAACGCCGCGCCGAGACCCTGCAGCCCCTGCGGCAGCGATGTGGTCACGTTCCACGTGATGGTCGACGGGCTGAACACCCCGCTCTGGATCAGGAAGAACGGGATCGAGTCGCTCGCGCCCGTGGCCGTCTCCACCCACACCTGCGACGTGTCCGCCGTCCCCGTCGGGACCGACGCCACCACGAACGTGTTCGTCCAGTCGTTGGCCGTGTCGGCGATCGGCGCCTCCACCGGCCCCGTGTCGCCCTGGAAGTAGATCTTCCCCTGCGAGAGCGCCAGCGAGTCCCCGAACGCGTCGCCATCGATGATGATGGTCATCCCCACCAGCCCCGTGGGCTTGCTCACGCCGTTGATCCGGAACGCCTCGGGCGCCACCAGCTCGAACGCCGTGGCCAGCGTGTCCGCGCCCTTCTCCCGGTTCACCACACGGATGTCGTGCGCCACACCCTCGGCCAGCCCCGTCGGGACCGTCGCGAAGACGCTGCCGCCCTCCTGCGCCACCGCCGCGGCCTCCAGGTCGCCGAAGAAGACCCCCACGCTGTCGCTCGCGAACGACGACCCGTGGATCCGGACCTCCGTCCCGATCGTGCCCGTGGCCGGCGCCACCGAGTCGATGACCGGCGGGATCACGTACTCGAACGCCTCGCTCGCCGTGGCCGAGCCGCCGTCCGGGTTCGTCACCCGCACGTCCAGCAGCGTGGTGGCCGTCCAGGCGTCCGGGACCACCGCCCGGAGCCGACTCTCGCTCACCGGCGTGACGGAGGCCGCCGGCGTGGTCCCGAACCGGACCGTCGGGCTGTCCGTGGCGAAGTCCGAGCCGTTGACCGTGACCTCCGACCCCGCCGCGCCCCAGGCCGGGGAAACGGACTCGATGGTCGGTGAGCTGATCTCGGGCTCCGTGGCGTCGTCGCCGCACGCGGCAAAGGCCGTCGCCGCGGCGAGGATGAGGACCGTGCGTTTCATGGGGATGCTCCTGCCTGTGATGTGGTCTGTGGTGTAGGTCCAGCGCGTGTGCGTGCGGAAGCGGGGAGAGCCCGGTGCGGGAACCGCTGCTATGGAGTTGGACGAGCGGGAGCCACGGGAGGTAACACCCCGCCGCCCGCCGCCCTGCCCGACGATCGCTCGCCCGGCTTTCGCTCCGCCCCGCTACTGCCTCGCCGTGTCCGCCAGGCTGCCCAGCGCCCCCGCGATCGTCGCCAGGATCTCGTCCCGGCCCTCGATCCCGTGCCGGCGCTGGAGGTAGGCCGGGTCGTTGTACGTGATGAAGACGCGGCCGGCCGCGTCCGCCCAGACCAGCAGCTTCTGCGGCAGGTCGATGGCCGTGGTCCGGGCGCCCTCCATGAGCGGCGTGCCCAGGTCGGGGTTGCCGAACAGGATCAGCCGCGTGGGCGGCAGCTCGCGATCCACGCCCGCCGCGTTGGCCCCGTGATCCACCTCCGCCAGGATCCGCAGATTCTCGTTCCCCTCGATGGCCGTCCGGAGCCGGTCGTACGTCTCCTCGAAGGCGACGTCGCTCTCCACCGTCACGAGCCCCGGGTCAAGCTCCGCGGCCGCCGCCTGCTCCCCGGCGTCCGGCGGCTGGCAGGCGGCGACGAGGAGCGCGAGGGCAGGGAGCAGCAGCTGTCGGCGCATGGCATCCCGGGGGTTCGAGTGCAGCATCGTGTCCTGGTTCCTCGAATGCACAAAACGATCCACGAGGTTCCGGCGTGCGTGTGCGACCCCGCTGCGCCAGGCTGCCGGTCGCGCGCGTCGGGACGCCGGTGTCCGTCCTCGTCGCTTGGGCTTTCGCTAGCGGGGCTCGCGGCACCCTGCGGGGCTCCTCGCCCGGGCTCGGCATCCCGGCACGCCTCCGGCTCTGCCCGGCGAAAGAAAGTCGCTCCTGCGGCGGACACCGGCGCCCCTCCTCTCACGCCGGAAGCCTGAGGCAACCGTGCCGCCTGCCCCTAGCCCGCGTGCCCGTGCGTGTGC
>JAWODW010000005.1:0-28046 GCA_046483065.1 Longimicrobiales bacterium | reverse complement strand
AAAGAACACTGATTTCCAGAACGTATAGAGTAGAAAGCGATGAAAGTATGCGAGATCATCATTCACACGATCACTCTGTGGCCCCTGCGCCGCCTTCACACTCGCATACGTACTCCTGTAATCTCCAAGCATCATATCCTGTGGCTTATTCAATCCAGAACTGACCATCTGCATAATGTCATTGTCTTCGTCACTGATCGATGACAATTTTGGATTCTGAACTGTGAGCTTCAAGCCCGGAGCCCGGAGCGCTCCTGGTATGGTTCCTCGGCGGCGGCCCGGCATGGGCCCCCGCGGTGGCGGCCGTGTGGGCCGCACATATCGGGATGGACCGGGCCCTCGGCTTCGGGCTGAAGGGCCCGGACGCCTTCCAGCAGACCCACCTCGGCTGGGTAGGGGATTAGATGGAAGGGCGCACGGAAGGGTGTGATCGGTACGGCGACGACGGGGCAGCCCGGTCGCCCGCGGCCCTACACGGCGCGGTCGCCCTCCTGCTGCTGGGGACGGGGCTCGGGGCGCCCGGCCCGGCGGCGGCCCAGCACGAGGGCCACGCCATGGACTCGTCCTATGCGGCGACGGGCTCGGATACGGTGCAGACGCTGACCGCCGATGAGGTGGCGGCGCTGCTGGAGGGCGCCGGGATGGGGCTCGCCCGACCCGCGGAGATGAACGGCTACCCGGGTCCGCGCCACGTCCTCGACCTGGCCGACTCCCTCGCCCTCACGCCGGAGCAGGCCGAGCAGGTGCAGGCGATCTTCCGGGCCATGCACCACCGGGCCGTGGAGCTGGGCCGGGAGATCATCGACGCCGAGAAGCGGCTCGACGCCGCCTTCGCCGGGGACGCCGACGCCCCGGCCCTGCAGGCGCAGGTCACCGCCCTGGCCCGGCTCCGCGGCGAGCTGCGCTGGACGCACCTGCGGGCCCACCTGGAAACCGTCGAGGTCCTGACCGCACACCAGCGCCACAGCTACGACCGGCTCCGCGGCTACGGCAGCCATCCCCACTGAGCGCGGGCCGCGGAGGTCGACCGGTCAGCCGCCTCCGCCCCAGACCCTCCGGACCTCTTCGGCGAGGTCCATGGGGTCGAACGGCTTGGCGATGACGCCGATGGCCCCGATCTCCCGGAACCGCTGCACCTCCCGGGACTGGACCTTGGCGGTCAGAAAGATGACCGGCGTCTCAGCGGTCTCCGGCAGCTCCCGGAGCGCTTCCAGGGTGTCCGGCCCGTCCATGTCGGGCATCATGACGTCCAGGAGGATGAGGTCGGGCTGGAACGACGGCGCCAGCTCCAGCGCCTCCGCACCGGAGGAGCAGACCTGGAGATCGAAGTCGGCCACGTCCCGCAGCGCCACCTCCAGCACCATCCGGATATCGGCTTCGTCCTCTACCGCCATGATCTTGTTCAGCTCGGCCATGATCTCTCCTTGTCCTCGTCGAGCAGCCGGTCCAGGGTAGCCAGGAGCTCGCCTTCAGTGGTCCGTGACTTCAGCAGCGCGGCCTCCACACGGCCCGCGTCCTCACCGGTAACGGTATGGGCGGAGAAGATGACCACCGCGGGGCGCTCGTCCAGGGCGTTCAGGTCCGGGAGCAGATCCCAGCCGGAGCCATCGGGCAGCCCCAGGTCCAGAAGGACCAGGTCGAACGGTCGCTCTCCGAGCGCTTCGCGGGCGGCGTCCAGGGTACCCGCGGGGTGGAAGGTGGCCAGGTCGCGGGCCACAGCCGCCACGGTGTGTCGGAGGTCCTCGTCGTCCTCTACGTGGAGCACGTCGGGGAGCCCGCCACCGGCGATCTTGAGCTGACCGAGGATGGCCTCCAGATCCGCCGGGCGTACGGGCTTGTCGAGCCAGTCCACCAGCCGCAGCTCGCCGCCCAGCCGGAGCCGGCCCTCGGCCATGTCGGCGGTCATGGCCACCACCGGGAGCCCTTCGGTGGCCGGTGTCGACCGGACCCACCGGACCAGGTCGATCCCCTCCCCGTCAGGGAGCGAGAGGTCGAGGATCAGGGCGTCATACGGCGCCTCGGCATCGGCGAGCCGTTCCCGGGCGGCCACGGCGTCGGTCACGTGGATGGGTTCGTACCCGGCGCCCCGGAGCACGTCCACCACAGCGGCGCCCGTCTCCTGGTCGGGCTCGCAGATCAGGATGCGACCGGCCCGTTGGGCCCCGGCGGGCACCCAGACGGGCAGCTGGATCGTGAAGGTGGTCCCGACGCCCGTCTCGGTATCGAACCAGATCCGCCCCCCCATCCGCTCCACCAGCGCCCGGGTGATGCTCAGTCCCAGGCCGGTGCCCCCCTTCTTCCGCTGGTCCGAGCTGTCGGCCTGGGAGAACCGCTCGAAGATGCGGTCGCGGAACTCCTCGGAGATCCCCGGACCATGGTCGGTGACGGCGATCCGCACCGAGCCGTTCTCCATGCCCACCGCCAGCTCCACCTCGGTCCCCTCGTCGGTGAACTTGGCCGCATTCGAGATCAGGTTGGTCAGCGCCTGCTGCATCCGGTTCTCGTCCACATTCACCTTCACGTCGGCGGCGACGTTTTCGGTGACGACGATGGCAGCCTCGTGCTCCGCGGCGAAAGCCTCGTTCGCCTCCACCGCCTGCTCCACCAGCGGCATGATCGGCTGGGGCGTGGCGCTGAACTCGAGCTTCCCGGACTCGATCTTCTCCATGTCCAGGATGTCGTTGATGAGGAGGATCAGCCGCTCACTGTTCCGGGCGGCGATGCGGACCAGCTCGGCCGCACGTTCCGGCAGCTCGCCCGCCGCGCCGCCTGCCACCAGCCCGAGCGACCCCCGGATCGACGTCAGCGGTGTGCGCAGCTCGTGGCTGACCGTGGAGACGAACTCGTTCTTCAGCCGCTCGATCTCCTTCCGCTCCGTGATGTCCCGGAAGCTGACCACCGCGCCCACGAGCGCCTCGCCCTTCCACACCGGCGTGCTGGTGTACTCCACGGGGACTGCGTCGCCGTCCTTCGTCCACAGCACGTCATCATCGATGGTGACCGTCTCGCCGTCGACGAACGTCTGTATGGTCGGACACTCCTCCACCGGGTGCGGGGTGCCGTCCTCGTAGCTGTGGTGCACCAGATCGTGCATGGACCGGCCCAGGATCTCTTCGGGCTGGTACCCCAGGATCTCCACCGCCGTCGGGTTGACGAACGTGGTCCGGCCGTCCCGGTCCAGCCCGTAGATCCCCTCGCCCACACTCTGCAGGATCAGCCGTGTCCGCTCCTCGCTCTCGGCAAGCCCTGCCAGCGCCCGCACCCGCCCCATCTCATGGCCGATCCACTCGGCGAAGATCTGGATCAGCGCGAAGTGGTGCTCGGTGAACGGCTCCGACCGGGGCTCCGGCGACGAGAAGTTCAGCGTACCATGGCGCTCGCCGGCGATCACGATGGGCGCCCCGATGTACGCCTCGAGGCCGAACTGTTGGTAACACGGGTGCCCGGCGATGGCCTCGCCCGCGTGGTCGAACGCCACGGGGCCGTCGGCCTCGTACACGTGGCTGCAGTAGGTCTCGCCGAGATCGAAACGGGCCCCCGGCTCCGGCAGGTCGCCCCCGCCGGCGGCGTGTTCCACCGTGTACCGGTCCCCCTGGATCCGGCTCACCAGCGCCAAGTCGAGCCCGAAGATATCCAGCCCCAGCTCCAGGATCCCCTCGATCTTCTGGGCGAGGGTGGTATCGGCCCGGGCGGTGATAGTATACAGCCGCTGCAGCGCGTCCAGATTGCTCCGAAGGCGGTTCGCCGTCTCCCTCCGCTCCGTGATGTCCTGGACCGTGCCCGTGAGGCGGACCACGCTGCCGTCCTCGATCACCGGCTCACCCCGGGTCCGAACCCAGCGGACATCGGGGTCCGCGCCGTCGAACCGCAGCTCCAGGTCGTACGGCTGCCGCTCCTCCAGCGCCCGCTGCGACGCTTCCGCCAGCCGCAACCGGTCCGCCTCAGGGTACGCCGCCAGCGCCGCCTCGAAGTCCACCGGGTCGTTAGGGGCCCGGCCGTAGAGGCGG
Source organism: Longimicrobiales bacterium (assembly GCA_046483065.1). GTDB lineage: Bacteria > Gemmatimonadota > Gemmatimonadetes > Longimicrobiales > RSA9 > JAWVYT01. The sequence goes on along the minus strand of JAWODW010000005.1, from coordinate 24,039 downwards.
TAGACCTGCTCCGACCAGCGCACGGTATCCGTCTCCTGGTCCCATTCCCAGCCGCCGATCCGGGCGATCCGGCCTACGCGCTCGAGCAGCTCATTGGCCCGCCGGGTCTCGGCCTCCCTGCGCGCGTCCAGGAACCGGAGCCGGATGTTGTCGTTCACCATCGTCGCCACGCGGCGCCCGCTCAGCACCAGGAAGCCGAGGAAGAGGGCGGTCATGGCGCCCATGGCCACGGGAACCGTGTCGTCCGTCAGGCCGAGGCGCAGCGCCAGCGGGGCGAGCGACAGGATCAGGAACCACGCCAGCGCCGTGAACGACGGCGAGAGGCTCCCCAGCGAGCCGGCGGTCACACCGGCCACCACAAAGCCCAGGAACGCCTGGTGCACGATGTCCGGCGGGAAGAGGAGGAGCCCCGCCGCTCCCCAGCCGATCCCGCCGGCCACGGCGCTCCAGATGAACTCCCGGTCGTAGAACTCGACCCACTCCGGGTCATCGGCCCGATTCTCGTAGCCCCGGGCCACCACGAGCCGGCCCAGGTTCAGCACCGAGATGGCCACGAACCAGCCGGCGGCATAGACCGTCGGGATCACATCGGCCTGGATCACCGCCAGCACCGCCGCCAGCGCGAGCGTGGCCGCGATCGATGCCGGAAGCGCCCCGTACAGGAGCCGGTTCCGCTCCAGGAGCACGGCCTCGGTCGGAATCTCTTCCTTGGCCCCGGGACCGAGGCGGGCACCGATTACCGGCGAGCCCGCCGCAGCCGGCTCCGGCTCAGACAATGGTGACCACCGCCACGGCGTGGCACGCGCTCCCGGCGATGACGAAGAGGTGCCAGATGGCGTGGGAGTAGCGGATCCGCTGGTTGTGGTAGAACGGCGTGCCCGCCGTGTAGGCGATCCCGCCGGCCACCATCCACGCCAGCGTCACAGGCGCCAGGTTCTGGACCAGGGGCACCACGGCCACCAGCACGAGCCAGCCCATGGCCACGTACACGGCCGTGGACAGGAGCTTGAACCGGCCGATGAAGATCAGCTTCATCGCGATCCCCACCACGGCCAGCCCCCAGATCACGCCGAACAGGCTCCACCCCCACCCACCCCGGAGCTCGCCGATCATGAACGGCGTGTACGTCCCGGCAATAAGGAGGTAGATGGCCGCGTGATCCAGTACCTTCAGCCGCGCCTTCACCACCGGGTCCCGGGCGGCGTGGTAGAGCGTCGAGGCGGTGTACAGCGCCACCAGCGTGGTGGCGAACACGCTCACGCCCACGATCTCCCAAACGTCGCCGTGCATCGCCGCGAACACGATCAGCAGCGTCGCCGCCACCAGCGCCGCGACCATGGCCACGCCGTGGGTCACCACGTTGGCCAGCTCCTCCCTCGTCCAACGATCCATCCACCCACTCCGTTCTCGGTCCCCCCAATGGCTCGGTCCAACCCCGAAAGGTGCAGGCAATCGACGCTGGCGTCCAGCGCTGGACGGGGGGTTGGCCTCACGGCACGAGCCTTGTAGGGTCGTTGGGTGCACAGAAAGCAGCCCCGGCCGAGCAGCGGGCGGGCCGGCCGCAGGGCCATAAGGGAGCCGCCCGGGAAGTCAAGCAGGAGAGATGCCAGACGTACAGTACGAGCGGATGAACGATCGCATTGTCGTGGCCAAGCAGGAAGGCGAGGAGGTCGCCCGGATCGTGGAAGTGCCGGGGAGCAACGTCACCAGCTTCCGCATGAAGGATGGCACCAAGCGCGGAGACCGGGTCGAGGACATCGACGAGGCGAAGCAGCGCATCGAGAAGTACCTGAACTAGCGGCTGGAGGGTCGGGGCCCGGGACTCGGCGCACCGATGTCGGCCCCGGGCCCCGACCCTCGACGCCTCACTCGGGCGGGATCACCTCCACGGCACGCCAGCAGTACCACGCCACGGCGCTCCGCCACGGGCGGTAGCCCGTCCCCATGAGGCGCGCCTCCTCCGGCGTGGGAGGCTCCGACAGTCCCAGCACCCGGGCCAGTCCGTTCCGCACTCCCAGGTCACCCACCGGCCATACGTCAGAACGACGTAAATCGAAGATCAGGAACATGTCCGCCGTCCACGGGCCGATCCCCTTCACCCGGGTCAGCCGGTCCCGGATCTCGCCATCCGTGGCCGTCTCGAAACCGTCCAGCCGCACCTCGCCCGACGTCACCTTCTCCGCCAGGTCCCGGATGGCGGCCAGCTTCGCCGCCGATAGCCCTGCCGCCCGCAGCGCCGCCCCCTCGGCGGCCAGGGCAGTGGCCGGCCGCACGTCGTGGTCCAGCACCTCCACGACCCGCCCGTGGATCGTCCTCGCCGCCCGACCCGCCAGCTGCTGGTACGTGATGGCCGCCACCAGCGACGCGAACGGCGAGCCCCGCGGTGGACGGAGCCGGACCGGTCCGACCTCCGCCACCAGCGGCCCGAACGACGGATCCGTCGCCAGCCGCTCCGTGGCCTCCGGCCAGACGGCTTCCTCCGACGTCACCCTTCCGGCTCGTCCTTGATCATCACCAGCATCATCTTGAACGGCTCGTCGGCGTCCAGGGCGTGGGGCACGCCGGCCGGAAGCGTGATGGTCTCACCGGCGGCCACGGTGTAGGCCGCCCCGCCGATCCGGATCCGTGCCCGGCCATCGAGGACCACCACCAGCGCCGCGTACGGCGACGTGTGCTCGGTCAGCCCCTCGCCGTCGGCGAAGGCGAAGAGCGTCACGTTCCCGCGCTTGCCGCCCAGCACCTTCCGGCTCACCACGGAGCCGGGCTGGTAGGCCACCATGTCGGTCAGCGTCTGGACGTCGGTCTCGGTCATTGGATTCGGGATTCGGGTGACGTTCTCAGAGGCCTAGTGTGTCGGGCTCACGGTCGAGCCACTCCAGGGCGGCGGTGGGGTCACGGAAGACGCGGACCCGCTCGGGGCCCACCCTCGGCGAACACCTCGTACATCCGGCCGATCCCGTGCGACTGGTCGCGCGGCGCCACGATGGCCGATCGGAACCCCAGATCGCTGCCCGCGTAGCGCTCCTCGGTGATCTCCTCGACGCGCCCCCGTAAACCGGGTCATGACCACGCCAGACTCACGATGGATGGTGTAGCGGATCGGCATGCAGAGTAGAGTAGAGGGGAGTAGAGTAGAGGGGAGTTCGGCTTTCAATATCAACCGCCCACCTCTCACGGTCAACGCGCGGTGACAGCGCCCACGTCCGAGCGGTCGGCTGACGCCTCCGAGCAGTGGTGATTCTGCCTCGGACCGAATAGCTTTGCCGGTCATGGACGAAGAGCTTCAGCTTCCGGAATCGCACGAGGCGGAAGACAGCCCAACGGGCAAGCGCCTGATGATCCTCTCCCTGGCGGCGGTGGGGATCGTCTACGGCGACATCGGGACCTCACCGATCTACGCCCTCCGGGAGAGCTTTCACCACAGCTACGGCATCGACGCGGTCGCGCCGAATATCCTGGGCGTCCTGTCGCTCATCTTCTGGAGCCTCGTGCTGGTGATCTCGGTCAAGTACCTGGGCTTTATCCTGAAGGCCGACAACCGGGGCGAAGGCGGGATCATCGCCCTGACGGCACTGGTCTCGCCGCCCGGCGGGGAGGAACAGACGCGGCGACGGAAGGCCCTGGGGCTGGCCGGCCTCTTCGGCGCAGCCCTCCTCTATGGCGACTCCATGATCACGCCCGCCATCTCGGTCCTGAGCGCCATCGAGGGGCTCGAGGTGGCCACGCCGGCCTTCCGGCCGTTCGTGATCCCTATCACCATCGGGATCCTGCTGGGGCTCTTCGCCTTCCAGCGTCGGGGCACCGAAGGGGTAGGCGCAGTGTTCGGCCCCGTGACCATGCTCTGGTTCCTGACGCTGGCCACCCTCGGCGTGGTTCAGATCGTCCAGAACCCGGCTGTGTTCCGGGCGATGAACCCCATGTATGGGGTCTCCTTCTTCGCCGCCAACGGGTTCCAGGGCGTTCTGGTGCTGGGTTCCGTCTTCCTTGTGGTGACCGGCGGCGAGGCGCTGTATGCCGACCTGGGCCACTTCGGGACCCGCCCGATCCGACTGACCTGGTTCGCGCTGGTGCTCCCGGCGCTGCTGCTGAACTACTTCGGCCAGGGCGCGCTCGTGCTCGGCGATCCGGCTCTCATCGCGCAGCCGTTCTTCAGCATGGCTCCGGGCTGGGGGCTGATCCCGCTGGTGGTGCTCACCACCGCCGCCACGGTTATCGCCAGTCAGGCCGTGATCTCCGGCGCGTTCAGTCTCACGCGCCAGGCCGTACAGCTCGGCTACCTGCCCCGCCTGACCGTGCACCACACCTCCGAGCAGCGGATCGGCCAGATCTACATCCCGGCGGTGAACGCGGCCCTGATGCTGGCGTGCATCGGGCTGGTCCTGGGGTTCCGGACCTCGTCGAGCCTGGCCGCGGCGTACGGCGTGGCGGTCACCACCGATATGGTGTTCACGACCCTCCTTTTCGGCGTGGTGGTCTACGCCCGCTGGGGCTGGCACTGGCTGCTGGCGGGCGGCATGGTCGCCTTCTTCCTGGTGATCGACCTCGGGTTCTGGGTCGCGAACCTGCCGAAGATCCCCGCCGGCGGCTGGTTCCCTCTGGTCGTCGCAGCCGGGATCTTCACGCTCATGACCACATGGAAGACCGGCCGCCGGATCCTGGCCCACCACATCCAGGAACGGCGCATGCCTCTCGACGATTTCGTCGATTCCATCGCCGAAGAGCCGCCCCACCGCGTGACCGGCACGGCCGTCTATATGGACTCGAGCCCCGAGGGCACCCCCACCGCGCTGCTCCACAACCTGAAGCACAACAAGGTGCTCCACGAGCGCGTGGTCATGCTCACGATCCAGACGCTCGAGGTGCCGTACGCGGACGACGAAGACGAGGTCCAGATCGATGAGCTCGGTGAAGGGATGTGGCGCGTGGTCTTCCGCTACGGGTTCAGCGAGGACCCGGACGTCCCCAGCCGCCTCGCCGACATCACACTCGACGGCGAGCCCATCGAGCCACAGGAGGTCACGTACTTCCTCGGCCGCGAGCGGCTCATCGCCACCGAGCGGCCCGGGATGGCGCTCTGGCGCGAGAAGCTGTTCGCCGTCATGAGCCGCAACGCCACCGGCGCCACCACATACTTCCGGATCCCGTCGAACCAGGTGGTTGAGCTCGGGATGCAGCTCGAGATCTGACCGTCAGCGCTGACGGGCACCATCGCATGTCCCGCGAGAGAGCGTCAGGTCTCGTTCCGCGCCCCGCCCGCGTCCACGATGGTCCACTCGCCACCCTCGAGGCGGAGCACCGCCGGGTCCTCGCACGTCCGGCCGGGCTCGCAGATCGACCGCTTCGTGAACCGCACGGTGGTCGAGTCCACCCAGCGCGGGTCGGCGGCGCCCCAATCGTCGGGGCGGACCTCCCACTCCACGTCGAGCCCGTCGGGCGTCACCCGCCGGACCTGGAGCAGGTCGGGCACGTAACCGGCCATGCCGCCGAACGAGGCGATCACCATCCGCCGGCCGTCGGGCGAGACCACCGGCCGCGCCGCCACGCGCGTCTCCTCACCCGTCTCGTCATCGATCAGGAGGTGCTCGCCGCCCTCGTAGTAGTGGATCTGGACCACATGATAGCCCACCCGGGCCAGGTGGCCGCCGTACGTGTAGAGGACGGTCTCGGCCCGGGCGCCGTGATCGACCAGCACCCGCTCCCCGGCGTCCGACAGCGCGATGGTCAGTGTATCGCCGCTGCGCTCCACACCCTCGACGCCCGCCGAGAGCAGCCGCTCTTCCACCACGCGCGAGCACTCGTACACGTTGTGGATCCCCTCGCAGAGCGCCGCCCGGTCCAGCTCCGACGCCTCGGCCGTGGCCTCGGCCGGCGGCGCCTCGCCCGACCGCTCCGCCGGCCCACCATCCCCGGCGTCGCACCCTGCGGTGAGCGCGGCGAGCAGCGTGAGCAGACCCGCCCGGACCAGCGCGCCGGGCGGCCTCACCGAGTTGAGAGAGAAGCCCTGGAGCGTGGCGACGAGCTGGGTCCGGCATTCGTCATCGAGGTTCAGCGACATGGTCGGTCGTCTCCGTGGTCGAGGAGGGGCGGCCAGCGCCCCGGCCAGCGCAAGATAGGCGGCGTCATAGGCGGCGGCGTTCCCCCGCAGCTCCAGGATGCGGGCCGCCCCCCGGTTCGGGCGGGCCTCAGCCGAACTTCCCAACGATCCGGCGCACCGTGTTCAGCGTACGCATGGTCTGCTTCGGGCCCCTGATGAACGCGACCAGGCTCACGCCGCGTTCCCGTTGGATCCACTCTGGCCTGCTTCCGCCTCCTTCGAGCATTCCGGGCAGATCCCGTGGGAGACCGCGGTGTTTTCATGCTGCTCCATGTATTGCTCGATGGTGCTCCACTCCCCTTGGTCGTCACGGATCCGGCCGCACCATGCGCAGACCGGGAGCAGTCGCCGCAGCTCGGCAAGCTCTTCTTCCTTCTCCCGCAGTTCGGTGATGTCTTCCGAGATCAACACCGCCGCGCTCTCGCTGCCGGTGTCGGCGATCAGAGACATCTGGGTGCGATACCACGCTTCCGTCCCGTCCGGAAGGGTGACCAGGACTTCGTACTCCTGGGGCTCTCCGGTATCGAGCAACGCGTTGAACGCGGGGTCGAACACCTCCTTGGAGGCGGGCGGCAGTAGATCGTGCGCGTGCACGCCCAGGAAATCGTCCTCGTGGAACTGCTCCGTATGGTTCAGGTACCGGATGCGGCCCGCCGGGTCCAGTACTACCACCAGCTCGGGGACCGCCTCGATCACGGCCCGCAGCCCGGCCACATCGGGTTCGAACCCGTCCCCGGTCATCACGCGCCCCCGAGCGCACGAAACGCCGCCGCGCCGATGCCGATGATGGCCGTAATCCCGCCGAAGTGGACGGTATCGGAGGGCCGGGAAGAAGGAGTCGGTGCTACGTCGGGCTGCTGCATAGGGGGATCTCGCAGTCTGAGAGTCGACGTTGATCCAACCTTGGGAGCGGACGCTCGCGTACGCAAGGCGGCCGCCCGTCCGGTCGGCCGTCGTCAGTCTTCGCCGCGGTGGTGGTGCTCCTCGATCTTCTCCTCGACCCGATGGGCCACCCGGTGCGCGCCGAACGCGCCGAATCGGAGCGCCACGGCCACGGCGGCGAACGCGATCAGGTACGCCGCCGCCACCCCCACGATCGGCAGTACCTCCTCGAGGCTGATGGCCACGACCGTCATGGCGATCCAGCCGGTGATGACAAAGGCGATGAACAGGGCGGGCAGCGAGTAGAGGAGCGCCACCATCTGGTCGCTGAACGCGCGCCGGGGCGTCATCCGCTGTGGCCGTCCGAACATCCCCAGCGCCCCGCCCAGGATTCCGCCGATGATGGCGCCCACGATGTATAGCCCGCCGGCGGTATGCAGGAGCGCCCGCCCGCTCATCCGCTCCGTCATCGTCCCGTACGCCACCAGGAAGCCACCGGCCAGGAGTCCACCGGCGATCATCCAGCTCAGGAACACGGCGCCCGGCATGCCGAACCGCTTCGGCAGGAACGGGAGCAGCTCCTGTTCTTCCTTCTCCATCTCGGGCTGGTCATCGGGCGAGCTGCCATCGGGGTCTGCCATGGTGATCTCTCCGTCCTCGAGTCGCGTCTGGCTCCTCACACTGCCACCATGCTGCAAGGAATGCGCTACCCATCCCGTTCGACGGGGTGAGCCGCCGCTTGACCGCCGGCTCCCGCCGGGCCTACACTGACCCACCCGGTCATCGTCCCGGTGGATTCTCCAACACGGACACAGGCCGCACATGCCACACCCCCGATCCCGGTACGGAGTCGCCGCACTCACCGCCACGCTCCTGGCGTCCACCCTTCTCGCCGGCTGCGCCACGCTCCAGGAGATCGCCGCGCTGCGGGACGTGGAGTTCACTCTGGCAGGCACCACCGGCGGAACCCTCGCCGGCGTGTCCCTCCAGTCCGTGCGACAATTCAGCGACCTCGGCGCCGTGGACCTGGCGCAGGTCGGCGCGGCCTTCGCCGCCGGTGAGCTGCCCCTCGAAACCACGCTCCTGGTCCGCGCCGCCAACCCGGCGGCCAACAGCCGCGCGCGGCTGACCGCCCTGGACTGGACCTTCTTCATCGACGGAAGGGAGACGGTGAGCGGCGCCCTGGACCAGGAGTACGTCCTGCCGCCCGGCGAACCCGTGAACGTGCCTGTGCGCGTGAGCCTCGACCTGCTGGATTTCTTCGACCAGCAGCTCGACCAGATCGCGAACCTGGCGCTTGCCGCCGCCGGCGCGGGCGAGCCGACCCGGATCCACCTGGAGGCCACGCCCTCGATCCAGACGCCGCTGGGGATCGTGCGCTACCCGGAGCCCGTGCGGATCGAGTACCACGTAGGGGGTTGAGCCGGCGAAATGGGAATCGGCAGCGCTCGCTTGCCTTACGGCGCGATCAGCTCCAGCGTCGGGAAATACGTGCGGTAACGGGCGGCGTCCCGCGTCAAGAGCGTATAGCCCCGCACCGCCGCGTGAGCCCCGATGTAGAAATCCGGGAGCGGCGACGAACGGGCGCCTGCCCGTCGTCGATACGCCATGAACGCCTTGCCCGCCAGGAACGCGGCGCCCCAGGGCAGGGGTTCCCGTTCCAGCTGCGGGGGCAGGGCGGCCTCCAGCTCCTCGACCCGGTCGAAGCCGACGCTCACCTCGGCGTAGATGATCGGGTTGACCGCCAGCCGTGACCGGTCCGCTGCCGCCATCAACGCCTCCGACGACCACGCTTCCCAGTCCGGGTCCGGGATCAGGATGTCCAGCAGCACGTTGGCGTCCACCAGCACCCGCGACACCGGCTACTCCTCGCCGCCCCGGGTCAGCGCCATGATCTCGGCGGTGCTCAACCGCGTGCTCGCCCGCCCCCGCATCCGTTCCACCAGCTCGCGGCCTCGCCCGCCGCCTGCCTTTTCCAGCCGCACTGCGTCGCCCTCATCCACGAACCGGACCTCGGTGCCCGGGAGGAACCCATGGCGCTCCCGCACCTCCTGCGGAATCGTGACCTGGCCCTTGCTGGTGATCTTCATTCTTACCCCCACTAGTATTACCAGTATCAGTAATACTGCCGCTCCGGGGGGCGTCAGTCAATGGCTACCGCCCTCGTCCACCACCCGGCCGCGGATCCGGCCGCGGACCACGTACTGCTGCGCCGAACCTTCCCCGTCCATGGTCCCGATCGCGGCGATAGTCATGGCGGCTCCCACGGCCATGGGGGCGGCGACGAGGAAGCTGCGGGGACGCGCATGGGTCATGGCGGGCCAACCTCCACCCTCGCCTCGCATCCGGGGACATCGGCAAGCTTCCGGTCCGTCGTGAGCAGCGGCGCGTCCAGTGCCTCGGCCAGGGCCAGGTACGCGGCGTCGTAGGCGGTGACGTTCGCGCGAAACTCCCAGATCCGACCCAGGAACAGGTGGTGGGGATATCGCTCGATCCGGAAGTCCTGGAAATCCTCCAGCGCACCCTCGGCTCGGGCCTCCTCCAACCCGCCCCGGAGCACGTGGCGACGGAGCACCTGCGCCACCTCCAGGTCCAGCAGGTGTGGCGCGTTCAACACCTCGCCGCCGAACACCCGCGGCTCCAGCGCCCTCCCCCGGTCCGACTGCAGCAGCACCTCGATCACCGCCGAGGCGTCCAGCACGATCACCGCGACTCCCGCTCCGCCCGTACCGCCTCCGCCGCCGACTCGTCCAGGTAGACCGGCCCACGCTCCCGGATCCGGGCCAGCAGCTGGTGCGGTTCCGGCCGCTCCGCAACACGCCGGACCACGTCCAGCAGGTAGTCCGACAGCGTCATCCCCGCGCGGGCGGCCCGGGCCTTCAGCTCCCTGTGGAGCGGGTCTGGCACATTGCGTATCTGGATCATTCCCATGTGCGCAACATGCAACTGTGTGTAGAACATGTCAATCCCTCCATCACCCGTGGGTCCGCTCCGTCACGATGCCGGACAGTGCACGCGTGGGTGGGGCAAAGCCATGGCGGGTTGGGACGAGATTCAGTGCGCGTCCCTCGTGCGGATGCGCACGTCGTCGTCGAGGTGGGCCTCCCAAACGGGGAGCGCGAAGTTGGGCACGCGAATCTCCGTTCGAGCCAGGTTCCGTTCATGGGGCCCAGCGGACATCCATCACCGTTCCCCCCCCGACACCCACGCCCTTGACGCCCAGCTTCTGCATCTCCGAGAGCACGATCGCCGCTGGCTCCGTGTGGAAGGGGGTGCAGGAAGTCCGGAGTCGTGCTGTGGTGAGCCCTTTCGGCAAGACACTATCCGAATTACGGCACAGCAAGGCGGCCCCCGGCGTCGCCCTGCGGCCGACGAGGCACCGCCGAGTTCAGACCCCGCGTGCGTGTGCCTTGTGCGAGTGCGTGACCCGTTTGCCCGACCTCCCGTGGGCAACGGCCGGAAACGGGCACGGACACGGGTAGCGTGCGCGTGCACGGGTTTTCGGAGCCGCGTTCCACGCATTCGCACGCGCACGAAGCACGGGGGTGAATTGCCCCTCCCCCACCCCGCCCCCATCTTGCGCCCACAGACATGGGCACCACCAACCGCACCGAACCCAGACGCGCCATGAACGCAGACCGCGCCGGATCCCGGCCCCGCCCCGTCGTCGCCGTGCTGTTCGCGACGGTCATCGCCACCCTCACCGCCTGCGCCACCACGGCACCTCCCTCCGGCCCCGCGGCCGGTGAGGGCCTCGCCGAGACCGGCCCCGGCGAGGCGGCCGTGCTGACCGCCGTCGACTACCGGGCCGCCGAGCGCTTCCTGCGGGGCGCCCTCGACACGCTGGTCTACGGCCAGGTGGGGCGGGTCCAGTGGCTGGACGACGGCCGTGCGGTCTACCAAACGCGGAAGCCGGCGGGCCCGGAGCTGGTGGTGGTGGACCCCGAGGCGGGTACGGTGGCGCGGCACGCCCGGGACTCGGAGGCGGCCCGTCGGATCATGGAGGGACAGCAGAACGGCCCCGGCTACGAGGTCTTCGTCTCGCCCGACGGCCGGCTGGGCGCGTTCATCAAGGACCACGACCTGTGGGTCCGTGACCTGGAGACCGACGAGGAGTGGGCGGTCACGGAGGACGGCGAGGAGGCGTACGGCTACGCCACGAACAACGCCGGCTGGACCCGGAGCTTGCGACCGGTGCTGAAGTGGTCGCCGGACAGTCGTCGCATATTCACGTTCCGGCAGGACGAGCGGGGCGTGGGGATGATGTACACGGTCACCACCAACGTCGGGCACCCGGAGCTCGACGCGTGGCGCTACCCGCTGCCCGAGGACTCGGTGATCTTCCGGATCGAGCGGCTGGTGGCGGACGTGAGCGACCCGGCGGCGGCCACGGTCACGTGGCTCGACATGGGCCCGGATCAGCACCGCAGCGCCACCTGCGACCACGTCTACTGCGGAGGCGAGTTCCTCGAGACCGAGTGGTACCCGGACGCCGACTCGGTGGCGTTCCTGTCGGTGAGCCGGGACCACAAACGGGTCGCGCTCCGCATCGCGGATGCGGGGACCGGCGAGGTCCGGAAGGTCCTGCGGGACAGCGCCGACACCTTCTTCATGTCGGCCACGTGGGGCGCGCCGCAGAACTGGCGGGTGCTGCCGGAGACCGGTGAGCTGATCTGGTGGGACCGGGGCAGCGACTGGGGGCACCTCTATCTCCACGACCTGGCCACCGGCGAGCGCCAGCGGGCCATCACCGCCGGCGACTGGAACGTGCTCACCGTGGAGCGCGTGGACCCGGAGAGCCGCACGATCTGGTTCATCGGCAACGGCCGCGAGGACGGCGACCCGTACTTCCGCTACCTCTACCGCGTGAACATGGACAGCGGCCCGGAGAGCGTCACGCTGCTGACGCCCGACAGCGCCTATCACTCCATCTCGTTCAGCCCCGACGGCCGCTACTTCGTCGACGACGCCTCCACCCCCACCTCGCCGAACGTGGCCACCCTGCGCGACGCGTGGTCCGGCGACGCGGTCACGGACCTGGAACGCACGGACATCAGCCGCCTGGCCGACGCCGGCTGGCGGGCGCCGGTCCCGTTCACCGTGAAGGCCCGGGACGACAGCACGGACCTGTACGGTCTCATGTACGTGCCCACCGCGCTGGATACCACGAAGCAGTACCCGGTGGTGAACTACATCTACCCGGGCCCCCAGGGCGGGAGCGTCGGGCGCCGGAGCTTCAGCGCCGTGCGCAGCGACCACCAGGCGCTGGCGGAGCTGGGCTTCATCGTGGTCACGCTGGACGGCCTGGGCAGCTCGTCGGAGCGGTCGAAGTCCTTCCACGACTTCTACTACGGCAGCATGGCCGACAACACGATCCCCGACCAGATCGTGGCCATCCGCGAACTCGCGGCACGCCACGGCTACCTGGACCTCGACCGGGTCGGCACCTGGGGCCACAGCGGCGGCGGCTTCGCGTCCACCCGCGCGATCCTCGCCTACCCCGACTTCTACAAGGTGGCCGTGAGCCAGGCCGGGAACCACGAGAACCGGAACTACGAGGACGACTGGGGCGAGTGGTGGCAGGGCCTCCTGGAGGAGTACGAGAGCGGTGCCACCAATTACGACAACCAGGCCAACTGGAAGCTCGCCGACCAGCTCCAGGGCAAGCTGCTCCTGGCCCACGGGATGATGGACGACAACGTACCCATGTCCAACACTATGCTCGTGGTGAAGGCGCTCATCGAGGCCGACAGGGACTTCGACCTCATCCTCTTCCCGGATTCCCGGCACGGCTTCGCGAGCCACCCGTTCATGAGGCGCAACCGATGGGACTACTTCGTCGAGCACCTCAGGGGCGCCGAGCCGCCGGTGGAGTACACGATCGGGAACTGAGAACTGAGACCGAGAGCTGAGAGCTGACTGTGAAGCGCGGATACGTCCAGGTTTACACCGGTAACGGCAAAGGCAAGACCACCGCCGCCCTCGGCCAGGCCGTCCGCTCCGCGGGCGCCGGGCTGCGCACGTTCATCGTGCAGCTCATGAAGGAGTACCCGTACTCCGAGCTCGACGGCCTCGAGCCCCTCGCCGACGCCATCACCATCGAGCAGTACGGCGGCGATGCGTTCGTCTACAAGGGCGAGATGCCCGGCCGGGAGGAGAAGGCGAAGGCCGAGGCCGCCCTCGACCGGGCCCTAGAGGTGATGGAGGCCGGCGACCACGACGTCGTGGTCCTCGACGAGGTCTGTGCCGCCATCTACTTCGAGCTCATCACCGTCGGTCAGCTCCTGGCCGTGCTCGACGCCAAGCCCGGCAACGTAGAGCTCGTCCTCACCGGCCGGTACTGTCCCCAGGAGATCATCGACCGTGCCGACCTCGTCACCGAGATGAAGGAAGTGAAGCACTACTACCAGGATGACGTCAAAGCCCGGAAGGGCTTCGAGTCCTAGGAGGAAGAGGAAAGATGGTCCGACCCGGTACAGTCTTCTTCGTGCTCGTCCTGCTGCTCAACCTCCACGGATCGACCGCAGCGGCGGCCCAGGGCGGCGCAGCCGTGGCCGGGGCGGAGGGGGCCAAGCAGAGGGAGGCTCCCCTCACCGTCCAAAAGATGGTGGCCGAAGCGAACGCCATGGTCCAGACACTGGCGCCCGCCGATGCGATCCGGCTCCTCGGAAACGACGCCGTCACCTTCGTCGACCTGCGCACGGAAACCGAGCGCGCCACATTCGGACGGGTGCCCGGAGATGCACATGTGCCCCGAGGGATGCTCGAGTTCTTCATTGACTCCCCGCGACCCGAGCGCCGTCAGATCTTCCACTCCGGACGGCGCATTATTTTCTACTGCACCGGCGGGAGCCGCTCCGCCCTGGCCGCCCGGACGGCCATGCAGATGGGACTCGACCACGTGGCCCACGTCGGCGGTGGGTTCCGGGCCTGGATCGAGGCCGGCGGCCCGCTAGCACCCGCTCCGACACCGTCTCGCCACTGACCGACCGGTGGAATCGGCGGTCCAGGCGCCCGTGACCCACCCTCCCGAAGAGAGATTTCATTCGAACGTGAACGAACGATCTCGACGATATTTAACCTAAGTTGCTGTCACACAACAACTTAGCATAAGTATCTCGGATTTCATTCATTCAAGCTCGAACAACCTCTCAGGAAAGGCAGGGAGCACGCCGGGCTATCCGCTACGCGCCCAGCTGGTCCTCGATGCTCCGGTGCTTCCCGGACGGCTGTCCGCCCGTGTGGTCGGTGTCCACCGGCTCCACCAGCGCGATCCAGCACTCCTCCTCGGCCACCGGGTGGTGGCGGACGCCGGCGGGGACCACGAAGACGTCGCCCGGCTCCAGGACGATGTCGTCGCGCCCCTCGATCTGGAGAGTGAGCCGGCCCTTCAGGACCAGGAAGAGCTCGTCCTGGCCGTCGTGGGCGTGCCAGGTCAGCGCGCCCTCCACCTTCGCGACCTTGAGGTAGTGGTCGTTCACCCGGGCGACGATCCGGGGGAACCAGTGCTCATCGACGGCGTCCAGCTCGGCCTCGAGGTTCCGTGGCGCGGGCAACGGCTCGTCCCGGAAGGCGGACGGGGTCACGGCTCCTCCGCCGTGCGCTCGTCGGTGGGGGCCCAGCCGGACTCGGGCTCCATCCCGGGCTCCATCCCGGGCTCCATCCCGGGCTCCATCCCGGGCTGCATCCCGGGCTGCATCCGGCCTCGGGGCCCAGCCCCGCGGTCGAGCCCGCGGCCGCCGCCCAACGCGCGCGGCTCCTGTGGCGCTCTCAGCTCCTCGAGGAAATCGAGGCGGTCCTCGATCCGGGCGAGACGCCGCTCCAGCTCTTCGATGGCCTCGGACTCGAGCGCCGTCGATGACGCCAAACCATCCGTCCGCCTCGCCGACGCCATCTCACGGACGATCTCCCCGAGCTTGTCGACCAGCGGTCCGCCCATGGCCATGGCCACCTTCCCGAGGGTGGTGATGATGACAATGATGATGATGAACTCGAAAACTCCCATGGGAATGGAAGGTTCAGGGTGGCGAGACAGAAGGCAAGGCCGGGACGCGGAAGCCCGCAGGAGGATGGAGCGAAGATCGGCAGCGCGAGTGGACCCTTGTGACGGGGTCGTTTGCCGGACCCTCTCGTGCCGGACCCTCTCGTGCCGGACCCTCTCGGGCCGGACCGTGCCCCGCTACTGCATCCCCGTCCGGAACTCCTGCAGTGCCTCTCTCATTTCCTCCTGCTGCTCGATCATGGCCTGGAAGTTCCCCTCCATGGACTGCCAGACCAGGAAGACGCCGGCGCCGATGAGCGCCACGCCCGCCACCTGGAGCACGCGGTAGCGGACGGACGGCCGGATGACCTTTCGGCTGCTGGAGACCAGCCATGCAACGAAGGCGGCCACCCCGATATTCATGGCGAACAGGATGCCCACGAAGACCGCCGCCTCGGCGGTGCTCCGCTCCAGGGCCCGGACGGTCATGGGCCCGGCCACGACGAGCCAGAAGAGCCACGGGCTCGGGGAGAGGAACGTGGAGATGGCTGCGTGGCCGAAGGTGGCGGCCTGGAACGGTTCCTCGCCCTGCATGGCCGGTGGGCCGTTGTGGCGGATGAAGCGCACACCGACCATCCCGATGAGGGTTCCGCCGGTGATGCCCAGCAGGGTGAGGGCGGTCCAGTTCAGGGCGTCGAGGATGAAGACGGTGAGCAGCAGCGGGATGATGTCAGTGACCAGCGGCACGAAGGAGAGCTTGACCCCCTCCCTGAACCCCTTCTGGAGCGAGGTCCCGACCACCATGGTGGTATAGGGTCCGGGGGCCGCGCCGGCGAAGGCGCCGAGGATGACGGCCACGAGGATGGTGGTCAGCATGCGGTCAGGTAGCACCGGTACCGGGGATTTGTTCCCTCCCGGACACCCTGCCTTCTACCCGGACGGCCTCTACTGGTAAATGGCCGTATGGGCCACGCCGTCGGCGCCGATCCAGCCCCGGTACATCCCCGGCGTATTGAAGGTCGTCACCACGTTGCCGTCGCCATCCAGGGCGATGATCCCGCCCAGGTTCGGCGCCTGCGCCTCGAGCTGCTCCATGATCATGGCGTGAGCCGACTGGGCCAGCGTATAGCCGGTGTATTCCATCCGGGCGCAGATGTCGTACGCCACCACGTTCCGGATGAAGTACTCGCCCGTGCCCGTGCTGCTGACACCGCAGTTGCCGCTGGCGAACGTACCGGCGCCGATGATGGGCGAGTCGCCGATCCGGCCCCAGCGCTTGTTGGTGGTCCCGCCGGTGGACGTACCGGCCGCCAGGTCGCCGTTCCGGTCGAGGGCCACCACGCCCACGGTGCCGTACTTGGAGATGGTGCCGTAGCCGTCATGCGACGAGGGTGGGGTCCCGTCCCGGGCGCTGCCTTCGGCCTCGACGCCCGCCGCTTCCTCCTCCTGCGCCTCCTGGAGCTGCTGCCAGCGACGCTCCGTGTAGAAGTACTCCGGGCTCACCATCTCCACGCCTTGGAGCCGGGCGAACTCCTCCGCGCCGTTGCCGGAGAGGAGCACGTGTACGCTCGAGTCCATGACCAGCCGGGCCAGCGTGATGGGGTTCTTCACCGTGGTTACGCCGGCCACGGCGCCGGCATTGCCCGTGGCCCCGTTCATGATGCTGGCGTCCATGGAGTTGGAGCCGTCGGCGGTGAAGACGGCACCCTTTCCGGCGTTGAAGAGGGGCGAGTCCTCGAGGATGTTGATGGTGGCGATGACGGCGTCGAGGCTGCTGCCGCCATCGGCGAGGACGGCGTGCCCGGTCTCCATGGCCTCGGTCATCTTGGCCGTGTACTCGGCCTCCAGCTCCGGCGTCATATTGTCGGGCGTGATGGTCCCGGCACCGCCGTGCATGACCATCCCCCACTCGATGGTAGCCGCCGGCTCCGCGTCGGGGGCATCCGGGGACTCGGGTGCCGCGCATGCGCCCAGAGCTACGCTCAGGACGAGGATC
Organism: Longimicrobiales bacterium; assembly: GCA_046483065.1. Lineage (GTDB taxonomy): Bacteria > Gemmatimonadota > Gemmatimonadetes > Longimicrobiales > RSA9 > JAWVYT01. Next base: position 7,086 of record JAWODW010000005.1, on the reverse strand, counting down.
CCGTACTCAAACCGCATCAACCCACCTCCGCTTCATCGGATCGTTCGGCCACGTTGGACCGGACCAGCTCTTCGAGGAACGCGACCCTCTCGGTCAGCGCCCCCACCGTCTCCTCCAGCTTGCCCACCGTCTCCTCCAGCTCGTGGAGCGCCTCGTGGCTGTGGCCGCCCGCGGCTCCTGCCTTCGACAGGTCGGCCTTCCGGATGGCCGTGGGTTTCTCGCCACCGCCCTCCGCGTACGCGCCCATGAGGGCGGTGAGCCCCTCCGCCATCTCCTGGGCGAAGCCCTTCTTCAGCCCGCTGATCCGGAGCGTGCCGTACCCGGTATCCAGCGAGAGCGTCTTCCGGAAAAGACCCTTGGCCTCCACGCCACGGACCTGGCTCACGGGCATATCGATGACCTTTCGGGTCACCGCCGCCCGTCCCTTTATGCACAGGAGCCGTCGGTCCGTGAGGACCACAAGCCAGTTGCTCTGGGCGAGGCGCGCCGACTTCACCACTGTTCCCGACCCCACCGCCACCAGCCCCTCGGCGGGCCGGAGGATCTCCGGCAGTGCGTGGACCTCCTCCCGGTCGGACCAGAGGTCCAGGAGATGGTGCCCCTCGAGCCCCTCCTTCACGTCCGCGCCGGCCGCAGGGTGGTCCTGCACCGGCGCGTCGGCGTCTGTTTCGGTCATGGAGTCCGCCGCTGCGGCCTCCTTGGGCGGTCCGGGCTCGGTCGAGGTGCCGTGCGGATGCACGTGGGCCTTGTCTGTGGTCTCCATGAACAGCTCCTGGAAGAGGAGGAACTTGCTCTATTTGAAGCGCGCATTGTCCGGGGACTGGCTGTTAGGAATACAGTCACGAGGCCCGGTACGCCAGGGGCAAACCGGCCTCCCCGGCGTCTGCCAGCCCGGCGTTCGCGGGTCAGACCCACCCTTCCCTTCGGCCTCGCCGCAGCACCTCGGCGAAGCGCTCCATCTGCCCGGGCAGGCCGAAGGAGAGGCGGTTATGGCCGGTCATGGGCGGGAACGGTCGGCCCACGCGCACCCCGTGCTCGGCCATATGCCGGATGTAGTCGGACACGTCGCCGGGCACGCGGTGCATGACGAAGTTGGTGTGGCTGGGGATCCGCTCGAGGCCGAGCTCGTCCAGAACGTCGTAGGCGATCCGGCGGGCCTCTTCGTTGGCGCCGAGGGAGCGCTCGAGCCACCCGGCGTCGCCGAGGCACGCGCGGGCGGCCCGGAGCCCCATCTGGTTCATGTTGCTGAACCCGCTGAACGCGGCCACGCGGCGAGCCAGTGCCGGGTGGGCGAGGCCGTAGCCGATGCGGAGTCCGGCCAGCCCGTAGATCTTCGAGAAGGTCCGGATCACCACCACGTTCGGCCGCTGGAGCGCCAGCGGGAGCACCGATCGGTAGGCCGGGTGGTCTACGTACTCGAAGTACGCCTCGTCCACGAGGAAGACCACGTCGTCTCGCTCCTCACGGATCCACGCCTCCACGTCCCGGCTCGGGGTCAGGCTCCCGGTGGGGTTGTTCGGGTTGCAGATGTAGACCAGCGCAGGTCCGGCGGGACGGACGGCGTCCCGCATGCGGTCCAGGTCGTGGGCGTGGTCGTGCGTGAGCGGCACCTTCACCACGTCGAGGCCGAAGGGCACGGCGTAGCGCTCCACGTGCTCGAACGTCGGGTCGGCCACGACCACGCGTCCGCCGGACGGGACCATGGCCTGGACCGTCATCCGCAGCAGCTCCGTGGAGCCGTTGCCCAGCACCACCGACGACTTCTCCACCTCGTGGTGCGCCGCCAGGATCGGCCGGAGCTCCGCCACCACCGGGTGGGTGTACCGGTTCGACTCGTCGATCCCGTCGATGATGGCCCGGCGGGCCGATTCCGCCGGCCCAAGGGCGTTCTCGTTGGAGTTGAGCCGGAGCACGCCGTCCTGCCGGGGCGCGGGGTGTCGCCCGGGTAGGGTGTGGGGGGCGCGTGCGCCCCGTGCCAGGTCGGGGATCAGGGTGCCGGCGGCCGCCGCCGCGGTGGCCGCGAGCCCGGAATGGAGGAATGCACGACGTCGCATACCACTGCCTCCGCTGTTTGTGTTGTCGAGACCCGTCTATACCGAAGACGCCAGGAGTAGCTGTGCGGCCAGGTAGAGGGGCAACCCCACGAGCCGGTTCCACGCGTCGGGCTGCACGAACCGCTGCCGGGCCACCAGGATATCCGAGACGGCGAACGCGGCGGCGCCCAGAAGGATCGACCGACCGGTGACCGCCCAGTTTCCGCCCACCGCAAGATCCGGCCAGGCGGTGCCCAGGGCCAGCGCTACCATGACGCCGATGGCAGCCAGGTACGCCGCGACCGGCGCCCGGTACGGCCCGGGGAGGTCCGCGCGCTGGAGCCACCGCATCACGCTGAAGCCCACCACCGCCATCACCGCAGCGCCGATCACGCCCGGGACCAGATCCACACCCCGGACCACGAAGGCGCCGGCGTAGACCAGCTGGGCCAGGAGGAACGAGGCCAGCCCCACCAGGAAGAGCCGGCCGGTCCCGATGAGGAAGACGTCGCCGACCCACGAGAACGCCAGCGCCACCAGCACGAGCTGCCCGTAGAGCGTGGCCGTGGCACCGAGCCGGAGCGCGAAAACGATGTACGCCGTGGCCGCCAGGACCTTCAGGACGCCGTATTCCGAACGGCGACCCATGGTATCGGCCACGGCGGCAGAGAACCCGGCCAGCAGACAGAATACGGCGATGAGGGTGGTCACGTCACCAATCTCCGGCCCCGGACGCCGCCGCGCAAACAGGGGCCGACCGGGGGGCCGCCGTCAGTGCAGCCGGAAGCTCCGGGGTGTGCCCTCCGCCGGCATCAGGAGCCACAGGACCAGGTAGACGATGATGCCGGGGAACGCCGCCGAGAGGACGGACACCGCCACGTAGATGATCCGTACCCGGTTCGCGGGCCAGCCGAAGAAGCGGGCGATCCCGGCGCACACGCCGGCGATCATCCGGTCGTCCGTGGCGCGGACCAGCTTGGTGGACTTCTTGTCGTGCTCCTGGATCCAATCGTCGCGGTCTGGCATGACGTGTCCCTCGGATGGAGGAGGTTCCTAGCACCGAAGGATGCCACGAGCCTCGTCGTCGTGTAAAGAGCGGCGTCCCCCGGCGGGCGTCCCCCGGCGGACTACATGGCCGGTCAGAGCCGACGAGTTGAAACCATGGCCGGCGTTGCGCCGTACGTTCAGGCGACGAACGGACCCCGACTCACAGGAGCTCATCCATGACCCGCTCCCCCGCAGCACGATCCTGGCTCGCGATCCCGGCCGCGCTCCCGGCCGCGCTCCTGGCCCTCTTCATCCTCGCCCCGGCCGGGTCGGCCCAGGGCCTCAAGATCGCCGCCGGCCATGTGGGGATCGGCATCGGGCCCGTCCCCGAGCTGACGGGGCTGCGGATCAACTTCCGCGACGACAACCGGCTCCGGCGCGTCACCGGGATCAACGCCACTTTCTGGGCGCCCTACGATGACATCCACGGCGACGTCTACGGCCTGGCCCTGGGGCTGCCGCTCACGGGTGCCCGCCACATGACCGGGGTCGGCCTCGGCGCGGGCCTGGCCATCCACGGCCACTTCAACGGGATCGGCCTCGGCGTCATCGGGATGGGCGCCGGCGGCGAAATGACCGGGCTCATGATCGGCGGGCTGGGCGCCGGCGCGGGCGGTGACCTGACCGGCGCCGCCCTCGGCGGCCTCGGCGTGGGCGCCGGCGGTCGGATCCGCGGAGTGGCGTTCAGCGGCCTTGGCGTGGGGGCCGGCGGCGGCATCGAGGGGCTCGTGGCATCCCTCGGCGGCGTAGGCGCCGGCGGTCAGCTCCGCGGAGTGGCGTTCGGCGGCCTCGGCGTGGGCGCCGGCGGCGGCATCGAGGGGATCGTGGCGTCCCTCGGCGGGGTCGGCGCCGGCGGCGACGTGACGGGTGTGGCCATCGCAGGGCTGGGCGTGGGCGCCGGCGGCCACCTGAGGTACGTGAGTATCGCCGGTCTCGGCGTGGGCGCCCCGGAGATCACCGGTTTCGCTGCGGCGCTGGGCGTGGGCGGGATGGACATCACCGGGCTGGTCCTGGCGCCGGCCTACTTCCGGATCGAGGACGACGAAGGCCGCAACCCCGGCTCCATGCGCGGCGTGGTGCTGAGCGCGTACGGCGATGTCCGGGGCTCCATGAACGGGCTCCAGATCGGGCTGATCAACATCGCCGACGAGCTCCACGGCCTCCAGCTGGGGCTGATCAATATCGCCCGGAACAACAACCGCTTCCCGGTGCTCCCGATCCTGAACTACCACCGGTAGGCAAGGGCATCGGCCCGCATCATGCGTCGGATCGGTTCTGGACCACTGGCCGGGTGCCGCCGGCGAGTCCTGACTCCGTCTGGAATCTCCCGGCTACGACATGAAACTCGCCACGCCGGGAGAGACCCATGTCCGCCACCGCTCCGGCAGCCGATGCCACCTCCGTTCTCGCCGTGCTGGACGAGATGTTCGCCGGGAGCGAACCCCTCGACTTCGCCGTCCGCCTCTGGGATGGGACCCGCTGGACGCCGGACGGCGCCGGTGAGCCCGCGTTCACCCTCGTCGTCGAGACCCCGGCCGCGCTCCGCCGCCTGCTCCGACCCGGAAGCGAGGCCGCGTTGGCGGAAGCGTACCTGGCGGGCGAGCTTTCGGTCGAGGGCGACATCTTCGCCGTGCCCGACTTGCGGCGCGTCCTTCTGGAGCGGGATCGGGGGCTGACCGACCGGATCCGGCTGGCGTTCCTGCTCCTGAAGCTGCCCCGGGGCACCGGCCACCGGACGGGCGACGGGGATGAGCCGGCCGGTGCGGCCCACGGCGGAGAGGCCGACGCCACGTCCGGCCCCGAGCTGCCGGAACCGGAGCTTCGGGGCGCCCTCCACTCCATCGAGCGCGACCGGGCGGCGGTCACGCACCATTACGACCTCTCCAACCGGTTCTACTCCTTCTTCCTGGACCGGCGCATGGTCTACAGCGGCGCGGTGTTCCGGCACGCCAGCGAACCGCTGGAGGCGGCCCAGGAACGGAAGCTGGACCTGATCTGCCGCAAGCTGCGGCTCGAGCCTGGCGACCGGCTGCTCGACATCGGCTGCGGTTGGGGCGCCCTCGTCATGTACGCGGCCGCCGAGTACGGCGCCGAGGCACGGGGCGTCACGCTCAGTGAGCGGCAGGCGTCGCTGGCCCGCGATCGGATCCGGGATGCGGGCCTCGAGGACCGCTGCAGCGTCGAGGTCCGCGACTACCGCGAGCTCGGCGACGACGCCTTCGACAGCATCGCCAGTGTCGGCATGTTCGAGCACGTGGGCCGCGCCCGCGCGCCCGACTACTTCGCCACCATCCACCGGCTGCTCCGCCCCGGCGGCAGCTACCTGCACCACGCCATCACGGCGAATCCCACGGTGGAAGGGCACGGAGGCCCCACCCTCTCGGACCGGTACGTATTCCCGGACCACGAGCTGATCCCCATCGGCGAGACACTCTCGTTCGCCGAGGAGGCCGGCTTCGATGTCCGGGACGTGGAGGGGCTACGCGAGCACTACGCCCTCACGCTCCGCCGCTGGGTCGCAGCGCTCGAGGAGCACCACGCAGAGGCCGTCGCCGAGGTCGGCGAGGCCACGTGGCGGGCGTGGCGCCTGATCTTCGCCGGTGCCGCCGTCGACTTCGAGGCCGGACGTCAGGGACTGGCCCAGACGCTCCTGGTGAAGAAGGAGGCGGACGGCGCCGCCGGCGTGCCGCTGGGTCGCTGGGACTGGTACGAGGACGGAGCCTGACACCGGACGGGCGCCCCGTGGACGCTCTCCGGGCGCTCCCCGGGCGGTCCCGGCCGCTCCTCGCCGCCGGGGGCTACTCCTCCGACCGGTGCCCCTCCAGGAGCCGGACGGTCTCGTCGTCGAGGATCCCCGGGTAGCGGTACCCCAGGTCGCGGGCCACGGCCCGGGCGGCCTTGCGGAACAGCTCGATCATGGCGTCCAGCGCCCGGCTGTGGCTGGCCAGTGTGTCGGCGGCATAGCTGCGGTCCAGGAGCTCCCGGTCCTCGGGCTCCAGCAGCCACCGTAGACCGCGTCCGCGCACGCCCACCGACTGCTCCCACGCTCGCGGGATCTGGATGTACCACTCGAGCATGGGCACCAGGCAGTCGTAGCGGAGGGCGGCCTCGAGGCTGTAGCGGGCCGGCAGCAGCTCGCACCGGTCCACGTACTTGCCCACGTAGAGGACCTCCCACCAGAACTCGTCCACCACCGCCCGGTACTCCTCCGCCGTCGGGGGACGCGGGACGTACGCGGCGGCGGAGGGCGGGAGGAGCCGGGCGGCGTCGCCGTCGCGGTCCAGGAGGACCCGGTAGCCCGCAGCGAGCCAGTCCGGGAGCGCCTCCTGCTCGGCGATCCGGTGCAGCAGGTCCACGCGCGAGAGGGTGAAGTCGATCCGGTGCCCGCCCCGGTACTGGACGAGCCGCGTGGGCACCGTCTCCCCCCGATGCTCCGTGGTCTGCCGCAGGATAATGAGGGGCCGGCCGAACGCCTCCAGCCAGTCGTCGCGCCGGGCGAGCCGGCTGGCGGGCTCCAGAAAGAGGACCACGTCGTGGTCGGAGTAGTCGTCGCGCGCCCCCTGGGGCGTGGCCCGCGACCCGATGAGCAGCGCCGCCCGGACCCCGGGCTGACGTTCCGCCCACTCCTCCAGCTTCGCTTCCAGCGGTCCGATGGACGGCTGTTCGTGTTCGATCATCGATTGCTCCGGCGCACCGCGCTCACTCTCTTCGTTCCCGGGCCTCGCGTCGAACGTACGATGCCGAGGGGAGCCGGCCAAGGGGTTCGCCGGACGTACCGGACCGTCCGTCAACCGGAATCGGACGGCAACCGGAATCGGACGGTGTTTGAATTGCCAGTTGGCGTCCCAACGCGACATGACCGGACATCCTCGGAGCCTGAAAACCCGGGCTGGTCGCGCCTTTTCGCGCCAGCTCGAGACGCTACCGCCGGATCAGCGGCCTCCAACTGGCAACTGGAACACCGTCCGCCGCGGGGGTTATCTTCCCGCCGCCATGATCTCCGTTT
>JAWODW010000030.1:0-10358 GCA_046483065.1 Longimicrobiales bacterium | reverse complement strand
CGGACGGTGTTTGAATTGCCAGTTGGCGTCCCAACGCGACATGACCGGACATCCTCGGAGCCTGAAAACCCGGGCTGGTCGCGCCTTTTCGCGCCAGCTCGAGACGCTACCGCCGGATCAGCGGCCTCCAACTGGCAACTGGAACACCGTCCGCCGCGGGGGTTATCTTCCCGCCGCCATGATCTCCGTTTCCAACCTAGCCAAGCAGTTCGGCGACCAGCTCCTCTTCGAGAACGTCTCGTTCCAGCTCAACGCGGGCGAGCGGTACGGGCTGGTGGGCGCCAACGGCTCCGGGAAGACGACGCTGCTGAACATCCTGGCCGGGCGCGAGTCGGCGTCCGAGGGCACCGTCAGCGTCCCGTCCCGTGCGGACCTGGGCATGCTGCGCCAGGACCAGTTCCTCTACGACGACGAGGAGATCCTGGGCGTGGCCATGCGGGGCAACCCGGAGCTGTGGCACGCCATCGTGGAGAAGGAGAAGCTGCTTGCGGAGGCCGAGGCCGAGGCCGACGCGTTCGACGCCGAGCGGTACGGCAAGCTGGAGGAGACGATCGAGCGGCACGACGGCTACGCCGCGGAAGCCCGGGCCGCAGAGATCCTGGAGGGGCTCGGGATCCCCGGGGAGGTGCACCGTCGTCCCATGTCCACGCTTTCCGGCGGGTTCAAGCTCCGGGTGCTCCTGGCCCAGGCGCTGGCGGGGTCCCCCGACGCGCTGCTCCTGGACGAGCCGACGAACCACCTGGACATCCTCTCCATCCGGTGGCTGGAGAAGTTCCTCCGGCAGTTCGATGGCCCCGTGGTGATCATCAGCCACGACCACCGGTTCCTCGACAACGTGGCCACCCACATCCTGGACGTGGACTACCGGACCGTCACCCTCTACCACGGCGACTACACGAACTTTATCGAGAAGAAGAAGCTGGAGCGCGCACGGCGGGAGAAGGAGATCGCCACCCGGGAGAAGGAGATCTCGAAGCACCAGCAGTTCGTGGACCGGTTCCGGGCCAAGGCCAGCAAGGCGCGACAGGCCCAGAGCAAGCTCCGCCTCATCGAGAAGCGGCAGGAAGAGCTGGAGCCGCTCCCACCGTCGTCGCGTCGGTACCCCACCTTCCGCCTGGAACAGCGTCGGCCCAGCGGCCGGGACGTGCTCGAGGTCAAGGAGATCGAGAAGTCGTACGGCGAGAACACGGTGCTCCCGGGCGTGAGTCTGGAGGCCCGCCGCGGTGACCGGCTGGCCATCATCGGTCCCAACGGGATCGGGAAGTCCACCCTGCTGAAGATCATCGTGGGCGAGACGGAGCCCGACGCCGGCGCCATCGAATGGGGGCACGAGACGCACCCCGGATACTTCGCCCAGGACCACCACGAGCAGCTCGAGGGCGAGACGGTGAGCGCCCAGCAGTGGCTCCGGAACCAGGTCCCGGGCCTCAGCACCACCTACCTCCGCGGCGCCATGGGGCTCGTCCTCTTCAGCGGCGACGAGGCGGAGAAGCCGCTCAGCGCCCTCTCCGGCGGCGAGGCGGCCCGGCTCAATTTCTGCCGGCTGTCGCTGGAGAAGCCGAACGTGCTCATCCTCGACGAGCCCACCAACCACCTCGACCTCGAGTCCATCGAGGCGCTGGTGGACGGGCTGAAGGCCTTCGACGGCACCCTCGTCTTCGTCTCTCACGATCGCTGGTTCGTCGGCGAGCTCGCCGACCGCATCATCGAGATCACCCCCACCGGCCTCAGCGACTATCGGGGCACCTATCAGGAGTACGTCCACTCCCTGGGCGACGACCACCTCGACGCCGACACCGTGCTGGAACGCGAGCGGAAGAAGGTGCGGAAGGAGAAGCGAGCGAAGTCCGGCGACGACGAGACCGCGGCGGACGGCGGCGACGGAGCCGACGCCCGGGGCCGGGCAGACTCCGGCAGCGACGGTGGCGATTCAGCCCGCGGCCGACGGTCCCGAAACCCGTACAAGCTGCGGCAGCAGCGCGACCAGCTCGAGGTCCGGATCACGGAAATCGAGACCCGGCTCGAGGAGATCGAGGAGGCGTTCGCGGACCCGTCGCTCTACGCCGCCGACCGGGTGGCCGAGGTGAAGGCGTTGGGCGAGGAGCGGGATCAGCTCCAGTCGGAGCTGGAGAACCGCATGGGCGAGTGGGAGGCCGTCGAGCGGGACCTGAACGCGGTGGAGTAGCCACCCGCGACCCGCCGCCGAGCGGGCCGTGGCCGTGGACACCACCGGCCACCCGTGAGACGCACGTCACCTGGAGGTCGAGCCCCCGAAAGGTCCCGGCCGTGGTCGTCTGACCAGCCTGTGAGGAGAGGGTCTACCAGACCCGGTCGTGACACTCGTAACAGCTCGGCTGGCCGTCCACACCACCCATCAACTGGTGTCCGTGGCAGCGCGCGCAGTTCAACGTTGGTGCGTCCAGCCCATCCATATGGGCAACGCCACCTCTCACCACCGTGTGGCTCGGGGGCGCACCCTCAGGCACGGTCGAATCATCTCCGCCGCAGCCGGACAGGGCGAACATGCCCATGATCAGGATGCCAGTAAACGCAACGGTACGAATGGGGGTCAATGCGGTCATCAATGTACAGGGCTCCGTTAAGGGGTTCTGACAATATTGCTACGTTCGGACCGCGGTGTCCAGCCGCTCGTCGTTGGACCCGCTAACCCAGGTACGCGCTAACCCGAGGCGCGCGCTAACCCAGGCGGGTGTTGACACACGGCCCTTCTCCCGCGATGTTGTAGCACAAGGCGAAAAGCTCCGGCACGGCCGGAACCAGCAACGATAACGGGACCTGGGCGCTAGCGTCCGGGTCTTTTTGTTGCACGCCACATAATCGGTGAGTTCGAGAGGTACGGAGATGCCGCACCCCGAGGGCACCAGATCTACAGACACAGGGAGTACGGCATGGCCACAGGAACAGTAAAATGGTTCAACGACGAAAAGGGCTTCGGATTCATCCAGCCTGAAGACGGCAGCGACGACTGCTTCGTTCACCACAGTGACATCCAGGGCGAGGGCTTCAAGAGCCTGGCCGAGGGTCAGACGGTGGAGTTCGACAAGGTCCAGGGCCAGAAGGGCCCCGCGGCCCAGAACGTCCGGCCGGCGTGAGCTGAGCCACACATAGACGCGGCCTCACGGCCGTGATCGCGGAACGGCCGTCCCGGCACAGACCGGGGCGGCCGTTTCGTCATCCGCCCCCTGCATCCGGGGGACCCCCCTGCCCCCTCGAGGGTATCAAGGGTTCTCTCGCCAGAATCTCCCGCCGAACCCGCGGCCTGCGATTCCAACGAGCTGCGCCGGAGGCACCGCATGGCCAGGATCCCGATCACCAAGAAGGACGGCACCCCCACCCCACTCTTCTGGTCCGACCAGCACGACGATGGGAAACCCGTAAAGCGCGTCTTCCGGGAGAACGACGACGGCAAGGTCCTGCGCTCCCAGTCGCTCCGCTACGACGTGAAGCGGCAGCAGCTCCAGCGGATCTGAACGGGGCCGGCCCACCACCCGCTGCCGGCGGCGCTCTCCGTTAGCCCTCGGGCTTCCGGGCGGTCATCATGGCGGCCTTCACGCCGTAGGCCTCCGCCGAGTTCTGGGTGGACTCCTGCCGGAACCGGAACTCGGGCACCACGGCGGAACGCACGCGCTCGAAGCCCGACTCCTCCAACAGCCTGAACATCTCTCCTTCCAGGAGAGCGCCTCCTATTCAGGAGGCCCACAGCTTCGGGTCGTTGACGATGTCCTGGGAGAGCTGCTTCCCACTCACAATGTCCGTAACCGAGATGCGACCCCCGGGCTTCAGGACCCGGAACATCTCCTCGGCCACACGCCGCTTCCGGAACGATAGATTGATCACCCCGTTGGAGATCACCGCGTCCACCGACGCGTCGGGGACCGGCAGATCCTCCATCTTCCCTTCATGGCACTCCATACTCGAGCCCGTGGCCTCCGCGTGGGCCTCGGCCTTCCGGCACATGGCCGGGTTCAGGTCGACGCCGATCACCTGGCCTTCCGGGCCCGCCCGCCACGACGCGATGATGGCGTCGAGCCCGGCGCCACTCCCCAGGTCCAGCACCGTCTCGCCCGGTTGAATCTCGGCCCGGAGGTGCGGGTTGCCTACCCCGGCGAACGACTCCACCGCGCCCGACGGCGCCCGGTCCAGCCACTCCCTCTCGTACCCGAACAGCTCCGCGGCCTCCCGGCCGTGGTAGAAATGGAACTCGGCCTCCGGGTCCTCCGCCACCTCCTGGTACATCCGGATGATCTCATCCTTCAGCGTCGCTTCCAGGGAGGCCTGGGCATCGATCGTGTCCGTCATGGAACCACCTTTCTGGGATGGATGTAGGGCCACGCCCGGGGTCGCGGACCGGCGGGGGACCGGGCACCGCAGCATGGCATGACGGGCACATTGTAACAATTCTTGGTTGTCGGAAAAACCCCGCCCCGTACGCCGCCGCCTATCTCACGCCGTCGCCTCCCGCACCACCTCGCCCGACGCCAGGATCTCGCCGAGCCGTTTCATGAAGCGGGCGGCGGGGGCGCCGTCCACCAGGTCGTGGTTGAACGAGAACGTCAGGCAGAGGTGCTCCCGGAGCTCCAGCGCGCCATCCACGAGCACCGGCCGCTGCACGATACCGCCGACGGTGATGGTTACGGTGGCCGCCGTCAGGGGGATCGCCCACGCGGCGCCGCCGCCGAACATCCCGATGGCGGTCACGGCCAGGACGCCGTACCGCTTGGCCATCCCCACGCTCCGGGCCGCCACGCGGACGAAGAGCCGGGCCAGGATCTCGGGGAGGAAGCGCAGGTACCACGGGCTGCCGGAGAGGGTGCCGAGCCGGTCGCTGGTATGCCGCTGCGCCGCCCGGATCTCTTCGTGGATCTCCCGGTAGCTCTTGCGCTGCGCCGCCCGGATCGGGTGCGGCTCCGGCACTTTCTCGCCGTCGATCTCGCGCTCCACCAGCGTGTTGATGGTGATGTCATCCAGCAGGAACAGCTTCCGGCCGCGACGGAACGCATTCAGCGACGGCTGTTCCTCGATGGCCCGGGCCAGGCACGCTACCACGTACCCCGTAAGCGACAGCGATTCCCCCGTCCGCTCCCGGTGCTCCCTGAGCAGCCGGCGGGGCACGCTCACATCCACTTCCGTCAGCCCGTGGATCGTGTTCCGCTGCCGGTTCACCGTGCTCGTGGCGGCCACCATCCGGCGGCCGGCCGAGAACGGCACCACGGTGTGTTCGCCCGTCGTCATCGGCTCCTCCTCCCATCGGTGCTGGAAGGGCTTCGCGGAATGCCGCAAGGTGGACGCCCGGAGGGAGGGTGTCAAAGACGCGAGCCGGCGCGATCCTCCGCCGCGGTGGCGGCGCCCGATCAGCTCGGCCAGGGACGGTCCGACAACCCGTCCCATCCTGCCAGTAGATTGGCGCACCCCGCTATGGGCAGGTCGTTCGGACGAGCGGATCTTTCCGGTACAACCGCAACCCAGGAGGGAGCATGGACCGCATCGACGAGCTGCTCACCCGCGATCACCTCACCGACGACGAGCTGGCCGAGCTGGAGCAGCACCTCGTGGCCACTACCCGGGAGTTCCATCGGGCCATGGCAGACCTCACCGCCCAGGTCATGGAGACCGACGCCCACATGGCGAAGAAGCTGGCGCGCTGCGCCGACAGCGTGCTCCTGAACGTGGAGAAGGCGGCGGCGCTGCCGGGGCCGGGGAGCCGGCCTTCGGCCGACGATGGGGAGGTGGGGGGCTGAGGAGGTCCGGCGTGCGGCTTCCCGGTGTAGCCACACGTGGCTACATTGCGGCTATGCGTACGGTCGGGATCCGGGAGCTGAAGAACAAGCTCTCCCATTACATCCGGCTGGTGGAAGCCGGCGAGACGGTGCTGGTCACGAACGGCGGCACCGTGGTAGCGGAGCTGTGTCCACCGACCCCGCGGGCCGCCCGGCCCGTGCCCGACGGTCTCGAGGAGCTTGCCCGGCGAGGGCTGGCGACACTGGGGGCGCCGCACGATCCGTCGCTGTACGCGCCGCGCCCACGTGTGGTGCCGCCGGGCAGCGTCCGGCAGCTCCTCGACGAGGAGCGAGGGGACCGATGATCTACGCCGAGTCCAGCGCCGTGCTCTCCTGGCTGCTGGGGGAGGCGGCGGGCGACGAAGTCGGAGCTGTCATGCAGGAAGTCGACGGCATCGTCGCCTCGGACCTGACGCTGCTGGAGTGCCGGCGGGTGCTGCTGCGCTACGTGGCGGGCGGCACGCTCACCGAAGCCGAAGCCGCGGACCAGGCGGCCGCACTTGCCCGGGTGAGTGCGGGCTGGTCGCTGCTCAGAATAGACGAGGACGTGACCGAGCGGGCCGCCCGACCCTTCCCCTCCGAACCCACCCGTTCACTCGATGCCATCCACCTCGCCAGCGCGCTCGCCGCCCGATCCGCGATACCGGGTCTGCGGCTCCTCACACTCGACCGGCGGATCCGCGAAAACGGCGAGCGCCTGGGGTTCGAAGTGGCGCCGCTTGGATGAACGTCACAGCCTCCTCGGGGCTCACCCACATTCTGAATACCCGCAGCTGAGGCATTTGACGCACCCTTCTGCGAACTGGAGGTCGCTGGAGCACTCGGGGCAGGTGCCGATGAAGGCGTCGCCCGGGTCGTAGTAGTCGGTGGTCTCGAGCTCGGTGTCCTGCCCGGTGGGGCCGGCGCTTGCGGGCGGGGCCACCTTCGGTGCCGGCGCAGCCTGGGAGGCGGGGCTGTTGGCGCCGCTGATGGGCAGTTCCTCCTGGATCCCTTCCTTCTCCATCATATGGGTCTGGAGGATCTGTCCGATGGCGTCGGGCATGGAGAGGACCTTGTTGGGCCCGATCCCCACGGCGCGGTCGCAGGAGATGCCCCGGAGCTGGTTGACGACGTCATCCATGGGGATCCCGGACCGCAGGGCGAGGGAGATCATGCGACCGATGGCCTCGGCGTGAGCCATGGCTGCGCCGCCGGCCTTGCCGAGGGTGGCGAAGACCTCGAAGGGCCGGCCGTCTTCGTCCTCGTTGACGGTGACGTAGAGTTCGCCGAGGGGGCTGCGGATCTTCCGGGTGGTGCCGTTCAGCGCCTGGGGCCGGGTCCGCTTGTGGAGCCGCTTCTGGCTCTTGACCTCGAGGTCCTGCATGGCCTCCTCGAGCTGTTCCCTCTCCTGCCGGAGCTGGTGGTTCTCCTCCCGGGCGTCGGCGAGCTTGGCCTCGAGGTCGGCGGTTTTCGGCGACGTCTCCCCCTTGGCGGTCTTCCCGGTAGAGAGGACCTGGGCGGGGCGGCTGCCGTCGCGGTAGACGGTGACGCCCTTGCAGCGCAGCTCGTGGGCCTGGAGGTAGATCTCCCGGACATCGTCCTCGGTGGCGTCCTGGCTGAAGTTGCACGTCTTGGAGATGGCGCTGTCCACGTGCTCCTGGAAGGCCGCCTGCATCTTGATGTGCCACTCGGGGCTCACGTCATGGGAGGTGACGAAGACGCCCTGGACGTCCTCGGGCACCTCATCGAAGTGGATGTGGCCCTCCTCGGCGATGCGCTCCATGAGCTCGTCGGAGTGCCAGCCCTGCTCCCTGGCGATCCTGATGAAGTCCTTGTTCACGTCGGCCATCATGCTGCCGGCCTGGTTGCGCATGAAGGCCACGGCAAAGAGGGGCTCGATCCCGCCGCTGCAGTCGGCGAAGATGGAGATAGTCCCCGTGGGCGCCACGGTGGTGATGTTGGAGTTGCGCAGCTTCCGCACGGGCCGGACGCGCTCGCCGTCGACCTTCGCGGCGGTCCTGTCGGGGCCCCAGATGCTCTTCTCCCACGCCGGGAACGTGCCCCGGTCCCCGGCCAGCTTCTCCGACGCGTTCCGGCTCTCCTCCTCGATGAAGCCCATGACGGTGCGGGCGGCCTCGATGGCCTCGTCGCTGTTGTACGGGATCCCGAGGCGGATGAGGAGGTCGGCCCAGCCCATGACGCCGAGTCCGATCCGGCGGATCTTCTGCGCCAGGTCGTGGATCTCGTCCAGCGGGTAGTTGTTGGCGTCGATGACGTTGTCCAGGAAGTGGACGGCCAGGTGCACCACCGACCGGAACTCGTCCCAGTCGATCTTCTCGTCCAGTGGCGCGCCATCGGCCACGTCTTCCTTCACGAACATCCCGACGTTGATGCTGCCCAGGTTGCAGACGTCGTAAGGCAGGAGCGGCTGCTCGCCGCACGGGTTCGTAGCCTCGTAGCTGCCCAGCTCCGGGACGGGATTGTACCGGTTCGCCTCGTCGATGAAGAAGACGCCCGGCTCACCCGTGGCCCACGCGCCGTGGATGATCATGTCGAAGATCTCGTTGGCGTCCTCCTCTCCCACCACCTCGCCCGTACGCGGCGTCTTCAGCTCGTACGTCTCCCCCTTCTTCACTGCCTCCATGAACGACTCGGTGATGGCCACGCTGATGTTGAAGTTCGTCACCTCGCTCACATCGCTCTTGCACGTGATGAACCGGCGGATATCCGGGTGGTCGACCCGCAGGATCCCCATGTTCGCGCCCCGACGCGTTCCGCCCTGCTTCACCACCTCCGTGGAGCTGTCGTACAGCTTCATGAAGCTCACGGGACCGCTGGCCACGCCCATGGTGCTCTTCACCACGTCGTTCGCCGGACGGAGACGGCTGAAGCTGAAGCCCGTACCGCCGCCACTCTGATGCACCAGCGCCATGCTCCGCAGCGTGTCGTAGATCCCGTCCTTCCCGTTCGACAGCGCGTCGGACACCGGCAGTACGAAGCACGCGCTCAGCTGCCCGAGCGGGCGGCCCGCGTTCATCAGCGTCGGGCTGTTCGGCTCGAACAGCCGCTCCGTCATCAGCCGGTAGAACTCCCGCGCCAGCGCATCCACCGCACCCTCGCTCGCGCCGTACTCGGCGTCCACCGCCGCGATCACCCGCGCCACGCGCCAGAACATCTGCTCCGGCTCCTCGATGGGCTGACCGTCCTCGTTCTTCTTCAGGTAGCGCTTGCCCATGATGATCCGGGCGTTCTCGGTCATGTCCGCCTTCGGAAGATCTTCGGGCAGTACATCGGCCGGAGCGGGAGAGTTCGCGGCTTTCCGGGTCATAAAAAGTACCTCTCGACTGATGTTGGCTGTACGAGCCGTTACGTGGATAACTCGATCTATCTGGAGCCTTCGCTCTCGCCGGCCTTCAACCGCGCCACGCAGGGGCGACCGAACTTGGGGTGGAGCCGCATGGAATGCCCTACATGTTGTGCGGGCTATCTATGATACCACCACATATAGTGGGTGTCAAGACTCGACTTCTGCACATAGTTATACACTTCAGCGACCGTTGATTTCCCTGGGATTGCGGCCGTTTTCCACACTCTCCACAGTGTCACTTTCCACGCTTTCGACACCGACGGGCACTCGATCGCGTCAGTCGCCTTCGGTATGCTCCCGGGCCCGCTCGAGCTCTTCTTCCCGGTCCTTTTCTGCCTGCTTCCGCTGCTGCTCCATGAGCTCCTGCGGCGTGGGGGGCGGCTCCGGCGTGGCTTCTTTGGGCTCATCCGTCTCGGTGTCGGCCGGCGGGTCGTCTTCATCGCTGTGGAACTTGTGGTCGGTGGTGCCGGCCTCTTCGTGGTCGATGTTGTGCTGGTCGGGTCGCTTGGTCATGCCTGCGCTTCTCCCTTGTGCGAGTCAGGTGACGGGCACACAGGAAAAGGGAATGTTCACGATCCGTGCCGGGGGATTTGCCTTCACGGCGCATTCCGGTCACCGTTCGGCGTCATGCGAACCGTCCCGTACCTCGCGCTCGCCGCCGTCCTGCTCTCCACCCCGGTCGGGGCGCAGGCGGGGCCCGACACCGTCGATGAAGCGACGGACAGCGCGGCCATCCCGCTGGCCCCGGTCCGGGTGACGGTCCTCCGCACCCCGCTCCTCCTCTCCGAGGTGCCGTTCGCCGTGACGGTGGAGCGTGTGGAGGGAACGGGGCCGGGGCTGACGCTGGCAGAGGCGCTGGGCTCCGTGCCGGGGCTCCAGGTGGACAACCGGTACAACTTCAGCCAGGGCGACCGGCTCAGCGTGCGCGGGTTCGGGGCCCGGGCCCAGTTCGGGGTCCGGGGGGTGAAGGTGCTGGTGGACGGGATCCCCGCCACGCTCCCGGACGGCCAGACGTCGCTCAGTCACCTCGACCCGAGGCGGATCCGGCGGGCGGAGGTGGTACGGGGTCCGGCGTCGTCGTTGTGGGGCAACGCGGCGGGCGGTGTCATCCAGCTCGAGACGGGCACACCGCTGCCGGTGGGCGCCGCCGGGTCGGCCACGGCGCTGGCGGGCACCCACGGGCTGACGCACTACGGCGCCGAGGTGGGCTGGGG
>JAWODW010000028.1:0-6493 GCA_046483065.1 Longimicrobiales bacterium | reverse complement strand
GTCCACCGGACCCCGTGGAGGGAGCTAGATCCGGCCCGACTTAGCTTTCGGGAAGGTTAGCGGACGCCAAGGCAGCCCGCGGCCACTGATGGCGTCCGCCAGGAGGAAGAAGGCTACCGCGCCGCCGTCCCGTCTCCCGTAGTCGATGCCCGCGATCCTCTCGAAGGTCTCCCGGGCCCAGCGCTGCTGCGGTACAGCCCTTACGCCCCCGGGGCACAGCGACTTCTGTTACTGACCTACCGCGAGCCACTCCTGCAGCAGGCGGGTGTGGAGCAGGATGGGACGGTCGTCCTGGTGCACCTGGACCTCGCCGGTCATCTCCCATGACTCGCCCAGGGGGACCTCCAGCCGGGCCAGGGCCACGCCTGCGTGGCCGGGGACAGCGGCGCACTCGACGCCGTCGCCCAGGAGCCCGGGCCGCACCTCGGTCACCCACACCCGGAACGCCACCTGCAGGATCTGGTGCGCCTCATCAGGGTGGAGCCGCAGGGTCCCGGGGTCTGACCGCTTCGACCTCAGCTTCGGCCCGGGCCCCAGCCCCCTGACCAAGCCACGCACCAGATTCGCCATCTGCTCCGCCGTGACGTGGTCCTCGGGGCCCGCGGTGATCTCGATCCGGCGGAGGAGGTCTCCAAAACGCCGTACGGCCTCCTCCTCGGCCTGCGCCGGGGGATCCAGCGTCAGACGGAGCTCAAAGCTATCGGCGATGCGCGAGGGGACGCTGCTCTCCTCCTCAGTGCCGCAGGGGTCGCCCGGAGCGGGCACCGGGTCGGTCTCGCGCTCAGCGTAGCAGATGACCAGGGTGAGGGACAAGGAACGCAGCGGCTCCCCACGCGGCTCCGTCACGTCCTCCTTGTGTTGAGCGATCCAATCGTCCAGATCCTCGGCCGTGACCCGCTGAGCCTCCGGCACGTGGATCTCGCGACCAACGGGATCGATAGCGAGGCCCGGCGAGACCACCACCTCGACCCCCTCGGCGGTGCGGCGCGCGGAGACGGCGAGGCCGCAGACGGTGCCGTAGCCGTGGAGGGTCCGGTTGTGACGGCGGTTGTGCTCCAGGAAGTAGGCCTGGTCCTGGGTGAGGTCTTTGGCCGTGAGCATCTGGCCGTCGAAGTACCTGACGCGCTTCGTGGGGTCAGGGGATTGGTGAGTCGTGAGATTGGTCATCCTGTTCCTCCCTGGTCAGGTCGAGCACGCGATCGGACGCGTCATATATCGGACATACTTACAGCCGCATGGTAGTCCGTTCTGGGTGGAGGTTAACGCCAGGCGCGGGCCATGCCAGGGAATCGCATAAGGGGGGACCTTCCCGAAAGCCGGTATGCCCTTCCGCACACACGGTCGCCCGCGCTGGCGCGGATATTGCGATGAGGAGACCTGACAGGTTTCCGGAAACCTGTCAGGTCTGTTAGCTTTCGGGAAGGTCCGTGGTGCCGGGTGGCTCAGCCCGAGTCGTGGCCGCGAACCACCAGCGGCAGGTACACCCTCCACTCCACCTTGTCGACGAAGACGGGCCGGCGCTCCCACATCACGTCCTCCACCCACAGCTCCTCCCAGAGGACGCTGTAGGTCTCGACGTTGGGCTCCACGCCGAACCACTTGGTCAGCGTGATCGTCCCGGGCGCGCCGTCAGGGAACTCCCAGGAGAGGAAACCCGGATCGGAAAGGACAATGCCCTCCTCCGGCTCCCTGGTATACCCCCTGAGAGACAGCCGATCCGGATCCCAGTGCTCGACGATGGCGGCCGCGGACCGGGTGGAAATAACGTCCGTGACGCTGAACAAGTCGAATACGTCGATGGTCAGCTCCAGGTCGGACGCCCACGGTGTCCCGTTGACCCACTTCTCCCACTCCGGTGGCGGCACGTGATATGCCGTCACCGCCTCGTCCGCCAGCTCGTCGACGTGGTTGAAGATCCCGGCCCAGATCTCTATCGTGGTGGAGGGCGGCACTCCCTCGGCGATCTGAACCGTGACCGTGATCGCACCCTCATCGCCGGTACCGATACCGTCGGGGAACTCCCACTCCACCGTCGAGTCCCCCTCCCCTCCCCCTGCCGGCGGCGGGTCGGATCCGAGGAAGGTCGCCTCCGCCGGGAAGGTGTTGCCGATGGAGAAGGCGTTCTCGAAGCCTCCGGCGTTGCCGAAGTGGAGCACGAACTCGGTCTCGTCCCGCCCGTAGACGCGCTCGTCAAACGCGCTCTCGATCCACAGATCTGGCGGCCCTTTGTTGACGACGAAGGGCCGGTGCCTCACCCCGCCCGATCCGACCAGAAGTGTCTCCCACACAACCGTCTCGGTCCACGTGCAGGGTTCGGCATGGAACATCTTGAAGATCTCCGCCGGCCCATAGTCCACGCCCGCAGGCACCGACAGAATCCACATGCCGGATGTCGGGGTACTGACGTAGGGCATGTAAGTGATCGGTTCGACCATCCAGCCATCCAGCAGCGTCACCTCCTCCGGGTTCCACTCATCGACGAGGCTGAAGCCGGAGGGATTGCCCAGCGGGTGTATGACCTCCTCAACGGCGAACGTCTGTGAGGTCTCCACCGTCGCCGAAATGCCAGGGTGCCAGGGCACGTCAGGGACATCGGAGTGAATGTATTTGTCCCACGCCACGGGAAACGCGTCGGCGTTGGCGTGGAAGTCGACCGGCGCCTCGTCCTTCACCACGTCGAAGTGATCGAAGATGCCATTCGAGATGGCGATCGTGCGGCTGGTGGGACCCCTCTCGTCGATGAAGACGTACACGTCGATGCGGCCTCCGTGATCCGTCGCCAGGTCGCCGACGTCCCACGCCGCCCGCTGGCCATCCATCGAGACCCGATCCGGGGGCGGTTCGGCGTAGACGATGGGGGCCGTGGTCGGGAACTCGCTCCGGATCTCCACGTCGTTCTCGTAACCGCCCGTGTTGCCGTACTCCAGCGTGAAGGAAGCCACCGTGCCGGCCGCGACCTCGTTGCTGTACTCGCTCTCGATCCACAACTCCGGCGGCTGCTTCTCAATCGTCACCGACCGGACGGGGAACGACGGGCCGCCCTCGACCACCAGCTCCTCCTCCAGCACCGTCGTGGTCCAGTCGCACGGCTGGACGTAGAACCACTTCTCCACCATCACCGCCTCCGGCGGGCCCGCCGGGCCCACGATCTGGAGGGATCCCACGCCCGTGATGACGTCCGCCACCGGCGGCACTACGTCCCAATCGACCAGCGAGAGATGTGCCGGGTCCCAGGACTCGGTCAGCGTGAACGGTTCCAGGGCGGTGATGACGTCGGTGACTACGACCGCATCCGCCGTCTCCCTGGTGACGACCAGATCCTGTTCCCACGGCTGCCCATCGACCCGTTTCTCCCACCCGGGATCTGGCTCTTCTGCCCCGAAGGCGAGGCAACGGGTCGTCTTGTCGCTGGAGAAGTCGGTCACCCACACTTCCGGCGGATCCGACCCCTCGACGAACGTCACGCCGCTGTTGTACCCACCGGCGCCGGGGCAGTCGAAGGTGGGGCTCCCCTCCGCGGCGGGCACCATATTCAGATCGGTCACCAGGATCGTCGTCGTGTTCCACCCCGAGTGGTAGAGCACCTGGTTCTGCGCATCGTAGTCGATGCCCAGGTTGTCGTGGAATGTGTCGGAGATGGCGCCGGTGTAGGTCATCACCGTGGTCCAGGAGTTGGGCGTCCACCAGGTCCCGGTCCGCGTCAGGGCGATCTCGTAGACGATGGCGTCGTCATAGGCAGCCGTGACGAAATACCGGTTGGGACTCCCAGGGACCACGGCGATGTCGATGATGCTGTCGATCTCGGAGCCGTCCGAGCTGTCGTTACTCCCCACCTCGTCGTCCATCTCCCACGCGTTGAGGACGGTGCCGTTGGCGTCGACCTCCACGATGTTGTCATCGGCGTAGGACAGGTCCCCGTTGTAGTCGGGGAGGAAATAGGTGCCGGCCACGAAGTCGTACCCCGCCCCGGTCCGGTTGTCCACCTGCCAGGGCCACCCGGCGTTCTGCGTGGAGAGGGCCATGCTGAGTGCGACGGTATGGGCACGGGGTCCACGTCGTAGATCGTCGGGTTGTGGGTGCTCGACTGGCTCTCGTGGGCGTACCGTACCAGGTCGCGCTCGGGGTCGTAGACCAGGCCGATCGTCGAGTAGGACCACGTATTCGTGAACACCTCGAGGACGCCGTCTGACTCCGCGGATGCGGCGGACAGTTGCTCGACTTGCTGCCCGTCCCGTTCCGCGTCGAGCACGCTCGCTGATGGTACGGACGGCCCGGAGTCAGCACTACCCGTCAGGCTGGCCCAGCCGCTCGCCGGGTCCGAGGCAGCCTCGGCCGCGCGCCCTGCCAATGAGTCCGTCGATGCCCTCTCGACGTGCCAGGCGTCCGCCGCCGACACCGCCAGGGTCAGGAGCAAGCCCAGTGCTGTGGCGAAGACGAGCAAGGGCCACCGCTTCGATGATAAGTCCATGGGATCGTATCCTCCGATCTATCTCTCTGTTACCGGCCAGCAGCCGCTGCGCGGCGCACGTTGTCACACTTGATGGTGCATGGACAGACTCCTTTACCCAGCGTACCTGGGCCTACCTTCCCTGACCCGGGAACCCGGACCTGATCGGCGGAACCCGCCCGTAGCGTGCGTCTGGGATTCGGGTCAGGTTATGTGTGAAAGGAATCCTGAGCCTGCCGGGTCTGCTGGGCGGGTGACCGGGATGCCGATCGGCATAGGCCCCCCGCATGAGCGCTCAGACCCGCAGTTCCGGGCGCACCTGTGAGGTGGAGAAGACGTCAGATGCGATGGAGGCCATTATCGTCCGGAGCAGGAAAATGTCAATTAGCCTTCCCGGATACCAGCGCGCCCTCTCGTCCGGACAGTCACCCGCGCCGGCGAGGATGCGGCAGTCGCCTGCGGCCCGGCCAGATTTCGGGAAGGATCGTGCTCTCGTGTGTACTGGACGCCACTCCGCACGGCTTCGTGGCTAACTACGAACGGGGCGCTTCCGGGGGAGAGCCCGCTGCGCGGGTCATCGCCTATGGAAAGGGGACCACCATCAGGGCTACCGTCAGGCGCCCAGTCAGCGCTCGTGGCGCCAGGCGCCGTCGGCGGTGCCGAGGTGGACGACTGAGGCCCCGGGGCCGACGACCACGCTGCGCACGGCCAGGTCCTCCAACCAGGGATCGAACGACTCCCAGGACCACGGGGCGCCGCCCCTGACGCTCCGGTAGACCCCGCCGGCCGTCCCGGCGTAGACGATGTCGCCGTCGTCGGGGTCGACCGCCACGGCGTAGGCCGGCCGGGGAGAGGACAGCACGCAGCGCCAGGTGGCCCCTCCGTCCAGCGTCCGGTAGACGCCGCCGGAGGTGGCGGCGAAGACGATGTCGCCGTCCCGGGGATCCACGGCCACGGCATAAACCTCCCGATCCTCCTCGTCGATTCCCTCGTTGACCGCCTCCCAGGAGCCCCCGAGCGGGCCGCGGTCGAGGCGCCGGTGGACCCCGTCCGCATTCGTGGCGGCGACCAGCCCCTCCCCGTCCGCGGTGACGCTCAGATCGGTCACGGTCAGGGACCGCAACCCCCATGGCCGCCAGCTCGCCCCGCCATCGCCGGAACGGTAGACGCCCTGTTGGTCGGTCCCGGCGTAGACCACGTCCGGGTTGTCGGAATCGACGGCCACGCTGGTGACACCGGCCCCCGCCAGGCCCCGAGAGGCAGGCTCCCAGCTGCGGCCGGCGTCCTCGCTCTTCATCACTCCGTCCCGCCCCGCCGCGGCGTAGACGGTGGCGCACTCCCGGGGATCGACGGCGACGGCGGAGACGTCGGCCTCGTCCAGGGCCGTCGCGGTCCAGCTCAGCCCCGCGTCGCCGCTCCAGACCACGCCGCCGTCGCGGAAGCCGGCGTAGAGCACGTCGGGCGATGCGGGGCAGACGGCCAGCGTGGGCGAGCCCGCCCCGGCCGGGATCCCGGTCCCCTTCTGCCAGGGGGAGATAATGGCCACCGCGTGGTGCGCGGCATCCGTGACCAGCTCGGCCAGCCCGTCGGCCCGGTAGCGAGCCTCGATCCGGCTGGCGAGGACCTCATCGCCGGACAGGAGACCGACGGTGATCTCGTGGCTCAAGGCACAGGTCTCGCCGGGCGCCAGGATCTGACAGGCGGCGGGCGCGTCCAGCTCTTGATCCCCGTCGATGATGGCCTGGAGGACCAGAGGCGGGACGCGAGCGGCGCTGGTGTTGGTGATGGTGACGGCGGCCGCGACCCGCTCCCCCGCGCGCGTCCGCGCAGGCCCGTCTGCCGACACAGTGACCCCGGCCAGATTGAGGGCGGTCGTGGCCAAAGGCCATGTCGTATATAATAACAAGAGGACTGAGGAGAAGCTGGGCGTGATCAACGCAAGGGGAGAGGATGGAAGCGCGCCCGATGAGGGGGGTGTGCCTATCGCAGCATATCTTGTGCTCATTGTTGTTGCGCTGGCGATCGCAATAGGCATGAAGAAGAAAA
>JAWODW010000015.1:0-9062 GCA_046483065.1 Longimicrobiales bacterium | reverse complement strand
GTGGGCGATGGCATCAACGACGCGCCTGCGCTGGCCCAGGCCGACGTCGGGATCGCCATCGGCACCGGCACCGACGTGGGCATCGAGGCCGCCGACATCACCCTGATCGGGGGATCGCTGAACGGCGTGGCCATCGCCATGGACGTCTCCCGGGCCACGTTCCGCAACATCAAGCAGAACCTGTTCGGCGCGTTCGCCTACAACACCGCCGGTATCCCGGTGGCGGCCGGGGTCCTGTACCCCGCGTTCGGCCTGCTGCTCTCACCGATCCTGGCGGGGGCGGCCATGGCCTTCAGCTCCGTCACCGTGGTAACCAACGCAAACCGACTGCGGCTGTATCAGCCGAAGGGGGCATAAATGGGCATCGACGTCATTCTGGTCGACATCTTCGCACTGCTGACCACTGGGTGGATCGTGTGGTACTTCTGGCTCAGTGAGAGCCAGTCGACCCTGGCCACGGCCGTGGCCGGTGTGCAGGAGAGCACGATCCGGGTGAAGAGCGGCTACGACACCGCCCGCATCGAGGTCCGGGCCGATCAGCCCGTCCGGCTCACGTTTCTCCGGCAGGAAACGTCCGCGTGCAGCGAGCGGGTCGAGTTCCCCGACTTCGGGATCTCCCGGGAGCTGCCCGAGGGCGAAGAGGTCACCATCGAGCTGACCCCGGAGGCAGGCGAGTACGAGTTCACCTGCCAGATGGGGATGCTCCGGGGAACGCTGGTGGCCCGGGGGAACGGGAGGTCCGCTTGAGGCGGACGACCTCGTGCTGGCCAATGTTCATACGCCCCGCGCCGGCGACATCCGGGGGACGGACCCGGGAGATCCCGGGCGGGAAGGATGCCCGTATCGTCCTCCACTGCCGGAAGGGCCACCGCGAGGGGCGGTGTCCGGGTCGCCCAGTTGGCCAGCGTGGTCTTGCCGCTTCCGGTACCGCCACATATGAGCAGGTTGGGTGAACCGGGCGAAATCCACATAGTGCACTTCCCGGAAGACATCGATATCGACCGGCCCCCCACCGGCAGTTGGGCCGGACGGCGCGGCGTGTCATCCTGCGGTACCTAAACCGCCTCTCCGTCCGAGCCTCGAAGCGTCCCGGACGACTCTCGATCCGGTCGTTCCCGGATTGTGGGAGCCGCGAGCACGCCGGCAAGCGTCAGAACTGTCAGCACGAGCGCCGTTCCGCCCAGGCCGAACATAAAGAGATTCGGCGGACCCAGCAGGAAGGCGATCACCGCGCCGAGCAACGGCACCGTGAGCCAGAGGGCGGCGACCGGCACCGAGCGGGTGGAACGGTGGCGCCAGGCAGCTACGGCGAGGCCCGCCGCACCCACACTCAATGCGAGGATCCCTGTCCACATCGGGATAATCACGTTTGCGCCTTGTCCATGCTGTCCGAGAAGGGTCCGTTCCCCGGGACCGCGGGAAGCCCCAGTGTGAGCCAGTCGTGCATCCCGCCCCGGTAGTAGAGGATCGCCTCCGGTGGATAGCCCGCCTCCAGCAGCGCCTCGATCGCCCACGGGGACTGGGCGCACTGCGGGCCGTTGCAGAAGAAGACCGTGGGCTCGCTCGGGTCCAGCTCGTCCATCCGTTCCACCACGTCGGTGTGGGGGATATTGTCGGCTCCGGGGATGGTGCCTCGCTCGAACCAGCCGGGGGTCCGGGCATCCACCACCCCCAACTCCGCCCTCAGGTGCTCCATCACCTCGAGCTCTCCCACCGTACGGATCCCGCCGGCCACCTCGAATGGCTGGATGGTGCCCCAGGTGGAATCCACCCGGTACAGACCCTCCTCGCCGGGCACCGGCTCAGGGACTTGTGGACCGTCTCCGCGAGGAGAAAGCCGGTCGAAGGCCCCCGAACCGTCCGGTTCACCCCCCGGCGCTTCGCTGACTCGCCCGAGTCTCTCGTCGAACTCCCCCTGCGAGGGCAGGCCCTGGAAGACCAACTCGTCGTCGACCACCAGAGACGGCGACTGCTGGACACCGTACCGGTCGGCTTCCCTCTCGTGATCCTCCACGTACGCCAGTCGGTAATCCAGCCCCAGCTCCCGGAGCCATTGCTCCATGACGGGCCGGTGCGGGCAGGACCGCGTCGCAAATAGGATGATGTCCGCTGTCTGGGCGTTCATGGTCTCGTTCCTTGCGTGACAGTAACCACATTCGTGTGTGATGTACTGGACGCAAGTTCACGTCCGGCCCCACAGGCCTCCCGGGCGGCTCCGACGCTAGAACGGCAGCCCGTCGTCCTCGTCCAGGGGGCCCGACGGCTCCTCGGGCCACGGCTCTTCGGCGGTGGGCGCGGGCGAGCCGCCCGCGTCGTCGGGGCGCTCGACTCGCCACGCTTTCACGTCGGTGTACCAGCGCCCGTTGTACTCGCGGCTCTGGATATCCACGTGGGCGGTGAGGCGTTCGCCCTCCCGGACGCCGAACTCGTCGATCTTCTCACCCCACTGGACGATACAGACCTGTTTGGGGTACTGGCCCTCGGTCTCGAGGATGAACTCCTGCTTCCGCCACGGACCGTTCTTCCCCGTGCCCGACTGCTCTTCCAGGACCTGCTTGACCGTACCGGTGATGCTGATATCCATGCGTTTCCGTTTCGTGGTGATGTCTGACGTCCAGTGAAAAGAATCGCCGCGGGCCTACAGCGTGCCGAACAGGCGGTCGCCTGCGTCGCCGAGCCCCGGGCGGATGTAGCCGTTCTCATCGAGCTCGCGGTCGAGGGCGGCGGTGATGATCCCGACCTCCGGGTGCTCCGCGCGCAGCCGCTCCACGCCCTCCGGCGCGGCCACGAGGCACATGAGCTGGATGTCGGTGGCGCCACCGTCCTTCAGCGCCTGCACGGCCGCTGATGCGGACCCACCGGTGGCCAGCATGGGGTCCAGCACGATGAACTGCCGGGCGTTCGCCTCCCCCGGGATCTTGAAGTAGTAGCTGTGGGGCTCGAGGGTGTCGTGGTCGCGGTAGAGCCCCACGTGGCCGACGCGGGCCGACGGCATGAGCCGCAGCACGCCGTCCACCATCCCGAGCCCGGCCCGGAGAATGGGGACGAGGACCACCTTCTTCCCGGCCAGGCGCCGGGCCTCCATCTCCTCCAGCGGGGTCTCCACGGTCACAGGCTGAAGCCGCAGCTCGCGGGTGGCCTCGTAGCCCAGGAGCATGCTCAGCTCGTCCACCAGCTCCCGGAACGCCTTCTTCGAGGTGCTCTCGGCCCGGAGCAGCGCCATCTTGTGCTGCACCAGCGGGTGCTCGACGATCTTCAACATGGGTTCGCTCACAGGCGTCCGGTTCGGTGGCTCTCGATCCACCCTTCCTCGCCCCGGAGCGTGCGGGCCCGGACCCAGCGGCCGTAGCGATCCACGGGCACGAGCCCGGCCCCGGGCTCCAGCGTCGAGACGGACTCGGACCGGAGTGCCGGTCCCGCCCGCAGGGTGGCGCTGTCCAGCACGATGAGGGTTTCGGGGCCGCGCGTCGAGCCCCACCACACCGCCGCGAGCACAGCGGCCACGACGAGCCCGCCCACCGCCCCGGCACCGGCGGACCTGCGGCGCCGCAGGATCCACGCGGCCCCCGCGCCGCCGCCCAGGAGCCAGGCCAGGGCGGCCAGGAGGAGGAGCTCGGAGGGGCGCAGGGGGAGCGCCGGCGTGGCTCGCTGCACCAGCTCCGGCGCTACGCCCGCCACCCGGAGGTTGTGGCGCGTGTCGCCGTCGCGGGGGTCGAGCTCCAGGGCCCGCAGCCACGCCCACACGCCCCAGCCCTCGCTCCCCGCCCGGTAGTACGCCGTGCCCAGGTTGTACCACCCGGCGGGGTCCCGGGGCGCCCGGCGGACGTAGACCTCGAAGGCCCCCGCTGCCACCGAATACTCGCCGTTCTCGAACGCCGTCAGCCCACGGGCGAACAGCGTGTCTGCCGGCGCCTGCCCGCGTTCCTGGACGGCATCGACGACGACGGGGCCACCCTGTCCGCCCGCCGGGTCCACCTCGCTGCCGGCCGCCGACCCGCTCCCCGCCGCCCGGTTCGCGGCGCCCGCCGCGCCCGCAGCGGCCACAACGCTCGACACCGCCAGGCTCCCCACCACCGCCAGCGTCAGGAGGCCTGCCCGGGTTCCCGCACTGAACGCGTCTCCGTGCGGCGGACCCCCGCGATCCCGGCCCACCGGCCGGGCCGGCGCAGCACCGTCCACGGCCTCCAGCACGCGGCGCAGCTCGCCGATCATGCCCTGGCGCTCGGCGGCCAGGGGTGCGGTGGGGGCGTAGCGCCCAGCCGACAGCCGGTCGAGCACCCGGCGCACAGCCCGGGCCATGCTGTCCGGCACGCCCGCCTCGCCCAGCGCATCGAGGTCCGAAACGGACGCCCGGTTCAGCGCCAGGCGGTCCGCCAGCCAGCGCCGGGCGAAGGCCTCGGCGTCGGCGAAGAGCGCCCGGTCGTCGGCGTCTGCGGCGCGGCGTTCCAACGCCCGGAGCCCCTGCTTCCGCTCCCGCCGCAGGCCTGACGGGGTGACGCGCCCCTCCCGACCCTTCCACCGCCGCCAGAAGAGCGCCCCGGCAAGCATGAGGAGGGGGAGTGCTACGACCGCACCGAGCCACGGGGCCCGGACCCACGCCAGCGGGTCGGACCCCGGCGTGGTCTTCAGGAACCGGATGGTGGCCGGGGGTGGCGCGTCGTCGCCCGACGCGGTGGTGGCCGGCGTGACCCGGAGGGAGAGCGGTGCCACGGAGGCGGTCTCGAACCCGCCTCGGTCGGGGTCGAAGAAGGCGTACCGGATGGCCGGGATCTCCACCTCGCCCGCCTGCCGGGGGATCAGGACCCAGCTGAAGGTCTTCTGCCCCTGGACGGTGATCCCCTGCACGCCGGTCTCCGCCTCCTCACTCGGCGGGAAGACATCCACGCCGGCGATGTCGGGCAGCTCGGGTGCCGGGAGCGCCTTCACGTTGCCGACCCCTTCCACGGTCACCGTCAGGACCGCGGCCTCGCCCACGGGCACGCGGTCGGGGGCCAGGCGGCCCCGGAGGGCGTAGCGTCCCACCGCGCCGTTGAACGCAGGCGGGCGCCCCGGGGGCACGGGGAGCACCATGAGCGGGAGGGGATCGCTGGTGAGCTCGCGGGCCTCCGGCGTGTAGAGGAGCCCCCGTCGCATCTCGTACTCGAGCCGGGCCGGCGGGATGGTGTAGCGCCCCGGGGAGAGGGGGAAGAAGGCCCGCCGGAACTCCTGTACCTCGTAGATCTCGTCGCCGATGCTCCGGCTCACGGGCCGGCCGGCGTCGGGCAGCTCGTGGACCCAGAAGCCCGAGGGGCTGGGCGCCTCGTACTCCGGCGCCCGACGGAGCCCCATGCGCGCCTGCTGGGAGAACATGGCTTCCACCTCGAGGGTGACCTGCTCGCCCACGAAGACGGTGTCGGCATCCAGCCACGCCCGGAGGACCACGCCATCACCCGAGCCCCGACCCTCGCCTCGCTCCCGGCCGGGCGCGGAGGTCACGGTCAGCAGCAGAGACGGGGTGCCGTAGACCTCGCCCTCCACGGTCACCCGGATCGACGGGATCCGGTACCGGCCGGCTGCCCGCGCCCGGAGGACGAACTCCCGGGTGATGAACCGGCGGGTGCCGCCCGGCAGACTGAACTGCCGCTGGTCGTAGTCCCGGGTACCCACCACCTCGATCCCCGGCGGGAGCGTTCGGAACCGTCCGATCTCGGCCCGGGCGCCCTCGGTCTCCACGTCCACCCGCAGCGTGGTGGTCTCGCCGGCGTGAACCTCCGGCTCGGTCAGCCGGGCCCCGACCCGGGCAGGGTCCTGCGCGTGGAGCGCCAGCAGGAGGAGGAGCGCCGCGGCCACGGGGCTACCAGTCCCGGGCGGGGCGGCTCCGGGGCTGCCCCTGCCGCAGCTTGTCCCGGAAGAGCTCCCGCTCGTTCTGCTCCACGCCGCTCAGGATCCGCTCCGCCTGCTCCGGCGTCAACGGCTGCTGTCCGGCCTCCGGGCGGGGCGGCCGCTCCCGCTCGCGGTCCTGCTCGGGGTCCGACGATCCACCCTGCCCCTCGTCGCCCTCCGAGGGCTCCTGCTCCCGGTCCTGATTCTGGCCGCCCTCCCCGCCACCCTGCTGCTGCATGGCCTCCTCACGCTCCCGCAGCGCCAGCTCGTAGTTCCACTTCGCGTCCTCGTCATCGGGACGGAGCCGCAGCGCCTGGCGGTAGGCCTCTACCGCGGCGTCGTAGAGCCCGGCGGTGGCCCGGGGGTCGCGGCTGGACCGGGCGTCCTCGAGGAACCGCTGGCCGAGGTTGTAGTGCACGTACTGGCGGACCGTGGGGTCGACGGCCTCCAGCGCCGCCTCCAGGTGCTCCTGGGCCTCGTCGTAGCGCCCCGTCCGAAGCAGCGCCGTGCCCAGGTTGTAGCGCAGGACCGGGCTGTCATCGCCGTCCCGGAGCGCCGCCCGGTACTCGGCCACCGCCTCGGCGTACTTCCCCGCCCGGAACAGACGATTCCCCCGCTCCACGCCGGCCAGGACGCCGGCGGTGGTGACGAGCACCAGGGCCATCAATGCCAGCAGCCTACGCATAGGATCGCTCCGTTTCCGACTGCGGGCGGGCGCGTCCTCGGGCGGCCACGATGCCGTCCATGAGCAGCAGGACCAGGGCGACCGCGACGAACCAGGCGTAACGCTCCTTCTCCCGGACCTGCTGCTCGACCCGCCCCTCGGAGCGGTCGAGCCCCTGGAGCGTCCGCAGCACCGCGTCGGTGCCGCCGGCCTCGCCCAACCGCAGGTAGCGCCCGTCGGTGAGCTCCGCCACCCGGCGCAGGAGCGGCTCGTTCAGGCGCGAGATCACGATCTCGCCCTCGGCGTCCCGCTTGTACCGTTCCACCCCCCCGCCCGCGGGGCCGACGGTCTCTTCCGGGATCGGCGCGCCCTCGGGTGTGCCCACCCCCACGGCGTGGACGGTGATCCCGAGCCGGGCCGCCCGTTCCGCCGCACGGATCACCGCGTCCTCGTCGTCCAGCTCCTCGCCGTCCGTGACCAGGAGCACCGACCCCTGGCGCGCCTCATCGCGCCCCAGCGCCAGGTCCGTGGCCTGTTCCACCGCCGCCGCCAGCGACGAGCCGCCCTGGCTCACGATCTCCGGGTCCAGTGCATCCAGGTAGAGTTGGAGCGCGCTGTGGTCCACGGTCATGGGCGCCAGGACGTAGGCCCGGCCGGCGAAGGCCACCATCCCGATCCGGTCGCCCGCCAGCTCCCGGAGCACCCGCCGGGCCAGGACCCGTTCCCGCTCCAGCCGGTCCGGCGCCACGTCCCGGGCCAGCATGGACTTGGAGACGTCGAGTGCCAGCACCAGGTCCGCCGACGCGGTCTCCTCCTCCACGCTCTCGAGCCCCCACCGTGGTCCGGCGGCGGCCAGCCCGAGCGCCAGCGCCGCGCCCACCAGGAGCGCCGCCCGGTCCCAGGGCGTCCGGGCCAGGTCGCCGGCCCCGAGGCGCTCCAGGAGCGCCGGCGTACCCAGCGCCCGGACGGCGCTGCGACGGCGACGGGTCCACAGCCACACGGCCACGGCCACCCCCGCGGGGAGTGCCGCCGCCAGCCAGAGGAGTCCCGGGCTCTCGAAGCTCACGGCACCCTCCCCCACCGGCTGGCCAGGAGCCCCCACTCTCCGGCGAAGAGGATCACGGCCAGGAGCACGAATGGGAGGTGGCGGGGCGTGTAGTTGGTATACGTGTGGACCTCGACCTCCGTCTTCTCCAGCTCGTCGATCCGCTGGTAGATGCTGTCCAGCGCCGCCTCGTCGGTGGCCCGGAAGTACTGGCCGTCGGTGAGGGCGGCGATCTCCGTCAGCAGTTCCTCGTCGATGTGGACGGGCAGGTTCGCATACTGGTACCCACCCAGCAGTCCCCGGGCGATGGGGACCGGCGCCGTGCCTTCACTGCCCACCCCGATCGTGTAGATCTTGATCTCGAACGCCGCCGCCGCCCGGGCCGCGGTGACCGGGTCGATCTCGCCCCGGTTGTTCTCGCCGTCCGTCATGAGGATCATGACCCGCGACTCGCCCGGCGCCCGCCGCAGTCGGTTCGCTGCCGTAGCGATGGCGGTCCCGATGGCCGTCCCGTCCTCGAGCTGGCCCGTCTCGAGCTGGTCCAGCGCCCGGTACAGGACCGCGTAGTCGATGGTCAGCGGCACCTGGGTCAGCGCCTCGGCGGCGAAGGCCACCATCCCGATCCGGTCGTACTGCCGGCCCCGGATGAAGCCCGCCACCTTCTCCTTCGCCACCGCCAGCCGGTTCCGGGGCGCGAAGTCCTCGGCCAGCATGGACGTGGAGATGTCCAGCACCACGGCGATGGCGATCCCCTCGGCCTCCACCTCCGTGCGGGACACGCCCGTCCGGGGGCCGGCCAGCGCCACGATCAGCGCCACCACGGCGCCCGTCCGCAGCCAGTCCGGCGCCCGGGCCACCCACCGCACCGCCCGGTACGTCACCTCACCCACCACGCCCGCCCGGGAGAAGAGGAGCGAGCGACGGCGCCGGTGCCGGTACAGGTGCCAGACCGGCACGAGGAGCAAGAGGAGGAGCGCCCAGGGGTGTGCGAAGTCCGGCGTCATGCCGCCTCCTCCGTCAGCGGCTCACGGGGCGGCGGCCCGTCAAAGCTCCGGACCCACGACCGGGCCGCTTCCCACTCCACCAGCGCCGTGGCGCGATCCGGCTCCCGGCGGGCGAACTTGACCTGGTCGGCGGAGCGCAGCACGTCCGCCAGCGTGGCCGCCTCCGCCGCCCCGACCCGGGCCCGGAACCGCCCCAGCAGCTCCGTGGTGGTCAGGTCCTCGCCCCAACTCCCCTCCAGCGCCGCCGCGTACGCCCGCACCGCCTCCGAGACCCGGGTGTAGAACGCCTTCCACTCGCTCCGCTCCACGAACCCGACTCCCGGGCCTCCCGGAGCGCCGCCAGCGCCCGCTCACGGGGCGGGACCGCGGGCGCCCATGGCGCCGCGTCCTCCGTCACCGCGCTCCGGCGACGCCGCCACCACCAGACCAGTCCGGACACGAGGAGGGCCGCCAGGACCACGAGCAGGACGATCGTGCCCCACGCCCA
>JAWODW010000020.1:0-15871 GCA_046483065.1 Longimicrobiales bacterium | reverse complement strand
TGTTCCGGCCCGGTGCCAGCTTTCCGAGCTTCTTCAAGGTGGTCCACCTGAAGATCGAGAGCCTCGATATCGCCGACTACATCCGGGAGCGGAAGAAGGAGGGGTGGTCCTTCTCGTCCGCCGTGGTGCGCGACCTCACGCGACGACGGGACCTCTACACCCCTATCGCGCCGGGGACGCCGTCACCGGTCCGGGCGGAGATCCGGCGGCGGCGAGACCGGATGATGGACGCCCTGAAGAAGGCGCGGCCGGGCAGGTCGTCGGACCGGAAGTCGTAGGGAGAGGCACCCGGCACCCCCCAGCAGCGGAACGGGGCATCGGGTTCTGTATGCGGCTGTTGTTGGTCGAGCTGTTGTTGGTCGAGCTGTTGCTCGTAGGGCACCGGGTGCGCCCGCGCTCCGCCCCCCGCGCTCCGCCCCCCGCCGAAACGGACCGCGTTGGCATCCCTGCGGGTTCTGCCGCTTTATGTAAACCAACAGTACCCGCATACAGAATCAGAGTGCGGTGTACGCTGGGTCAGCCCCCCGTGTCCTCCACCGGCGGCTTCTGGCCTGCCGGGATGGGACTCTGGTATGTCTCACCGTCCATCCGCTCCCGGAACTCTGCGTTCGCGGCCTCCACCACGTCTGGCGAGAGGGTGAGCTCGATGGCGGCCGCGGCCAGCGTCCTGGCGGCGGTGAGCATGGCCTTGTCCCCGATGCTCATGCCACCGGCGGCCACCACGGGCCAGGCGTGCCAGGGCGTGTCGAGGGGAGACGAGGCCACGCGGATCTTGGCGGTGGGGGCGATCCGGCTGACCTCGGCCACATCGGTGGACCCGCCCTGTGCCGGCACCTCTTCGTCCGGCAAAGAATCGATCCCCGTGTGCATCCCTTTCTCCTCCTTGCCCGTCGCTCGCTGGATCTCCCGTGCGAAGGCCTGCTCCTCCTCGGTCCACTCCGGGGCGCCGGCCAGCCGCAGGTTGCGATCGAGGACTTCCACGAGTGTGCGGTTCAGCAGGTACGAGTGGACGCCGGTGATGAGGTGGACCTGGTGTGTGGTCTCGGTGGCCATGGCCGCGCCCTCAGCGGCCTTGAGGATCCAGTCGTAGGCGTGCTCCACACCGTCGCGCTCGAGGTCGCGGACGTAGTACCAGACCTTCGCGTAGTCGGGGACCACGTTGGGGGCGCCACCGCCGTCCTCGATGACGTAATGGATCCGGATCGACGGTTTCAGGTGCTCCCGCATCATGTTCACCGCGTGGTTCATGAGCTCCACGGCGTCCAGCGCGCTCCGTCCGTTCCACGGGTCGGATGCGCCGTGGGCGGTCTGTCCGAAGAACTCCACGGTGAAGCTGTTCATGGCCCGGCTGCGCTCGTAGTCGGCGCCGGTCTCGTGACCCGGGTGCCAGTCGAGGACCACGTCGGCGTCGTCGAACACGCCGGCCCTGGCCATGTAGACCTTCCCGATCACCGTCTCCTCGGCCGGGGCGCCGTAGAGGACGATGGTGCCGTCGATGCCCTCCGCCTCCATCACGGCCTTCGCGGCGACGGCCGCGCCCACGCTCCCGGCGCCGAACAGGTTGTGGCCACAGCCGTGCCCCGGGGCGCCCGCCGCCAGCGGCTCCTGGTGGGCCTCGGCCACGTTGCTGATCCCGGGCAGCGCGTCGAACTCGGCCAGAATCCCGATCACCGGGCCGCCGCTACCCCAGCGTGCCACGAATGCCGTGGGCATGTCGGCCACACCGCGCTCCACCGTGAATCCCTGGGTCTCCAGGTAGTCGGCGAGGGCGTCGGCGCTCTGGTGCTCCTGGAGGCTGATCTCGGCCAGCCGCCAGAGCTGCGCGCTCAGCGCCGTCAGCGTCGCCGACCGTTCATCCACCTCGGCCCAGGCCTGCTCCCGGAGCTCGTCGAGGCGGGCGTCCTGGCTGCCCCGGGCGTTCTGCGCCTGGAGGTTGGGGGTGCCGACCAGCAGCAGGAGCGCCGCGGCCAGGGTCCCGGCCCGGGTCGTGGCCCGCTTCCAGGTCCGGGAGGTGGCCACCGTGGCACGTCCGTGGGCGTGGGAGTGGGGAAGTGGTCCGGGGACGTGGGGAAGGGAGCGTCGTGGCATGAAGTAGAACCTCCGGAAGGGTGAAACACCCCTGGATTGTGGGGCGGCCGCCCCGTGTGGCGCAACGTGGGTCGCAGGGTTGCCCTCCGGCTTCGGCAGGAACGGCTCGCCCCGGAACAGCTCTCCCCGGAACGGCTCGCCCCGATGCGGAAGGCCCCTGGGGCAATCCACCCACGGGGCCTTCCGTCCCGCCGTTCTGCACCCGCCCGATGGCGGGCGGGGACCGATCGGCCGAGGGACTCGGCCGCCCGGCGCGATCAGCCGCCCGGCAGGCTCAGCCGCCCAGGAACGCGCCGATGCTCATGTTGGCCTTCGCCGCCGGCGCCAGGAGCTGGGGCGTCTGCGTGTCGAGACTCTGGCTGTTCTGCACGTGGCTGTTCACCCGCTCGGAGACCATCCGCTGGATCTCGTTGAACGTGGTGCTGGTGGGCACCTCGTTCACCACCTCCGCCCAGTAGTAGGTCCAGAGGCTGGCGGGGCCGCTCCGGTCGGGCCACGACCCGATGGCCCAGGAGAGCTCGTCCTCGGACGACGCGGCCATGAAGACGTGCCGGTCCGGGT
The DNA here is from genome assembly GCA_046483065.1 of Longimicrobiales bacterium. Classification (GTDB taxonomy): domain Bacteria; phylum Gemmatimonadota; class Gemmatimonadetes; order Longimicrobiales; family RSA9; genus JAWVYT01. Next base: position 13,222 of record JAWODW010000020.1, on the reverse strand, counting down.
TCGCCAGGGCGTCCTGGAACTCGGTACCGGAGCCGAAGCCGAAGTCGGTGGTCAGGTCGGCGGTGATGAAGCTGGTGGGCTTCCGGAGCTCCGCGGCCTGGTCCTCCGGGATGAACTTGGCCATGGCGTCGGCCGCCCGGTTCACCGTCCCCGAGTAGCACGCGTCCACGAGGACCAGCGTGTTCTCGGCCTCGATCTGCTGGAGGAGGAAGTTGACCTCCTCGTCGAGGATGATCCCGTCGTAGACGGCCAGCGCCTCGTCCTTGTTGTTGTCGGACTCCGGGTCCAGCCGGCCGGTGATGCCGACGTTCTCGTCGAGCTGGGTGCCGTGGCCGCTGTAGAAGAAGACGGCCGTACCGTCCGGCCCCGCCTGCCCGAGGTGGCGGAGGATGGCGTTGGCGATCCCCAGCCGGGTGGCCTCTCCGTCGCGCAGGAACACGATGTTCTCGGTAGCGAAGTCGAACCGGTTCACCAGCGCGTCCCGGACCAGCATGGCGTCATCCACGGGGCCCCGCAGGTCCGCCCGGGTGCCCGGGTAGTCGTCGATCCCGACCACCACGGCGTACTTCCCGTTCGGGTCGCCGCCGCCGGGGTACTCCTCGTCCCAGTTCGCCATGACGGTCTGGAACCGGATCTCGTACGCGCCCGTCGAACCGGCGCCGTACGAGTTCGCCACCGCCGAGTACGTGCCCGTCTCGGGCAGCGTGAAGGTGATCCGGGAGTTGAGCCCACCCGCGCCGTCATCGTCGTGGGCCAGCGCCCCATCGGGACCGACGCTCATCCCCCGGACGAGCATGAGGTAGCTGTCGAAGTCGTCGGAGGTCAGCGTGATGGTCACCTGCTGACCCGCCTCGCCATCGAACTGCCAGAGGTGGTAGTGGCTGCCGTCCTCCAGGGTGGGCGCCGAGCTCGTGAGCCGGCCGGAGACCGTGCCGCCGGCCTGGAGCCGGCCCTGCGCGGCACCGGTGCCCCCGGCTCCGTCGGGCGTCCCACCGACGGTCAGCTCGTAGCTGCCCATCGCGCCGGCGCCGTAGGAGTTGACGGCGATGACGTAGCTGCCCGGCTCGAGCGTGCCGGCGATCCGGCTGTCGGTTCCCGTCCCGCCATCGTCGTCGCTGGCCAGCTGCCTCCCGATGCTGCCGGGCGTGCCCGCGTTCAGCATCAGGTACGTATCGAAGTCCGACGACGTCAGCTGGATGTCCACGTCGGTCTCGCTGCCCAGTGAGAGCGTCCACAGGTCGTAGTGGGAGCCGTCATCGAGCCGTGGATCGCTGCTGGAGAGGGCGCCCGACCGGGTCTGGCCCACTTCGATGGCCGCGATATCCTTCGCCGCCGCATCACCGGTGTGGGCGGCCGTGAACATCTGGGCCGACTTCGTGGTCGTGCCCGGGCCCTCCTTGGATGCGGGGGCCATCACGGCGTCGGCCGATTTCATGGCGCCGTCCTTGTCCCGGGCGGTGTCGCCGCCGCACGCCACAAGGGTGAAGGACAGGGCTAGGGCTGCCAGGGGGGTGGTGGTCTTCATGCCGTTCCTTTCGGGTAGGTCAGGGGGTTCCGGACGCCGTCCGGAGGTGAATCTCGCGGGTCGCGGTCATGGAGATGGAGCCGCCCCGCGTACGGGAGCGCGTGCGCATCCCGACCAGGCGGTCGATGGGGACGGGCTCGGTGGACACGAACAGCTTGAGCGTCTCGAGCCCGTCGGTGGTCTCGGTGTAGAAGCAGGTCTCGGGGATCTGGAGCTCGCCGCCCGGCGGCAGCTCCGTGGCCCCTGCCGACTCGCCCTCCCGGGGGTAGAGCGGCTTCACGAACGTCACCGTGTCGCCGGGGGGCATGAGGTCGATGACGGCGAAGTGGAGCGCCTCGTCGCCGTTGTTCCGCACCCGGAGCACGTAATCGGTGTTGGCCGGCAGGTTCCACCGGCCGCCGCCCTGGTAGCCCTCGTGCGCCGTGGCGCGGGACCAGTCGGGGCGGGTACACGACTGCGTGGCCTCGTCCCACCGGACCACGGCGAGCTCGAAGTCCACGTCGATCCCCGGGTCGTCGAACTGGATCCTGCGCAGGTACTGGTTCCGGGCCCAGTCCTCGATGCGGCGGGCCACGAGCGGCGCGCCCACGGACCGGGCCGCCCGGGCCGGGCCGGCGGCGGTCGGGGTCAGGGGGACGTCCTCGTTCACGGTGGCGGCGGCCAGCGTGCCCGCGTACGCCCGACCCTTGGCGCTCCGCTCGTCCGGCGGGCGCCGGCTCTCCACCACGTCCGTCCCGACCTTCACGTCGGGCGCCGACGCCACGAGCTCGAGCATCCCGTTGTCGGCCAGCTGCCGGCGGATGGAGTCGGCCACGACGGTGGGGAGGCCTTCGTCCAGCTCGACCCGGAGCGTCGCCTCCCCGTACGCCAGCCGCTCGGCGAAGACCCGGGCCTCCCGGAGCGCAACATCGGCCGGCGGTTGACGGTCCAATTCGACCACCGCCTGGCTCGGCGTGGCCACGTCCACCGTGCCCACGGCCCACGGCTCGAGATCCGCGGGGTCGCCGCCGGGCGGGTAGAGGGAGACGCGGGCGCCGGGGTTCAGGCCCACGAGCCCGCCGGCGTCGAGCACTACCCGGCCGTCATCGGCCACGCGGGTCACGTTCATCGCGGGCGCCGTGCTGCGGACGAACTCGGGGCGGAAGACCACGGCGTCCCGATCGCCCTCGATCTGGGGCGTCTGCCGGACCCGGCCGTGGAGCGCCGAGACCACGTAGGTGAAGAGGGTGTTGTAGCTGTCGCCCTCCCGGAGGCGCGGCAGGGCGCCGGCGAGGGCGTAGGAGAGGGAGCCGACCACGGTGGCGCCGTCGTCGGCGTACGTCTCGTGGGCCACCTCGTCGTGGCTGGCGGCGCTGATCACGGTGAAGGGCGCGAGCCCGCTCCCGTCGGCTCTCTCGCCGGCCATCCCCCGGGTCCCGGCGCCGGCGGGCACCTCGAAGCCCGTGCCGGCCGGCTCCACCGGCCCGCCCCGCGTGCCCGTGCCCGCGGCCGCCACGGCCGCCGGGTTCGGCTCGCCGAGGGGCTCCGGCATTCCCCGGGTGGGCAGCTCGTCCTCGCCCCGCGTGCCCGTGCCGCTGTAGCACGCGTCGAGGAAGACCGTCACGTTCCCGTCCGAGCCGACCCGCTCCCGGAGCGCCTGGACGTACTCGCCCACCACGTCGTCCCGGAGGTGGTACTCCCCGGTGTAGCCCTTCACGAGCTCGGCGGGGGCGCCGTAGGGGACCAGCACCTCGTCGTAGCCGTCCAGCTCGTCCTGGGGGCCGTCGTCATCGGTGAGCTGATGGCCGTGGCCCGAATAGTGGATCACCACCACGTCGCCCGGCCCCGCGGCCTCCACCAGCGCGTCCATCGCCCGGACGATCCCGCGGCGGTCGGCGGCCGAGTCGGCCAGGACCTGGATGTTGGACGGTCGGAACCCGTGGTGCTCGAGGCCGCCCACGATGAGGGGCACGTCGTTCTTCGCGTTCAGCGGCCGGTACGCCAGCACGTCCTGGCCCCGGGCGTTCTTCATCCCGGCGGGCGGCGGACCGTAGTCGGAGATGGCGATGACCAGCGCCAGCGCGTCGGGGCCGGCACCGGTCTCGAAGCGCACCGGCGGCGGGCCCTCCTGCGTGGACCGGCCCTGGTCCGCACCGGCGTCCGAGCACCCCAGGAACAGCAGGAGCGCGACGACGACGCCGAGCACCATCCGGTACCGACCCGGCCCCCGCGGCGCGCCCCCGACCCGGCCCCCGACTCGACTCCCGAGGGGCCTCGCGAGCGGCGCGTCTTCGGCCGCCGCCGGCCTCACGGCCCGCCCCCGACCCGGCGGAGCGTCCGGAGCTGGAACGCGCCCGTCGCCTCGCCACTGAAGGTGCTCACCACCACGCGGTACGTGCCGGCGGCGTCGGGCGTGAAGGTGATCCGCGAGTTGGTCCCGGCCGCGCCGTCGTCGTCCACCAGGGCGCCGTCGAGGCCGGGGCCCGTGAGGTAGAGGTAGGTGTCGAAGTCGTCGGAGACGACCTCCACCACCACCGTCTCGCCGGCGGTGACGTCGAGGGCCCACGCCTGGGCGTACTTCCCGTCGGCGGTCACGGCATCGGCCGTGGTCAGCCCGCCGGTCACCTCGGCGCCCATGGGCAGCGTGCGCCCCTCGGGCCGGATGTGATCGATGTCGGCGGACCCCGCGGCCGAGATGGGCGTGGTGCCCAGCGACCCGGTGCAGCTTCCCTCGGCCTGCGGACCGGGCTCCGTCGAGACCCGGAGCGTGTAGTACCCGGCTCCGGCATCCGACAGGGAGTTCACCACCACCCGGTACGTCCCCGATGTCGGGGCCACCAGGTCGATCCGGGCGTTGCACCGGCCGCCACCGTCGTCGTCGATGATGGGTTCGGACAGCCCGGGCCCCACCAGGTACATGTAGGCGTCGAACTGGTCGGAGATCAGGTCCACCACCAGCGACTCACCGGCCTCCGCCTCCAGCGCGTAGACGTCGATCAGCGAGCCGTCCACCGGGTGGCGCTCGTCGGTGGCCGCGTCCAGCGACCCGCCGATCTCGACGCCCGGCTCCAGCGCCGGCCCCTCCAGCGGGATCCGGGCGAAGCCGGAGCGCAGGGAGACCAGGAAATCGCCGCAGATCTCGCCGTCCGGGTCGGCGGTGACCGCGAGTCGGTACGGGCCAACATCGCCGGACCCGAACCCGGCGCTCACGATGTCGTAGCGCCCGTCCTCCGGGATGGTGACGCAGATGCGGGAGTCGAGGGTGCCGTCCACGTCGTCGCTGTACGCCGGCTGCTCGAAGCCCGGTCCCTGGAGGTACAGGTACGAGTCCAGCGCGTCGGATGTCTGCTCGATGGCCAGCTGCTGACCCTCCCGGGCGTCCAGCGTCCAGCGCTCCGCAGGCCGGCTCCGGTAGCGGTGCTCGCTCGACAGCGTTCCCGTCACCGCCGCGCCCACCTCCACCGACCCAGCGGGCGCCAGATCCGCCACGGTCTCGGAGCCCGCATCGCCGCCGGCGGACGGCGGGACGCACCGGCCCGGCTGCGGCGCCGGCGGGGCCGTGTACGAGGCGAGGGTGAAGGCGCCCGTGGTCCCCGAGACGCTGGAGACCACGGCCCGGTATGTCCCGTCCTCCGGGAAGGTGACGGCCACGCGGCTGTTGCAGCCGCCGGCACCGTCGTCGTTGGTCACCCAGCTGTCGAGCCCGGGGCCCAGCACCGTCAGGTACGCGTCGAAGTCGGTGGACGCCAGGTCGATGGTCAGCGTCTCGCCGGCGCGGCCATCGATGGCCCATGCCTGGACGGGCGAGCCGAAGGACGCCGGGTCCGTGGCGCTCAGCGACCCGGTGGCCTCGCCGTCCCAGGGCAGCGCACGACCGTCGGTGCCCAGCTCAGAAAGGTCCGTGACCTCCGAGCCGCCCACCAGGCTCGTCTCGCACGTCGCCCGGTCCTCCGTTCGGATCCGGTAGCTGCCCACATCGCCGCCGAAGGAGCTGGCCACCACCCGGTACGAACCCGACGCCGGGAACTCGACGCACAGCCGCGAGTTCGTGCCCTCGCCGCCGTCGTCATCGCTCAACTCCTCGAGCCCGGGGCCCGCCAGGTAGAGGTACGGATCCAAGACGTCCGAGACCATGTCGATCTGGAGCGCTTCGCCCTCCCGGCCGTCAATGGCCCACGCCTGGACCCGGCGGCCGCCGGCCAGGTAGTCGCGCTCCGTGAGCTCACCCTCCACTTCCTGGCCCGCCGCCAGCCGGCGGCCCTGCGGGTCGAGTAGCGTGAAGATCGAGGCGCCCTCCTGGGCCGCGGCCGTCGAGGCCAGGAGCGCCAGCGGGACCACCAGAAGGAACGCCGCCGGGCGGAAGGCCCGGCGCACCGCACGTATATCGTTCATCGGTCTGCGACCTCTTGTTTCGTCTCTTCGCACCCACCCACCACCTTGCACAGCCGGGCGAGGCGCTGCTCGACCTGGTTCGGCGTGAGCGGCTCGATGGAGCGGCCCGCGGCCGCCAGTGACTGGAGCCGCAGGAGCGCGTCGCGGGCGTCCTCCAGCTTGTACTGCTCGTCCGCCGCCCGCCACCGGAGGTAGGCGTGGCGGGCGTCGTCCTCGGGGAGCAGCCCGATGGCGTCTTCGGCCGCCTTCACGAAGGCGTCCACGTCGCCGCCCAGCGCCGCGATGGCCCGCTCGTACGCCGCCTGACCCGGGTCGATGTCCAGCGGGAATACGATCTGACCGCCGGCGTCCCGGTCGCTGAAGGCGCCGAAGACCGGCGTCTGCTTCGCGCCGACCTCCTGGAGCCGCTCCCGGAGGAAGTGGAAGAGCTCCCACGAGCTGACGGCCGCGTCGTCGTCCCGGTTCGCGCCGCTCTCGCCCTCCGCCTCCAGCCGCAGCCCTTCGGTGAGCCAGCCGGTGAAGAGCGAATTGTTGGGGAAATCGGCGCCGCCGTCGGCCGCCAGCTGGAACGCCTTCGCCGAGACCAGGACCCGCCGGGCGGGCTGACTCTCCAGGTCCTCCACCGGGATGGTCGAGTCCTCCCGCTCCTTCAGGTTGTCCGGGAGCGCAAACCCGCCGTGGCACGCGTCGAGGATCACCAGGATCTGCTCCGCCGGCAGGTTGTTCACCCACCCGAGGAAGTCGTTCAACTGGATCCACGACCACCGGTCCGACGCGTCGTGGGGCACGATGTGGCCCGTGTGGACCACCTCACGGTCGGCCACCGTGTCCGTGGCTACAGCGCCGTGGCCGGCGTAGAAGAGGACCAGCCGGTCCTCGGGGCGCAGCGTCTCCCGGAGCGTGCCCCGGACCAGCCGCTTGATCCCCGTCTCGTCGGCGTCCTCGTTCCGGAGGATCAGGTCATCGTTCGTGAAGAAGCCGAAGTGCCGGGCCAGCGTCTGCCGGACGGCGTCCAGGTCGTTGTTCGCGTTGGCCAGGTCCTGCCACGCCTGCTCGGCGTACTCGTCGATGCCGATCCCGGCAAAGACGTAGCGGACGGCCGAGGTCGGGCGGTCCTGCCCGCGCTCCCGGGAGCGCGTCGCCTCGTCCTGGGCCAGGGCCGGGACCGCCAGGACGGCCGCAGCCATAAGAGCCACGACGAACGGGGCAATCCGGATGCGATGCGGAGAGAGCACAGGTGCCTGTGGAGTAGGGGGTTGATTCGGTCCGACTCGAACCGGACTCCAAAATACGCCTCGGGCTCGGGGGTTTCAAGGTGCCCGGGGCGCTGTGACGATCGAGTTACCCGCCGCCGGCGCCGGAGGTTCCGCAGCTCCCCGTCCGCCCCGCCCGGGAACTCCTCATGCGCCTCGCCCATTGAGATAGACAGAGCCGCCGACTTCACGTCGGCCGAAGACACACATGTGATGGGAGGATGACGATGGGACGATTCGAGCTGCACACCGTGGACACCGCACCCGAGGGGTCGAAGGAGACGCTCCAGGCCGTGGAGGACAAGTACGGGTTCGCGCCGAACTTGATGAAGGAGTTCGCCGGCGCGCCGGCGGCACTGAAGGGGTACGTGGCGCTGAGCCAGGCCTTCGAAGAGAGCTCCCTCTCGCCGGCGGAGCAGCAGCTGGTGCTGGTCTCCGCGGCGGTGGAGAACGAGTGCCACTACTGCGTGGCCGTCCACAGCGCCGGCGCGCTCCAGGCCGGCGCGCCGGAGCAGGCGGTGGAGGCCATCCGCGACGGCGATCCCGTGGACGACCACCGCCTCGACGCGCTCCGTCGCTTCACCCAGGAGGTTACGGCCCGCCGCGGCTGGGTGGGCGAGGACGCCGTGCAGGCTTTCCTCGACGCCGGCTACGAGCAGTCACAGGTGCTCGAGGTCATCACCGGCATCGCGCTGAAGACGCTGAGCAACTACACGAACCACATCGGCCAGACCCCGCTGGATGACGCGTTCCAGGACTTCGCCTGGGAAGGCGAGCGGGAGGCGGCCGGCGTCTGACGCCGGGTGCCGTCGAGCAGACGGGCCGCGCGGTCGGCGCCGGGATGGCGTCGGCCGCGTTTCTCTTTGCGATGCGGCCCGCACGATCGCTATCTTATTAACAGAGTCTTCTGCGGCTCCCGGCGCCTCCCTACCCGCAGTCCCTTTTTCAGTGTGGCTCGGAGGTAGGTATGATCACGAAACGAATGATGCTGGCATCGCTGGTACTGCTGTGGGCGGCGCAGCCGGCTCCTGCCCAGGAAACCGCCGCTGACTCCCAGGCCGTGGCGGTTGCGGAGATCCTGCAGGCCATCCAGCTGCCCGACGTCTCGGAGGTCCTGCGCGAGCGCGGGGTCCCGATGGAAGAGATCGAGGAGATGATCGACGCCGCCCGGGCGCGCGGCGTAACCGCGGGCGAGAGCACCGACGTGCTGGAGGAGACGGCCGAGGCGGTGGAAGATACCGGTCCCATCGAGAACTTCGGCGCGTTCGTCCAGGAGCAGCTCCAGGCCGGCCTCCGGGGCCGCGAGCTGGCCGAGGCCATCCGGGCGGAGCACCGGAGCCGGGGGATCGGACAGGGCAACAAGCTCGAGTCCCGACGCGGTCAGGGCCAGGGCCCGCCCGGTCAGCGAGGGCGGGGCGAGCGTGGCCCCGACTCCGCGGAAGGTCCGGGCAGCCGGGGCGGTCCCGACTCCGCCGCACAGGGCCGCGGGAACCGCGGCGGCCCTCCGGGCGAACGCGGCCGCCCACCCGAGCGTGACACCACACCCGATCGTGATACCATACCCGGCGGAGGTGAAGGATGAAGATTCTGCGACGCGCACTGCCCACGCTGGCCCTGCTGGCGCTCTTTACCGCCTGTGGCGATACGGCCGACCGACCGGCGGAGACGGAGGAAGCGGCCGTCCCCGGCTGGGTCGACAATGTGGCCGCTGCGGCGAACGCCATTCAGCTGCAGCCTGAAGCCACCGACTCCATCCTCGCGGCCCACGGCATGACCCGGATGGTGTTCGACTCCCTGATCTACGAGGTGGCCGCGGACCCGGCGCTCACCGACGCGTACCAGGAGGCACGGGGCCGGTAACGCCGGCCGCGTGGGGGCAGCGCCCCGGAGGCCAACCCCCAAGAGCCGTGACCGAAGCGAGCGGCTTCCTTGGGGGTGAGAGCCCTCCACACAAGAACGCTCCTGTGACCATCCGGCCACAGGAGCGTCCGTACCACCAACAATCTGTCCCAGCGGAGGTGGAGGGACTCGAACCCCCAAGGGCTTGCGCCCGCCGCATTTCGAGTGCGGTGCCTTACCAATTAGGGCTACACCTCCCGAGCGGCCGGGTGCGGTGCCCCGCACCGGACCGAGCACAAGAAGCTAGTCGAGGGATGGGGTCGGTTCAACCCCCGGATCCTGCTCGGCGCGCGCGGGCTCGGCGGTCTCGGACTCGTCGTCCAGGAGGTCGCGGAACCGGAGCAGGAGCCGGGCGGCGGGAGAGAGCTCCGCGATCTCGCGGCTGACGCGGCGGGCGCGGGCGGGGTGATCGGTGATGAGCCCGTGCACGCCGCGCTCGATGAGGTCGGCCATCTCGGCGGTGCCGTTCACGGTCCAGGCGTGGACCTCCACACCCCGGCGCTCGGCGGTCCGGATGAGGTCGGGTGTGATCCGGGACCGTGACACGGCGAGGAAATCCACGGGGAGGCGGCTCATGTCCCCGACGGCGGCGGTGGCCACGTACCCGGTGGCGATCCGCGGGGCCAGGCGCTCGACCTCCCGGACGGCGGCGTAGTCCAGCGACATGATCCGGACCTCGCCGGACATCCCGGCGGCGCGGACGGTCCGGACCACGGCGTCGGCCAGCTCGGGGTCGGGGCTGTTGTACTTGAGCTCGATGACGAGCCCGATGCGGTCCTCGGACCGCTCAAGGAACGCCGCGAGGGTGGCCACCCGGCGCTCGGAGGGCGGTGAGCCGTCGTCGGGGCGCTGGACGACGTCGGCGAGGGCGGGGTACGGGGTGCCCCGGATCCGGCGGGGGTCGCCGGCGGTGCGCATGAGGTCGGCGTCGTGGGCCACCACCACCACGCCGTCCCCGGTGCGCTGTACGTCGATCTCCGCCCGGTCGGCGCCGGCGTCGATGGCGCGGCCCAGGGCGGCCAGCGTGTTCTCCGGGGCGGGCGGCGGTCCGGCACGGTGGGCGGTGATGATGACCGGGCCGGGTTCGGGCAGTCGCCCCACGAGGACCCCGCTGACCACCATGCTGACGGCCACGAGCGCCGTCGCCACGGGGACGGCCACGGTGGGTCGGAAGGCGACCCGGAGGCCCCGGACCACCCGCCCCGGGATGGCCCTGAGCCCCGGCCCCGGCGGCGCGACGGCGTGGAGGTCGGTGTCCTCGTAGTAGGCCTTGGTGAGGACGGTGGCGGCGAAGGAGAAGCCGACGAACTCGATGAGCACGTCGAGGGCCAGGAGCCCGAGGATGTAGGCGCCGCTGGCCGCCACCACCGGTCCGAGCGAGTCCGACAGCCCGCCGATGACGCTCAGGGCGCCGGAACCGGCGGCCACGTACGCGGCGTCCAGCAGCGCCCGTATCCCGAGCCAGAGGGCCACGGTGATGACCAGTATCCGCACCATGTGTGCGGCCTCGCCGCGGGTCCGCGCCCAGGACTCCCGGATCGCCGCCCTCAGTGGCTCGTGTCCGTCCAGGTACGCGGGCAGGGCGAGCACGCTCCGGGCCAGGACGTAGAGGGTGGGGACGCCGATGAGCGCGGTCCAGCCGGCGCCCAGGAGTAGGGCCCGGGTCCATTCGGCGGGGCGCTCGGCCAGGTAGTAGTTGATGTCGAACTCGCCCAGGACCACGGCCCTGATGGCGACGAGCCCGGCGAGGAGGGCCACGGCCGGGATCGCGCCGGCAGCTACGGCGGCCACGCAGAGGCGGAAGAGCCGTGGCAGCCGAGGCGCCAGATCGAGCGCCGTCTGGAAGAGGCCGACGGGGCGGTCTTCGAGGTGGTCGGTGATGATCTGGAAGATCCCGGCGAAGCGGACCACGGCGGCGATGAGGGCGAACCCGCCGGCCAGGAGCATCCAGGCGATGCCCGGGACCGTGGTGGCCCAGGCGAGGATCGCTTCGTTGCCCACCACCTGCTGGCGTCCCCGCAGCATCTGCCAGCCGAGGACGTAGGAGGAGAGGGGCGCCAGAACGACCACCACCAGCAGCCAGGTGAGAACGGTCCAGCCGGCCATGGGCCGCCAGAGGAGCACGAACCGTCGCCAGGCCGAGCGGATCGTCTCACCCCTACGAGGGATAGGAGGCACATCCGTTGCGGTTATCTTTTCCCACCATGCCATCTCTGTCCTTCGCCCTAGCGTTCACGCTCGCCCTCCAGGGCGCCACTGGACTCCAGGGTGGGGCGGAGGCGCCCCTCCAGGGCGAGGCCGCGGCGCCCGTGCGGGTGCACGTGGACGGTGTGTCCAGTGACGTGCGTCGCAATATCCGGGCGAACCTGAGCATCTACCAGCGCCGGGAGGACCCGGAGCTGCCGGAGTCGACGGTGCTGGCCCTGCACGACCGGGCGCCGTCGGAGATCCGGCGCGCGCTCCGTCCCTTTGGCTACTACCGCCCGACTGTCCGCGCCGAGCTGGAGCGCGGCGCCGACCGTTGGGTGGCCCGGTACCGGGTGGATCCGGGCGAGCCGGTGCGTTACGCCGCGGTGGACGTGACGTTCAGTGGCGCCGGTGCGGACGACCGGGTCCTCCGGCGGGTGGTGCCGGAGTCGGGGGTCCGGAAGGGCGAGCCGCTCCGCCACGAGGTGTGGGAGGCGGCGAAGCAGGCGCTGCTGAACCGGACGGTGGCCCGGGGCTACCTGGACGTAGAGGTCACCCGGAGTCGTGTGGAGGTGGACACCGTCGGCATGGAGGCCCGGGCCGTGCTCGCCGTGGAGACCGGCCCCCGGTACCGGTTCGGCGAGGTCCGGTTCGACTCCACGCCGTTCACGCAGCGGTTCCTGCACCGGTTCGTCACCTTCGAGCCGGGGCAGCACTTCAGCCTGGACGCGCTGCTGGAGATGCAGCGGGCGCTCACATCGAGCGACTACTTCCGGATGGCCCGGGTGGAGCCGCTCCGGGATGAGGCCGACAGCCTCCGGGTGCCGATCCAGGTGGGCCTCGAGACGCGGATGCGGAACCAGTACACCATCGGCGCCGGCTACGGCACCGACACCGGGGTCCGGGGTCGGGCGTCCGGTCAGCGGCGGTGGCTGAACGACCGTGGGCACCGGGTCCGGGGCGAAGTGCGGGCGTCGCTGAGGGACCAGGCTTTTCAGGCCCAGTACGTGATCCCGCTGGCCGGCGGGGCCGCCGACCGCATGGCGGCCACCACGGTGTACCAGCGCGAGTCGTTCGAGGGGCTGGAGAGCCGGCGGGTGTTCGGCCGGCTCGAGCTCGACCACGGCCGGGGCGGCTGGCGCGAGGTCGCCTCCATCCGGCTGGTGGAAGAGTGGTTCCGGGACGCCGCCGGGTCACGGAGCACCACGCTCCTGATCCCCGAGATGCACTGGACCCGGGTCCGTGGCGACGACGTGCTGTACCCGCGGCGGGGCCACCGCTTCGAGGTCGGCGTCAGCGGCGCCAGTGACGCCGTGGTCTCGGATCTCACGTTCGTGCAGGCGACGGCCGAGCTCAACGTGGCCCGGGGGCTCCACCGCACCGGCCGGGTCCTGCTCCGCCTGGGCACAGGCGCCACCGTGGTGGAGAGCATCGAGGCCATGCCCGTGTCGCTCCGTCTCTACGCCGGCGGGGACCGCAGCGTCCGCGGCTTCTCGTACCGCTCGCTGGGCCCCGTGGGCGCGGATGGCGACATCACCGGCGGCCGCCACCAGCTTACGGGCAGCATCGAGCTGGAGCAGGAGGTCATGGGGCCGTTCGCCATCGCCGTGTTCACCGACGCCGGCAACGTCTTCGCGGATCGTGCTGCGGTGGACCTCGGCGCCCTCGAGCAGGGCGCCGGGTTCGGGCTCCGCTGGCGCTCGCCCATCGGGTCGGTGCGGGCCGACCTGGCGTGGCCCGTGAGCCGACTGGGCGACGCCCCCAGGGTCCACTTCGTGGTGGGCGGGACGCTGTGATGCGCCGGCTCCAGCTCGTCGCGATCGCCCTCGCCGTCGTGCTGCTCGTAGTCCTGGCACTGGGCTGGGCGCTGCTGGGGACCACCCGGGGCGCGCGCTTCGCTCTGGATATTATTCTTGTAGGGATACAATATTCGAGAAATAAGGCGGGCGCCAGAGTTGCTTATGAATATATTGCTTTAGCGTGTTTA
>JAWODW010000106.1:0-21506 GCA_046483065.1 Longimicrobiales bacterium | reverse complement strand
GTCTTCGCGCCTGACCAGCACCTCGAGGGCCTGGGTCACGGCGGGGTCGTCGGGTCGTACGTCGGCGGCGGCCTCCAGGTGGCGGCGAGCGGCGTCCAGGTCGCCGCGCTCGAGGGCCAGGAACCCGAGGCCGCGGCTGGCGTCGAAGTTGCCCGGGTCGAGACGGAGCATGGTCTCCCACTCGTCGCCTGCCTTCTGCCGTTCGCCGTCCTCCACGTGGATGAGGGCCAGGAGCCCGTGGGCGCCGATATGCTCGGGGCTGTGCTCGAGCCCCTGGAGGACCACGGTGCGGGCGGCCTCCCGTCGGCCCTGGGCGCGGTAGGCCCGGGCCAGGCGCACGAACGACGGCGCGCCGGGGTTCTCGGCCACTTCACGGGTCCAGCGTTCGATATCGCGTTCGCTCATTCGGTCGGTGCGGATTCGACGGCTTCGTTCAGCTCGTTCAGCGCGGCCACGGCCCGGTCCACGTGCTTCCGGCGATCCCCGGTGCGGGTCAGCCGCAGGAACGTGGTCCATGCCTCTCGTGCCCGGTCCAGCTCGCCGGTCTTCACGGCGGCCATCCCGAGATGATAATGGGCGTCGGCGGACAGTGGGTCGAGGGTCACCGCCCGATGGAAGGACTCGGCGGCGGCGCGGAGCCGGCCCTGAGCCGCCAGCGCCCGCCCGGTGATGAGGGGCAGCTCGACGCGATCCGGGTAGTCCTTCTGGAGCTCTCGTGCCCGCCGCTCGGCGCCCTCGAGGTCGCCGTCGGCCAGCATGAGCTCCACCTCGTCGAGGAACGGTCGGAGCTCCTCGTCGCGACTGGGTAGGGGCCGATCCTGGACCTGCACCACCTGCATGCTGGCCAGCCCGTAGACGATCTTGGCCACATCGAAGGCGCTGCGCCCCAGGTCGGAGGCGATGATCCGGAGGTCCCGCTCGCCGTCGACCTCCGCCACCACCTCCCACTCCTCGGGGCGCAGGTCGATCATCCCGGGCCCTTCGTCGGTGGGCGCCAGCGTCGGGACGGCCTCGGGGCTCGGCACCTTCGACTCGAGCCGGGCCCACTCGTCCAGGCGCCGGGCGCCCTCCATGAGGAGGGAGTCGACCCGCACGCGGATGGGCCCATCGGGCGTCTCGTCGGTCTCCTCGAAGTTGAAGTACCCCTCGTCCCACGCCATGAGGTCGTAGATGGTCTCCTCGATCTGGAACCGGAGCTGGCGGTCGAGCTCGCTGCGGTCCACGGTGCCCATCTCCACCAGGATGGCGCCCAGGCGCTGCTTCGGGTCCCGGCGCTGCATGTCCAGTGCCCGCTCCAGCTCCCGGGCGTTGAGCTTCCCCTCCCGCAGGAGCTGCTGGCCCAGGAGCCGCATGGAGCGACGGCGGCTGGCGAAGACCAGCTCGCCATCCACCACGTGGACCACGGCCTCGTCCCGCATCCGCTCGGAGCGGACGGTGAGGACACCGGTCTTCTGGGCCAGGTCGAGCATCTGGAGCACGTCCTGGATGCTCAGCTCCTTGAGGGGGCCCTCGATGGGCATGTCAGCCCTCCCGCCGGAGCCGGGCCAGCTCCCGGCCGGCCTGAGCATGCGACGGGTCCAGCCCACGAGCCCGCTCCAGCGCCCGCACGGCCTGGTCGCCCCGACCCGTCTCGTACAGCCACGTGCCGAGGCGGACCAGCCCGTCCACGTGGTCCGGATCCAGCTCCAGGAACGCCACCAGCGTCCGCAGCGCCTCGCCACGACGGCCGCTCTGCCACTGGAGCCGGGCGAGCCCCAGCGCCGCCGGGCCGTAGCTCGGCAGCGTGCGCACGGCCCCGGCGAACTCCTGCTCCGCGGCCGCCCGGTCGCCCAGCGCCTGGAGCGTGCGGGCCAGCCCCACCCGGGCGGCGGCACCGGGCGCCGATTCCAGCGCGCGCCGGAACCGCGGCTCGGCGTCGCCGGGCCGGCCGGCGGCCAGGAGCGCCTCGCCATGCGCCTTCAGCGTCTCCGGGCTCGCGTCGCCGGCCGCGGCGGCCTGCTCGAACACCTCCACGGCCGACTCGGCGTCGCCGGCCTGGAGGAGCGCGCGGCCCAGGAGCGCCACGGGGGCGCCGAGCTCCACGGCCACCTCCGCCACGGGGACGGCCTCCCGGGACCGGCGCAGGACCAGGAGCGAGCGGACCCGACCCTCGGCGGCCTCCGCTGCGTGCTCCGCCGGCCCGTGCTCGAGGACCTCGGTGTAGCGCTCCAGCGCCTCGCCGGCCAACCCCTGCTCGAGGTAGACCCGTGCCTGAAGGAGACGCGGCCGCGGCGCCCCGGGGACCAGCGCCACGGCGCGGGCGGCCCGGTCCGCGGCCCGCCGGAGCTGTCCCCGGCGGAGCGCCTTCTCCGCCTCCAGCAGGGTGGCCGCCACCTCGGCGGCGTCGGGCGGTTCCGGGTCGCCGAACGCGTCGAAGGCCTCGTCCAGGGCGCCGGTCTCGAACTCGAACGACTCGATGGCCTGCCCCGTAGCAACGCGCTCGGGACGGTCGGCGTCCGGGGCGGGGAGCGACCCTTCCTCGAACTGGACGTCCACCAGGAGCCGGTAGCGGGGCGCCGGGAAGACCGACTCCTCGGCCAGCGCGCGCTTGGTCTCCCGGAGCGCGCCCTTGAAGTCGCCGAGGGCGGAGAGGACGAAGCCGAGCTGGTAGCGGGCCTCCGCCAGCTCCGGATCCTGCTCCAGCGCCCGCTCCAGCGCGTCCCGGGCCTCCCCCGGGCGATCCGCCTGGAAGAGGGCGATCCCCAGCCGGCTCCACGACTCGGCGACGGCGCCATCCTCGTGCACGGCAGCGGCATACACCTCCACGGCCTCCTCCACCTCGCCGGTCAGGGTGAGGAAGAGCCCCAGGTTCCACAGGATCTCCGGCGCGGGCGAGTCCTCCACGGCCTTCCGCAGCGCCCGCTCGGCAGGGCCGTCCTCCCCGAGCTGGGCCCGGGCCACCCCCAGGTTGTTCCAGCCGAGGGCGTACGCGTAGTCCATGGCCACGGCGTGGCGGTACGCGCTGACGGCGTCATCCAGGCGACCGACCCGGTGCAGCGAGACGCCCCGCTCGTTCCAGAGCTTCGGGCTGCCCTCCTCCTCGTCCAGCAGCTCGCCGTAGAGCTCGGCGGCGCTGCCGGGGTCGCCCTGGAGGAGCCGGACCTCGGCCAGCGCCTGGCGGGCCTCGAACGCGTCGTCTTCGGCCAGGGCATGCTCCAGCTCGGCGGCGGCCCCGTCCAGGTCACCAGCCTGCCGGAGCGACGTGGCCCGTGCCAGGCGGCCCAGCGAGCCCTCCACCGCCTCTGGCTGCTGCTCCCTCCGGGCCCGGACGTCCCGGGCCGACAGGTAGCGCTCCAGCGAGAGGTGCTGCTCGCCCCGCACCACGCCCGGGTCCAGCCGCTCCGCCTGCGCCCGGGCCGCCTCCGCCGCCTCGGTGCGGCCGGCCGTCTCCAGGAGCTCGGCCAGGAGCAGGTGGGCCCGGGCCGAATCGGGGTCCAGCTCCAGGGAGCGCCGGGCGGCCGCTTCCGCGGGTTGGTCCCGGCCGGCCTGGTGCAGGATCTCGGCCCGCTGGAGGTGGAGCCCGGCGAGGTCGGACTCCCGCTCCAGCGCCCGGTCGATGAGCTGCACGGCCCGGTCGAGCCGGCCCCGCTCCGTCTCGGCGTACGCCAGCTTCATGTGGAGGGCGGTGCTGTCGGGTCGGTCCTTCAGGAGCGCGGCCCACGCCCGGGCGGCCTCGTCGGCGCGCCCGCCCAGGAGGAAGGTACGGGCCAGCGCGTCCCGGGCCTCCACGTCGGTAGGGTCGTGGCGGATCCGCTCCCGGAGCGACTCCACGCGACGGTCGAAGTGGCCGGAGTCCAGGTAAGCCACCTCCACGTTGGCACGGGCCACGTCGAGACGCGGATCGAGCTCCAGCGCCCGCTCGAACGCCCGGATGGCGTCCTCGATGAGCCCCTTCTGGTAGAAGACCACACCCAGATTGTTGTGGGCGCCGGCGTCCTCGGGGTCGATACGGGCGGCCAGCGACCGGAGGATCTCCTCGTCCCGGCCGGACATGGCCAGGCGGCGGGGCGTACGGGCCCCGGCATCGCCGGGGGGCGCCGACCTCTGCTCACTGGGCTCCGCTTCCGGCCGTTGGTTCATACGCGCGAGGTTGCGTGAGGATGAAGCGGGGAGTGCGTCAGGAACATACGACCGCCCCGTCGGCAGGGTCAACGCGTCAGCGAGACTGCTCGGCCGCCCACACCGCCGCGTCGGCCAGCGGCGCCGGGAGCGGCGCCTCGAGCTCCATGGGGTCCCCCGTCACGGGATGATCGAACCGGAGCCGGTGGGCGTGGAGGAACTGGCGGGGCACCCTCCGCTCGAGCTCCCGGGCCCAGAGGTGGCCCGGCCCGCTGATCCCTTTCGCGCCGCCGGCGCCGTAGAGGTCGTCGCCCACCACGGGGTGACCGATATGGGCCAGGTGGACCCGGATCTGGTGGGTCCGCCCCGACTCCAGGGTGGCCTCCAGCAGGTCCGCGGACAGCCACCGCTCCACCCGCCGGAAATGGGTCACGGCCCGGCGCCCATCATCGACGACGGCCATCCGTTTCCGGTTCCGGTGCGATCGGCCCACGGGCGCGTCCACGGTCCGCCTGTCCCCTTCCAGGTGGCCCCAGCACGCCGTGAGGTAGATCCGGTGGATGTCCCGCCGCTTCAGGGCCGCCGAGAGCCGCCGATGCGAACGGTCGTGCTTCGCCACGATCAGGAGCCCCGAGGTGTCCTTGTCGAGCCGGTGCACGATCCCCGGCCGCTTCACGCCGCCGATCCCCGACAGGTCATCCATGTGGTGCAGCAGCGCGTTCACCATGGTGCCCGTGCGGTGCCCCGGCGCCGGGTGGACCACGAGCCCCGCCGGCTTGTTCACCACCGCCAGGTGCCCGTCCTCGTAGACGATCTCCAGCGGGATGGCCTCGGCCTCCACGTCGCTGGGCTCGGGGTCCGGGATCTCCACCTCCACCACGTCGCCGGCCTCCAGCCGCTCGCTCTTCTTGGCCGCCGCCCCGTTCAGCCGGACCCGGCCGTCGGCGATGAGCTGGGCCGTGCGGCTCCGGGACAGCCCGGCGAGCTGGTCGGCCACCCACGCATCCAGGCGCTCGCCCTCCGCGGCGGGATCCGCCTCCAGACGACGGGTCTCAGCCACGGTTCGGGAGCTCCGGCTCCGGCTCCGGCTCGGACCCCGGGCCCTGGCCGTGCTCCTCCTGCCAGAGCGAGAGGGCCAGGAGGATGGCGCCGGTGGTGACGGCCACATCGGCCACGTTGAAGACGGGCCAGCGCAGGTCGCCGATCCCCATGTCCATGAAGTCCACCACGCCCCGGGGCGACCGCACCCGGTCGATGAGGTTGCCGATGGCGCCGGCGCAGACCAGAGCGATGGAGGCGAGGCGGACCCGGTCCCGCGCCGGCGTGGCCCGGTACATGGCCAGGAGCGCGACCAGCGCCACCAGCGAGAGGGCCAGGAAGATGACGCGGGAGTACTCGCCGAGGTAGATCCCGAACGCGGCGCCGGGGTTGTAGATGTAGGTGAGGCGGACCCAGTCGCCCAGGATCTCCACCTGCTGGTAGGGCCGGAACGTCCGCTGGACCAGGAGCTTGGTGGTCACGTCCAGCACCAACACCCCGCCGACGATCCAGCCGAGGATGCGCGCCTTCACGCTCACGGACCGACCCCGCTCTCCTCGGTGCGCTTGCACGCGATGCACAGCTGCGTGTACGGGAGCGCCTCGAGCCGCTCGAACGCGATCTCGGCGCCGCACGACCGGCACCGGCCGAACGACTCCGGCTCCCGGGTCAGGCGGTCCAGCGCCCGGTCCACCTGCACCAGCCGCTCGCCCTCCTCCCCCGCCATCATGAACGCCTTCTCCCGGTCCGCCGACGCCGAGGCCGCCTCCGCCATGTGCTGGCTGAAGCCCGTTTCTGCCATCTCGCCCACGTCCTCGTTGAACCGGCGCAGGCGACGGACCAGCTTCCGACGCTCCCGCTCCAGGATGGTCCGGAGCTCCTCCCGCTGCTCGTCTGTGAGGGCCATCAATCAGCGGCCCGTTTCAGCGCGATGTTCCCGGCCACGCCGTCCAGATCCACCGCACGGGCGTGGACCCCGTCCCCGGTGGGTGCCGGGTCCCGGGTCAGCTCCACGGCCAGCGTCTCGCCGGTGATGTACTCGCCGTGACGATCGGCCGCCGTGAGGACCTCGTCGTCGCCGGTGATCCAGAGGCGGATCCGGTCGCTCACCTCGAGCCCGCCATCGCGACGCAGCCGCTGGATCCGGTTCACCAGCTCCCGGGCCAGGCCCTCCAGCCGCAGCGCCTCGTCGATGGACGGGTCCAGCGCCACCGTGAAGCCGTCGCCGCTCTCCACCACCAGATCGCCCCGGGCCACCTGCTGGATCTCCAGCTCGTCGGCCTGAAGGTCGTGAGACTCGCCGTCGACCTCGATGACGATCTCCTGCCCGTCCCGGAACGAAGACAGCGCGCTGCTGCTCAGCGCACGGATCGCAGCGGCCGCCTCCTGCGTGTGACTGCCGAATCGCTGCCCCAGCGCTCGGAAGTTCGGCTTCGCCTCCAGCGTGACCAGCTCCTCGGCGTCATCCAGGAACTCCACCTCCTTCACGTTCAGCTCCTCCTTCAGCACCGCCAGCAGCTCGGCCGACAGGTCCAGGCGGCCCGGCGTCACGGCGTAGAGCGTGCCCAGCGGCTGCCGGACCCGGATCTGGACCTGTTCCCGGGCCGCACGACCCAGGCTCGACAGCGTCCGGACCCCGTCCATCCCCCGCTCCAGCGCCTCGTCCCGGAGGCCGGCGTGCTCGGCGGGATAGTCGGCCAGGTGCACGGAGTCGCGCCCCAGCGCCCGGTGCAGCCAGTCGCTCAGGAACGGCGTGAAGGGGGCCATGAGGCGGCTCACGGTGACCAGCGCCCCCTGGAGGGTGGCGAAGGCCGCGCGGGTGTCACCGGCGTCCGTGGAGCCCCAGAACCGGTCCCTCCCCCGCCGGATGTACCAGTTGGAGAGGTCGGTGACCACGAAATCGGCGATAGCGCGGGCGGCCCGGGTCAGGTCGTAGGCGTCGAGTGCGCCGCGGACATCGGCCACCAGGTGGGCCTGACGGGAGAGGAGCCACCGGTCCATGAGGCTCCGCTCCTCGGGCGCCGGCGGTGTCTCGGGGCGCTCCCACGCCTCGAGGTTGGCGTACATGGCGAAGAAGCGGTACGTGTTGGCCAGGGTGTCGAAGGTGCGGCGAACGGTCTCGGCGAGGGCGTCGGGGTCCCAGCGCTTCGGCATCCACGGCTGGCTGACGCTGACCAGATACCAGCGGATGGCGTCGGAGCCGTACGTATCGATGGCGTCCCAGGGGTCCACGGTGTTCCCCTTGGACTTGGACATCTTCTGGCCGTCCCGGTCCAGGAGCAGCCCGTTGACGAGCACGTTCCGGTAGACGGGCCCCCGGTCCGGCTTCACCATGGAGGCGATGGCCATGAGGGAGTAGAACCACCCGCGGGTCTGGTCGAGGCCCTCGGCGATGAAGTCCGCCGGGTAGTGCCGCTCCCACGCGACGTTGTCCCCGAAGGGGTAGTGGTACTGAGCGAAGGGCATGGCGCCCGAGTCGAACCAGGCGTCGATGACCTCCGGCGTGCGGCGCATGGTCCCGGCGCAGTCGGGGCACGGCCAGGTGAGCTCGTCGATGAACGGCTTGTGGGGGTCGAAGTCTTCGTCGAGGCCGCCGACGCGCTCGTCGAGCGCCGCGAAGGCGCCGATGACCTCCCGATGCTCCGGCTCGGCGTCGCAGACCCAGATGGGCAGCGGCGTGCCCCAGTAGCGGTCGCGGGAGAGCGCCCAGTCGATGTTGCCCTCGAGCCACTCGCCGAACCGGCCGGTGCCGATCTCCGGCGGGCTCCAGCGCACCTGCCGGTTGTTCTCCAGCATCCGGTCCTTCACCTCCGTGGTCCGGACGTACCACGAGTCCCGGGCCATGTAGATGAGCGGGCTGTCGCACCGCCAGCAGTGGGGGTAGGAGTGGGTCACGAGCCCCTGCCGTAAGAGCACGTCCCGCTCCTCCATGTGGTCCAGGAGGATCGGATCCGCCTCCTTCACGAACCGGCCGCCCACCAGCGGGATCCCCTCCTCGAAGTTCCCGGCGTCATCGATGGGCCGGAGCATGGGCAGCCCGTGCTCCTGGCCGGCGGCGTAGTCGTCAGCGCCGAAGGCCGGGGCGATGTGGACGATCCCCGTCCCCTCCTCGTCGCTCACGAACTCGCCGGGGATCACCCGCCATCCGGCCTCCGCCGCCTCGGCGTCCACGTCGATGATCTCCACGGGACGACGGTAGCGGAGCCCGATGAGGTCGGCGGCCGGGACCCGGTTCAGCACCTCGGCGTCCTCGCCGAAGACGTGCTCCACCAGCGCGTCGGCCACGATCAGCCGCCGGGCGCCGTGCGCCACCTCGGCGTACGTCATCTCGGGGTGGACCGCCAGCGCCGTGTTGGACGGGATGGTCCACGGGGTGGTGGTCCACGCCACCAGCGCCCGGTCGCCCACGCTGCCGTCCTTCTCCACGATGGGGCAGAGGAAGTGGACCGACGGGTCCTCCACCTCCCGGTAGCCCTGGGCCACCTCGTGGGAGCTCAACGCCGTGCCGCAGCGAGGGCAGTACGGCACGCTCCGGTAGCCCTGGTAGATGAGTCCCTGCTCATCCAGCTGCTGCAGCAGCCACCAGACGCTCTCGATGTAGTCGGCGTGGAAGGTGACGTACGGGTCCGAGTAGTCGAGCCAGTAGCCGATCCGCTCGCTCAGCCGCTCCCACTCGTCCTTGTACGTGAACACGCTCTCCCGACAGACCTCGTTGAACCGGGCCACGCCCAGCTCCTCGATCTGCCGCTTCCCGCTGATCCCCAGCTCCTTCTCCGCCTCGATCTCCACCGGGAGACCGTGCGTGTCCCACCCCGCCTTCCGGGTCACCTGCCGGCCCTGCATGGTCTGGTACCGGCACACCAGGTCCTTCAGCGTGCGGCTGAAGACGTGGTGGATGCCGGGACGACCGTTGGCCGTGGGCGGGCCCTCGTAGAAGACGAACGGCTCGCCGTCCGCCGTACGCTCCAGCGTGCGGGCGAACAGATCCTCATCGCGCCAACGCTGGAGGATCTCCTCCTCCAGCGTTTCGTGGTCTGCCGGGTAGTCCGGGTATTTCATGCCGATCGGTATGCTCTCCGCCCCGTCCCTCACTCCTCCGCGAGCGACCGGAGCCAGTCTTCCTGTACGTCCTCGGGAGCCCCGTCCTCCCCGTCCGACGCATCCCCCTCCTCACTCGTCCCTTCATCAGACGACGACGACGCCACCGGCTCCATCTCATCCGCGGGTACTTCTTCGCCCGCCAGCTCTTCGGTAGCCACCTCTCCGCCGGCCGCCGCTCCGGCCGCCGGCTCTCCGGCCGCCGGCTGCCCGGCTCCCGACTCGCCCGTCTCCGTGGGGCCGTCCCCGGGAGCAGACGCCTGCCCGGGCGCACCGGCGGCCTCCCGGTCCGTGCGGCCCGCGACCCGGCGGTCCTCCGCCTTCTCGGCGTCGGCCGTCAGCTCCAGCGACTCCTCGATGACCTCCAGCTCGCCCATCTCCCGCTCCAGGAGCCGGCGGAACGACTCCACCAGCTGGGCGCGACGGGCCCGGACCTGCCGGAGCGTCTCCTCCTCGCGGGCCAGCGCCTTCGCCGCCTGCTGGCGAGCCTCCTCGGCCTGGGCCTTCGCCTCCCGGATCAGGAGCTCGCTCTCCTTCTCCGCGTGGCTGCGGGCGTCCTCCCGGAGCCGCTGTGCGGCCA
Organism: Longimicrobiales bacterium; assembly: GCA_046483065.1. Classification (GTDB taxonomy): domain Bacteria; phylum Gemmatimonadota; class Gemmatimonadetes; order Longimicrobiales; family RSA9; genus JAWVYT01. The sequence continues at coordinate 11,692 of JAWODW010000106.1, read as the reverse complement.
TGAGGGCGTCGGAGAGGGCGGCCTCCTTGTCCCGGTACTCCGTGAGCTCCTGCTCCAGGGACTCCACGGAGTCGGTGAGCGCCATGTTCTCCTTGACCAGCTCCTCCATCCGATCGGCCACCAGGTCCAGGAAGTCGTTGACCAGCTCTGCGTCGTACCCCCGGAAGCTGCGGCGGAAGTCGCCCTTCTTCTGGCGTACCTCGAGCGGCGTAAGATCGATCATCCGTATTCCCTCTCCCCGAAGAGGACCGTGCCGAGGCGGACGCAGCTGGCGCCCTCCTCGATGGCGATCTCGAAGTCGTTGCTCATCCCCATGGACAGCTCGCTGCCCGCCAGCGTGTCCGGGGCCTGCCGCCGGCACGTCTCCAGCAGCTCGCGCGTCTTGCGGAACGTCTCCCGGAGCACCGCCTCGTCGTCCGTGAGGGGTGCCATGGTCATGAGGCCGTGGATCTCCAACCCGTCGAGCTCGGCGATGGATTCCAGCGACGCCACGGCATTCGACGGCCCGAACCCACCCTTCGTCTCCTCGCCGGAGACGTTCACCTGCATATACCCCCGGACCACCATTGCGGCCCGCACCGCCTCCTTCGACAGCTTCCGCGCCAGCCGCGACGAGTCCACCGAGTGGATCCGGTCGAATAGCTGCACGCCGTCCCGGGCCTTGTTCCGCTGGAGGTGCCCGATCATGTGCCACTCCGCGGCGTCCCGCCCCACGGCGGCCACCTTCTCCCCCAGCTCCCCGATCCGGTTCTCGCCGATGGTCTTCAGCCCCGCGCGCAGCGCCGCCTCCACCGCCTCCACAGGATGGCCCTTCGTCACGGCGACGATGCGCACCTCGTCCCCGCCCCGTCCCACCCGCTCCAGCGCGCCCCGGATCCGTTCCCGGACCTCGGGGACCGTCCGCTTCAACCGGCTATCCCACATAACGGCGCAATGTTAACTCGTTGTTCGGGTTGCGGGCAACGTGGCGCACGCACGAGCGCGACCCACATTCACGAAAAACGGGACCCGCCTTGTGGCCGGTCCCGTTTCCAGCCTCCGGGAGACGCGCTCCCGGTCACCCGTGGCTACTACTGCACCTCGAAGGTCACGTTCATCGCCACCCACACGGGTACTTTCTTGTCCCGGTTGTAGGCCGGCGAGAACTGCATGAGGTCCGCCACCTTGAGGGCGGCCTGGTCGAAGGCGTCGTAGCCGCTGGACTCGTTGATCTTGGTGTTCACCACCTTGCCATCCGTATCGATGAAGAACCACACATTGACCGTCCCGCCGATCCCGGCGTCACGGAGCAGCGGCGGGTAGTAGCGCTCGAGGGCCCGGGCCACTTCGGCGTTGTTCTGCACCTGCGGCCGCACGGTCATGGGCGTGAACGTCGGCGCCGCCGAGAGGTCCTCGTCGTCGTCGCCCGGCGGGGGCGGCAGGTCCTCGATGGGATTGTCGTCGAACGTGGTGGGCGCGATGGTGATGTCCTCTTCCACCGAGGCGTCCGCGATCACCGGCGTCGCCGGCCGTGAAATGGCCTCCGGCGGCGGCGGGATCTCGATCTCATCCGGGATGTCCACCGATTCCAGCTCGTCGGCCGAGAAGCTGATGTCCTCGGTCCCGAACTGCGGCGATGCCGCGAACATCCCGGCGTGGAGCCCGGTGGCGATGATGAGCGCCACCCAGAACCAGCTGTTGAATCCGCGCTTGAACCTGTCGTTGGCCGTCTCGTGAGACGTGCTCGAGCGTTCGGCCATGGCTACCTCCGCTCCCGCGTGATGCGTTCTTCCAGATCGGTGTAGAAGGTCAGGCGCAGAGCGCCCGCCTCCTGCAACTCCTCCTGCATATTATAAATCGTTCCGTACGGAGTGTTCCGGTCGGCCCGCAGCGAGATGAGCAGCTGACGGTTGTCCTGGTACATGGGCGCCACCAGGTTCGAGACCTGCTGCATCGGGATCCGCTGGTCGTTGATGAAGACGTTCCCCTCTTCCGTAACGAAGATGTGCAGGATGTTCTTCCGCTGCTCGTCCAGCTTCTCCGTGGCCTCGGCCTCCGGCCACGCCAGCCGCATGGGCCGCTCCTGCGGGAACGTGGTGGTCACCATGAAGAAGATGATCAGCAGGAACGCGATGTCCGCGATCGACGACATGGGGACTTCACTGCTCGCCTTCGACTTCCGCTCTAGACCTCCACCCGTGATCATGCCTTACTGCTCCAGTAGCCCGAGATTCACACGCTCCGCACCGACGGCCTGGAGCTGGTCCAGCACGTCGATCATATAGCGGTACGGCGCGCTCGGCGCCGTCTTCACCGCTGCGATCAGATTGGGGTTCTGCTGCACTTCCAGCCGCCAGATCCCGCCGATGTCCGCCGGGCTGGCCTGCTGGACCTGAGGGCTCTCCCCTCGCTTCACCTCCACGATCCCGTTGGGCTGGATCGTCAGGTGCAGGATGTTGCCCTGCGAGACCTGAGCCTCCACACCGCGCTCCGGGAGCACGATGCTGAGCCCCTTCTCCTCATCGAAGATCGTGGTGACGAGGAAGAAGATCAGCAGCAGGAACGCCACATCGGCCATCCCCGCCATCGGGATGTCGCTCGTTGCCCGGGACTTCTTCTTGAGTATTGCCATGCGTTCGGTATTCCCTCAGTCAGTATCTTCAGAAGGACGCTCAACGGGATCCGTATAGGGCTTGTCCCGGTGCTCCATGTCGCCGATGGGCTCCGTCGGCTCCGGCCCTTTCATAACCGGGCGCGCCGGCGTGGTTCCACCGGCCGTGGCCGGCGCCAGGTCGCCCGGACCCATCTCCCAGATCAGGTCCAGGACCGCGGCAGTCCCCTTCTCCATGTCGATGATCAGCTTATCCACGCGAGTCACGAAGAAGTTGTACGCCAGGTTCACCGGAATGGCGATGGCCAGCCCGGTGGCGGTGGTAATGAGCGCCACCTTGATCCCGCCGGCCACCAGGGAGGCGTCGACCTGCCCGGCCTCGGCGATAGCGCCGAAAGCGGAGATCATACCCGCCACGGTGCCGAGGAACCCCATGAGGGGCGCCACGTTTGCGATGGTCGCCAGGATCACCAGACCGCGCTCGAGGAACCCGAGCTCGATCACGCCGGCGGTTTCCACCGCCTTCTCCAGGTCCGCACTCGAGCTCTGACGCTCCTTCACCCGGCGCAGGCCCGAGTAGAGGATCGCCGCCACGGGGCCCGGGCGCTCTTCGGCCATGCGGAGCGCCTCGTCGACCCGGCCCTCCAGGCTCAGCGCCTCGACCTCGTTGAGCAGCCCCTCGGACTCCCTGTGCGCCACGAAGAGGGTCCACGCTTTGGCGATGATCACACCGAACGCCAGCAGCGAGGCGAGGATGAGGGGGTACATCATCGTCCCTCCATCCGCGAACAGGTTCATCAGGTCGAACGCGTTCTGTGCCCCTGCCTCAGCCGCTTGCTCAGCTGCCTGTAATGTCATTTGCTACCGCCTGCAGGTCCGTGCCCCGGAGGGCGACAGACCGATTAGAGTTCACGCTCTGACCAAAATCCGGGTGAATGTACGAGTGGGCCTCTAGAGTGTCAACGCGCCATCACTCCGGAACCGGACGCGTTCCCGCTACGCCGGAGAGCGCCGCCCGGAGCCGTTCCGGTGACACATTCCGCTCCAGCCGACCCCGCTGCGCCAGTGAAATCTGCGAGGTCTCCTCACTGACCACCACCACCAGCGCGTCGGTCTCTTCCGACAGCCCGATGGCCGCCCGATGGCGGGTTCCCAGGCTCCGGTCTGCCACCGGGAACTGTGTCAGTGGAAGAATCACACCAGCGGCGATGAGGGTGTCGCCGTCGACCAGCACGGCGCCGTCGTGGAGCGGTCCGTACGGTGCGAAGATGCTGACGATGATATCGGCGGAGACCCGCGCCTGGATCCGGGTCCCGGTGTCGGCGTACTCATCGAGCCCCACTTCCCTCTGGATGGCGACGATCCCGCCGATCTGTGCCCGGGACAGCCGATCGGCGCCCTCCACCAGCTCCTCCACCACCTCGCTCTCTTCCATCTTGTTGAAGAGGCGCAGCATCCGGTTCTGTCCGAGCCTCGCCAGCGCGCTCCGCAGCTCGGGCTGGAAGACGATCAGCGCGGCGATGACCCCGTACTGGAACGCGTACTCCAGGATCGTGCCGATGAGCGTCAGCCCCAGGAGCTGCGACGCGAAGTAGATCACGCCCAGCAGCACGAGCCCCACGAGCATCTGCATCGCCCGCGTCCTCGCCAGGAGCCGGAGGATGTAGTAGACACCGATGGCCACGATGATGATCTGGACCAGGTCCCCGATCTGCGGGAGCAGGAACTGGTACCGGGCCAGCCAGTCGAAGAGGCCGCTCATGCCGACACCCCCTCCACCACCGCCTCCGCCACCGCCAGCGCGCGCCGGACCGGCGCCACGTCATGGACACGGAAGAGCCGGGCCCCGGCCAGCAGCCCCGCCACACACGCAGCGATGGTGCCCGGGAGCCGCTCCTCCGCCGGCAGCCCGCCGGCCAGCTCGCCCACGAACCGTTTCCGCGACGGCCCCAGCAGCACCGGTCGGCCCAGCGACCGGAGCCGGTCCAGCCCGGCGATGGCTGCCACGCTCTCCTCGGTCCGCTTCGAGAAGCCGAGCCCCGGGTCCAGCACGATGGCGGCCGCGTCGATCCCCGCATCGATCGCCCGGGCGTCCGCCGCTCCGAGATCCGCCACGATCTCCGCCACCGGATCGGCGCCGTAGTCCGCCATGGCGTAGCTGGCCATCTCGCCCACACCCCCCCGACTGTGCATCAACACCACACCCGCCGACGCTTCGGCACAGACCCCGGGCAGCGACGGGTCGAGGCGGAACCCGCTGACGTCGTTGACCACTGCGGCCCCGGCCTCCAAGGCCGACCGGGCGACCTCCGCCTTCACCGTGTCCACCGAGACCAGGAGATCCGGCCACTCCCGGACCAGCGACTCCACCACCGGGACCACGCGTCCACGCTCCTCGGCGCCGTCCACCGGCTCCGCGCCGGGACGCGTGGACTCGCCGCCCACGTCCACCAGGTCCGCGCCCTCCGACACCAGCCGCTCGGCCTGCCGCAGCGCCGCGTCCACCCCGGCGTGGCGATCGCCGTCCCAGAAGGAGTCGGGGGTCACGTTCAGGATCCCCATGATCCGGGGTCGGTCCAGCGCCAGCTCGCCCCGCGCCGTGGCCCAGATGGCCGAACGGGGATCGGCCCCGGGTACGGAGCCGACCCCCGTCGCGTGCTGGGCCGAGTACGGGACCGCGTCGCTCATCACCACCTCAGGAGGCGTCCGCCTCCGACTCGTCGGCCACCCGGCGCGCTTCCCGGGCCGCCGACACGGCACCCTCCTCGTCGTCTCCGGCGACCTCGTCTCCGGTGGCCTCGTCTCCGCCGACCTCGTCTCCGGCGACCTCGTCTCCGGCGGCTTCTTCTCCGCCGGCTTCTCCACCGGCGACCTCGTCTCCGGCGGCCGGACCCGCGACGGCCTCATCGCCCGGGGCGCTCTCCCCGCTGCTCAGCGCCTCGCCTTCCACCACGAGCTCGGGCATGGGGCGGCCCTCGTCGAGGGCATCGATCTCCTCGCGGTCGAGGCTCTCCCGATCCAGCAGCGCCTCGGCGATCCGGTCCAGCAGGTCCCGGTTCTCCGTAAGCGTGTCCACGGCCTTCTGGTAGGCCTCGTCGAGGAACCGCTTGACCTCGTCGTCCACCAGCCGGGCCGTGTCCTCGGAGATCTCCCGGCGCTGGACCAGCTCGCGGCCGATGAAGACCTCCTGCTCGCTGTCGCCCACGGCCATGGGGCCGACCTTCTCGCTCATCCCGAACCGGGTCACCATCCGGCGGGCCATGGTGGTGGCCCGCTCGATGTCGTTCCCGGCGCCGGTGGTGATCTTGTCGGGGCCGAAGATCATCTCCTCGGCCGCCCGTCCGCCGTAGAGCATGACGAGCTGGGCGAGGAGATAGTCCCGGGGGTAGGAGTGGCGGTCCTCCTCCGGCAGCGAGGCCGTGACGCCCAGCGCCCGCCCCCGGGGCACGATGGTCACCTTGTGGACGGGGTCGAGCCCCGGGACCCGGAGCGCGACGACGGCGTGGCCGGCCTCGTGGTACGCGGTCAGCTTCCGCTCCGAGTCGCTGAGCACCAGGCTCTTCCGCTCAGCGCCGAGCATGATCTTGTCCTTGGCGGCCTCCAGGTCGTCCATGGTGACCTTCTCCCGGTCGCGGCGTGCGGCCAGGAGCGCGGCCTCGTTCACCACGTTCTCCAGGTCGGCGCCGCTCATCCCCGGGGTGCCCTTGGCCAGGACCTCCACGTCCACGTCATCGGCCAGCGGCACCTTCCGGAGGTGGACCCGGAGGATGCCCTGTCGGCCGCGGACGTCCGGCGAGTCGACCACGATCTGGCGGTCGAACCGACCGGGGCGCAGGAGCGCCGGGTCCAGCACGTCGGGGCGGTTGGTGGCGGCAATGAGGATGACGCCCTCGTTGGACTCGAAGCCGTCCATCTCCACCAGCAGCTGGTTCAGCGTCTGCTCGCGCTCGTCGTGCCCGCCGCCGAGGCCCGCGCCACGGTGCCGGCCCACGGCGTCGATCTCGTCGATGAAGATGATGCACGGCGCGTGGGCCTTCCCCTGCTCGAAGAGGTCCCGGACCCGGGACGCGCCCACGCCCACGAACATCTCCACGAAGTCGGAGCCGCTCATGGAGAAGAACGGCCGCGCGGCCTCGCCGGCCACGGCACGGGCCAGGAGCGTCTTCCCCGTCCCCGGCGGGCCCACCAGGAGCGCGCCCTTGGGCAGCCGCCCGCCCAGTCGGGTGAACTTCTGCGGGTCCTTGAGGAACGCGATGATCTCCTTGAGCTCCTCCTTGGCTTCATCGGCGCCGGCCACGTCGGCGAAGGTGACCTTCGGACTCTCCCCGGACAGGATCTTCGCTTTCGACTTCCCGAACTGGAACGCACGGGAGCCGCCCCCCTGCATCTGGCGGAGCATGAAGATCCAGATCCCCAGGATCAGGATCCACGGGAGCGCGCCCAGGATCAGCGCCCACCAGTTCTGCTGGGGCTCGGAGGCGTCGATGTAGTTGACGTCCTGGGACTGGAGTATGGCCGGGAGCCCCGGGTCGTCTCGGATGGTCCACTCGCTGGTGAACCGACGGGCCTCCCGGCCGTCCCGGCTGATGGGGGTGCGGAGCGTACCCTGCAGGTCCTTCCCGCCCACCACGGTCACGCTGTCGACGTTCCCCTGCCGGAGCTGCTCCATGAACTCCGAGGTCGAGAGCTCGGTGGCGTTCGGCTGCTGGGGACTGAACAGCTGGACCAGGATGATGGATACCAGCACGAACAGGACCCAGAAGCTCAGTGTCCTCGAGTTCTGCGCCCACCCCTTGTTGCCTTCGTCCGGATTCCGGTCCGGGCCCTTCTGTTTCGCCATCGACTCCTGCTACTCGGGGGGCTTCAGGCTGCCGATGAACGGCAGGTTCCTGAAGTTCTCACTATGGTCGAGTCCGTACCCGATCAGGAACTCCCCGGGCGCGTCGAATCCGACCCACTTGGGCTCCTTGACCAGGTCCTCCGCCACGTGCTTGTGGAGCAGTGCGCAGATCTCCAGCGATCGGGGACCGCGCGCCTCCAGCATGGGGATCAGACGGTTCATGGTGGTGCCGCTGTCCACAATGTCCTCCACCAGGATCACGTGCTTGTCCTCGAGCGTGTTCTCCGGGTCGTAGAGGAGCTGGACGTCTCCGCTCGTCACCGTGCCGCTGCCGTAGCTCGATGCCACCAGGAAATCCACGGTCAGCGGCCGCACGATCTCACGGACCAGGTCGGCCAGGAAGATGAACGAGCCCTTCAGCAAGCCCAGGACCAGGATCGGCTGGTTGCCGCCGTACTCGGCCTCGATCTCACGGGCCATCTCCCGGACCCGCGCCGCGATCTGGTCGGAGGTGTAGACCACCCGCTCCAGCTCCGCGCCGCCTCGCAGCACCCGCGTCTCATTGCTGTCCGCCGACATCCGTCACCGTGATTCTGAAGCCCACGCCATCCTCGCCCACGCCTTCTGCGCGCGCGACACCTACCACCCACAGGACCCGCCCCTCCGCATCCACCAGCAGCGGCGTACGCCACCGCGCCCGGCGGCCCATGCGCTTCTCCGCGAACAGCTTGGTCAGCTTCTTACTCCCGTACGCGAAGCGGATCCGGTCCCCCGGCTGCCACCCCCGTACCGTGAGGGGGAACGCAGGCGACGGGATCGTGATCCCGGTACCCGCCTCGGACCGGCCCCAGCGCACCGCCACGGTCCGGCCGCCGATCACGGCCTGGCCGGCGCCCGCCCCGGCCGCGGCCACCGTCAGCGGCTCGTCGGCCGTCTCGGCCTCCGGGCCCGCGACCACCCGGATCCGGTCGAAGTCCCGCTCCAGCCGTACACCTCCAGAGAGGTGAACCTCCCCGCCGCTCGGCCCCGAGCTAATAAACTCCAACGCCGCATGGGTTCCCACCCGATCCGGGGTGCACCCATAGCGGCGTAACACGTGGCGCAGCACGCGGGCTCGCAGGTCTCGATGATAGGAGTGGAGTACCCCTCGGGCAAGCGTGGTCCCCACCTCGTCTTCCGACACCACCACCTCGGCTTCCAGACGCTCCAGCGCGGCACTCCACGCGCGCTCCGCCGCACGGGCGTCATCGGCCAACCGGGCGAGGGCGCGCGAGGCGCCCGGCTGCACCCGCTCCAGCACAGGGATGACCTCGTGGCGGAGGCGGTTCCGGGCGAGGCTCACGTCCCGGTTGGTCGGGTCCACACGGAACCCGAGCCCCGCGGCGTCCGCGTACGCCCGGAGCGCGCCCCGACCGAAGGGGAGGAGCGGTCGCAGGATCCGCCCCCGGCGGGGCGCGATGCCACGAAGCCCCCGGACGCCGGTGCCGCGGATCGCTCGGAAGAGGACGGTCTCCGCCTGGTCGTCGCGGTGGTGGGCCGTAAGGATCCAGGCGCCCTCCGGCGTTCGGGCCTCCAGGAACGCGTAGCGGCGGTGGCGGGCGTCGGCCTCGCTCCCGGCGGGCGGCTCCAGCCGGTCCACGACCACGGGGACGTCCCACGCCCGGCACAGCCCCCGGACCCAGGCGGCGTCCGCCGCGCTCCCGGCCCGCATGGCGTGGTCGAGGTGCGCGGCCCGGAGCTCGAAGCCCAGCGCCCGGAGCGGGAACCGCAGCAGGTGGAGCAGCGCCACGGAGTCGAGGCCGCCCGAGAGCGCTACCACCACCACGTCGCCCGCCTCCATGGGGGACGCCTCGAGGTGACGTTGGAGCCGGCCGGCGAGCTCGAGGCCCCGGTCGTCGTCGGCGGTCATCGGTCGGCGGTCATCGGTCATCGGTCATCGGGCCGCCGGCGGGAGGGGGCGGTCGGTCAGCTCGGCCAGGACCCGTACGCCCCGGTCCGGACGGTCGGTGATCAGGCCGTCGACGCCCCACTCCAGGAGCCGGGCCATGGCGCCCGTCTCGTTCACGGTCCACACGTGCACGGGCACGCCCTTCCGGTCGGCATCACGGACGAACCGGGGCGTGACGACGCGGCGGGCGCCCTCCGCCTCGCTCCCGTCCCACGGGTGGAGCTCGGGCACCTGGAACACGTCGGCCCGCTTCGGCCACAGCCGGCTCAGGTGCAGCCGATGGAGGGTGTAGAACCGCCAGAGATCACGGGTCGTGGCGCTGACGGGGCCCGGGTAGTCGTGGAACAGCGACCGGTCGGCGTGCTCCATCCCCGCCACCACCACCCGGTCCGCGGCGTCGTGCGCCCGGATGGTCTCCAGGAGCGGCGCCTGGGCGGTACCGACCTTGATCTCCGCCACGAACGGGAGGTCCGGGAACGCCGTGAGGACCTCGTCGAAGGTCGGCACCCGGATGCCCCGGCCCCGGCCCCGGAATGGATGCCCGCCGTCGGCATCGGTGAACCGGTACCCGGCGTCCAGCGACTGGAGCGCTTCCAGCGTCATCCCGGCCACGGGGCCGGTGCCGTTGGTGGTGCGATCCACGGTGGCATCGTGGATCACCACGCACCGGCCGTCGGCGGTGGCCCGGACGTCGAGCTCGATCATGTCCACGGCCCAGCGGTCGACCGCCTCCCGGAACGACCGCAGGGTGTTCTCCGGCGCCAGCCCCGCAGCGCCCCGGTGCCCGATGAGGAGCGGCCCGCCGCTCAGCACCGGGTGGACGCTCACGGCTCGTCGGTGTCCAGCGGGGTCCCTTCCTCGAGCTGCTCGGCCTCCTCCACGTCCACATCGTGCTGCCGGTAGAGGACCAGGTCGATGAGACGGGTGGTCACGTCCCGCTCGATCCGTGACTCCTCGGCGTCGACGCCCTGGAGCTGGACCACGCGCGTGGCCAGGAAGAGGAGCACGTCCTCCACCACCTCCGGGCGCGGACTCGCCGGCGCCTGCGAGTCGGACATGACCTCGCGCAGAAGCAGCCCCTCGATGAAGGCCAGGAACCCCGGGAACGTCAGCTCCACCAGCCCGCTCTCCGCCAGCCCCTCCTCCTCCGTGATCTGCTCCCACGACAGCTCGTTCCAGTACAGCTCCTGCGCCTCCTCCAGAAGGAACGCCCGACGGTCGTCCGCCAGGTCGCCGGAGCCCGTGGGCGGGTCCAGCGGTCGCTGGATCAGACGCGCCAGCCGCTTCCGCCGATCGGCCAGGAATTCACGCCCTCGATCGAGGGCCTCTCGCGGGGGCTGCTCCATGTCGTTTCCGGGTTGAGGGGTCGGCTCCGGGTAGGATACGGTGGGGATGGACGTGAGGCAAAGGCGGCGGACGGCCTGCGGTCGCAGATGGCGGTTCGCTGCGCTCACCGCGGATGGCTCGGCCGCTGCGCGGCCTCGCGGCATGAACGGCAAAGCCCCCGACCGGCGGAGAGCCGGCGGGGGCTTTGGTAGCGCAAGGCTGCAATTGTGCTTTGTATGTCAGTTCAGAGGCACAGCATAGTAATGGAGGAGGAAATCGGGGTCCGTACCGCTCTCTTGAATTCGACCCGTCGTAACGTCTCCATCGTCGAACTCCTCGTCCACCGCGAGAATGTCGTCCTCTGCCAGTTCATTGATCACAATCACCAGATATTCGACTCCCCCGAGCTCTGCAACCGTGAACTCCCCATCGATTTCACCGCCGAGCGCTGTACCCAGGGTCTCGGCAGTCGGGTCCGTGATCAGGACGCCCTCGAGGTACGGGCCTTCCCACCGCTCCTTGAGGTTGGTGTTGATGGTCCCGCCAGGCAGCGCCGTGGAATCCGACCAGTTGGTGCCGTAGTCGGTGCCGTCGTACGGGTTCTCGGTCAACTGCTCCAACGTGCTCGGATATCGTTTGACATCGATCCGGAACATCTTCACGCTCGAGCGGATCCCCTCGAGATCCCCGATTATCCGTGTCGGGTCGCCCCGATCCAGCTGGTTGATCACCTGGGGCACGATGACCCCCAGGAGCAGCGCCAGAAGCACCAGCGTCACCAGCACCTCAATGAGGGTGAAGCCTGCACGGGCGGTGGCTCGTATTCGATTTCTCATTCTCGTCTCCGCGTCCTGTTTGGTCGGGCGGGCCAGATTGCCGCGGGTCCGCCTCTCTCCAGCTTCCGGCCTCAACGTACGCGCGGCGCGTCACTCGTGCGTTACACCGGCCGTCGGGGGCGTTACGGACGGTGGGTGCTCCGAGGGAGCGC
>JAWODW010000104.1:0-103687 GCA_046483065.1 Longimicrobiales bacterium | reverse complement strand
CAAAAAATATCTGTTAAAATTTTTAATAATAGTTAAAATGAAGAGGAATACACGAAACAGTACTAATTTTTTATTTCACTGATTTTTAGCTTATTGTGACAGAATGCTGGAAGCGGCGTTCAAGGGAGGCAGGCGGTACTGGGGCCTGATGGCGGTCTGGGCAGTGCTCATCGTCATCGGACTGTTTGCGTACGCCCAGCAGTTCACGGAGGGGCTGGGCGTCACCGGGATGACCCGGGACGTGACCTGGGGGCTCTACATCGCCCAGTTCACCTTCCTGGTGGGCGTGGCCGCCTCGGCCGTCATGGTGGTGCTGCCCTACTACCTCCACGACCACAAGGCCTTCGGCAAGACGGTGATCCTGGGCGAGTTCCTGGCCGTCTCCGCCGTGGTCATGTGCATGCTCTTCATCTTCGTGGACATGGGCCGGCCGGAGCGGGTGCTGAACATGTTCCTGCACCCCACCGTCAACTCGGTCATGTTCTGGGATGCGGTGGTGCTGTTCGGCTACCTGATCCTGAACCTGGTGATCGGGACCGTGACCTTCGACGCCGAGCGGAAGGGCGGGCCGCCCCCGGGCTGGATCAAGCCGCTGATCATCCTGTCGATCCCGTGGGCGGTGAGCATCCATACCGTCACGGCGTTCCTCTACTCCGGGCTCGAGGCCCGGACGTTCTGGATGACGGCGATCCTGGCGCCCCGGTTCCTGGCGTCGGCCTTCGCGTCCGGGCCCAGCCTCCTGATCCTGCTGGCGCTGCTGCTGCGCCACACCACCGCCTTCGACGTGGGGTGGAAAGCGATCCGGACGCTGGCCGTGATCGTCGCCTACGCCATGGCCATCAACCTCTTCTTCGTGGGCGTGGAGCTCTTCACCGGGCTCTACAGCGACATGCCCCACCACGTGCACACCTTCGAGTTCCTCTACCTGGGGCTCGAGGGGCACACGAACCTGGTGCCGTGGATGTGGGTGAACGCCGTGTTGACCGTGGCGTGCGTGGCCCTCCTCCTGACCCCGGCTACGCGCCGCAGGGAAGGGCTGCTGGCCGTCACGGCCGTCGGTGTCATCGCCGCCATCTGGATCGAGAAAGGGATGGGGCTGGTGGTGGCCGGGTTCACGCCCACCCCGCTGGGGGAGGTCACCGAGTACGTACCGACATTGATCGAGGTCGCCGTAACCGTGGGGGTGTATGCCCTCGGCTTCGCCATCCTCACGGTGTTGAGCAGGATCGTGGTGAATGTGAGGGAGAAGCAGATCGAAGCAACGTAGTCATGGAAACGATAGTGAGTAAGAAGTACACCCGTTGAAAGGAGACCAGGATGGCAGGCGGAAACGGAAAAGCCACTCCGATGATGGACGAGTTGGAAAAGGGACCGTGGCCCAGCTTCGTCACACAGATCAGAGATATGGCTGACGAGGGCAAGGAGGAGTGTACCCAGCTCCTGGAGCTGCTCGAGCGCTCCTACGAGGAGAAGATCGGGCACTGGAAGCACGGTGGGATCGTGGGCGTGATGGGATATGGTGGTGGCGTCATCGGGCGCTACAACGACATGCCGGAGGAGTACCCGGCGATCGCCCACTTCCACACGCTCCGTGTCAACCATCCCAGCGGGTGGTTCTACACCTCCGAGGTGCTGAACAAGCTGTGCGACATCTGGGATGAGCACGGTTCGGGGCTCACCAACATGCACGGGTCCACGGGCGACATCATCTTCCTGGGCACCACCACCGACGAGCTGGAGCCCACGTTCAAGGCGCTGACCGAGGCCGGCTTCGATCTGGGCGGCTCGGGCTCCGACGTCCGGACGCCCAGCTGCTGCGTCGGGCAGGCACGGTGCGAGTACGCGTGCTACGACACCATGGACGCCTGCAACACCATCACGCAGGAGTTCCAGGACGAGCTCCACCGCCCGATGTTCCCCTACAAGTTCAAGTTCAAGTTCGCCGGCTGCCCCAACGACTGCGTGGCGTCGGTGGCCCGGGCGGACTGCTCCGTGATCGGCACCTGGCGGGATGACATCCGGCAGGACGACGCACGGGTCAAGCAGTACGCCGATGAGGGGCTCGACATCCAGAACGCGGTGGTGGCGAACTGCCCGACCAAGTGCATGTCGTGGGACGGCCAGAAGCTGGAGATCGACAACAGCAACTGCGTCAAGTGCATGCACTGCATCAACACCATGCCCGAGGCGCTCCGGCCGGGCACCGACACGGGCGCGACCATCATGATCGGCGCGAAGGCACCGATCGTGGAGGGCGCACAGCTCTCGTCGGTCATGGTGCCGTTCATGAAGATGGAGCCGCCCTACGAGGAGCTGCAGGACCTGGCCGAGCGGATCTGGGACTTCTGGGGCGAGGTCGGGAAGAACCGTGAGCGTGTGGGCGAGCTGATCCAGCGCGTGGGCCTCGGGAACTTCCTCGAGGAGATCGGTGAGGAGCCGATCCCGGAGATGGTCGCTCACCCCAGAGACAACCCGTACATCTTCTTCGAGGAGTACTACGAGGAAGTGGACGAGGACGAGGAAGAGTACGAGGAGGTCGAGGCATAGCGTCGGGAGGACGCGAGCCAAGCCAACGCTCATAACGCACACGGACTTTCGACACCTGGAGGATAGAAATGGCAACGGCAATGAAGGACAGAAAGACGGACATTGGCCCTCCGCATTACGAGCAGTTCCTGCCGCCCGTGATCAAGGCGAACTACGGGCAGTGGAAGTATCACCGGATCCTGCGCCCCGGCGTGATGGTGCACGTGGCGGAGTCGGGTGATCAGGTCTTCACGGTCCGGGCCAGCTCACCGCGGCTGCTGGGCACGAAGCGGATCCGCAAGTTCGCGGAGCTGGCCGAGAAGTACTGTGACGGGCATCTGCGGTTCACCAGCCGGAACAACGTGGAGTTTCTGACGACCGACGAGTCGAACATCGACCCGTTGATCGAGGAGCTGCAGGAGCTCGGTCACCCTGTGGGCGGGATCGGCCACGCGATCTCGAACATCGTCCACACCCAGGGTTGGGTGCACTGCCACTCCGCTGCCACGGATGCGTCGGGCGTCGTGAAGGCGGTGATGGACGACCTCAACGACTACTTCGACGGGACGAAGGAGGTCCCCGGGAAGCTCCGGATCGCGCTGGCGTGCTGCCTCAACATGTGCGGTGCCGTGCACTGCTCGGACATCGCCATCCTGGGCGTGCACCGCCGGCCGCCGAAGCCGAAGCACGACGAGCTGAACCGGCTGTGCGAGATCCCGAACGTGGTGGCCAGCTGCCCGACGGCGGCGATCCGGCCCACCACGGTGGACGGGAAGCCGTCGGTGGAGATCGACGAGGAGCTGTGCATGTACTGCGCGAACTGCTTCTCGGTCTGCCCGTCGCTGCCCATGGCGGACGCACTGAACGACGGCATCTCGATCTGGGTGGGCGGCAAGGTATCGAACGCCCGGAGCCAGCCCACGTTCAGCAAGCTGGCGATCCCGTTCATCGAGAACGACCCGCCGCGCTGGCCCGAAGTGGTCGAGAGCGTCCGGAACATCGTGGAGGTGTGGGTCGACGGCGCCAAGCCGTACGAGCGGATGGGCGAGTTCATCGATCGCATCGGCTGGCCGGAATTCTTCAAGCGGACGGGAATCGAGTTCCAGAAGGAGCACATTGACGACTACCGGTTCGCCGGTCTGTCGTACAAGCGCTCCGCACAGCTCAGACACTAAGGAGAGGTTCTCATGGCTGTCACAACAGAGCAGGTCGCCGACGCCATGTACGATCTGGTGGAGAAGTACCAGGGCAAGAAGAAGTTCAAGGCCCTGGACCTGACGAAGGCGATGAAAGAGAAGTTCGGAGACGAAGTGGACCGGAAGATGTGCAAGCAGGCGATCCGGGAGCTGATCGACTCCGGCCGGTGCGTTTACACGTATTTCGGCGGAAGCTTCATCGAGATCCCGCACGAGGAGGGCGCCGCCGAGGGGAGTTGATCCCTTTCGTGGCCGACCGCGGAAGGGGCGCGTCCCTCCGGGGCGCGCTCCCCTCCGCCGGTCTGCAGGAGACACGCTCTTTGAGCGGGATGATCAGATAGACAACGGCGCCGGTACGGGGCCGCAGCATGGACCCGTGCGGGTGGAATCGACGATCGCAACCGGTCGCGTGAGGTGGAATATGGCTGTCAAGAAGGTCAAGAAGGTCAAGAAGGCCACGAAGAAGAAGAAGAAGCGGTCATACGGGAGTGGGGGTGGTGGCCGGGAGCAGTCGCCGCTGCGGCCGAAGCACGTCGAGCAACGACCCCCGTGCACCGACCGGTGCCCCAGCGGGAACCGGATCCGGGAGTTCCTCACCACGCTGGCTCAGGCCGAGAAGCTGGGGAAGACCCGGGATCAGGCGCTCACCGAGGCGTGGGAGATCTATACCGACACCAGCCCCTTCCCCTCCATCTGCGGCCGGGTCTGCCCCGCGCCGTGCGAGACGGAGTGCAACCGGAAGGATAAGGATGATCCGCTCAATATCAACAAGGTGGAGCGGGCCATCGGCGATTTCGGCCGCGAGCACGGTCTCGGCCTGAAGCGGCTGAGCGAGGAGACGCAGCCGGAGCACGTGGCCGTGGTGGGTGGTGGTCCGAGCGGGCTCTCGTGTGCCTACCAGATGGCGCGCAGGGGTTACGGCGTGACCGTCTTCGAGGCCATGGAGAAGGCCGGCGGCATGCTCCGGTACGGGATCCCCGGCTACCGTCTCCCGGAGGCGGTGCTGGACGAGGAGGTCCAGAACATCCTGGATCTCGGTGTGGAGCTGAAGACCGAGCGGAAGATCGGCAAGGACATGGACCTGGAAGCGCTCCGCCAGGAGTACGACGCCGTCTACGTGGCGCTGGGTGCCCAGCAGGGCGTGCAGCTCGGCGTGGAGGGTGAGGACGCGCCCAACGTGTTCAGCGGCGTGGACTTCCTGAGCCGGTTCCACCACGGCGAGCAGCTGGACCTGGGCCCCGAGGTGGTGGCGATCGTGGTCGGCGGTGGCGATACGGCCATCGATGCGGCCCGGATCAGCAAGCGTCTTGGTGCGAACGTGACCGTCCTCTATCGGCGCACGCTGGCGGAGATGCCCGCCATCAAGGAGGAGGTCGAGGAGGCCATCGCCGAGGGCATCGAGGTGGAGTTCCTGGCACAGCCGGTGGGCTTCAAGAAGGGGGACGACGGAAAGGTCACGGCCATGCGGGTGATCCGCATGGAGCTGGGCGAGCCCGACGAGTCGGGGCGCCGGCGTCCGATCCCCATCGAGGGGAGCGAGTTCGAGATCCCGGCCAGTGCGGTGATCTCCGCGGTGAGCCAGCAGCCCGACTTCACGGGCTTCGAGGAGCTCATCGAGGGCAAGGACTGGATCAGGACCGACGACGAGGGTCACACCAGGGTCGACGGCGTGTGGTCCGGCGGCGATGTGACGAACCTGGCGCTGGTCACCGACGCGGTGGGCCAGGGCCGTCGTGCGGCGGAGTCCATGCACCGGACGTTCCGGGGGCTCGAGCGGGAGGAAGACAAGCGGGACGTGATCCACAGCGACAAGATGCTGCTGGACCACTACGACAAGCAGGAGCGTCACGAGCCGGGTCACCTCGACCTGGAAAAGCGGATGACCGACCTCGAGACGGAGGTCAACCTGGGCTTCAGCCAGGACGAGACGTTCGCCGAGGCGGACCGGTGCATGAGCTGCGGGTACTGCTTCGACTGCGAGAAGTGCTACCTCTACTGCCAGGACGCGGCCATCGAGCCGCCCGAGGAGCCGGGTGGGCTGTACCGGTTCAAGCTGGGCAACTGTACCGGGTGCGAGAAGTGCGCCGAGGTGTGCCCGTGCGGATTCATCGTAATGGCGTGATGCCATGGAGATCCCGCGGGTGCTGGTCGCCGGGCTCAGTGGTGGCAGCGGCAAGACGCTGCTGACGGTCGGGCTCCAGGCCGCCTGGCGCGGTCAGGGGTGGATCGTCGCGCCGTTCAAGAAGGGCCCGGACTACATCGACAGCGCGTGGTGCGCGTCCGCTGCGGACCGACCGTGCCGGAACCTGGATCTGTTCCTGCACGACCCGGTCACGCTGCGTCGCTCATTCATCGGGTCGGCCCGCACCGCAGATTTCGCCGTCATCGAGGGGAACCGCGGCCTCCACGACGGCGCGGACCCCCAGGGCTCGTTCAGCTCGGCGGAGCTGGCCAAGCTGCTGGATACACCCGTCATCCTGGTGGTGGACTGCACCAAGGCCACCCGGACGGTGGCGGCCATGGTTCTCGGCTGTCAGCAGCTGGACCCGGAGGTCCCCGTTCGCGGCGTGATCCTGAACCGGGTGGGCGGGCGCCGGCACGAGACGGTGATCCGGGAGGCGATCGGTGAGGCCACGGGGCTGCCCGTCCTGGGCGCGCTACCCCGCCTCGACCACAACATCCTCCCCGAGCGGCACCTGGGGCTCCTGCCCCCGGCCGAGCACGCGCGCCGGCGGGCCGTGGTCCAGGAGGCGGCCGAAGTCGCGAGCCGATACCTGGATCTGGAGGCCATCGAGGCCATCGCCCGGCAGGCCCCTCCCATGGATGTCCCGCCGCTGGAGACACCCGTTTCGGGGGTGCAGGGACCCGCGGAGGACCCCCTGCGGGTGGGCGTTTTCCGGGATGCCGCCTTCCAGTTCTACTATCCGGAGAACCTGGAGGCGCTGGAGGCCGAGGGCGCCGAGGTCGTGGAGGTTTCGCCCCTCACCGACCGGGAGCTGCCCGACGTGGACGCCCTCTATATCGGCGGCGGGTTCCCGGAGGCCTTGGCCTCGGCGTTGACGGAGAACCAGCCGTTCCGGCACTCCATGAAGCAGGCCGCCGAAGCAGGGCTCCCGGTCTACGCCGAGTGCGGCGGCGCCGTGTACCTGGGCGAGGAGCTCGACTTCGAGGGGAGGCGGTACACCATGGCAGGCGTGCTGCCCGTTGCGTTCGATTTCCAGGAGCGGCCCCGGGGCCACGGCTACACGGTGGTGGAGACCGTGGCCGAGAACCCGTTCTACGAAGTCGGCGAGACCTTCCGCGGGCACGAGTTCCACCACACCTACGTTCGGAGCGCATCCGAGGAAGACCTGACCTGGGCGTTCCGGGTACGGCGGGGCTACGGCTTCGACGGGGAGCGGGATGGTCTGTGCCGACACCAGGTCCTGGCCTCGTACACCCACGTCCACGCCCTGTCGGTATCGAGCTGGGCGCCGGGGCTCGTGAATGCCGCCCGCCGGTTCCGCATCCACGCGGCACCGGCCGCGGCCGGCTGAAGGAGTGCGTCATGGCGATCATCACGATCTCACGGGGAACCATGAGCGGCGGTCGAGCGGTGGCCGAGTGCCTCGCCGACCAGCTGGGTTACCCGTGTGTGGCGAACCGGGTGGTCCGGGACGCGGCGCTGTCGCTCGGGCTCCCCGAGGACGTGGTACGGGAGAAGTTCGAGACCACGCCCCACCTCTGGTCCCGGTTGAACAAGGACCGGCAGATCTACCTGCTGGCGATGAAGGCGGCGCTGGCCGACCGGTGTCTAAAGGGCGACCTGGTCTATCACGGGCTGGCAGGGCAGTTCCTTCTGGCCGACCTGCCGGCGGTGCTCCGGGTGCGGCTGATCGCACCCATGGCGAAACGGATCGAGTATCTGACCACCGAGCACCACCGACTCACGGTGGAGTCCGCCCGGGAGTTTATCGAGAACGTCGACCGGGAACGGAAGCGGTGGGTCAAGGTCTTCTTCGACGCCGACGTGGAGGATCCGTTCCTCTATGACGTAACCGTGAATCAGCGGTGGCTGACGGTGGAGACGGCGTGCACCGGGATCGCCGAGCTGGCCGGGCACTCGATCTACGAGGTGACCGACGAGGTGCGTGACAAGCTGGAGGCGTTCGCCGCACGGTGCCACAAGCAGCTGGACGCCCGGCTGAGCCGGGGTACGGGGGTGTGACCCATGGCCATTATCGCGATCTGTCGGGGCACGAAGACCTACGGGACCGAGATGGCGGAGTGCATGGCGGAGCGGCTGGGCTACCCGGTCCTGGGCGAGGAGGTGGTGCGCGACGCCGCCGCCCACCTCGGCGTCACCGTGGAGGACCTGGAGGAGCGTCTGACGGGACGACCGAGGCTGTGGGAGCCGTTTTCGGCCATGCGCCGGACCTACCTGCTGGCCCTGAGGGCGGCGCTGGCCGAACGTGTGGTGGACGGCAACCTGGTCTACCACGGCCTCACGGGTGGTCTGCTCCTGAACGAGCTGCCGGCCACCCTCACCCTGCGCTGCATTGCGCCGCTGGGGATGCGCGTGCGGGCCGTGATCAAGGAGTCCGGCATGGACTGGGACGAGGCCGAGCGCTACGTCCGGGACATCGACGAGGCCCGGAGCCGGTGGGTGAAGGCGATCCACGACAGGGAGATCGGGGACCCGGGCATGTACGACGTGGTGGTCAGTCTCGAGAACCTCACAGTAGACGCGGCGTGCCGGATGGTGAGCGGGATGATCGCGCAGCCGGAGTTCGAGATCACCGAGGACGTCCGCTCCCGGCTGAAGGACTTCCGTACCGCGTGCCAGGTGATGCTCGCGCTGCACGAGAACGAGAAGCTGCGTGGGCTGGAGCTGGAGGCCGACGTGGACGGTGGCCGGGTGGTGATCACCGGCACGGCACCGGCCCGGGCCAGCGGCAAGATCGGTGACCGGATCGTCGAAACCGCCCGGGACGTCCCGGGCGCGGACGACGTGGAGCTCAAGGTCGAGTGGTTCGACCCGTACCCGTAGCCCTGTGACCATGTCCTATCGCCACCTGATTCTCGCTTCCACGGTCGTGCTGGCCGGTCTCGCCCTCCTCTTCGGGGGCGCGGTGCCGGTCCACGCGCAGGAAGCCGCCGCAGCCGCGGAATCGGTCTTCACCGAGCCCATGGCCGAGGATGGGGCCACCGCGGCGTGGTGGTTCTGGCCGTTGATTCTCTTCGTCATGACCTTCGTCATGGGGATCCTGGCGGCCATGGCGGGTGTGGGCGGCGGCGTGCTGTTCGTGCCCATCGTCAGCGGGTTCTGCCCGTTCCACCTCGACTTCGTCCGTGGCACGGGGCTCCTGGTGGCCATGTCGGGCGCCCTGGCGGCCGGGCCCGGATTTCTGCGGATGAATCTGGCGAGCCTCCGCCTGGCCATGCCCGTGGCGCTCATCGCTTCGACGTGCGCCATCGTGGGCGCCATGGTGGGGCTCGCGCTGCCCACGAACATCGTCCAGACAGCCCTCGGCGCCTCGATCCTCGGGATCTGCGTCCTCATGGTCCGGGCCAAGAAGTCGACGTTCCCGGTGGTGCCGCAGGCGGACCGGCTGTCCGCGGCGCTGGGGATCAGCGGGGTCTACACCGAGGCCAGTCTGGGGCAGGAGGTGGACTGGAAGATCCACCGCACGCCCACGGGGCTCCTGCTCTTCATCGTCATCGGGTTCATGGCGGGGATGTTCGGGCTGGGTGCCGGCTGGGCGAACGTGCCGGTGCTGAACCTGGTGCTGGGCGCGCCGCTGAAGGTGAGCGTCGGGACGAGCAAGTTCCTCCTCTCCATCACCGACACGTCGGCCGCGTGGATCTACATGAACCAGGGGGCCATCATCCCGATCCTGGTGGTTCCCTCGCTGGTGGGGATCATGCTCGGCTCCTTCGTGGGTGTGCGGGTGCTCAAGATCGCCAAGCCGGCGTTTATCCGGTGGGCGGTGATCATCATCCTGGCGTTCGCCGGTGCCAAGGCCATCACCAAGGGCCTCGGGCTGCCCTTCATCGTCTGAGGCAAAGGAAACCCTATGAGCGACGACGCAGCGGGCCCCCGGATCACCGAAGAGCAGCGGATCTATGCAAACATCCTCAATGTGGGGATGTACGCGGGGCTGGGCCTCCTGCTCATCGGCTTTGTCCTCTACGTGACCGGGCTCATGGAGCCGGTGGTGCCGATCGACGACCTGCCGCTGTACTGGGATCTGAGCGTCGGGGAGTACCTCGACGTGGTGAATGAGCGCTACCTGCACCGGGACCATCACCTGACCGGGTGGTGGTGGCTGTCGGCGGTGGGACACGGGGATTATCTGAACTTCATCGGGATCGCCGTCCTCAGCGGCGTGACCATCGTCTGCTTCCTGGGGATCATCCCGACGCTCTTCCGCAAGGGCGACTATATCTACGCCGCCATCGCCATCGTCGAGGTGGCGGTGCTGGTGGCGGCCGCCAGTGGGCTCCTGGCCGTGGGGCACTGATGCGGTTCCTCCCCGTGGGCCTCGATCTCCGCGACCGCCACTGCGTGGTGGTGGGCGGTGGTACCGTGGGCACGCGCAAGGTGCGTAAGCTCCTGGAGGTCGGTGCGCGCGTAACCGTGATCTCGCCGGCCGTCACCGCGGAGATTCAGGCCGAGGTGGACGCGGGTCGGTTGCGCTGGATCGAGGGCCCCTTCGAGCCCGAGCACCTGAACAGCGCCTGCCTCGTGATCGTGGCCACCGACGCCCCCGGCGTGAACGAGCGGCTGGCTGCCGTTGCACGGGACTGCTCCACCCTCCTGTGTGATGCCACGTCCGGAGAGCGCTCCGACGTGATCTTCGGCGCCGTCCACGAGGAGGACGGGCTGACCGTCGCTACGTTCAGCGACGGCCGGGATCCGGCCCGCTCGAAGGACGCCCGGGACCGGATCGCCGCATGGCTCGAGGCCACCGACGGCCACGGGCGAGAGCCGCCATCGGACGACGTGCTCCTGGTCCTGGTGGCTCACGGGAGCCGGGACCCCGAGTGGGGTCGTCCCCTGGAAGAGCTGACCGCGAATCTGGCGGAGACGCTGGGGACGGAGAACGTACGACTGGCCTACTCCCAGTTCACCTCGCCCCCCCTGGAGGACGTGGTGGCCGGGGCGGGCCCGGAGATCCGCCGCGTACGCGTGCTGCCGCTCTTCATGACGGCGCACGGGCACGTGGAGCGGGACATCCGCCCGGCCGTGGATGCGCTGCGCCGGGCACACGAATCTCTCGAGGTCGAGCTCCTGCCCCCCGTGGGCGAGCTCCCCTCGTTCCGCATACTCCTGGCCGAGCTTGCCAGGGAGGTGACACGATGACGTCACGCACGGAAACACCCCGGAACGGGAACGAGCCGGACCAGCGCGCCCGTCGGAAGCCGGGCACCGTCTACCTCGTGGGCGCAGGGCCGGGCCACCCCGGCCTGCTGACGCTCCGGGGCGCTGAATGCCTGGGGAAGGCGGACCTGGTCCTGTACGACTACCTGGCGAACCCGAGCCTGGTGGAGCACGCCGGCCCCCGGGCGGAGCTCGTCCGGCTGGGGCACCACAACGGTGGCCCCCGCATGACGCCGGACCAGATCACCGCCGCCATGATCGACGCGGCGCTCGACGGGCGGTGCGTGGTCCGTCTGAAGGGCGGCGACCCGGCGGTCTTCGGGCGGCTGGCCGACGAGACGGCGGCGCTGCGGAGGCTGGGGATCCCCTTCGAGGTGGTCCCGGGCATCACGTCAGGGCTCGCCCTGTCGGCGTTCGCGGAGGTCCCCGTCACTCATCACGATGACGCGTCCGCCGTGGCGTTGGTGACGGGCCGGGAGCGGGGCGGCAAGGACGAGTCGAACCTCGACTATCAGGCCCTCGCAGCGTTCCCGGGAACCCTGGTCTTCTACATGGGCGTGAAGCGGGCGGCCCGCTGGAGCGCCGCCCTCATGGACCACGGCCGCTCCCCGGACACGCCGGTGGCCATCGTTCGGTGGTGCAGTCGGGCACGGCAGCAGACCGTATGCTGCACGCTGGGCACGGTGGCCGAGGTCGTGGAAAGCCGGGGCGTGCGGCCGCCTGCTCTCTTCGTGGTGGGCGAGGTGGTGCAGCACAGCCCGTGTATGTCGTGGTTCGAAACCCGCCCACTGTTCGGCTCCACCGTGCTGGTGGCCGGCTCGGCCCGGACGGCCGAGCGGCTCCGGGAGCAGTTGGCCGAGCAGGGCGCCGAGGTCATCGTGCAGCCGGCGATCCGGGTGGTCCCGCCGCCATCGTGGAACGCGGTGGATGACACGCTGGACCGGATCCGGGACTACGACTGGCTCGTCTTCTCCACGCCCAACGGCGTGGACGCCCTGATGGGCAGGATCCTGGACCTGGGCACGGACGCCCGGCGCCTGGGCGGTGTGAAGATCGCCGCCATCGGCAAGGGCACGGCCGACCGGCTGCGGGCGTACCAGCTCCAGCCCGAGGTGGTGCCCGACGTCTACGAGCCCACTCGCCTGGCCACGCGCCTGATCCCCGAGGGGACCCGGCCGCGTTTCCTGATGGCGTGCGGCCCGGACAGTCCGACGCTGTCCGAGGAGCTGGAGGTCTTCGGTGGACGCGTGGACGAGCTCGTCGTCTACGATACGGAGGGTGTCGAGGACCCGGACCCGGACGTGGCGCTGGCGCTGGTCGAGCGCGAGATTGACTGGGTGGCCGTGACCAGCACCACCACGGCCCGAGCGCTGGACCGGCTCTACGGCAGCCAGCTGCGCCATACCCGGATTGCGTCCATCAGCCCCCTCACCTCGAAGGTGCTTCGGGGCCTGGACCTGGCCCCGGACGCGGAGGCCAGCCCGCCGACGGTCTCGGCGCTGGTGGATGGCATCACGGCCGCCGTGAAGCGGATCCGCGAGACAGTGGCGGAGGAGACAGAGGCGGAGATGGAGGCAGAGACGGTGGGAAGGAGTGGCAGGTAGGCGTCCATGAGCGAAGACCGTTCGCCAAACACGCGCGCTGAGGGTGGCGCTCCGTCGCGGGACGCGGCGCGGGCGGCGTTCATCGCCCGGGTCACCGCCGGCGCGACCCATGAGCTGCGGAACTTCCTCGCCATTGTGAAGGAGTCGGCCGGGCTGATCGGGGACCTGGTCCAGGCCGCCGGGCCGGGGCGTGCGGCGAACCCGGAGAAGGTGGAGTGGGCGCTGGAGCGGATCCGCCTCCAGGTGCGGCGTGGAACGGACCTCACCGACTCGCTGAACCGGGTGATGCACGGCCTGGATCACCCCACGGAGCCGGTGGCGCTCGGGAACGCCATCGAGCACGCCACGCTCCTGGCCCAACGGTTCGCACGCCGCAGCCAGTGCCAGATCCGGGACGAGGAGGGCGCGGCACTTACGGTGTCCGTGAACGCGCTGGACCTCTACATGGCGTTGATGACGGTGATGGAATGGTGCGTCGGGAGGCTGCCGGAGGGCGGCGAGGTGGTGGCACGGCCGGAGGCCCGCGAGGGTCGGCCCGCCGTCCGGTTCGCCACCGATCCGGCCGGCGCAGCGCTCGCCGACCTCGAGGGCGACCGGCGCGGGCTGGACGCCGCCGCCGACCCGCTGCCGGCGAGTATCGAGGTGGCCGGGGAATCGATCTTCCTCGTTTTCACGGTGGAGGAGGGCATATGAGCAAAATCAAGCTTCTTCTGGTTGACGACGAAGAAGACTATGTGAAAACGATGGCCGCGCGACTCGAGCTCCGCGACATTGCGAGCCGGATCGCCACCAGTGGGGAGGCCGCTCTCGAGGCGGTGGAAGAAGACGCGCCCCACGTCATGGTCCTCGACCTCCGCATGCCCGGGATCGACGGGATGCAGGTGCTGGAGAAGGTCCGGAAGGAGCACCCTCATGTCCAGGTGATCGTCCTCACCGGGCAGGGCTCGGAGGAGGACGAGGCACGGGCCCGGGAGCTCGGGGCGTTCAAGTACCTGGAGAAGCCTGCCGAAACCGCCGAGCTGCTCGACACGATCCGGTCGGCGTGGGATCGGTGCATCGACGTTTTGAAGCAGTCGGGGAAGGAGTTCGGCCGCACCATGACGGCGGCGGCCATGGCCGAGGAGGGCGGCTCCGACATGGCGCTGGAGTACCTCGAGGAAGAAGCCGAGGGCAAGGCGTCGAAGGCCGGGGAAGAAGCAGCGGCCGAGGACGAGGAGCCGGCCCCTGCTCCGGAGGGGTCGCCGCCGGGGGCCGTCAACGTCCTCTACGTGGACGATGAGGAGGACTTCGTCCGCACCCTGGCCGAACGGATGGACATGCGTGACTTGGGCGGCGACGTAGCGCTGAGCGGCCAGGAAGCGCTGGAGATGCTGGAGGAGGAGCGCCCGGACGTCATGGTGCTGGACCTGAGCATGCCGGGGCTGGACGGCCTGGAGGTGCTGCGCCGGGTGAAGCGAGCGTACCCGGAGATCGAGGTCATCATCCTCACGGGCCACGGGTCCGAGCGCGACGAGGAGGAGGCCCGGCGGCTCGGTGCGTTCGACTACCTGCACAAGCCGGTGGAGCTCGAGGAGCTCATGGAGGTGGTCCGGCGGGCGGGACGGCAGCGCGAGGAGGAGTCGGACGCGTCGGCTCCCGAGGCAGACTAGGGCGTATGGAACAGGGGCCGAAGCGCTCGGCGGCCGGAAGCACGGATCGGGTGCCTTCCGGGGACCGCTATCGGCGGATGCTGATCGCGGTGGTGATCTCCGTCTCCGCTGTGGCGCTGCTGCCTCTCGGGATCATGTCGTGGATCAGCTACCGGCAGTACCGGGAAGCGTTCCGGTCGGAGCTGACCCGCCCCATGCTCCGGTTCGCGGAGGCCGGAAAGCACTCGCTCGAGGCGTACCTCACCGAGCGGCTCTCGGGGCTCAGCCTGGTGGTCCGGCGGAACGACTACGAGCAGTTGACCGACCCCGCGTACCTGGACTCCGTCCTGGTCGATCTCAAGGGGACGTTCTCCGGGATCATGGATCTCGGTGTCATCGACGACGACGGGACCCAGGTGGCGTACGCCGGTCCCTTCGAGCTCGAAGGCCGCAACTACCGGGAGCAGGAGTGGTTCCGGGAGGTGGCCACCAGCGGGTCGTATGTGAGCGACGTGTTCATGGGCTACCGCAACCTCCCCCACATAGCCGTGGCCATCCACGCCGACCGGGACGCGGGACGGTGGTACGCGCTCCGCGCCACCATCGGGACCGACCTCTTCCACTGGCTTGTGCCCGACCCCGCGGCCCGGCCGCCGGAGCGCGGATCCGTCTGCAGCCGTTGCCACTCGCTGGCCGTGCCGGCCTTCAGCGACGCGTTCATCATCAACGAGGCCGGCGCGCTCCAGACCCCGTCGCGACTCTACGGCGCGCCGCTGGACACGGCCATGCTGCCGCAGCTGCCCCGGGCGGACGAGCCACGGTTCCACTCTCTCGTGGACGGCCGCGGCGAGCCGGTGGTGACGGCGTACGTGGAGGTGGACCGGTCCCCGTTCACCCTGGTGCTCCTGAGCCCGCACGACGAGTTCCACGCGGGGTGGGCGTCGCTCCGGCGCGACCTGGTCCTGCTTCCGTTGATCAGCGGCATCATCATCCTGGCGCTCATTATCGGTGGCGCCGTCTACTCGGTGCGGGCGGCCCGGAAATGGGACCGGCGTCGGGCGGCGCTCTTCCATGAGATGGAGTACACGAACAAGCTGGCGGCCATCGGCCGGCTCGGCGCCGGTGTGGCCCACGAGATCAACAACCCGCTGTCCATCATCACCCAGAAGGCGGGGCTCCTCCACGACCTCCTGTCCCGGTCGGAGGAGCTGCCTCCCCGGGAGAAGCTGATGGGGCTGGTGGACTCGGTGCAGAAGTCGGCGGAGCGATGCGGCGAGATCACGCACCGTCTCCTCGGCTTCGCCAAGCACATGGACATCCAGCGAGAGACCATCAACCTGGATGTCCTGATCCACGAAGTGCTCAGCTTCCTGGAGAAGGAGGCGAGCTACCGGGAGATCGAGATCGAGGTCCAGCAGCCGGATGACACGCCGTCCATTATCAGTGATCGCGGGCAGCTCCAGCAGGTGTTCCTGAACATCATCAACAACGCGTTCGCGGCCGTGGACGACGGGGGGCGGATCGAGATCTCGATCCGCCGTGCCGAAGGAGACATGGTGGCCGTCACGATCACCGATGACGGGGTCGGGATCCCTTCGGAGCACCTACCGCGGATCTTCGATCCGTTCTTCACTACCAAGAGCGGCTCGGGGACGGGGCTGGGGCTGTCCATCACGTATGGAATCGTTCAGAAGCTCGGCGGGGACATCACGGTCGAGAGCGAGGAGGGGGTGGGCACCTCGTTCACGGTAACTCTCCCCATCGAAGGCGTGGAAGGAAGGAACGGCAATGGAACCCGTACGCGTGCTGGTGGTCGATGACGAGGCCGAGCTGGTGAGCGCCCTCACCGAGCGGTTGGAACTACGAGGCTTCTCCGCAAGGGGGGCGACGAGCGGCGAAGCGGCGCTGGAGGCCCTTCGCGCCGGTGCGTGGGACGTGGTGCTGCTGGATGTCCGCATGCCCGGGATCGGTGGCTTCGAGCTCACCCGCCGGATCCGGCAGGAGCACCCGGACACGGCCGTGGTCCTGCTCACCGGGCGCACGTCGGCCGATGACGAGGAGACGAGCCGGTCCGCCGGGGCGTTCGCCTACCTCATCAAGCCGATCCCCATCGGGCGGTTGGAGGAAGCATTGAACGCGGCGGCGGGGAGGGAGTCGGACGCATGAGCGAGACGAGGGTGCTGCTGGTGGATGACGAGGAGGACTTCGTCGCGGTCCTGGCCGAGCGCCTCTCGGCCCGGGGGCTCGAGGTCGACATCGCCACGAGTGGTGAGGCGGCGCTGGAGAAGGCGGCCGAGCACGTCTACGACGCCGTGGTCCTCGACATGGCCATGCCGGGGCTCGACGGGATCCAGACACTGAAAGGGTTGAAGCAGATCACACCGGAACAGCAGGTGATCATGCTGACCGGCCGCGCCACGGTCTCCCAGGCGGTGGAGGCCATGAAGGCCGGCGCGCTGGACCTGGTGGAGAAGCCGGCGGAGATGGATGAGCTGGTCTCCCTCATCGATGACGCGGCCCGCCGCCGCGCCTCGCTGGACGACCAGCGGATGCAGCGCCGTATCGACGAGATCACCCGGAAGAGAGGGTGGTAGGGAGATGGAAGAGCTGACGCAGCTCCGGGACATCATGGTTCCCATCGAGCTGTATCCATCGGTCCGGGACACGGGCACGCTGGGCGAGGCCATGGGCATCATCGCAACCGCCCAGCTCGAGGTGGAGCTGCGCAAGTCGCTCCCCCGCTGCCTGCTGGTCTTCGATGGGATCGGGGTGCTGGTGGGCTACATACGCCGTCGTGACATCATGCGCGGGCTTGAGCCGCGGTTCCTCGTGAGTCGCCCGCTGGAGTACCGTGACAAGCCGTTCGACATCGCCATCGACCCGAACCTGGCCGAGCTGCCGTTCGACCACATGGTTCACGGGATCCGGGAGCAGTTCGATCGCCCGATCAGCGATGTCATGAGACCGATCGAGGCCATTCTGGAGGCCGACGACCACGTGATGAAGGCCGTCGCCGCCATGGTCTCCCAGGATCTCAGTCTCATCCCGGTGGTCGACAAGAAGGAACTGGTGGGGGTCATCCGGTCCGTGGACGTATTCAACGAGCTGGCTGAACTGCTGGAGTGAGGGGTCGCGTCGATCCCTCCTGGAGGATAGATGACCGATTCGGTACTCACCTCGGAGGTCGGGGAGTCGGAAGAGAAGGGGGTCGGATACACGACCGTCGCCGGCGATGATCTGCCGACGGTCCGGGTAGAGAAGCCCGGCCCGGGCGATGGCGGGAAGAGTCCGCCGCCCCCGGAGGCTCCTGCCGGTACGCCCGGGGCTCAACGACGGCGGGTATTCTTCGTGCTCCTGGGTGCGGCGTTCTTCTTCGCGGCCTTCTTCGCGCCGAACCCGGGACCCGCCGTGGACCCCATGGGCGAGGCGTTCGCGCTGACGCCGGAAGGGAAGATGGCTGTCGGCCTCTTCCTCTTCGCCGCCACCTGGTGGATCGCCGAGGTGATCCCCATCGGGGTGACGGCCATCGCCATCGGCGTGCTCCAGGCCGTCTTTCTGATCCGGCCGGCCCGGACGGCGTTCACCGACTTCATGGACCCGTCGGTCTGGTTCATCTTCGGCTCGCTGCTGTTCGGGATGGTCTTCACCAAGACCGGCCTCACCCGCCGCCTCGCCTACAAGATGCTCACGGTGGTGGGCGAGCGGACCAGCATGATCTACCTCGGCTGCTTCACGCTCACGGCCGCGTTGACGCTGATCATGGCCCACACGGCGGTGGCCGCCACCGTCTTCCCGCTCCTCATGGCCATCTATGGCCTCTACACCGATGACCCGGAGCCCACCCGGTTCGGGAAAGGGCTCTTCATGGGGATGGCCTTCGTGGCCGGCGCCGGGAGCATCATCACGCTGCTGGGCGCCGCACGGGGCGCCGTGGCCATCGGATTCTACAACCAGATCACGGGCGGGAACATCGGGTTCTTCGAGCTCTCCTTCTTCATGTTCCCGGTAGGAGTTCTCATGACCTTCCTGCTCTGGGGGTACATGATGCTGTACTACCCACCGGAGCGGAAGACCATCCCGGGCCTCCGGGAACGGGCCGGCAAGCTGCACGAGAACCTGGGGCCCATCACCCGCGACGAGGTCCTGGCGCTGGGCCTGGTGCTCGTCGCGATCGTGCTGCTCAGCCTGCGGAACTTCGTACCCGCCCTCGAGGACATCGACAAGAGCGCCATTATCCTGGGGGCCGGCATCCTCTTCTTCGTCTTCCGGATCATCACCATCGACGACCTGGAGAAGACGTCGTGGAACATCGTGCTCCTCTTCGGCGGCGCCATGAGCCTGGGCTTCTGCCTCTGGGAGACGGGCGCCGCGAGCTGGATGGCGATCCACTGGCTCAACATGTTCGAGAACGCCCACTGGATGCTGTTCGTGATGGGGATCGCGTTCTTCGTCATGCTCATGACCAACTTCATCATGAACGTGGCCGCCATCGCCATCACCATGCCCGTGGCCCTCGTCATGGCGCCGTACCTGGGCGTGGCGCCGGAAGTGATCCTCTTCGCCTCGCTGGTGGTGGCCGGGATGCCGTTCCTGTTCCTGATCGGCGCGGCGCCCAATGCCATCGCGTACACCAGCAACCAGTTCACCATCAAGGAATTCTTCGTGGCCGGCGTGCCGGCCAGCATCCTCCTCCTGGTGGTCCTGGCGGTGTTCGTCTGGCTGGTCTGGCCGGCCATGGGGATGGCCATCCTGACCTGAATCGGAGGTGCATGAGGACGTGACCATGATATCGCACACCGCGCCCCGCGGCCGGGAGGACCTGCACGGGGAAGCGGCCTGGAGCTGGTGGACGGCCTATCTGGTGGAGGTGGGGCCGGACCCGCCGAAGGTCTTCGCGGCCCCGGCGTGTCCATCTGCGCCGCGTGACCCGCCCGGTCCCCCACGACCTTCCGCCGAACCTCGACCCCCGTACCATCGGCCGGGCCGATCCGAGACAGGGCGTCCTAGCCCCCCGGACCGCGCCGACCTCGAACCCCGAGAGTACCCGGCCGCAGCCACACACCACACAGCCACCCCCCGACCCCGGGCACAGCCCGGACCGTGGTGGGCCTTCAACACACCACAACCCCATCGGAGCTGCAACGAATGAGATCCGGAGCGTAGTCCTATGCAGATCATCTGTGTTTCCAGAGGCGCCCTGTCACGGGGCAAAGAGCTCGCCGATAACCTGGCCGAGAAGCTGGGTTACACCGTGATCAGCCGTGAGACGCTGATCGAGGAGGCGATCCTCGCCGGCGTCCAGGTCAGCAAGCTCGAGACGAGCATGGTGAAGCCCCAGCTCTTCACCGAACGGCTCGCCCGCGAGCGCGATCACTACCTGGCCTTCAGCACGGCGTACATCTGTGAGCGGGCGCTGGAGGGCTCGCTCGTGTACCACGGGCGGACGGGCCACCTCCTCCTGCGCAACGTCGGCCATGTGCTGCGGGTGCGCGTAGTGGCCGACGAAGAGGATCGGATCGCGGCCACCATGCGGGAGTTGGGGCTCGACCATGAGAAGGCCCAGCGCTACCTGGCGGACGTGGAGGAGGACCGCCGGAACTGGGCCCGCTCCATGTACGGCACCACCGGCGACGATTCATCGGACTACGATGTGGTGGTGAACGTGGAGCGGATGAGCGTGCCCAACGCCGCCGCATCGCTCCTGGGGATGTGCCAGCTGCCGGAGTTCCAGATGACACCGGCGAGCCGGCGGGAGCTGGAAGACCTCCTGCTGTCGTCGCGGGCGAGGCTCCTTCTGGCCCAGGACCCACGGACCAATCGGTTCAGCTTCACGGTCAGCGCCCACCACGGCGCGCTGACGGTGACCTACCTCCCGCACGACATGGAGGTGGCGCCCCATATCGAGCCGGTGCTGGAGCCGCTGGAGGAGGTCACCGACCTGGCGGTCACCATGGCCTCGACCACCCTCCTGTGGGTCCAGGAGACGTTCGACCCCGAGACACCGACGTTCCAGAACGTGGTGGAGATCGCCCGAAAATGGAACGCGGCCGTGGAGCTGGTTCGGTACGTGGCCGCGGATGAGGAGGCGGAGAGCCCCACGCCGGCCCATGCCGGTGCAGTATCGGCGCCGGCCATGGCGGAGGCGGTGGGTGGGATCGAGGAAGACGTGGAGGAAGAACCGGTGGATGAGGGGCTGGAGAGTACCCAGAACGAGCTGGCCCGGCTCGGGTTGTCGGGCGGCGCTCGCTACGTCTACGGCCAGCGCAGCAATCTGGTCTCTACCTGCTGCACGGGGGTGCCGCACTCATTGGTGGTGATCGGCGACCTGTTCCTCGACAAGAACCCGGCGGCCCGGACCCGGCTCCGGCGCGAGGTCCGGGAGTCCATCGCGAGCCGCATGCGGGTGCCCGTGGTCACCGCCGACGAGCTCCGGGCCGAGTATCTCTTCGGCCGGCGCGACGCGTTCCGGGCGGTGGGCTATCTCCTGGTGGTGCTCCTCCTCTACTTCCTGGTGTTCACCAACCAGCTGCCGATCCTCGAGTTCCTCGTGGCGGAAGGCGATGCCATGGCCCGCCTCCTGGTAGCCTTGGGGGTGTTCGCCTTCATCCCCGTCGTGGCCTGGTCGTACGGCACCGTAGCCCGCTCACTGATGAAGCTGATCAAGATGGAGTAGCCCCATGGATATCTCTTTTCTTTTCGAGCACTTCGTTACCCTCGATCTGGCCTCCGCCATCCAGGTGGTGATCCTGGGGCTGATCGGCGGGATCCTTTCCGGTTTCATCGGCAGTGGCGGTGCGTTCTTCATGACGCCCGGGATGATGAACCTGGGTGTTCCGGGCGTGGTGGCCGTGGGCAGCAACATCGCCCACAAGTTCGGCAAGGCCATGATGGGCTCGCGGAAGCACAGCGAGCTCGGCAACGTCGACAAGCGCCTGGGCGCGTTCCTGATCCTGACGTCGTTCATCGGTATCCGCATCGCGGTGTGGATCAACAGCTCCCTGTTCGAGGGGGGTGGCGACGGCCACGGCTCCGGCGGCTCGGCGGCCGCCGACCTCTATATCAGTGCCGTTTTCGTCCTCATACTCTCCGTCGTCGCTATTTCGATGCTGAAGGACGCCATGCGTTCCCGGGGGCAGGACGACGTAGGCCCGTCCCGGCGGATCGCCAATTACCTCGCCGGCCTCCACCTGCCCCCGTATATTCATTTCAAGACCGCTGACGTTCGTGTTTCACTG
Organism: Longimicrobiales bacterium; assembly: GCA_046483065.1. Taxonomy (GTDB): domain Bacteria; phylum Gemmatimonadota; class Gemmatimonadetes; order Longimicrobiales; family RSA9; genus JAWVYT01. The sequence continues at coordinate 82,135 of JAWODW010000104.1, read as the reverse complement.
TGGGTGCTGGCGGTCATCGGCCTCGCCACCGGGTACCTCGCGGGTACCATCGGTGTGGGAGGCTTCATCGGAGTGCCGGCCATGATCTACGTCTTCGGTGTTCCCACCGCGGTGGCGGCGGGCACCGAGCTCTACCTGGCCATGTTCATGGGCGCCTGGGGCGCGCTCAACTACGCGTTCCAGGGGATGGTCGACCTCCGCCTCACCATGCTCCTCTATCTCGGGTCTCTGATCGGGATCTACGTGGGCGCGTACGGCACGAAAGTCGTGAAGGAGATCCTGATCCGCGTCGTCACCGGCGTGGTCATTCTTCTGTGCGTGGTGAGTCGAGCCATCGCGGTCCCGGCGTACCTCAGGCAGCTGGGGTGGATCGAGATGGACCCAGCCTGGGACGCACACTTCAACCTGGCGAGCAAGGCGATGCTGTTCGCCGCGGGGATATCGGGCACCGGCCTGATCCTGTTCTACGTCGTACGTGCCTACCGGCAGCGACTTCGCACGCAGCAGCGTCTGGCGCAGGCCCGGAGCACCACCTGACATGACGCTGCCGGCCCGGCACGGCAACGCGGGAGGAAACGATGGGTGATATGAAGAAGAAGATCGACGACTGGATGGTCCGGATCTCCTTTGCGGAGGCGGGAGCCGATCGCGAGGGATTCGAGAGCACCGGTGTCGAAGTGGACCGAAAGACCAGCCTGGCGCTGGACCGGCTCCGGATTGTGCGGACCGAGCTGGCGTCGGAGGAGCCCAAGGAGAGTGATATGGATACAGAGGAAGCCACGGCGTTGGAAGAGCTGAGCGTGATGGTGGTCGACGACGAGCCGATCGTGGGGAAACGGCTGAAGCCGGCGCTGGAGAAGTCCGGGTTCGAGGTCGAATGCTACGAGCGACCGGCCGAGGCGGTCGCCCGCCTCGAGGAGAAGGAGTTCGACATCATCGTCACAGACCTCCGGATGGACGGGATGGACGGGATTCAGATCCTGGAGCACGTCATGGAGCACTGTGATCGGACGCGGGTGATCCTGATTACGGGATACGCCACCGTGGAGGTGGCCCGGGAGGCGCTGGTGAAGGGCGCATTCGATTTCATCTCGAAGCCGTTCAAGCCCAAGGACCTGCGGGCGGTGATCAACAAGGCCGCGCTCTCGCTCGGCCACAAGGCGATCGGCTGAGCCGGCCGACACCGCCATGTCTGCCGAGTCCCGCGAGGGCGCCGGCCCCCTGGACGCGGCCGCTGCCGAGGCGCAGCGCGCGCTCCAGGAGCGGCCGAGCCTCTCCATCCGCAAGCGTCTGGGCGTCGGCCTGCTGCTCTGGTTCCTCCTGAGCCTGGCCATCACGGTCGTCTCCCTCCTCCTCATCGACGGCGTACAGGAGAAGCTGCACATCGTCGGTGCCGTGGACCGGTACACGTTCGCGATCCAGCAGGCACGGCGGTACGAGAAGAACTACTTCCTGTACGGCACCAATCTCGCCGACGCCCTCGCCGATGTGCACGTGGCCAGTGTGCTCATCGATCAGGAGAGCGGGCACATGGCGGCGGTGATCGGCGAGGCCGCCGTCGATACCATGCGCGGCCACGTCCGGCGCTACGAGCAGCTCCTCTCTCAGCTCACGACGCTGGATTCGGAAGACGATGCCCGACGGATCCGCGATATCGAGAGCGAGCTGCGTGTCCACGGCGCCGAGATGGTGCGCGTCGCAGAAGACCTGGCCACCCGGGAGCGCCGGGCGGTGGAGAGCATGCTCGTCGCATCCCAGCGTATGGCCATGGCGTTCATGGTGGTGCTGATCGTGCTCATGATCCTCCTGCTGATCTTTATGGCACGCCAGGTCCTGGCGCCGCTGAACCGCATCATGATGGCCACCCGTCGGATCGCCGAAGGCGACCTGACTCCCATTATGCCGAGGCGCCGGTATCACGACGAGTTCTCCGAGCTGGCCGGCGCGATCAACTACATGATGCGGGAGCTGGTCCGCAGGCAGGAGCTGCTGGTCCAGACCCATAAGCTACAGGCCATAGGGACCCTCACGGCGGGCGTGGCCCACGAGCTGAACAACCCCATCAACAACCTGATGCTTACGGCGGACGCGCTGCGGGAAGACTACGAAGAGCTCAGTGACGAGGACCGTCTCGACATGGTATTCGACATGGTCCACGAGTCCGAGCGCGCCCGGGACATCGTGCGGAACCTTCTCGACTTCGCCCGCAAGTCGGATGTGGACCTGCAGTCGCTGGACGTGGAGCAGCTCATCGGGGAGACACTCCAGCTGGCCAGCAACCAGATCAAGCTCCGCAAGGTCAAGGTTCAGGGCGAGGTCGAGGAGCGCCTGCCCCCGGTGTACGGGGATCGACAACAGCTCACCCAGGTGTTCCTGAATCTGGTGTTGAACGCTCTCGACGCCATGGGAGAAGGCGGGGTGCTGACCATCGAGGTCCAGCAGTCCCCGGACCGGGAGTCGGTGGAGATCGCCTTCGCCGATACGGGGTCCGGGATCCCACGCGACCAGGTCGACAACGTCTTCGACCCCTTCTTCAGCACCAAGAAGCACGGCAAGGGGACCGGCCTCGGCCTGAGCGTCTCCCTGGGAATCATAAAGCAGCACGGCGGGGATATGCGCGTCACGAGCACGGAAGGGGAGGGAACCGTGTTCACCGTTTCCCTGCCGGTGGCCAAGGTGCCCGCCGGGGTCGTGAACGAGGAAGAGGTCGAGATACCGGGCCCCGCTTGAGTCGCCGGCGAACTTCAGCCGGCCCGCTTGGTATCATTCCGCAGACCTGAAACTGCGAGGAGACACGTGGACAGCGAGACGTACTGGATCCGCCCAATCGGCGTCGTTCAGTCCCCGTTGACGTGCAGGGAGGACGCACCCCGGCAGGGGTGGAAGGGGGCGCCCGCCGCGTGGATCGAGCTGGACCCGGCGTATCGGGCCGGGCTCCAGGGTGTGGAGCCCGGGCACGAGCTGGTGATCATCACGTGGCTCCACCTCTCGGAGCGCGACATCCTCCAGGTCCACCCCCGGGGCGACGACGACCGGCCCACGCGCGGCGTCTTCAGCACCCGGGCGCCGGTGCGGCCCAACCCCCTGGGACTCCACCCCGTCACCGTGCTGGAGGTGGACGGTATGCGCCTGAAGGTCGAGCCCATCGAGGCCGTGGACGGCACCCCGGTGGTCGACATCAAGGCCGCGTACTCGGCACGCGGCTGAGGCTGAAGGTCAGTTCGCCAGGTAGCCGCCGTCCACCGGGTGGTAGGAGCCGGTGATGAAGGACGCCCGCTCCGACGCCAGGAACAGGATGAGCTCGGCCACCTCCTCCGTGCGGCCGAGCCGACCGATGGCGTGCCGGGACACGAGCATGTCGTGGGTCTCCTGGTCCTCCTCGAGGTCGGAGATCATGGGCGTGGATATGAACGCCGGTCCCACAGCGTTCACCCGGATACCGGAATCGGAATACTCGAGGGCGGCGTTTTTCGTGAGCCCCAGCAGCCCGTGTTTGGCGGCCACATACCCGGGCGACGCGGCGAACCCGACCTGTCCGAGGATCGACGACACGCTCACGATGGCGCCGCCCCCGCTGTCCAGCATGGCCGGGATCTCGTAGCGCATGCAGTAGAACTGGCCGGACAGGTTGATGTCGATGACCCGCCGCCAGTCGTCGATCTCGTATTCACCGATGGGCGCCTGGGCCCCGCCGATCCCCGCGTTATTGCACGCGATGTCGAGGCTGCCGAACCGATCCACGGTCCGCTCGACGAGGGTCCGGCAGTCTTCCGGGTCGGAGACATCGGTCCGGACGAAGACGGCCTCGCCATCCGACCTCTCGATGGCGTCCACCGTCCCGGCTCCACCCTCCTCGTCGATGTCCGACACCACTACACGCGCGCCACGTTCGGCGAACATCTCGGCGGTGGTCCTGCCGATCCCGGACCCCGCACCCGTGACAATGACTACCCGGCCGTTGAAATCGCTCACTGCGCTCCTCTGTTGATTGAGGTGTACCCTGGGTGTGCTCCAGCAGCAATGGAAGTTCCGTTCCCCGAGAATCCTCCATTTCCCCACAGCGTCGCCGCCACTGTGTCTGTATTGATGAACAGAGAGGGAGAGCCGGAGGGAGCGTAAATGTGGCGGATGAGGAGATGAGGAGATGAGGGAGGCGGCCGAAGAGTTCCTGGCGCAGACGCGAATCGCGGTGGCCGGTGTCTCGCGGGACGAGAAGCAGGCGGCGAACGCCATTTACCGGCGGCTGCGCGACGCCGGGTACCGGGTGTCCCCGGTGAACCCGAACGCCGGGGAGGTGGAAGGCGACCGGTGCTACCCGTCGGTGGCGGCGATCCCGGAGCGTCCCGACGGGGTACTCATCGCCACCCATCCGGACGCGGCCGTGTCGGTCGCCCGGGACTGCGTGGAAGCCGGCGTACCCCGGGTCTGGATGCACCGGTCCTTCGGCACCGGCAGTGTCTCCGAGGAGGCCACTGCAGTGTGCAGGGATGCCGGGATCGCCGTTCTCGACGGCGGCTGCCCCATGATGTTCCTGGAGCCCGTGGACGTGGCCCACAAGTGTTTCCGCTGGATCCTCGGCGCCACCGGCAAACTGCCGACAGGCGAGGACTACCGGGCCTGAGGGCCCGGTGGGCTCTACCGGATCACGCCGCATGCCACCTTGGTGCCGCCACCGCCGGCGGGCTGGCTCGCGTAGTCGTCGGCGTTGGCGTGGATGACCAGGGCCGCGCCGTCGTCATCGAAGAGGGACCCCTCGGCGCCGGCCTCGAGGGTGACGGCGTCCGCGAGCCGCTCGGTGGTCACGCTGCCGCTGGCAGGAACGTGCAGGTTCGGCAGGTCGCCGGCGTGTTTGCCGTCGGGATTCATGAACCCGTGGGCGTTCCCCCGGGGCGCGAAGTGGCCGCCGGCGTCGGAGAACTCGGGCGCGGTGCACGCGCCGGTCTCGTGGATGTGGAACCCGTGAGCGCCCGGCTCCAACCCTTCGACCCGCACGAGGATCAGGACGCCGTGACCGGGCGTCTCCGTCAGTCGGGCCTCGCCGATCTCCTCGCCGTCCGGGTTGATGAGGGTGGCGGTGGCCGTCATCTGCTGGGCGCCGGCGCTCCCCGCGCCGACCGCCAGTGCCAGGACCGCCATCGTCAGGGTCGTCCGCATGCGTTCCTCCGTCGTTTCGTTCCGTGATCCGGCAGCGAGCCGGGAGCTCCGATGCGAACCCGTCGCAAGCATCGCGCCCGCTCCCGGCGGCGTTCAGTCCCCGCCGGTGCCGCCCAGGTAGCCATCGGGGGCGAGGCTGGCGGCGAGCATGACGGTGTTGATGTCCTGGTGGTCGGCCCAGGTCGGGGCGCGCCGGTGCTCCGGCTCGAGCCAGAACTCCCGGATGGTTTTCCCCATGTGGGCGGCACCGGCCATGGCCTCGGCGTGGGTGGCCACGGCGGGCAGGCGGTCTCCACCGCCCGGGCCGTCGGCGGCCAGGCGGGCAACGGCCTCGAGGCCGAGGGCGAGCCCCAGCTCCCGGAACGCCAGCCGCTGGGTGGCGGGCAGCTCCAGGAGCCGGGAGCGGCGGACGGTGGTCAGGCTGCGTTCGGCGGCTTCCAGCACCCGTTCGAGGATCTGCAGCCGGCGGGGCTGGTCCGGCTCGGTGATCCGGGCCAGGAGCGAGGCGTCGGTGAGGAGCGACCCGGCGCCCAGGGGATCGTTGGTGGCCAGCTCCGTTCCCTCGACCATCGCCGCGAGCCTGTCGATGGCGCCGTCCAGGGCGGCCGCAGCAGCCTCGTCCAGCGTCGAGCGCAGGTCCGTCGCGTCCTCGCCTCGCGACCCGTCCCGGAGCGTGCTCAGCGTGACGTACCCGTCGAGGGCGTCGTGCTGCCCCATGCTGGGCACCACCGGTCGGCTGAGGTCGATGCTCATCTTCCAGTAGAGCCCGGTCGGCTCGCCGTCCGGCCCGTGGCTGAACCGCTCGAATGCGACGGTCCCCAGCTCCACGGCCCACCGGTGGTAGCGACCCCCGTCGGCGAGCCCACCGGCCACGTCGGCGGTGCGGTCCAGCGCCCGGATCCACTTGGTCAGATAGTGGAAATACTGGCCGTCCCGCTCCCACTCGAGCTGCCGATCATACGGGTCGTCGGGCCCTTGTTCGGGCAGCGGCTTGCCGATGCGGAGGCCGCCGGCCGTCGGCCGTTGGGCACCCTCGTCCTCGGACAGCCCGCTGATCCAGCCATCCCGTTTGTCGTCGGGACGATGGCGCCCGAGTACCCGGTGGACCCGGTCCACCAGCGCCAGCGCTCTCTCCACCTCGCCGAGCCCGAGCCAGGTGCAGACGGCGAACGCATCGGTCCACAGGTACCGCCGCTCCTCGCCCCCACCGCTGAGGCCGGTAGTGGCCGCGAACCCATCGAGTAACGAACGAGCCTCCTCTTCCGCCGTCGCCATGGTCTCCCTCCGTATCCGGGCGAACGTTCCGCGCTCTCATGGTGTGGCAAGAACGGTGCGAGTCGAGCGGCCTGTGGTATGGAGCCGGGAGGTTGGCTGCGGGGCGCTTGTTGTTACCTTATCGGGCAATGACGAAATACAAGGACATCGATCTCGTTCTCGTCGATTTCGACGATACCCTGGTGGACACGGCGCCCCGGTTCGAGCGGGCCCGGCGCATGCTCTTCGAGCGGATGGTGGAGCTGGGCTTCGACCGGGAACGCGTGGAGCACGTCCATCACCACGAAGTGGACCCGGGGCTGCGGGAGAAGTACGGCCTCGGACCGCAGCGGATGGCGCCGGCGTTCGCCGAGACCTACCGCGCGCTCTGCCGCCACGCCGCCATCGAGCCCGACGCGGACGTGCTCCACGCCGTGCGTCGGTTCGGCGCGGATGTGGCCGGCACGCCGCCGGCCATCGATGGCGCCATCGATGCGCTGGAGCGGTTGGCGGCCGCGCTGCCCACCGTCGTGTACACGCAGGCCAGCGACACCGGCTACCAGATCGGCTGCCTCCGGGACGCCGGCGCGGTCGGCGCCGTGGGCGAGGACCGGGTCTGGATCGTTCCGCTGAAGACCGCCGCCGTGCTGCGGGAGACGCTGGACCGGTTCGGTGTCACCGACCCCGCACGGGCGTGGATGGTGGGCAACAGCATCCGGAGCGACATCAACCCGGCGCTCGAGGTCGGGGCTCAGGCCATGCTGGTGGAGGTCGACGAGCCCTGGCAGCACGACGTGGTGGAGCCGCTCCACAACGGGTTCCCCAGGGTGCGGACGTTTCGGAACGCGGTGGCGCTGTTGCTGGAAGGCTGAGGCGGCCTTCGGCCGCAACAGGCTCGCCTCCGGCTCGCAACAGGCTCCGCTCCGCGGAGCAATAGGCCTTCGCTGCGCTCCGGCAACAGGCTCGCCTTCGGCTCGCAACGGCCGGCTGCGCCGGCAAGAGGCTCGGCTTTGCCTCGCAACAGGCTCGCCTTCGGCTCGCAAGGGCCGGCTGCGCCGGCAAGAGGGCTCGGCTGTGCCTCGCAAGACGCTCGCGTTGCCCGGCGTGATACCGCAGCCACCGTCCGGGACGAGCTGCGGGTGACGCACCGTCGCCCTGAACAGGCCCCACGAGACCACGATCAGCGAGCCCCACGCTTGCGAGGCCCGTAGGGCCGAGCCTGTTGCGACCAACGGGAGCCTGTTACCCGGCCGCCAGGCCGGGCCTCTGCGGCGCGCCCGTGGCACCTTCGAATGTCGCCGTGGCGTCTGCCGCGCCGCCTGTTGCCCGCCGCCAGGCGGGCCTGTTGCGAGGCGAAGCCGAGCCGTTGCACCGCGCAGCGGTGCGTGTTGCCGGAGCGAAGCGGAGGCCTGTTGCCGGCGCAGCCGGCCTGTTGCGGCCGAAGGCCGCCTGTTGCGAGCCGAAGGCGAGCCCCCGCCCGAAGGCGAGCCCCCGCCCGAAGGCGAGCCCCCGCCCGGCAGTCAGTCGATGCGCCGCACCAGCCCCTCCTGCGCCACGCTCGCCACCAGCTCCCCGTCCCGCGTATAGAACGTGCCGCGGCTGAAGCCGCGGGCGCCGCCGGTGGTGGGGCTCTCCATGGTGAAGAGGAGCCAGTCGGTGACGTCCACGGGGCGGTGGAACCAGAGGGAGTGGTCGAGGGATGCCACCATGACGTTGTCGCGCCGCCAGGTGATGCCGTGGGGTTGGAGCGCGGCGGCCAGGAGCCCGTAGTCGGAGGCGTAGGCCAGGATGGCGTGGTGGTGGAGCGATGCGTCGACGTGGCCGAGTGTCCGGACCCAGATGTGGCGGACGGGGTCGCGGGGCTCGGGGTCGAAGGGGTCCACCGGGTCCACGGGCCGGATGTCGAGGGGACGGTCCTGTGTCAGGATGGCCCGGGCGCCCTCGGGGATCCGGTCCTCCATCCGGCGGATCAGCTCCAGCTCTGTGGGCAGGCCATCGGGGTCCGGCACGTCGGGCATCGGTGTCTGGTGGGTCGGCCCCGGCTCCACCTTGTGGAACGAGGCCGCCATGTTGAAGATGGCCCGGCCGTGCTGGATGGCGGTGACGCGGCGGGTGGTGAAGCTGCCGCCGTCGCGGAGCCGGTCGACGAAGTAGACCACGGGGGCCTCGAGGTCGCCGGGAAGGATGAAGTAGCCGTGCATGCTGTGGATGGGGCGGTCGTCGTCCACGGTGCGGCTGGCGGCCATCACCGACTGGGCCAGGACCTGCCCGCCGTAGATGTGGCGGGTCCCGATGTCCCGGTTCCGGCCCCGGTAGACATTGAGCTCCAGGGGTTCCAGCTCGAGAGTCTCGATCAGGTCCTGCGCGGTGTACTCGGTCACGGCACCTTCCTCATTCGCCAGGAGTGGGGTTGTCGAGCAGCTCGGAGGCCAGCGGCAGGAAGTCTCGCTCACTGATGATCCCCACCAGCTGCGCGTCCTGTACCACGGGCAGACAGGAGACCCCGTGCTCCCGCATGAGCCGGATCGCGTCCACCACGGTCGTATCGGGCGGGATCGTGATGGGGCCCCGGGTCATGGCGTCGCGCACGGGGACGGGCTCCCCCAGCTCCCGGATCCCGCCGGTGGCCAGGAGCCGGAGGAGGGACCGGTAGGAGATGAGTCCCACCAGCCGGAAGTCCCGGTCCTCCACAAGGATCTGCCGCGTCTTCTCCCGATCCATGATGAACGCGGCCAGGTCCACCAGCTCGTCCTCGTGGACGGTGAAGAGCTGAGTGGTCATGAACTGATCCACCGTGGGCACCGTGGGGCCCGTGACGGCGAGCCCCTCCTCGATGCGGGCCAGCGTCCATTCGTGGACGGGCCGGCCCGATCGCTGCCGCGTGATCATGGCCGACGTGAGCGCGGCGCAGCGCTCCGGCGGGGTCGCTTCCCCCGCCATGGCCTGGGCGGACTTCTCCAGCCAGCGGGCGCCGGTCTGGTTCCCGGCCACGCGCCGGTCGATGACGTTCAGGTAGCGGGCGGCGTCTTCGGCGTCCACGCCGAGCTGCGACAGTCCGTCGGCGGCCAGCGGCAGGAGCCGGTTCCGGATCAGCGCCGGCGCCGGCACGGCCTCCCCGTCGAGCCAGGTGAACGCGGTGTTGAGCCCCCGTCGTGCGGCGGCGATGAAGTTGGCCTTCGCGTCGGCGAACTCGAGGCGCGCCGGGAGGTCCGGGTAGCGCTCTGCGGCGCCGACCACGAGTCCGAGCCAGAAAGCGGAGTTGGCCACCTCGTCGGTGATGGTGGGCCCCGACGGCAGCGCCCGGCACTCGATGCGCAGGTGCGGCTTCCCTTCGGTCACGCCGTAGCACGGTCGGTTCCACCGATAGACAGTACCGTTGTGGAGCTTTAGGCAGCGCAGCTCGGGGATGCCGCCGGCGTCCAGCACGGCCAGCGGGTCCTCGTCGGGCTCCCGGGTCATCATGGTGCGGAGGTGTACGATGTCCTCCTCGAACAACTCGGCTACGGACCGCTCGACCCAGGCGTCGCCGAAGCGGACTCGCCGCGTCATCTGGCGGAGCGACGGTGAGGCGGCGCGAGTATCGATGGACTGGCGGAAGACGGCGATCCGGGTCTCGGCCCAGAGCCGCTTCCCGAAGAGGAACGGCGAGTTGGCCGCGGCGGACAGGAGCGGCGCGATGACGAGCTGGGCGGCGTTGTAGAGCCGGGGAAACTCCTGGGGCTCCACCTGGAGGTGCACCTGGTAGCTGGTGTTGCACGCCTCGATCATGACCGAGTCGTGCTCCACCCGGAGCTCGTCGGCGCCGGTGATGTGGAGGAGCATCCGGCCGCCGGCCAGCGCCATGGTCGCCTCGTTCAGCCGGCGGTAGCGGTCCCGGGGTGTCATGTTCTCCAGTGAGAGATCCCGCTGGTGCAGACACGGCAGGATCCCCGTCAGGACCACGTCCGCGCTGTGCCGGACGGCCTCCGTCTGGACCCGGGCCACCAGCTCCTTCAGCGTGACCTCCAGATCCGACAGGAGCGCCGGGGTCACGGCCGCCGGCGGCGCGTTCACCTCCACGTTGAATCGGGCGAGCTCCGTGGTGAAGCGGTCGTCGTCCAGAGCGCTCAGGATCTTGGCGGCCACGGGCGCCACACGACGATGGGCGTCCACCAGGATCAGCTCCTGCTCCGCACCCACGCGGCGGACCCCTGTCTCCATCAGTCCTTCCTCCAGGATCCGCTGCAGCGCACGGACATCCCGGAGCAGCGCCCGGGTGAAGCGCGGGTCAGGCCGATTCGTGGTCTCCTGCTCAGGCATCCGAGAGGTCCGGTGGTGGGTGTAAATCCACCGGATGATGGCGGACCCGGGGCCGGTGGGCAACGGCGGGCGCACGCGGACGGCCCCGTCCACCCGGTGCGGGCGGAACGCGCCATCGCTCCGGCCGCTTGATCGGGCCTCACCCGAGGGGTTACCATCCTAGCACCCCTGCCGGCGCACTGGTGCCACTGCGACCCACGTGATTATGGCCCACATCCCCGATGGACTCCTGAGCCCACCCGTCCTCGCGGGCGCCGCGGCATTGAGCGCCGCAGCGCTGGCGGTGGCCGCGCGCCGCTCCCGGGACCAGCTCCAGGACCGGCAGGCGCCGCTCCTGGGCGCCGCCACGGCCTTCGTCTTCGCCGCCCAGATGTTCAACTTCCCGCTGGGCGCCGGGACCAGCGCACACCTGCTGGGAGGCGTGCTCATCGCCGTGGTGGTGGGGCCGTGGGCCGCCATGCTCGCCCTCTTCTCCGTCCTCCTGGTCCAGGCGCTCCTCTTCCAGGACGGCGGGATCGCGGCCCTCGGGGCCAATACGCTGAACCTGGCCGTGCTCGGCGCGGGCGGCGGCTACCTCCTCTACCGCTGGCAGCTCGCCCTCACGGGGATCGGGCCGCGGCGCAGGCTCGCGGCCGCGGGCACCGCCGCGTTCCTTTCCGCCGCCGCCATCGGGCTGGCCGTGGGGCTCGAACTGGGGCTGTCCGGGATCGTGCCGCTGGAGACCGCCGTGCTGGCCGTGGGTGGGGCCCACCTCCTGGTGGGGGTGGCCGAGGCCGGGCTGACCGTGGGGATCCTGGCCATGGTGCTCCGGGCCCGCCCCGACCTGGTGGCCGGGCCCCGGGTCTCGGGTCGCACCCGCCTCGCCACCACCGTGGTCACGGCCGCCGCCGGCGTGGCGCTGGCCGCGGGCCTCTGGGCCTCCGACCTCCCGGACGCGCTGGAGGCCTCCATGGAGGCTGTCGGCGTTCAGGGCCGCGCCCTCCTCTCGGCGCCCATGGCCGACTACACCGCGCCGGGCGGGACCTGGGTGGCGGCCGCCGTGGGGGTGGCCGTGGTCTTCCTTCTGGGCTGGCTCCTCTTCCGCCTGGCGGCACGGAGCGCCCGGACCACGTGAGCTTCCACCACCTGGACCAGTACGCCCACGTCGACTCGCCCGTCTCGCGGCGGTCGCCCACGGTGCGGCTCCTGGGCACCGTGACCATCGCCCTTGGCGCGGCCCTCCTGCCCCTGGGCGCGTGGCCCCAGATGGCCGGCCTCGGCGTCCTGGTCCTGGCGCTGGCCGCCGCCGCACGGATCCCGCCCACCGCGTTCGCGATGCGGCTGGCGGCGCCCCTCGGCTTCGTGGTCCTGGTCTCCGTGGCGATCCTCGCCCTGGCGCCCGGTGAGCCCGTAGCCCGCTTCGGCCCCGTGGCCGTCACCGACGCCGGGCTCCTGCGCTTCGGCTCCGTGCTGGGCCGGGCGGCCGTGGCCCTCGGCGCCGCGGTCATCCTCGTGAGCACCACGCCCTTCGATGAGCTCGTCCGGGCGCTCCGGGCCGTACACCTGCCCGAGGTGGTCACCACGTCTCTGGGCCTCGCCTACCGGTTCCTCTACATCCTCAACGACGAGGTGGAGCGGCTGCGACGCGCCGCCCGGAGCCGGAACGCCGCCGCCGGCGCCACCCCTCGACGCCGGCTCCTCATGGGCATCGCCGGCGCGGCGCTCCAACGGAGCTTCAGCCGCAGCGAGCGGATCCACCGCGCCATGCTGGCCCGGGGGTTCACCGGCGAGATGCCGGCGCTGGGACCCGCCCCGCCCCACGGGCATCCGGTGCTGGAGGGGGCCGGCCTCGTGATTCTCGTGGCGGCCATCGCCGGAAGCGCCCTCCTGTGACCCGGGGGGGCGGAGCCCGCCTCGAGGTCGACCACCTTCGGTTCGCGTACCCCGGCGGTGTGCCGATCCTCGACGGCGTCTCCTTCCAGGTGGAGCCCGGGGAGCACGTGGCCGTCATCGGGGCCAACGGCGCCGGCAAGAGCACGCTCCTGCTCCACCTGAACGGGCTCCTGACCCCCGCCGCCGGGCACGTGGCCGTGGACGGACTCACAGTCTCCGAAGAGAACGCCCGGGAGATCCGCCGCCGCGTGGGCCTCGTCTTCCAGGACCCCGACGACCAGCTCTTCCTGCCCTCGCTCCTCGAGGACGTGGCCTTCGGGCCCCTCAACCAGGGCGACGACCCGGCGGCAGCGGAGCGAGCGGCACGCAGCCAGCTCCAGGACTTCGGCCTCCTCCACGCCGCCGACCGCGCCGCCCACCACCTCTCCGGCGGTGAGAAGCGCCTCGCATCCCTCGCCACCGTCCTCGTCATGCACCCCGATATCCTGGCACTCGACGAGCCCACCGCCGCCCTCGACGCACGCGCGCGACGCCGGGTCATTGACACCCTGCGCCGCCGGGACGAGTCCCTCATCGTGGCGACCCACGACCTCAGCCTCGCCCGGGATCTCTGCCCGCGCGCCATGGTCCTCTCTGATGGCGCCGTCGCTGCCGATGCCGACACGAAGACCATCCTCGAAGATCGGGCGCTCCTGCGCGCCCATGGCCTCCTCGACCCGGCCGGCGGCTGAGTTTGTCCTCTTTTCAGGACGTGGAGTGTATGGTTTCGGGGACGGACAGGCGGGCGTGTGCGCCCGCGTGGCGAGGGGATCGGCCCTCGGGGGGGACCGGCACGGCCGTTGCCCTGGTATATTGAAGCTATCCCTGTGATGGAGGTGACCGCCATGAACGCCACGAATGGAGACCGAGGGACGCGACCGCCGTTCGGTGCCGCAGCGATCCTCTCGCTCCTGCCGCTCCTGTTCCTGCTGCCGGCGGGACCGGTGTCGGCGCAGCGAGCGGACTTCCTGTTCGGTCGTCCGGTGGCGACGGTGTCGTTCGTGAGTGGCTGGGCGATGCCGGGCGAGAGCAGCGACGTGTTCGCCGAGACGCGGGAGGACATGATGGTGGCCCGGGGCGACTTCGCCACGGCGCCGTTCATGGTGGAGGCGGGGATCCACATGGGGGACCGCCTCGACATTGCGGCGGGGTTCGAGTACGCGGGCCGGTCGGTCCGGGCCGAGTGGCGGGACTACGTGTGGCAGGACGATCGACCGATCCTCCAGACCACGGATTTCAGGCGGTACCGTCTCATGGCGGGGCTGCGGGCGTACCTGTTCCCTCGGGGCCGCTCTATCAGCGAGTACGTCTGGCTTCCGCGGACGCTGTCGCCGTACGTGGCGGCCGGCGCGGGGGTGACGTGGTACGAGTTCACCCGCCGTGGCGACTTCGTGTACGAGGCGACCCTCGACATCTTCGAGGACCGCTTCACGAGCCGCGGCTACGGCCTTACGCCGTATGCGGCGGCGGGGTTGGACCTGTCGCTCTCGCCCCACTTCCTGATCCGGGCCGAGGTCCGGCAGCTGTGGGGCAGCGGGGGAGTGGATCCCACGGTCTATGAGGGATACAACGACATCGACCTGTCCGGGCTGCGGGCGACCCTCGGGTTCGCCTTCCGGACGTCGGGGAGGGGCGTATGAGGACGCGGCAGAAGACGACGTGGCTGGCGATGCTGGTCCCGGCGGCGCTGTGGCTCGGAGCGGCGGTGCCGGCCCAGGGTCAGGCGGCGGAGCTCGACGACGGCCGGTGGCTCCCGTACCTGGGCTGCTGGGTGGAAGCGGCCGCGGACCACGGCCCCATGACATGCGTGGTGCCGGAGCGGGAGGGCGTGGCGTTCCTGACGGTGGTGGACGCGGAGGTCACCGACCGCCGTGTGGTTCGCGGCGATGACGTGCCCCGGCCGGCCGATGTGGCCGGGTGCACCGGTGCGGAGGCGGCGCGCTTCTCGACGGATGGCCATCGGGTGTTCACCCGGGCCGAGCTGACGTGCGGGGGCACCGAGCGACGGACCCGGGGGCTCATGGCCATGGTGGAGCCCGATCGCTGGATCGAGATTCGGGCGCTGGGCGCTGCAGGCCAGAGCGTGGCGTGGGTGAAGCGGTACCGGCCCGCGCCGGCCACGCGCGTCACGGCCGCGGGCCTGACCGGCCGGGTGGCCGTGGAGCCCGGTCGTGCCGTGGAGGCGGCACGGGTCGCCGCGTCGGCCAGGATCCGCGTGGACGAGATCATCGAGGCCAACACCCGAACGGACGCGGAAGCGGTGAGGGCCTGGATCGTGGAGCAGGGCGACCCGCTCCGCCTGGATGCGGATCGGCTGGTGGAGCTGGCGGACGCCGGTGTGCCACCTGCGGTGATCGACGTGGCCGTGGCCGTGAGCTTCCCCGATCGGTTCGCCGTGGCCCGTGAGCCCCGGCCCGACCGCCATGGCGATTACGGCTACAGTTACGGCCGCCTCGGCGGCTGGGGCGTCTGGAGTCCCCGGGGGCCGTACGGCTACGACCCGTTCTACTACGGCTACGACCGGTATTACGGGTACGGCGGCTACTATGGCTACGGCGGGTACTACACTCCGAGCTACGGCCCGGGGGTGATCGTGGTGCAGCCCACCACGCCGGCGGGCAGTGGCGGTCGGATGGTGAAGGGGCGCGGATACGTGCCGGGCGGCTCTGGCAGCACCGGCGCGGCGAGCTCGCGTCCGAGCGTGCGCACCAGCCCGCCGTCCAGCGCCCGGGGCGCCACAAGCTCGGGGTCGTCGAGCTCCAAGGGGAAGGCCAAGCGTCGGGGCGGCGGCTGAGCCGGCTCCTAGTCGGCGTCCTCGATGCTCACCGCCGTGATCCGGACGTCATCCACGGGCCGATCGTTGGCGTCGGTCTGAACGGAGCCGATCTCCTCGACCACGTCCATCCCGCTGGCCACCCGGCCGAATACGGCGTGGCGGTCATCGAGCCATGGCGTGGCTGCCAGCGTGATGAAGAACTGGGAGCCGCCGGTGTCGGGTCCGGCATTGGCCATGGACAGGATGCCCGGGGCGTCGTGACGGAGCTCGGGGTGGAACTCGTCGTCTATGGTGTACCCCGGTCCGCCCATGCCCGTGCCTTCCGGGTCACCGCCCTGGATCATGAAGTCCTGGATGACGCGGTGGAAGATGAGTCCGTCGTAGAAGTCGTCGGAAGCGAGCTCGACGAAGTTGCCCACGGTCCGGGGCGCCCGGTCCCGGAACAGCTCGACGGTGAACGTACCTTCAGTGGTTTCGAACGTGGCAATCGGGTTGGCCATACGTCGCCTTGGAGTTTCGGGGTGTCAATCGTCTGATAGGCCGGTTGCAGGGTCCGTGCCGCGCCCGGGAGGAATCCGGCGGCCGATGCTGTTACTTTGTGCGCCGTGATGACCGAACGTGCGCGCCGCGGCATCGGAACCGCCCGGATCGCCCTGGGAATGAATGCGGTCATGGTGGTTGTGAAGGTGACCACCGGGCTGGTGGGGAATTCGTACGCGCTGGTGGCGGACGGCGTCGAGTCCACGCTAGACATCTTCTCGTCTCTCATCGTCTGGCGTGGGTTGTCGGTGGCCAGCCGGGAGGCCGACGACGAGTACCATTTCGGCTACGGCAAAGCGGAGAGCGTGGCCGGCGCCGCCGTCGCCATAATGCTGCTGGTGGCGGCGCTGGGCATCTCCATCGAGGCGGTCCGGGAGATCGTGACGCCCCACCACGTGCCGGAGCCGTACACGCTCCTGGTGCTGGTGGGTGTGGTGGCAGTGAAGGAGGGGATGTTCCGGCGGATGCTCCGGATCGGGACGGAGGTGGAGAGCACCGCGGTCACCGCCGACGCGTGGCACCAACGGTCCGACGCCATCACCTCCGGCGCCGCGTTCGTGGGGATCACCGTGGCGCTCATCGGGGGGCCGGCCTGGGCCCCGGCCGACGACGTGGCGGCGCTCCTGGCCTCAGGGATCATCGCCTTCAACGGCGTGCGGCTGCTCCGGCCGGCGCTCCAGGACCTCATGGATCGGGCGCCGGAGCCGAGTGTGCTGGAGCGGGTGGACACGGTGGCCCGGGCCGAGCCCGGGGTCCGGGCGGTGGAGAAGATCCAGGCCCGGCGCGCCGGGATCGGCTTCTTCATCGCGCTGCACGTGGAGGCGGACCCGTCCATGACACTCCGGGAAGCCCACCTGCTGGGCCACCGGGTTAAGGATGCGATCCTGAGCGAGCTCCCGTCGGTCCTGGATGTGATCGTGCACATGGAGCCTCACCACCCGGCACCATCGGAGCCGCCCGACCGTTTGCCTGAGCGTACCCCATGACGGCACATTTGGACTGACCGTGGAACCCCCATCCTGATCAAGGAAGGTCTATTGCACGTCCGGGTCGTGGCAGGGACCGACTGGCTCCACGGGCTCGACGCCCACGTTTCCGGCGCGGTGAGCCACGGCGGCGCCGCGGAGGACGTGGGGGATGCCGATACCCTGGTGGTCCCCATGGAGGCCTGGGACGCGGTTCGGGCTGCGTTCGACGGGGCGATCCCTATCCCGGTGGTATGGGTGGTCCCGAAGGCGGCGCGGCGCACGGAGCTGGAGCGTCTATCGGCGGCCGCCGTGGCCTCGCGGTTCGTCTTCGAGCCGGACCCCGAGGCGGTGGCCGACGCGTGCCGCGAGCTGCTGGAGGAGCGGGCGGCGGAGGAGAAGGAAGCGGCGGCGGGGGAGCAGGCGAGTGCTTCCATGGGGGCGCTCTGGAAGCAGTTCCAGGGCACCATGATGGAGCGGCTGGAGGTGCTGGAAGAGGTGGGGACCGAGGTGCTGGAGGGCGAGGTGGACGCGGCCCGCTTCGAGGAGGCCCACCACGCGGCCCACAAGCTTCACGGCTCCCTGGGCACCTTCGGGCTGCATCGCGGGTCGGAGCTGGCCTCCGAGCTGGAGACCCTCATCGAGGACGGCCAGGCAGCCGGCACACTGGACCCGGGTGACCGGTACCGGTACAGCGAGCTGGTGGTGGGGCTTCGGCGGGAGATCGAGGCGGGGCGGCCGGCGTCGTCGACGGACGGGGAGGACGGTCGGTCGCTCGCCGCCGACGAGGCGACGGGCACCATTCTGATGGTGGAGTCCGACGGCGACCGGCTGGAGAAGCTCCGGGCCGCCGCGGTGGCCCGTGGGTGGCGGCCAAGGCAGGGAGCCACGGCCGGGGCGGCCCTCGAATCGCTGGACGAGGCCGAGCGGCCGGTGCTGGCGATCATCGACCCGGCGGCGGGTGATACCGAATCGCTGGAGGCGCTGCTGAAGGAGCTGGCCCGGGAGCCTGACCCCGTCCCGGTGGTGTTCCAGGGCCGCAGCCGCTCGCTGGACGAGCGTCTCCAGGCGGTGACGCTGGGCGCTCGGGTGTTCGTGGACCGTGAGGCGAGCGCCGACGCGGTCCTGGGCCGCGCCGAGTCGCTGCTCGAGGAAGAGGTGGCCGGGGAGGTCCGGATCCTGGCGGTCGACGATGACCCGGCAGTGCTCCGGGTCCTCACCTTCATCCTCCGGGGCGCCGGCTTCAGGGTGCGGACGTTGAGCTCACCGCTGGAGTTCTGGGGCACGCTGGAGGCGGTGGAGCCGGACCTGGTGCTCCTGGACGTCCAGATGCCCGAGGTGAACGGTTACCAGCTGTGCCGGGCGGTCCGCGCCGACCCCCGCTGGGCGGAGCTGCCGATCCTCTTCCTCACGGCCCATTCGGGTCCCGCCGATGTCATCGCCGGATTCGAGGCCGGCGGCGACGATTTCGTGGTGAAGCCCGTGGCCGGGCCCGAGCTCCTGGCCCGGGTGGAGAACCGGCTGGCCCGCCTGCGGCAGGTGGGCGACGAGGTGGAGGACCGGGAGACGGGGCTGCCGTCCCGGTCCTCGGCCCGGGAGCGGCTCGAGACGCAGGTGGCCATCGCCGCCCGGCACGACGACGCTGTGACGGTGGCGCTGGTCAGGCTGGAGAGCCGCGAGCCCGAGGAGCTGGACCGGCAGCTGGTCCAGCTGGCGACGCGCCTGCAGAAGGAGGTCCGACCGGAGGACATCGTCGGCCGATGGGACCGGCACGAGATCATGGTGTCGCGCTACGGCGAGGAGGCCGGGGCGACCCACCGATGGATCGAGCGGTACCTGCCCACCGACGGCGTCCGCACGATGGTCGGGTTCGCCACGCATCCGGAGGAAGGGGAGGACGTGGATTCCCTGGTCGAGCGGGCGACCGCGGACCTCACGCCGGAGGACGGTCGGACCGAGCCGGCGGTACCCGTGGAATCGGACCAGGTCGACGCCGATATCGTCATCGTCGAGGACGACGAAGCGTTGGGCACGCTCCTGACCCAGACGCTGGACGAACGCGGCTTCACCACCCATTGGATCCGCGATGGCGCGGAGGCCGCCGAGCTCCTGACCGGGGAGAAGCCGGCTATGCGGGCGTCGCTGATCATCCTAGATGTGGGGCTGCCGGGGATGGACGGCCTCTCGCTCCTGCGCCGGCTGGCCCGTGACAAGATCACGCGTCGCACCCGGGTGCTCATGCTGACGGCGCGTTCCGCGGAGAGCGAGGTGGTGAAGGCGCTGGAGCTCGGTGCCTTCGACCATGTGCCGAAGCCGTTCAGCGTGTCGGAGCTGATCCACCGGGTACGGCGGGCACTGGGCGATCGTGGGGGCGCGTGACCATCCCCGACTGGCTCCTCCTGGACGTGGCGCTCGTGGAGGGGGTGGCGCTGGCCGGGGCCTGGCTCGTCATCCTGGCCCACGGTGTCCGGGCCATGTACCAGCGGTCCCGGGAGCCGCAGATCGCGGAGGCCCGTGACGCCGTGGTCGGCGGGCTCCTGGCCGGCAGCCTGGAAGAGCGGGACCGGGAGAAGCTCGAGCCGCTGAGCCGCAGCGAGCGGGTCCGGCTGTTCAACCGTGTGGCGCCGAACCTCCGGGGCCGGGAACGCGGCTGGCTCGGGGAGCTCGCCGAAGACCTCGGGCTGGTGGAATACGGGCAGCGGATGAGCCGGAGCCGGTTCTGGTGGCGCAGGCTCCGGGGCGCCCGCTTGCTGACGCTGGCCGGCGGTGCCGGTGATGCGGTGCTGCGGCTGGCGGACGACCCCCATCCCCTGGTTCGCAGCCAGGTGGCCGAGTGGTGCGGGGCGAACCCGTCGGAGCACGCCGTGGCCACCCTCATCGGGATGCTCGGCGACCCGAGCCAGACCAGCCGGTTCGCCGTGCAGGACGCTCTGGTTCGGATCGGGACGGAGACCATCGAGCCGCTCCGGGACGAGCTGGCGAGGATCCCTGTCGAGGCGGCGGACATCCGCTCCGAGCGGGACGTGAAGGCGGCCATCGCGGGCCTCGGCGTGGCCCGGGGGATCGGTGACAGCCGACTGACCGACCCGCTGCTCCGGTTGACGGACCACCCGGTGCCGGAGGTCCGGGAGCTGGCCTATCGGGCGCTGGGCGGTACCGGCAGCCGTGACGCGGCAGACCGGCTCGAGCAGGGGCTGGAGGACCCGGACACCAGCGCCCGGGCCGCGGCCGCCGCGGCGTTGGGTGAGCTCGAGCACTGGCCCGCGGGGCCGCGGCTGGCCCGGGCGCTGAGCGACCCGGCGTGGGACGTCCGGGCCGCCGCGGGCCGGGCGCTGGTACGACTCGGCCCGCCGGGTGAGCTGTTGTTGCGTCGGACGATGAAGGCCGATGACAGCTTTGCGGCCGACATGGCCCGTCACGCCCTGGACACGGCCGGCGTGGTGACCCGGTTCGGGGGCGTGTGATGCCGCTGGACGCGATCCTCGGGACGGGGCTCACCTGGCTCGAGACGGCCATCCTCTTCTACTTCCTGGCCGTCAACGGTTTCTACCTCATCCTTCTGGTGGCCGCCGGAGTGGAGATGTGGCGTCATACGCACACGGTGCGTGGCGAGGATCGGCGGCGGGTCTTGAGCTCGCCGGTGGCCCCGCGGATCAGCGTGCTGGCGCCGGCGTACAACGAGTCCGCCACCATCGAGGAGAGCGTGCGCGCGCTCCTGTCGCTGGAGTACCCGGACCTGGAGATCGTGGTCATCAACGACGGCTCCCGGGATGCCACGCTCGAGGTCCTGAAGGATCGCTTCGAGCTCGAGCCGGTCCACACCATCTACAGGCGCAGGATCGGCAGTGAGCCCGTGAACCAGCTCTACCGGTCGCGCGTCAACCCGAACCTGCTGGTGGCGGACAAGGAGAACGGTGGGAAGGCCGACTCGTTGAACGCGGGCCTCGACCTGGCCACGGGCGAGCTGGTCTGCGCCATTGACGCCGACACCCTCATCGAGCCCGACGCGCTGCTCCGCATGGTCCGCCCGTTCCTCCGCAGTGACGATATTCTGGCGGCCGGCGGCACGATCCGGGTGGTGAACGACTGCGATGTGAGCAACGGTCGCGTCACCAAGGTCCGGGTGCCCCGCTCGTTCCTCCCGGCCGTCCAGGTCATTGAATACCTGCGGGCGTTCCTGTTCGGGCGCCTCGGCTGGAACCGACTGGGCGGGAACCTGATCATCAGCGGCGCGTTCGGGCTCTTCCGCCGTGAGGGGATGATCGAGGCCGGCGGGTACCTGCACGAGACGGTGGGCGAGGATATGGAGCTCGTGGCCCGTCTCCGTCGCACGGCCAGGGAGTCGGGCAGCAGCACGCAGCGGGTGGACTTCATCCCGGACCCGGTGGCGTGGACGGAGGTCCCCGAGACGTGGCGAGCCCTGGGCCGCCAGCGCGACCGGTGGCACCGGGGCCTGGCCGACACCCTCTGGCGGCACCGGACGGTGCTCCTCAATCCCCGCTACGGCGCGCTCGGGCTCGTGGTCTTTCCGTACTTCGCGTTCGTTGAGCTCATCGCGCCCGTGGTGGAGGCGGTGGGGCTCCTCGGGCTGGCCGTAGGGCTCGCCATCGGAGCGCTGGACGTGCAGTTCGCGCTCCTCTTCTTCCTGGTGGCTTACGGCCTCGGTGTCCTGTTGAACGCCCTGACGCTGGCGCTGGAGGAGTTCAGCTTCCAGCGTTACGATCGCCAGGGCCAGCGGCTCCGACTCATGGGCTACAGCCTCATTGACAGCGTCGGTTACCGGCACGTGACCGTGATCTGGCGGCTGCGGGGGATCATCAGCTTCCTCCGGGGCCGGACCGAGTGGGGCGCCATGGAGCGTCGCGGACTCGGCGCGGGAGACACCTCGACCCTCAACGAGAACCTGGTAACGGAGCAGACGTCATGACCCTGTGGACCCTCCGGCGGACGGCCGCCGCACTCTTCATGTGCCTGGCGATCCTGGCCCTCTTGGCCGGCGCCCGGACCGCCTACGCCCAGGCGCCGCAGACCCCGGAGGCGGTCCCGACTCTCGCCGCACTCGACGGCCCCGAGAGTACGCTGGCCACCGCCGTGGAGCGCTTCGCCGTGGACCGGTCCGCACTCTACCGGCGCTACGATGCGGCGTGGTCACCGGTGCGTCGGGAGCGGTTCCGGACCTTCTACCAGGAGTGGCGGGACCGGCTCCGCGCCATGGACTATGAGCCCCTGGGCGCCGAGAGCCGCCTGGACTGGATTCTCCTGGATCGGGAGCTAGAGTACCAGCTGCACCTCCTCGACCAGGAGGCCGATCGGTTCCGGGGGATGGCGCCGCTCCTCCCCTTCGCCGGGCCGATCCTGGCGCTCCACGAGCAGCGCCGGGAGCTGGAGCCCGTGGACGCCCGGGCCGCCGCCGAGGAGCTGAACGAGCTGACCGCCGGGATCGTGGCGGTACGCTCGGAGCTGACCTCGTCGCTGGAGAACGGGCAGGGCCCGACGCCCATCGTCGGGCTCCGGGCCGCCGACGCCGTGCGCTCGATCCGCCGTACACTGGACGCCTGGTACGGCTACCACGCCGGCTACGACCCTCTCTTCACCTGGTGGGTGGAGACGCCGCACGAGGCGCTGACCGCCGCCATGGAGCGCTACGAGAGCTTCCTCCGGCGCCGCGTAGTGGGCTACGAGGAGGGGGAGGAGCCGCCCATCGTAGGGGATCCCATCGGGGCGGACGGACTCGAGGCCGACCTCCGGCACGAGATGATCCCGTACTCGCCCGCCGAGCTCATCGAGATCGCGGAGCAGGAGTACGCGTGGTGCGAGGAGCGGATGATCGAGGCGTCGGAGTCACTGGGGTTCGGCGACGACTGGCTCCGGGCTGTTGATCATGTGAAAGCGCTGCACGTGGCGCCGGGCGAGCAGCCGGCGCTCATCGAGGCGCTCTACGAGCAGTCGGTGTCGTTCATCCGGGAGCGCGATCTGGTGACTATCCCGCCGCTGGCCGCGGAGGTCTGGCGGATGGAGATGATGAGTCCGGAACGGCAGAAAGTGGCGCCCTTCTTCCTGGGCGGTGAGGTCATCCTGGTCTCGTACCCCACGGCGGGGATGGAGCACGAGGACAAGCTCATGAGCATGCGGGGCAACAACGAGCACTTCGCCCGGGCGGTAGTCCATCACGAGCTGATCCCGGGGCACCACCTCCAGGGGTTCATGAACGCCCGGCACAACGCCCACCGACAGCTGTTCCGCACACCGTTCTGGCACGAGGGGAACGCACTGTACTGGGAGTTCCGCCTCTGGGACCTGGGCTTCCCCCGGGGCCCCGAGGACCAGGTGGGGATGCTCTTCTGGCGGATGCACCGGGCCGCCCGGATCATCTTCAGCCTCTCGTTCCACCTGGAGCGGATGACGCCCCAGGAGGCCATCGACTTCCTGGTCGACCGGGTCGGCCACGAGCGAGCCAACGCAGAGGCCGAGGTCCGACGGTCGTTCAACGGCAGCTACCCGCCCCTCTACCAGGCGGGGTACATGCTCGGCGGGCTCCAGTTCCAGGCGCTCCACCGCGAGCTGGTGGAGTCGGGCGCCATGACGGAGCGGGAGTACCATGACGCCATACTCCGGGGCGGGCCCATGCCCGTGGAGCTGGTCCGGGCACGGCTCATGGGGCTCGAACTGAGCGCCGACCACGAGGCCGAGTGGCGATTCTATGACCCCTGAGCGCTTTCGCACGCTTCGGGCGGTCCTGGACCGGCGCCAGCCGGACCTGACCGTGCTCATGGACCGGGTCCACAAGCCCCACAACTTCTCCGCCGCGCTGCGGACGTGCGACGCCGTGGGCGTCCTCGACGCTCACCTGGTCCCCACCGACGACTTCCGCCCCGCCCACCAGACGGCCGGCGGATCCAACCGGTACGTCAACGTGCAGCGCCACGGGAGCCTGGGCGACGCGCTGCGGACGCTCCGGGACGATGGTATGACGGTCCTGGCCGCCCACCCCGCCGGCGACGCCGTGGACTTCCGGGCCGTGGACTACACCGGCCCGACGGCCATCCTCCTGGGCACCGAGCTCCACGGGCTCAGCGATGACGCCGCCGCCGCCGCGGACCGCCGCGTGGTGATCCCCATGATGGGAGCCGCGGAGTCGCTGAACGTGTCGGTGGCCGCCGCGGTCATCCTGTACGAGGCCCAGCGCCAGCGGTCGGAGGCCGGGTTATACGACGGGCCCCGCCTCGATGAGGAGCGTTACCGCCGCACCCTCTTCGAGTGGGCCTACCCCCGGATCGCCGACCTCTGCCGCCGCCGGGGTGTCGAGTACCCGCCCCTCGGCGAGGACGGCGAGATCCTGGGCGAGCTGCCGCGGTAGCCGGCCGGGTGGTTCCTGTGATCCGGGTCTCGGCGCCGCCCCGGTCCCGGCCGCCCCCGCCGGATCAGTCCTTTTCCTTCGCCCCCACAAAGAGCGTCAGTACGGTGCTGACGAGCCCCACGATGATGGCGCCGAGGAGCGCGGCCCAGAAGCCGGCCACGTCGAACCCGATTCCCAGCGCCAACGCGAGCTCACTGGTGAGCCAGAGCATGAGCGCGTTCAGGATGAAGACGAAGAGGCCCAGCGTCAGGACCATCAGCGGGCAGGTCAGGAGCTTGAGGATCGGCCGGATCACGGCGTTGACCACGCCGAAGACCACGGCCACCCCCAGGAGCCCGATGGCGCCGCCGGTGTAGGTGATGCCCGGGACGATAAGGACCGCCACCCAGAGGGCGACGGCGGTGGCGAGGAGGCGGAGGAAGAAGCGCATGACGGTGTCTCTCGTTGAAGGTGGCTATGACGGCGAGCCGAAGTCGGCTACGGGCGGCTCGTGGGCTGCCGGTACTCCGCGGCCGGGCTCCTCAACCTGGGTCCAGACGAGCACCGTGGCCAGGAGCGCCAGCGTGGCGCCGGTGGCGAAGGGGACGATGAAGCCCAAGCCCACCAGGAACCCGGCCACCAGCTGGCCGACTGCGATCCCGATCCCGAACGACATGGTCAGGACCGACAGCTGGAGCCCGGACTGACCGCGCTTGGCCAGGTCGCCGGCCAGGGCCAGGGCGGGGGAGAAGATCATGGCGCCGGCGATCCCCTGCGTGAAGCGGGCGGCCACCATCCCCCATGGCGTGAGTACGAGCCCCTGGGCCAGCGTGGTGGGCGCCAGCCCGATGAGGCCCACGAGGATGAAGATGCGCCGTCCGTAGTGGTCGCTCATCCGCCCGACCACGGGCTGGAACGCGGAGAGCGAGAGGATGAAGACGGCGAACTCGACGCCGAACCAGCGGGCGTCCTGGCCGAGTCGGCGGTTGACGTCGGGCTCGATGGAGGCCAGGAGCGCGATGCACGAGGCCATGACGAGCGTGGCGAGGCCGAGGGTGAAGATCGGGTCCAGCAGATGCTTCCCGTCCCGGGCCCGGACCGCGAGCTTCACCCGCCCGACGGCCGCGGTGGTCTCCGCCGGGTCCCGCACCAGGAGCATGACGGTGCCGGCGCCCACCAGCGCTCCGAGGGTGGCCACGAGGAAGGCGGCGTCGTAGCCCGTGATGGCGATCCCGAAGAGGTCGTACGGCCCGCCGGAGACCACGAACCCCGCCACCAGCGGTCCGGTCCCGAAGCCGATGAGCCGGAGTGAGTTGTAGAGCCCCATGTTGCCGCCCCGGTTGCCCCGGGTGCTGAGCTCGTTCACCAACGCCACCGTGGCCACGATGGTGAACGCCACGCTGAGCCCCTGGCCCATGCGGATCAGCATCAGCGTGAAGTAGCTGTCGGAGAAGATGTAGAGGAAGTTGAAGCCGGCCAGCACGATGAGCCCACCGATGACGAACACGCGGCGGCGTCCCAGCCGGTCGCTGAGGCGTCCCGCGAACGGTTGGGCGAAGGCGTTGAAGAAGCCGAACACGGCCAGGATCACGCCGGTGAGTGCCGCTTCGGAGAGACCCAGCGATGAGCCGGTGACCTCGCCGCTGGCGATGTAGAGGGGCAGCACGATCACCAGGAACGAGTTGGCCACCGCGTCGGCCATCCGGGCGATGCCGAGGGCCACCACGGCACGACTCATCCCGCTGGCGCCGGCCTCGTCCTTCCGGCTCACCGGTGCCGGACTCGCTTCCTCCGGCTCACGTTCCGAGGACCGTGATGACAATGGTCCGATTCCGGGGTCGGGTGTCGAGGTCCACGAGGACCACCTGCTGCCACGTCCCCAGGGGCACGGAGCCGTCCGTGATGGGGGAGCGCCAGCGAAGGACCGATGAGGGCGGCCCTGACGTGGCTGTGTCCGTTGTCATCGTGCCAGGTCTCCTCGTGGCGGTAGCGGCCGTCCTCCGGCGCGATCCGCTCCAGCGCCGCCACGATATCGTGGTGCACCAGCCCGGGCTCGTACTCGAGGGTGGTCAGGGCGGCGGTGGAGCCCACCACCATCAGCGTGGCCTGGCCCGTTACGACGCCGCTCCCGGCTACCACCCGCTGGATATCCTCGGTCAGGTCCAGGATATCCCCGTTGCCCCGGGTGTGGCAGTGGACCGTGTGCCGGGACGCAGTCATGGATGCGGCAGCGGGTCTTCCCGGGCGAGTCGCCGCAGGTTGCCGCCGAACCGCCAGAGGAGGAGAAGGGCCATGACTCCGAGCACCGCCGAGAACGCCAGGTTGGCCCCCGGTGCGATCTCGCCGGGCGTCGTCCGCCCGGTGGTAGTGACCCATATGGCCACGGTGTTGAGGGCGATGAGGAGGATCCGGACCTCGGTCGGTCCCAGCACGCCGTAGTCCATCTTGAACTCGCCGAAGACCGTCGACTCCAGGTAGACGTTGATGGACATGAGCAGATAGATGATGACGATGCCGAGGCCCACGAAGAGGGAGACGAAGGGGGACAGCCCGATCCCGAGACCGATGAGGACGGTGGTGAACGCGTCCACGGCGTGATCGAGGTAGTATCCGTACCGGGGGCGCTCGGCTCGCCGGACCCGGGCCACGGTCCCATCCAGGCTGTCGCCGAACCAGTTCAGCGCCAGCATGGCGCTGGCCAGCCAGAGCCAGTGGGGGCTCAGGATGGACAGTGCGTACCCGGCTCCGATCCCGATGGCGGCGATGACGCCCAGGATCGTGAGGTGATCGGAGTGGACCCAGCCGGGCAGGCGTCGGGCCAGCGAGACCAGGAGCCGCTTCTCCATCTTGGCCGTGAGCGCCGCGCGCACTCTTTCAGAATGTTGCATGGCTGTTACTATGGCGATGCATGCGGTTGGATGCGAGTCTCCACAGGACCGGCCGCGCGGTGCGAAGCGAACGGAACAGCTGAGGCGATGGATGCGGACCGTAATGACAGCCGTGCTGATGGTGGCCCTCGTGGGCTGTGGGGACCGTGACAGCCAGATGGATTTCAGCGGTGACGACGTGGGCCCGGACGTCCACGTCATCCACAGCCACGACGGGAACCTGAAGATGGGGCTGACCGAGGACTGGGTGTACTTCGCCCTGTCAGACTCGACCCGTGCCGAGGCGCAGGCGGAGCTGGCGGCCGACGCGGAGGCCGATGGCCTGAAGGGGTTCTTCGGCGGGCTCATGCGCAGGGTGGTGGGCAAGGCGTTGAACTTCCGGGCCAGTTACGCGGTGTCGGAGATCCGCGATATCCGGTGGCAGGACGGCCGGATGCACGTCGAGTTCGACGACCCGGAGCGCCAGTTGGCGGAGAACCTCCAGTTCGGCGAGGATGAGTCGGTGGTCGACGCCTTCGCCAGGGAAGAGGTGGAGAGCTTCGCCGAAGCGTTCCGGGCCATGAAGGACGAGGGCGGCGCTCAACGCTGATGGGGTTTGGGGCGTCGTACAAGAGGCAGGCCCCGCCACCAGGGACACACAACCCGGAGCTGTACCATGCGAGCTCGTCGTTTCCCGAGTATCGCCGGCACCCTCGCCGGCGCGTTCACCCTCCTGATCCTGGCCGGGTCCATCCCGGCGGCGGCCCAGACGCCCGATCCGGCGTTCCTCGCCGGCATGGAGTGGCGGTCCATCGGGCCGACCAACATGTCCGGACGCGTCACCGACGTGGAGGGCGTGCCGGGCACCAGCACGTTCTACGTGGCGGCGGCGAGCGGCGGGATCTGGAAGACGGTCAACAACGGGACCACCTTCACGCCGATCTTCGACGATCAGCGGGTGATCGCCATGGGCGACATGGCCGTGGCGCCCAGTGATCCGAACGTGCTGTACGCCGGCACCGGCGAGGAGGACTCCCGCAACTCGATCTCCCCCGGCGGCGGCGTGTACGTCTCCCGGGATGGCGGTGAGAGCTGGACGTTCGCGGGTCTCGGCGAGACGCAGGCCATCGGCCGGATCCTCGTCCATCCGAGGGATCCGAACACGGCGTGGGTCGCGGCGCTGGGCCACATCTGGGGCCACAACGAGGAGCGTGGTCTCTACCGGACCACCGAC
This sequence comes from Longimicrobiales bacterium, assembly GCA_046483065.1. Taxonomy (GTDB): domain Bacteria; phylum Gemmatimonadota; class Gemmatimonadetes; order Longimicrobiales; family RSA9; genus JAWVYT01. Next base: position 53,799 of record JAWODW010000104.1, on the reverse strand, counting down.
GGCGGCGAGAGGTGGGAGCGGGTCAAGCACATCAGCGACCGGGCCGGCTTCGTGGATCTGGTGATGGATCCCCGGGACCCGGACGTCCTCTGGGCGGCGAGTTGGGAGCGGGTTCGCGGGCCGTGGTTCCTGGACAGCGGCGGCCCGGGCAGCGGGCTGTGGAAGTCCACCGATGGCGGCGACACCTGGACGGAGGTCACCGGCGGCGGGTTCCCGGCGACGCTGAAGGGCCGGATCGGGCTCGCCATCGCGCCCAGCCGACCGGATGTCATGTATGCGCTGGTGGAGGCCGAGAAGGGCGAGGGGCTCGACGGGCTCGAGGAGGACGAGGCCAACGCGTCGGGGCTCAAGGGTAGCGGGCTCTACCGCTCCGAGGACGGCGGCGAGACATGGACGTGGATGACCGGTGAGAACACCCGGCCGTTCTACTACTCCCAGGTCCGTGTGGCGCCCGATGACCCCGACCTGGTCTACTGGTCGTCCACGCCCGTCCAGTTCTCGAAGGACGGCGGGAAGACCGTGGGCGAGGCCACCATCGGGGTCCATGTGGACCATCACGCCATGTGGTGGGACCCGACCGACCCGGACCACTTCATCGTGGGCAACGACGGTGGGATCGGGGTCACGTGGGACCGCGGAGGCACGTACGATTTCATCAACATCATGCCCCTGGGCCAGTTCTACCACGTGAGCTACAACATGGAGATCCCGTACCGCGTCTGCGGCGGGCTCCAGGACAACGGCACCTGGTGCGGCCCGAGCCGCCGGGCGCGGGGCGCCATCGACCACCACCTGTGGTACACCATCAACGGCGGCGACGGGTTCTACACCCAGCAGGACCCGGAGGACCCGGCCATCGTCTACGCCGAGTCCCAGGGCGGCGCCATGGCCCGGATCAACATGGAGACGGGCGAGCGCTCGTCGCTGGGCCGGCCGGACTGGACCGAGCACGTCTCGGCGCTCCGCGACTCCATCGCGGTCTACGAGGGCGTGGACTCGGCCCGTGAGATGACGGCCGAGGAGGCCGAGAAGGTGGCCGAGTGGAAGGAGAGGGTCGCGGTTGATTCGGCGCGGTACGACCTGCGCTACAACTGGAACACGCCGATCATCATGTCGCCCCACGCGCCGTCGACGATCTACGCGGCGGGGAACCGGGTCCTGGCGTCCATCGACCGGGGCGACAGCTTCGGCGTGATCTCCCCGGACCTGACCACGGCCGACACCATGAAGATCCGGGTCAGCACCGAGACCACCGGCGGGATCACGCCCGACGTCACCGGTGCCGAGACCCACTCCACCATCGTGGCTCTGGCCGAGTCGCCGCTGGTCCAGGGCCGGCTCTACGCCGGGACCGACGACGGCAACGTCTGGGTCCGGCCCGGTCCGGAGGCCGACTGGCAGCAGGTGGACCACCGCCGGTTCCGCGGCGTGCCCGAGAACACGTATGTCAGCCGCGTCGAGCCCAGCAGCCACATGGCCGACCGGTTCTACGTCAGCTTCGACGGGCATCGAAGCGACGACTTCACCCCGTACATCTACGTCACCGACGACCTGGGCCGGCGGTTCCGACGGATCACCGACGGGCTGCCCACGGGCGCGCCCGACTACGTCCACGTGATCCGTGAGGACCCGACCAACCCGGACCTCCTCTTCGCCGGCACGGACGTGGGCGTTTACGTGTCCACGAATCGGGGCGAGGGCTGGACGGAGTTCATGAACGGGCTGCCCACGGTGCCCGTCAACGACCTGAAGATCCACCCCCGGGACCGGGAGCTCATTGCCGCCACACACGGCCGCTCCGTCTGGATCGTGGACATCGCGCCGCTCCAGCAGGTGGCCGGGACGAGGCTCGCCGACGGCGAGCCCGCGGTCTTCACACCGGCGCCGGGACTCCAGTTCAGCGACGGGTTCTCCGGCGGTGAGTCCACCGGGCACCGCTACTTCGCGGGCGAGAGCCCTGGCGCCGGTGCCGCCATCCGCTACTGGATCCCCGAAAACTTCGAGGCGCCGGAAGCCGAGGCTCCGGAGGACGCCGAGCGGGCCGAACGGGCCGAACGGGCCGGGCGGGCCGAGGCGGCCCAGGCCGGGCGTCGGCCGGGGATGGCGGGGATGACGGCCCGTGGCGGGCGGCAGGGCCCCCAGGCCGATATCACCGTGATCAGCGCTGCAGGTGACACGGTGGCCTCGTTGAACGGACCCCTCACGCCGGGGATGCATTCCGTGAGCTGGGGCATGCGGGCCCCGAGAGAGCAGGAAGAGCAGAAGCTGTCACCGGCGGAGCGCAGGGACAGCCTGCGGATGGCCGACGCCGTGGTGGAGGTCGGCGACTCACTCGTGGAGCACGAGGGGGCCGACCGGGCGGCGGTGGACCGGGCGCTCCAACTGTTCCGGAGCGGCAACCTGGCCGCGGCGTTCCGGGGATTCGGCGGCGGTGGCGGAGCCCAGGACCCGGCGCGTCCCGGTGAGCGCTACCCGCCGGAGCAGCCGGAACGGACACAGGAGAGGGAGGCGGCCGGCGCGGCGGAAGCGGCGGAGGCGGCTGAGGCGGGCGAGGCGGCCGAGGCAGGCGAGGCCCGCCAGGCGCAGCCGGACATGCAGGCCGTGGGCAACGTGATGCGCGACATCTACTACGGGCTCCGCGCCCGGGGTCTGCGCATGAGCTTCGGCGGTTTCGGCGGTGGCATGGAGACCGTCGAGCCCGGCGTCTACACGGTCAACGTGGAGATCGGCGACCAGGCGTGGACCCGTGCGCTCCGGGTGGTGCGCTCGAAGTAGCCGACCCGGCAGGCCTCAGGGGGACCGGACGGACACGTACGCCTCCGTCCGGTCCCAGCGCATCCGGAGGTAGCCATCGGGGTCCACCACCACGGTGAACTCCTCCACGGTCCCGTCCACTGGTCGGGGCCGGGCACGGTGAACAGCGTGTAGGTCCCCGCGGGCACCGGCGTGCCGCCGTTGACCAGGTCGGCGTCGGTGGTCAGGTGGGTGGCCCGGTTGGCGCCCGTGCGCCATACCTCGTCGAACGGGACCAGCCCGCCGAAGATCTCGCGACCCCGCTTTCGGGGCACGCCGTAATCCACCGCCACGCCGGCGCCATCGATCTCGCCGACGGCCTCGCCGCGACCGCTCAACGCACCGATCCCCTGGCCGGCTGCATCGCGCTCGGCGAAGTCCCGGGCCAGCTCGGCCACGGCGACGTCGTCGACGCGCTCGACCCGGAGCTTCCGGGTGGTCCCGGAGGCGTCGAGGGTGCGGATCCGGCCGTCGCCATCCACGTCCACCTCCATGGTGCCACGGAACGGGTGGCGGATCTGCACGCGGCCCTCACCCAGGCGGCTGAGGGCGAAGGGCATGGCCCGGCGCCCGGTGATCATGGGGACCGTATCGCCGTCCATCCCCGCGGCCCGACGCATCAGGGCCAGCTCGAACGGCCAGTGGATGGTCTCGAAGAAGGGGATGGCGGTGGGCTCAGTCTCCACCTGGAACCGGAACTCGCCGCTGTGGTTCTCGCCCTCCACCAGCACACCGTCGGGGCTGAAGGTGAATTGTGCGCCACCGGTGGGTTGGCCGCCGGCGGCCGGCGGGCTCGCGGGGTCGTAGTCCAGGACCAGGAGCGACTCGGTGTTCCCGTCGCGGTCGAGGGCGCCACGGTAGCGCACGAGCTGCGTCTCCGTCCGCTCCTCCGGCGGCAGGGCCTTCCAGTCCTTGAGCGCCTGGCTCACGAAGACCGTGACGTAGGTGACCATCACCACGCCGCCGTTCTCCGACATCCGCTCCAGCACCCGGTCGGGCACGTTCCGCGCGTGGTCCGTGACGCTGTGCGCCGACGAGTGGGAGAAGATCACCGGCGCCTCGGAGAGGTCGAGCACGTCGTGCATCGTGGCCGGCGAGACGTGGGAGATGTCCACGAGCATCCCCAGCTGGTTCATCTCCCGGACCACCTCCTCGCCGAACGCGCTCAAGCCGTCCAGCTCCGGGTCCTCACAGCACGAGTCGGTTCAGTCGATGAGCGGCGTGGTGGAGAGGACCCGGTACGCCGTCGCCAGGTGCGGCTCATCCGTCTCGGGGACCGGCCGCGGGTTCGTGGCACATGCGCTGAGCGTGAGGGCGAGGATGGCCGCGAGTACCGGGACGAACGCAGGGGTCAACCGGCCGGGTAGGTGTCGGCTTCTCATGGGACCTGCGGGTGTGGTCGGGAGTGTCAGGGGACCGGAAGGTACAACGGCCCGGGCCCCCTGAACAACCGACACGCCCCGCAATGTCTGGCTCCGGTCTCCGAACTCTGACCTCTGGCCCTGAATCCTGCATCCTGCATCCTGAATCCCGACTCCTGAATCCTTTCGCCGTCGATCCGGCTCTATCAAACTGGAAGGGGGCGAGATTCGCCTCCACGAACATCGGATAGCGAGGAATCATGTTGGAGAACATCCTGCCGAAGAACGAGCACACCATCGAACGTGTCCTCCGGGTTGGACTGGGCGCTGTCCTGATCGCGCTGGTCTTCGTGGGTCCGCAGACCCCATGGGGCTGGCTTGGGGTGATCCCGCTGATCACCGGGCTGATCGGCAGCTGCCCGATCTACACGGTGCTGGGGGTCTCGACCTGCTCGATTAAGTCGGAGACGTGAGCGACGACCCGGAGTGGCTCAGCCGCGCGGCGGCGGGAGACCGCCGTGCGTTCGAGCGCTTCGTGGCGTCTCACGAGCCCGCCGTGCTCCGCTACGTCCGGACCCAGACCGACGACCCGGAGGTGGTGGAGGACTCGCTTCAGGAGACCTTCATCGCCGCCTGGCGCGGTGCCGACACCTTCCGCGGCCAGGGTTCGGCCCGGGCCTGGCTCCTGACCATCGCACGGAACGCGGTGCGCCGGCAGTACCGTCGGCCTGCGGGGGCGCCAGACACGTTCGAGCCGCTGGACGCCTTTGCGGCCCGGGCGGGGTGGGGGCGGGACCCGGACGAGACGTGGACCGACCGGATCGCCGCCCGGCAAGTTGTGGAGCGCGGCTTCGAGCGGCTGTCGCCGGAAGACCGGGAAGTCCTGGTACTGCGGGACCTGGAGGGGTTCGGGAACGAGGAGGTGGCCGGGATGCTGGGGCTGTCGCTGGCCGCCGTGAAGAGCCGCGTCCACCGGGCCCGGCTCCGGTTCATGGAGAATGTACGGGGGGACCGATGAAGGCACATGATCGCAGCGTGGCGGGGATCCGCTGCACCGAGGTCCTCGACGACCTCTCCGACTACCTGGACGGCGAGCTGCCCGGCGGCCGCGTCGAGCAGATTGAGGCCCACCTGCAGGGCTGCGACTGGTGCGAGCGGTTCGGCGGCGACTTCAGTGAAGCCGTCGCCGCGCTGCGGGACCGGCTCGCCCCGCCCGCCGACCCAACGGAGGATGTCCACGCACGTCTCATGGAGCGGCTCGAAACTCTGGACGACTAGTACACGTCATCGGAAGTCCCGGTGCGTATCGGGGTGACAGCGTACCCGCCGACCCCTGGTCAGAGCGTAACCTCAACCCTCCGCCCTCAACCTCGACCTCGGCCTGTGCCTGTACCTCCGCTTCGTACCTCTTCCTCTCCCTGGTCGACGCCGGGCCGGGAGACGGAGAAGTACGAAGCGGAGGGCGAGGTACAGGCGGGAGGAGACGGAGAGGAAGAGGGCGCAGCCGGGCTTCCCGGGGTGCGGCTGTCCGTGCCGCAGCGTTCCGAAACTTGCGAAACCGTGTACTAACCCCCCGCCCGCCTCACCAGCCAGCCCCGGGCGCCATCGGTGGCTCGCCACGCATCGCCACTCTCGTAGACGTAGGCCCGGGCCTCTTCCACGCTGCCCACGGCGTACGCCTCCGGCGGCCACGCCGGCGGCTTCTTCTTCCCCGTCAGGTATGGCGGCACGTGCGGGTTCTCTTCAACCGCCTCCGCCAGCGCCGCGTCGGCTTCCTCCCCTTCGCCCCGGGTCCGGAAGAGCCGGAGCGCACGGTTGTAGAGCCACGCGGCGGACGCCTCGTCGTAGCGGTCCAGGAGCTCGTCGGCACCGTCGTCGTCGCCCATTTCGAGGAGGCGAGGCAGGAGCACGTACCGGATGCCCAGGTTGTCGTTCTCGCTGAGGCGCAAGAGCTCCCACCAGTGCTCGATGGCCGCGTCGCGCTCGCCCAGCACCCAGAGCGCCTCGGCCAGCCCCGCCCGGGCCCGCATATACGGCCGCGTGGCATGGATCCCCCAGAAGTGGCCCACGCCCTCCTCGAACGGCTCGGGGCCCAGCGCCCGCTCGCCGGCCGCGACGGCCTTCTGGTACAACGCCCGTGCTTCGGCCGCCGTCTTCGCCTGCTCTTCGGCCAGCAGCGAGTAGGCGTCGGCGCAGTCCGGCGAGATCTCGAGGGCCTCGCGGGCCAGCCGGATCGATTCCCGGCGGCTTTCGGCTTCCCACGCGTCGTAGACCCGATCCTGGGCCCGGGCCAGCGGACTGCGGTCGGTCTCCTCCGCCAGCTCGGCCAGCTCATCGGCGTTCCGGCCGATGACGTTCTTCTCCATGAACGCCCGCATCGCCTCCTCCGACTCGAACTCCCGCTCGTTCAGCAGCCGGCTGATCTGTGCCATGATCCGGTCCATGTTCGGCGGTCTGTCGCCCATCTGCGCCTCATACCGTTCGGGTCACCACCATTTCCTCATCCGGCCGCCGTCCCTTCCGGCCAGGGGGCTTCGTAACGTACCTCCGGTTCCACTATCGCGTTGGTGCGTCTTTCCCCATCGACCTACAGCTCCTCGATCAGGTCGAGCCAGCTCCGGAGCTGGCTGAAGATCATGAACTGGTTGTGGGCCCGTCGCTGGGCGGTGCGGGCGAGGGCGGCGCGCTCGACCCGGTCGTTGAGGAGGTAGTCGAGGGCATCGGCGATGGCCGATGGGTCCTCCGGGTCGTCGATGAGCCAGCCGTCGCAGCCGTGGGTGATCTGCTGACGGGGCCCCACCGCCCGGGTGTTGCTCAGCACCGGGATCCGCTTCCACATGGCCTCGGTGACGGTCAGGCCGAAGCCCTCCCGCAGCGAGTTCTGCACCACCACCGTGGAGCTGCGCTGGAGCGCGTTCACCATAAGCGCGTTGTTGTTCCGGTCCTCCATGGGGAGCGCGATCATGGCGATGTCGTGCTTCAACTCGTCGTCCAGGGCGACGTAGGCCTCCCGGATCTCGTCGATGACCTCCAGTCCCTCGGGATCGTCCTGGATGGAGGCCGGGTCCGGCCCGGCCATGACCAGGCGGAGCTGATTCAGCCGTCGTCGCTCGATGGCCGGCCGGGTCTGCCGCATGCCGTAGAACCGCTCCTTCAGTTCCACGAAGCCGTGCATGAGCGGGAGCCACCCCTTGAGGCGATCCCAGCGGGAGATCTGGGTAACCAGCGGCCGGATCAGGACGCCGATGTCCGCCGGCAGCACGGCGGGTGCCCACAGGCCGTCGGCCTGGAGCCGCTGCGCGATGTAGGCGAACGGCGGCTGCACCACGGGCCCGGGTGGCACCGTCAGCGCGGCGTTGGAGAGGATGCCCACCACCGAGTGCAGGTGCAGCTCCCGGTTCTTGTGCGAGAGCGGGTCGATGGACGGGTAGATGAGGCGGGCCCGCTCCCGGAAGTAGTCCGGGACGTACTCGTCCGCCGAGAACACGCTGTGCTCGTAGTCGTCGCTGTACGCCTCGAGGAAGTCCCACGCCGCCCGGGTCGACTCGTTCTCTTCGTCGAGTCCGATATGGCACCGCCAGATGGTCCGGATGTCGAGCTGCTGCTTCAGCGGGCCGGCGAGCCCCATGGGCTGTGGGTCGTGGACCACCAGGATGTCCCCATCCGCCATGTGGCCGGCCAGCGTCGCGGCGTTCTCGGCGTTCACCGCGTCGTAGACGTCCCGGGCGTCGCCGGCCAGCACGTTCGGTGAGCCGGCCCCGTGGATGAGGTTGTGGACCCCCTTGGTCATCCGGAAGAACGGCTCCTGGTCGGTCTGGATGACGAACCACCGGGTCCGGATCCCCAGCTCGTTCATGAGCGTGACCATGGTGGGCAGCATCTCGGCCACGCCGCCGCCCTGGGCGGTGGAGTTGACCATCCACACGGTGCGCCCCTCGAGCCGGCCCGCCAGCGACGCCGCCCGCTCACGCAGCTGTTCCACTGCCGGCGCCAGGTGGGCAACGGCTTCGTAGTCGCCCAGGGAAGGACACTCCGGGATGTCGACGATGAATCCGCTCATCTCAGTGCTCCTGGAAGAAGGGGGCGGGCTGCGGGATGGCCGCGCCGTCATGGCGCGGTTCGGATGCGCCCCAGTGGATCCCGCCGCGGGAGAGGATGGCCTGGCCGTAGCCGAACGTCGAGCTCCGGCGCGGCACCAGCTCCACCTCGTGGCCCAGGTCGACCAGTGCCGAGCGAGTGGCGGCCGGGACCAGAGCTTCCAGCCAGACGCCGCAGCCATCGAAGGCCTGGTGCCGGAACCGGCCGGCCTCCAGCGCCTGCTGGATCGTGAGCCCGTGGTCCACGATGTTCGACACGAACTGGGCGTGGGCCTGGGCCTGGTTCCACCCGCCCATGATCCCGAACCCGATCTTCACGTCACCCCGCTCCATGAACGCCGGGATGATCGTGTGCAGCGGCCGCTTCCGGGGCGCCAGCACGTTCGGATGCCCTTCCTCCAGTGTGAACAGCGCGCCCCGGTTCTGGAGCATGAACCCCATCCCCTCCGGGACAATGCCGGAGCCGAACCCGGCGTAGTTGCTCTGGATCAGCGAGACGATGTTGCCGGCCTCGTCGATCACGGTCAGGTAGATGGTCTCGCCGTCGGGTCGATCCGTGATCCCCGGGAACGACGACGGCTCCACGCTGCACGTGGCCCGGTCCGGCCGGATCCGCTCCGCACGCTCCGCGCCGTGCGGCTTGTCGAGCATCGCGTCTACGGGGACGTCGGCGATACGCGGGTCGGCCACGTACGTGATCATGTCGGCGTACGCCAGCTTCTTCGCCTCGATCATCACGTGCATGGCCTCCGGGCTGTGGAAACCCCACTCGCCCAGCGGGAACCGCTCCATGAGGTTCAGCATCATGAGCGCCGCGATCCCCTGGCCGTTGGGCGGGATCTCGTACACCGTCCACCCCCGGTACGTGGTGGAGATCGGCTCCACCCACTCGGCCTCGTACTCCCGCAGGTCCGCCGGCGTCATGGTCCCGCCCCGGGCGTCCGACGCCGCCACGATGGAATCCGCCGTCGCGCCCTGGTAGAAGCCGGCCCGGCCCTGCTCCGCGATCCGGGTCAGTGTCCGGGCCAGGTTCGGGTTCCGGAAGATCTGCCCCGGCGCCGGTGTCCCGGCGTCGATCAGAAACGTCTCCGCCGAGCTCGGATCGCTCGCCAGCATCCGCTGCGAGCGCGACCACAGCCCCGCCGTGATCTCCGCCACCGGGAAGCCGTGCTCGGCGTAGTGGATGGCCGGCGCCAGCAGCGTGCTGAACGGGAGCGTGCCGAACCGGTCCCGGATCGCCGCCCAGCCGCCCACCACCCCGGGTACCGTCACGGCGTGAATGCCCCGGTACGGCATCTCATTGATGCCCCGCTCCGCCAGCAGCTCCGGCGTCAGGCCCGCCGGCGACCAGCCGCTGGCGTTCAGCCCGTGGACCGCGCCGGACTCCGCCTCGTAGATGATGGCGAAGAGATCGCCGCCGATCCCGTTGCCCGTGGGCTCCATGACGCCCATGGCGGCGTTAGCCGCGATGGCCGCGTCCATGGCATTGCCCCCCCGCTCCAGGACCTGCACGGCCGCCTGCGCCGCCAGCGGCTGGCTCGCGGCCACCATGCCGTGCTCCGTGACCACCATGGAGCGGCCGGGGACGGGGAGGGGCGGGGCGGGGTCCTGCGCGGCGGCCATCTGCGTGGTCAGGGGAACGAGGAGGAAAAACGTGATATGGCGGATCGTCGCTCGCATGGTTCTCTTCGATTAGAGGGACGCGATGATGAACGTGTAGTTGGTGGACAGCGTGAAGTGGGCACGGTCACTGCTGAGGAGCGCCTCCAGCGCCGCGCCCAGGCGTTCGTCCTCGGTGCTCAGCGACACCCCCAGCAGCACCCCGGTCTCCGGGTGCTTCGGTGACCCGCCCGGCAGGATCCAGTTCTCCCAGTCGAGCCGGAAGTGCTCCCGGTCGAAGCTGAACCCCTCGCCCAGGTAGGGTACCAGCTCATCGGGTACCACGCCCGCGTACCTGTCGGGCGGCCACTGGTTCGTATCGGCGTTGTAGGAGTACGCCGCCACCCGCACGGTCTGAATGTCACCGAGCGCTTGAGCGGCCCGGGCCCGGTACACGAGCCCTTGGTATGTGGGTACCGCGATGCGGGCCAGGATTCCCACGATCAGCACCGCCACCATCAGCTCGATCAGCGTGAACCCGGCCCGGCGAATGCGCATCAGCTGGCCGCCAGGATGAAGGTATAGTGCTCCTCGATGCTGTACGTAGCCGCGCTCTCCCCCACCAGCTCGATGAGCGCCTGGCCCAGCCGCTCGTCCGACGTGGTCATGGAGACGCCGATCAGCACGCCGGTGTCCGGGTACCGGGGCGTGCCGTCGGGCATGCTCCAGTTGTCCCAGTCCAGCCGGTAGTGCTCTTTGTCGAAGCTGAAACCCTCGCTCAGATACGGCTCCAGCTCCGGCGGGACGATGCCGCGATTCACGTCCGCCGGCCACCGGTTGGTGTCGGCGTTGTAGGAGTAGGCCGCTACCCGGACGGCGTTGATGTCGCCCAGCGCCTCGGCCGCCCGCGCCTTGAAGACCAGCGACTGGTAGGCCGGGAGCGCCAGCCGGGTGAGGATCCCGATGACCAGGACCACCATCAGTAGCTCCACCAGGGTGAAGCCGTCCCGCCGGCTGTGCATCATGGAAGCTGGTTCACGTCCACTACGTCGGCGCCGCTGCCCACGAACTCGGAGAGCGGCAGATCGGACCGGTACGTCAGCGTCACCCGGTCGGTCATCGCCGTGAGCTGATAGAGATCCGTATGCAGCACGGTATACCGCATGTTCGGAAGCGGCGGACCCGCCTCCTCCAGCGACCCGGGAAGCCGACCGTTCTCCTCCTGGAACGCCTTGATCCGCTGGGCCTGGACGTACATGGTGAACCGGAGGGCGGCCTCCTCCTGCGCCACGGGCTGGGGCGGCGGCGGCTCGAGACGCAGGAACGCCGGCGGGAAGAGCCACAGCCACGCCGTGATGGCCAGCAGGACCACGACGGGCCAGTAGGGACCTCGTCGCTCCTTGCTCCGTTGCCGTTCGGCCTCCTCCAGCGCTCGATCCCGGGCCGCCTGGTTCTTCTCGTGCTCCAGGACCTCGAGTAGCGTCTCGTAGCGGTCGCCACTCCCCGTGATGTTGTGCGAGCTGCCGGATGAGCCCGATGAGGGGGTTCGTTTCGTCACTGTTGCACCTCGTATGGATTGCCGAATCATGTCGCCAGAACCGCCGAGGGGCAACCGTCCCAGCCGTGCGGCGTGCTGGACCGCACCTCCTCACGCGTTTAATGTAGGAAACCCCCAGGCGCGTGCGGGAACGAGAGCGGGCACGCCCGAGTACCACAGAGTGCGGCGCCGAAAATGCCGCATCGAGATCGTCCGCCGGATCCACTACACAGAACCAACGAGTCTCCATGTACCTCCGAAAAGCCGGTTTCGCAGCGGTCCTGGCCGCCGCCTTCCTCCTGGGCGGGTTCATGCTGCCCGATCGCCAGGAACAGGCGGGGCCGGACCTCTTCCGTGACGTCCTCACCCTGGTCTCGACCCGATACATCGACACCATGGACGTCTCCGAGGTCTACGAGCGGGCGGCCGAAGGACTGGTCCGGGAGCTCGAGGACCCCTACGCCACGCTCTTCAGCCCCGAGGACATGGAAGAGTTCACCGTCGCATACGAGGGCCACTACGCAGGCGTCGGGATGCTCATCGAGGCCGAGCCGGAAGGGGCCGTGGTCCGCAGAGTGTTCCCGAATACGCCCGCCGAGCGGAACGGCGCTCAGGCCGGCGACCGCGTCATCGCCGTGGATGGCAAGTCCGTGCAGGGGTGGCCGCTGGAACGGATCTCCAACGCACTCAAGGGCGAGCCGGGCACCGAGGTGGAGGTCCTGTTCCTCCGGTACGGGGTGCGCGAGCCCATCGACGTTTCCATTACCCGGGCCGTGGTCCGGATCCCGGCCGTGCCGTACGCCACCCTCGTCCAGGACGATGTCGGCTATATCCCACTCCTCCAGTTCAACGAGACGGCGGCCGACGAGGTGGCGGCCTCCGTCGACAGCCTCGTCGGAAAGGGCGCCCGCGGGCTCGTCCTCGACCTCCGGGGCAACGGCGGCGGGATCGTCGACCAGGCGGTGGACATCGCCGGGCTCTTCCTGCCCCGGGGCACCGACATCGCCCGCCAGTGGGAGCGCGCCAGCGACGACCGGGTCTATACCAACACCGCCGAGCCCGTGGCCCCCGACCTGCCCCTCGTGGTGCTCGTCGACGGCGCCTCCGCCTCCGCCTCCGAAATCGTCGCCGGCGCACTCCAGGACCACGACCGCGCCGTGATCCTCGGAACCACCTCCTACGGCAAGGGGCTCGTCCAGACCGCATACCGCGTCAACGGCGGGTACGTCCTCAAGATGACCACCGGCAAGTGGTTCACGCCCGTGGGCCGCAGCATTCACCGCGACCGGACAGTGATGAACGGACGCCTCGTCGAGGTCACCGACTCGGCTCACTTCGCCGCCGGAACCGACGAGCGGCCCACCTACCACTCCGACGCCGGACGCGTGGTCTACGGCGGTGGAGGGATTACACCTGACCTCGTGGTGGACGGCGATACGCTCTCCGGTCCCGAGCAGCAGCTCGTGGAGGCGCTCCTGCCCTACTCGCCCCAGTTCAGCACCGCCGTCTTCGACTACGCGTCGGAACTCAAGAGTGTCGTGGACCGGGACTTCACCATACAACAGGAATGGCGGGACGAGCTCTACACCCGGCTCGTCGACAAGGACGCGACCATCGACCGGGAGATCTACGACGCCGGCTCCGGATACATCGATCGCGTCCTCATGGACCGCCTCGGACGCCTCGCCTTCGACGACGCATACGCCAAGATGCGCGACGCCCCAAACGACACCCAGCTCATGCGCGCCGTCGAGGTCATCCACGAGGGCGCGGAAGTCCCCGGCGGGCTTTTCGGGTACGTCCAGAACGAGAAGGACGCCCAGGGCTAGACGGCGGGGCCGGCACGTCGCGCACTCCAACGCGTCCCCGCAGGGCCGGCGCCTGAGAAACCGCGATGGCGCGGAGCCGCGGAGCACTCGCGGAGGCTCTTTGAGTTGAGCCGGGGGGACCCAGAATCCGCGGCAGCGGGTCCGGGTGCGCGGGTGGCCAACCTTCCAGCTCCGGGTTAGGACGGTCGGCCTGCAACCAGAACGGGTTCGTCCGGCTCTTCGCCACCTTGCCGCTGGACCTGCCGACAAAGAAGAAGGTCGGATCGCCCGGTGGCCCGCTCTTTCCACCGCGAGCCGGGACCACTCCGGATCAACTCCCCATTCAGTCTCCGCGTACGCTCCGCGTCTTCGCGTCTCCGCGGTTCAATGGGCGGCAGCTTCCGCCCGGTCCCATCCACGCGCCGTAGCATTGACACGCCCCCGCCGGGCATTTATCTTTGCGCCAAGATAAACGCCCGGCACAAAGAGAACCCGGTGAGGAGCCGGGACACGATAGGGGAGGATGGCGTGGACGGACTCGAGACCACGGGCTTCCACCATATCACGATGGTGGCGAAGGATGCTCGCCGGACGCTGCGGTTCTACGGGGATCTGTTGGGACTGGGGCTGGTGAAGCGGACGGTGAATTTCGACGACCCGGAGTCGTATCATCTGTACTTCGGGGACGGGGTGGGCGGTCCGGGCACGCTGCTGACGTTCTTCGAGTGGCCGCGATCGCCGAGGGGTCACTGGGGCGTGGGCGGGGTGCATCACCTGGCGCTGGGGGTGGCGACGGAGGACGCGCAGCTGAAGTGGAAGCGTCGACTGGAGGATGCGGGCGTGGAGGTGACGGGCCCGTACGACCGGGGCTACTTCACGAGCATCTACTTCACGGACCCGGACGGGCAGATCCTGGAGATCGCGACGGCGGGTCCCGGCTATCTTATCGACGAGTCGCCGGAGGAGCTCGGCCGGGATCTCCAGATCCCACCGGAGCGGCTGCTCCGGGGCCATCGGGACGAGGCGTCCATTGCGGCGCTGACGTGGCCGGAGCCGGTGCCGGAGATCGCGCCGGACATGCGGCTGGGCGGGATCCATCACGTCAGCGGGATCACCGACGATCTGGATCTGGCGCTGGACTGGTACCCGGCCACGCTGGGGCTGGACGTCATCAAGCGCACGGTGAACCGGGACGACGGGGAGACGCACCACTACTTCTGGGGCGCCCGGGATGAGGATGGTGGGGTGGCGCCGCACAGCTCGTGGACGCTCTTCGGCTGGCAGGACTCGACGTACCGTGCCCGGGGCGGGCTCGGCCAGACGCACCACGTAGCGTTCCGGGCCGCCGACGCGGAGCAGCAGGAAGCGTGGCGGGAGCATCTTCTGAGGATGGGCGTGGACGTCACGCCGGTGCTGGATCGCCAGTACTTTCGGAGTATCTACTTCCGCGCACCGGACGGTCAGCTCCTGGAGATCGCCACCGACGGACCCGGTTTCCTCATCGACGAGTCGGAGGACTCGCTGGGGACGTCGCTGAAGCTGCCGTCGTGGCTGGAGCCGCAGCGGGAGACCATCGAGCCGGCGCTCGAGCCGCTGGGCTGAGGCCGGCGTTCCAAAGGGAGTGAGGAGAGGGCGGAAGACGATGCTGGAGACTCGAGTCCACACGCCGGAGGACGCCGGCCGCGGCACGCCGGTCGTGCTCCTGATGCACGGGCGCGGGGCCGACCTCACGGACCTGATCCCATTGGGGCGGGCCTTCCCCGACCGGGTGGCGCGGGTCTTCCCCCGGGCGCCCCACCCCGGCGCGCCGTGGGGCTACGGCCCCGGCCGGGCGTGGTACCGGTACGAGGGTGGGGACCGTCCGGAGGAGGAGAGCTTCCGAGTGGCGCAGGCTGCGCTGGACGAGCTCTTCGAAGGGTTGCCGACCCTCCTGGGTTTCGAGCCCGGACCGGTGGTCCCCGGCGGTTTCTCCCAGGGCGGGACCATGGCCATCGGCTACGCACTCCGTCACCCCGGGAAGGTGCCGGGCGTGCTGAATTTCAGCGGCTTCGTCCCCTCGCACCCGGACCTCGAGGTGACGCCCGAGACCGTGGCGGACACCGCCTTCTGGTGGGGCCACGGCACCCGGGACCCCGCCGTGGCTTACGAGCCGCTGGCCGTCCGGGGCCGCGAAGCGCTGCGGGAGGCCGGCGCCCGGCTGGAACCCCGGGACTACCCCATGGGTCACGGCATCATCCCCGAGGAGCTGGAGGATGCGGTGGCGTGGTTGGCCGGGGTGCTGGAGGGGAACGACGCCTGATTCACCGCGGAGCCGCGGAGGCACGGAGCAAACGCGGAGAACAGCGTTAGAGTTGAACCGGTGGATTCGGGGTAACCGGTTGGACTCCGGCTCCCGGGTGGGGCACCGTTCCGGGACCTGCCACGTCGACGGCGCCGCGAGCCCGGCTTCCGCTGTCGGAAGTGTGAGTGCGTCGCGCTGGGTCTGGCTCCGTCACCTCGCAGCCGGCAGGCTCCGCCGCGGACCCGGGCTCTCCCGCCCGCGGATCTGGATTCTCCCGCCGCGAACCGGGGCGCCGCCCGGCTCAAAACCTCACGCAGTCTCCGCGTACGCTCCGCGCTTCCGCGGTTGACTGTGCGCCGTCCCCCCAACCGACGCCCGGACGCAGGCCCGCCCGTTAGCCCGTCGCCCCGTCGGTCGACGCCGCGAACGCCGCCGGCTCCACCTCTCCGCCGGGGGTGATGCGCACGGCGCAGTACTTGAACTCGGGGATCTTCCCGTCGGGGTCGAGCTCCGGGTTCGTCATGAGGTTGGCGGGCGCCTCCACGTAGCAGAAGGGAAGGAACACCGCTCCCTCGGGCATCGCCGGATCGTGGCGGGTGAGGGCCACCACGTTGCCGCGCCGGGTCTCCAGGGTGACGGGGTCGCCGGGCTGAATGCCGCGGCTCTCCATGTCCGTGGGGTTCATGGAGACCATGGGCACCGGCTCGATGGCGTCGAGGACCGGGGCGCGGCGGGTCATGGCGCCGGTGTGCCAGTGCTCGAGGATCCGGCCGGTGATGAGGACGCTCGGGTAGTCGTCGTCGGGGAGCTCGGCGGCCTCGGTATAGTCCACCACCTTGAGGTGTCCGAGCCCGTTCTCCGTGGGGAACTGCTCAGCGAAGAGCACCTCGGTGCCCGGGTCGCCGACCTCGCGGCACGGGTACGTCACGCCGTGCTCGAGCTCCAGCCGGTCCCAGGTGATCCCGGCCATGCTGGCGGTGCACTGTCGGATCTCCTCGAAGACGTCGGCGGGGCCGTCGTAGGCCCAGTCCATGCCGAGGCGGCGGCCGAGCTCCTGGGTGATCCAGAGGTCCTGACGTGCGTCGCCGGGCGGGTCGAGGACCTGGCGGCCGAGCTGGACCCGGCGGTCGCTGTTGGTGAACGTGCCCGTCTTCTCCGGGAACGCCGACGCGGGCAGGATCACGTCGGCGTAGGAAGCGGTCTCGGTGAGGAAGATCTCCTGGACCACGAGCCAGTCCATGACGGAGAGCGCCTCGCGCACGTGCTCGAGGTCCGGATCCGACATGGCGGGGTTCTCCCCCATGATGTACATGCCCCGGATCTCCTCGCGGAGCGCGGCGTTCATGATCTCCACCACGGTGAGGCCGGGCTCCGGGTCGAGCTCGGCGTCCCAGAACTCCTCGAACCACTCCCGGACCTCGGCGCTGTCCACGTCCTGGTAGTCGGGGTAGACCATGGGGATGAGCCCCATGTCGGAGGCGCCCTGGACGTTGTTCTGGCCCCGGAGCGGGTGCAGCCCCGCGCCCCGCCGGCCGATCTGGCCGGTGGTCAGCGCCAGGTTGATGAGGCAGCGGGCGTTGTCGGTGCCGTGGGTGTGCTGCGCGATGCCCATCCCCCAGAAGATCATGGCGGCATCGGCGGTGGCGTAGAGCCGTGCGGCGGCCCGGATCTCATCGGCCGGGATCCCGCAGATCGGCTCCATGGCCTCGGGCGAGTACGCCGTGAGCGATTTCCGGAACTCCTCCCATCCGTCCGTGCGGGTGTCGATGAACTCCTCATCGATGAGTCCCTCGGTGACGATGGTATGAAGCATGGCGTTCAGGAGCGCCACGTCGGTGCCCGGGTTGAACTGGAACGAATGCGTCGCCAGCCGCGCCATGTCCGTGGCCCGGGGGTCCATGAGGATGAACTTCGCGCCCCGCTCGATGGTGTTCTTCATGAACGTGGCCGCCACCGGGTGGTTCACCGTGGGGTTCGCACCGATGACGATGAAGACGTCGGCGAGCTCCACGTCGGCGAAGGGGTTGGACACGGCGCCGCTGCCGATCATCTCCATGAGCGCGGCCACGCTGGATGCGTGGCAGAGCCGGGTGCAGTGGTCCACGTTGTTGGTGCCGAACCCGGCCCGGATCAGCTTCTGGAAGAGGTACGCCTCTTCGTTGCTCCCCTTGGCGGAGCCGAAGCCCGCCAGCGCGCTGCCGCCGTGTTCGGCGAGGATCTTCCGCAGCCCTGCGGCGGCCACGTCCAGTGCCTCCTCCCAGCTCGCCTCCCGGAACACACTCTGCCAGTCCCGGGGGTCGATGATCCCGTCGGGCGTCTTCGGTACGTCCTCCTTCCGGATCAACGGCTTCGTGAGTCGCTGCCGGTTGTGGACGTAGTCGTAGCCGAACCGGCCCTTCACGCACAGCCGGCCCCGGTTCGCCGGGCCGTCCCGCCCGGTGGTGTGGGTGATCCGGCCGTCCTTCTCGTGGTACGTCACCTGGCACCCCACGCCGCAGTAGGGGCACAGCGACGGGACGCTGTTCACCTCGCCGGCGCCGTTCCCGTCCGCGCCGTTCCCGTCCGCGCCGTTCCCGTCCGCGCCGTTCCTCCGTTCCGCCGGCTCCGGTGGCGCGTACTGGTCGAGGGCGGGGAAGAGGGTGGCGTCGGTCCCGGCCAGCGACTTCGGCATCAGCGCGCCGGTGGGGCACGCCTGCACGCACTCGCCGCACGCCACGCACGTGCTCTCCCCCATGGCATCGTCGAAGTCGAAAACGATCTTCGCGTCGGCACCCCGGTGGGCGTAGCCGATCACGTCGTTGACCTGGACGTCCCGGCACGCCCGGACGCACCGGGTGCACTGGATGCAGGCGTCGAGCCGCACGGTCATCCCGGGGTGGGAGCGGTCCGGCGTCGGCTGCTCCCGGGCGGGGAACCGGCCGTGGGTCACCCCGAGCCGGTCGGCCCACTCGTGGAGCTCCGAGTCGGCCCGGTAGCTCTCCTCGGGCATGTCGCTCATGAGCAGCTCGAGGACCATCTTCTGCGATGACCGGGCCCGATCGTTCTTCGTGTGCACCACCATCCCGTCGGTGGGCTGGCGGTAGCACGATGGCGCCAGCGTCCGCTCGCCCTCGACCTCCACCACGCACGCCCGGCAGTTCCCGTCCACGCGCATCCCCTCGGTGTAGCAGAGGTGGGGGATCCCCACGCCATTCCGCTCCGCCGCCTGGAGGATGGTCTCGCCCGACCGGGCCTCGATCTCCTGCCCGTCCAGGGTGAAGCGGACCCCGCTCTCGTCCGTCCCGATGCCCTCGGTCTCGCCGTATCCCGTCCCGTACTCGCTCATACGTCGAACTCCTCGGGGAAATGCTCCATCGCCCGGCGCACCACGTTCGGCGCCGCCTGCCCGAGCCCGCAGATGGACGCGTCCTCCATGGCCTCGCCCAGCTCGTGGAGCAGCGCGCCGTCCCACTCGTCCCGCTCCATGAGCGTCACCGACTTGGCGGTCCCCACCCGGCACGGCGTGCACTTGCCGCAGCTCTCGTGGGCGAAGAAGCGCATCACGTTCAGCGCGGCGTCCCGGGCCCGGTCGGCGTCCGACAGCACCACGATGGCGCCCGAGCCCACGAAGCAGCCCAGCTCGGCCAGCTCGCCGCCGAAGTCCAGCGGGATATCGCCCTTGCTTGCCGGGAGGACCCCGCCCGAGGCGCCGCCGGGGAGGTAGGCGTAGAACTCGTGGCCGTCGAGCATCCCGCCGGCGTAGTGGTCGATGAGCTCCCGGACGGTGACGCCGTTCGGGGCCAGGTACACGCCCGGCTTCTCGACCCGGCCGCTCACGGAGAAGAAGCGCTGACCCGGGTGGCCGTCCTTCCCGGTGCCCGCGAACCACTCGGCGCCCTTCTCCAGAATCTCCGGGACCCAGTACAGCGTCTCCACGTTGTGGACCAGGGTGGGCATCCCGAACACGCCGCTCTGGGCAGGGAAGGGTGGGCGCAGCCGCGGCTCGCCTCGCTTCCCTTCCAGCGACTCGATGAGCGCCGTCTCCTCACCGCAGATGTAGGCGCCGGCGCCGCGCCGCAGGACGATCTCCGGCAGGTCGGCGGGCGGGTCGCCGTGCAGCTCGTCGATCGCAGCGCCCAGCGCCGAGAGGCACCCGAGGTACTCGTCCCGCACGTAGATGAAGATGGTGTCCGCCTCCACCGCCCAGGCCGCGATCAGCGCGCCCTCGAGCATCTGGTGCGGGTCGTCCTCCAGGATGGAGCGGTCCTTGAACGTCCCCGGCTCCCCCTCGTCCGTGTTCACCACCAGCGCCCGCGGCTTCGGCTCCGTCCGGACGAAGCCCCACTTCCGCGCCGCCGGGAAGCCCGCACCGCCCATCCCCTTGAGCCCCGACTCGCGGACCGTGTCGATCACCGCGTCCACCGCCAGCTCGCCCGATGCGCACTGCCGGAACGCGCTGTACCCGCCCACCTCCCGGTACGCGTCAAGGCGGCGGAAGTCCGGTGCCCAGGCCGCCGTCTTCTCATCCGCCACGAAGCCCTCCACCGACTCGACCGTCGCCTCCTCGACCACCTGGTTCCCCACGAAGACGGCCGGGGCGGAGTCGCAGCGACCGATGCACGGCGCGGCCATCACGCGGACCCCCTCGCCCAGCCGCTCCCGCAGTGTGTCCAGGAGCCCGGCGGCGCCGGCCATCTCGCAGGCGATGGAGTCGCAGACGCGGATCGTGAGCCGGGCGGACGGATCGGCCCCGTCCTTCACCACGTCGAAGTGATGGTAGAAGGTGGCGACCTCGTAGATCTCTGCCGCGGTGAGGCCCATCTCCCGGGCGAGGGCCAGGAGGTGGCGGTCGGAGAGGTGGCCGTAGTGGTCCTGGATCCGGTGGAGGTGCTCAATCAGCAGGTCCCGGCGCCGCGGGGCCTCGCCCAGGAGCGAGCGGACCTCTTCCAGCGCGTCGATCTCGAGGGTGCGACCCTTCGGCACCGGACGCATCCGTAGTACCGGCAGACCGGCTTCCGTACGTTTCGCCATGTCGGGTAGGGTGAAGATGGGGTATTGATCCTACCCTAGTTTGGCAAGAAGAACCGTGCCGTGCTACCCCCGGGGCGCCGCGATCCGCTCTTCGGAGATCTTCTCGATGCGGGCTCCGCAGACCTTGTACTCGGGGATCTTCGCGTCGGGGTCGACGGCCGGATTGGTCAGGCGGTTCGCCGGCTGGTCGCCGTAATGGAACGGCATGAAGATCGTCCCGCCGGGCACTCTGGAGCCCACCCGAGCCTTCGCTTCAACCGCGCCCCGCCGCGTCGAGACCTGCACGTACTCGCCGTCCTCGACCTTCAGCCCGGCGGCGTCCGACTCGCTGATCTCCACGAAGCACTCGGGTTCCAGCCCCAGGAGCCCGCTGGAGCGGCCGGTCATGCTGAGGCTGTGGAAGTGGGCGAGGACGCGCCCGGTGGTCAGTGTCAGCGGGTAGTCGCCGCCGGCCGTCTCGTCCGGGGCCCGGTACTCCACCGGGTGGAACGCGCCCTTGCCGCGGGCGAACTGCTCGCTGTGCAGGATCGGCGTCCCGGGATGGGTTTCGTCCGGACACGGCCAGTGAAGGTTCTCCCCCGCCCGCAGGCGGTCGTAGGAGATCCCAGCGTACGAGGGGGTAAGCGACCGGATCTCGTCGGAGATCGCCTCGGTGCTCTCGTACTCCATCTCGTACCCCAGCCGCGTCGACACCTCGCAGAGGATCTCCCAGTCGCGGCGCGCCGAGCCCACCGGCCCGATGACGGGCTCCGTGAGCTGCACCAGCCGCTCGGTGTTGGTGTAGCAGCCGTCCCGCTCGGCGTACGAGGTGGCCGGCAGGACCACGTCGGCCAGCCGCGCGGTCTCGGTCAGGAAGAGGTCCTGGACCACCAGAAAATCGACCTTGCGAAGCGCCTCCTCCACGTGGGTGGTGTCGGGGTCGGAGACCATGGGGTTCTCACCCATGATGTAGAGCGCGCGAATATTGCCCTCCAGCGCCGCCCACACCATCTCGGTGACCGTGAGCCCCGGGTCCGCCGGGAGCTCCACGCCCCAGGCCGCCTCGAACTTGGCACGCGCCTCGTCGTCCGCAACCTGCTGGTAGCCGGGGAAGACGTTGGGCAGCGCGCCCAGGTCACAGGCGCCCTGCACGTTGTTCTGGCCCCGGAGCGGGTTCACCCCGGTGCCACGACGGCCGATGTTGCCGGTGAGCATGGCCAGGTTGGCCAGCGACCGCACGGCGTCCACCCCGGTGGTGTGCTGCGTAATACCCATGGAGTAGACGATGGCGGCGCGCTCCGCCTCACCGTAGATGCGGGCCGCGCGCTCGATGTCCGCCGCCGGGATCCCGGCGATCTCTTCCACCCGCTCCGGCGAGTAGGCGGCCACCGCCTCGCGGAGCGCCTCGAAGCCTTCGGTGCGCTCGTCGATGAACGCCTGGTCGTGCAGCCCGTCGCGGAGGATCACGTGCATCAGCCCGTTGATCCAGACCACGTCGGTGCCCGACAGCTGCCGTCCCCAGACCGCGGCCCGGCGGGTCAGCGAGATGCGGCGCGGGTCGAAGACGAGCAGCTTCGTACCTCGCTCCACCGCCTTGCGAATCTCCAGCCCGATGATCGGATGGCTCTCGGTGGTGTTCGAGCCGGTGACCAGGATGGCGTCCGCTTCGCCCAGGTCGCCGACCGTGTTGGTCATGGCACCGGAGCCGAAGCTGCGCGCCAGTCCGGCCACCGTCGAGGAGTGGCAGAGCCGCGCGCAATGGTCCACGTTGTTGGTACCCATCACCGCGCGGGTGAACTTCTGGAAGACGTAGTTGTCCTCGTTGGTCACCTTGGCCGAGGCCAGACCGCCGAAGGCGTCGCCGCGCGCCCCGTCGAGCTTGCGGGCCACCAGCGAGAGCGCCTCGTCCCAGCCGGCCTCGCGGAACCCCTCGCCCTCGCGGATGAGCGGCGAGGTCAGCCGGTCCGGGTGATTCACGAACTCGAAGGCGCCGAACCTCCCCTTTACGCAGAGCCGCCCCTGGGCTACCGGCGAGCTGCGGTCGCCGCGGGCGCTGACAATCCGGTCGCCCCGGGTCCCCAGCGTGATGAGGCAGCCGGTGCCGCAGTAGGGGCAGACCGAGGAGACCTCGCGCTCCGGCGGGAGGAAGCCGCGCGGCGCCAGCGCGCCGGTGGGGCAGCGCTCCACGCACTCGCCGCACGACTCGCAGACCGACTCGCGGATCGGGACCTCGCCGAAGGGCTGGACCGCAGTGTCGTAGCCGCGGCGTACCAGGTCGATGGCGCCCAGCCCCTGCACCTCCCGGCACGTACGCACGCAGATCCCGCAGAGGATGCACTTGCTGTGGTCGAAGGTGAACGTCGGGTTGCTCTCGTCGCGCCGCGCGTCGCGCTCCATGGGGCGCAGGATCCGCTCGGTGATCCCCAGCTCCGCGGTGATGTCCTGCAGCCCGCAGCTGCCGTTGCTGCTGCACGTCAGGCAGTCCTGCGGGTGGTCGGCCAGCAGCAGCTGCGCCGTCATGGTCCGCACCTGTCGGATCTCGGCGTCGTCGGTGGTGACCTCCATGCCCTCTGCGGCGGGCGTGGTGCAGGAGGTGGGCAGCCCGCGCGCGCCCTCGATCTTGACGATGCAGAAGCGGCAGGCGCCGTACGGGACCAGGTCCGGGCTGTCACAGAGCGTGGGGACGTGGACCCCGGCGGCGTCGCACGCCTCCAGCACCGTCGATCCTTCGGCTACCGATACCGGACGGCCGTCGATGGTGAGCTGGATCATGACGGCACCTCCTCCCGGGCCACCCGCACTCCGGTCTGGCGGACCACCTGCTTCCCGTAGTCGCAGCGCAGGCAGCGGCGCGCCTCGGTGATGGCCGCCTGCTCCGACAGCGTCTGCTCGACTTCCTCCGTCAACGAGCGAGCCCGCTCATCGGGATCGGCCTTCCCGGGCCGGGCCCGCCCGGCGCTGGAGATGGGCGCCTTTGCATCGAAAGCCACGTCCAGCTCGCGTTCCGCCCACCAGGGGAAGGGTGTTTCCAGGTCCGGATGCAGCCAGCGCTCGATGGCTTCGGCCGCCCGGCGCCCCTGGCCGATGGCCTCCACCACGGTGGCCGGTCCCAGCACCACGTCGCCGCCGGCGAACACCCCCGGCAGGCTGGTGGCCAGCGTGAGCCGGTCGGCCTCCACCCGGTTGCCGCGTCCGGTCTCCGGGAAGCCCTCGTCGGTCACCGGCTGCTGCCCCGTCGCACGGACCACCGTGGCTGCGGGCAGCGTCACCGTTTCCCCGGCGATGGGCGTGGGTCGGCGCCGGCCGCTGGAATCGAACGCACCCAGCTCCATGCGCTGCAGCTCGATGGCTGTTGCTCGTTCCTTCTCACCGGTGCCCTCGGTGTGGATCTTCGCCGGCGACGTCAGCAGCTCCAGCACCACGCCCTCCTCCTCGGCCTCGACGATCTCCTCGCCCAGTGCCGGCATCTCCTCCCGCGTGCGGCGATAGGCGACGGTGGAGCTGTCCGCGCCCAGCCGGAGCGCGGTGCGCGCCACGTCGAAGGCGGTGCTGCCGCCCCCGATGACCACCACGTCGCCGGTCACCCGCCCCTGCTCGCCCTCGGCGACATTGCGCAGGAACTCGATGCCGGACAGGACGCCCTCGGCCGCCTCGCCCTCCACGTCCAGCTCCCAGTCCGACCAGGCGCCGATGGCCAGGAAGACCGCATCGAACGCCTCCCGCAGGCTGTCCAGCGTGAGCGATCCGCCCAGCGGCGTCTCGCAGACGATCTCCACGCCCAGCTCCTCGATACGCCGGACGTCGCGCGCGAGCTCTTCGGGGGGCAGCCGGTACCGCGGGATGCCGTAGCGCAGCATGCCGCCCGGCTCGGGCATGGCCTCGTAGACCGTGACCTCGTGCCCCAGCCGGCGAAGGAAATAGGCCGCCGACAGCCCGCCCGGCCCGGCGCCCACCACGGCCACCTGCCGGCGTTCAGCAGCCGGGCGCTCCAGCACGGTGGGCTTCGCGTCCACGTCCTGGTCGACCATGAAACGCTTGACCGCGCGGATGGCCACCGCCTCGTCGGTAGCGGCGCGGACGCAGCTCGACTCGCACGGGTGCGGGCAAACGCGCGCGCACGCTGACGGGAAGGGATTCCGGTCGATGTGGCTGGCCAGCGCCTCGGCGTAGCGCCCTTCGCCGACCAGCGCCACGTAGGCGGGGATGTCGACCTCGGCCGGGCAGCGGTTGGAGCAGGGAGCCCAGAACAGCTCGCTGCAGACGCCCGCCTCGCAGCGCCCCTCGCGCACGTGATCGAGGTACTCTTCGCGGAAATAACGCAGGGTGGTCAGCACCGGGTTGGGCGCGCTCTGCCCCAGCCCGCAGAGCGAGCCTTTCTTGACGGCCTCGCCCAGCGTTTCCAGGAGATCGAGGTCCCGCTCGGTGCCCCGCCCGGCGCAGATGTCCTCCAGGATCGTCAGCATCTGCTTCGTGCCGAGTCGGCAGGGAACGCACTTGCCGCAGGACTCGTCCTGTGTGAAGGCCAGGAAGTAGCGGGCCAGGTCCACCATGCAGGTGTCCTCGTCCATGACCACCAGGCCGCCCGAGCCCATGATCGAGCCGGCCTCCGCCAGCGACTCGTAGTCGATGGGCAGATCCATCAGTCGGACCGGGATGCACCCGCCCGAGGGGCCTCCGGTCTGGACCGCCTTGAGCGCCTTGCCGTCCTTGACCCCGCCGCCGATCCCGTAGACCAGCTCCCGGAGCTCCATGCCCATGGGCACCTCGACCAGGCCGGTGTTGTTGACCTTCCCCACCAGCGAGAAGATCTTCGTGCCCTTGCTCTCCTCCGTGCCCAGCGACGTGAACCAGTCGGCGCCCCGCTGCACGATCAGCGGGACCGTGCCCCAGCTCTCCACGTTGTTGATATTGGTCGGCTTGCCGAAGAGCCCGTGCGTGGCCGGGTACGGTGGTCGGGGCCGGGGCATCCCGCGCTCGCCCTCGATGCTCGCGATCAGCGCCGTCTCCTCGCCGCAGACGAACGCGCCCGCCCCTTCCTTGATCTGGATATCGAACGAGAAGCCGGAGCCCAGGACGTCGTCGCCCAGCAGCCCCACCTCCCGCATCTGCTCGATCCCGATGCGCAGCCGCTCGATCGCCAGCGGGTACTCGGCCCGGCAGTAGACGTAGCCCTGGCGCGCGCCAATGGCGTAGGCGCCGATGCTCATCCCCTCCAGCACCGCGTGCGGATTGCCCTCCAGGAGCGAGCGGTCCATGAACGCGCCCGGGTCGCCCTCGTCGGCGTTGCAGATGACGTACTTCTCGTCGCCCGGCGCCGCGCGGCAGAGCTCCCACTTTCGTCCGGTGGGGAAGCCGCCGCCCCCGCGGCCCCGGAGTCCGGAGCGGGTGATCTCCTCGACCACCTCGTCGGGCCGCAGCTCGAACAGCGCCCGAGCCAGCGCGGCGTAGCCGTCCTCGCGGATGTAGTGGTCGAGCCGCGTTGGGTCGATACGGTCGTTCAGCCCCAGCACCACCCGCTGCTGGTGCTTGTAGAAGGGGATCTGCTCCGCCTCGGTCACCCGCGTGCCCGGCTGGCCGGGCGCCGCTCCCGGCATTTCGTACAGCAGCCGCTCGACTACCTCGCCCCGGCCAAAGGTCCCGTCCACGATGGCCGGCACGTCCTCGGCAGTCACCCCGCAGTAGAGTATGTCCCGCGGCTGCACTGTCACCAGCGGTCCGCGCTCGCAGAAGCCGTGACAGCCGGTTCTCACCAGCTCGACCTCGCCGCCGAGCTCGCGCTCACGCAGCTCCGCGCCGAAGCTCTCCAGCACGTCCTCTCCACCGCAGGCCTTGCAGCCCGTTCCCGCGCAGACGTAGACACGCGGCTTGCTAGCGTCCCAGCCGGCCCGGAGCATCTCCCGGTGCGCCTGCAGATCCTCCCGGCTCGTGAACCTCTCCGCCATTGTCACGTGCCCTCCTCCTCCAACGAGTCGAGCAGCGTCTTCATCGATTCCGGCGTCTGCTGGCGGTGCACTTTCTCATCAACCACGGTCACGGGAGCCAGCGCGCAGGCCCCGAAGCAGGCCACTGTCTCCAGAGTGAACATCCCGTCGGGCGAGGTCTCGCCGGGCTGCAGCCCGTGGCTCTTGCTGAGCTCATCCTGCAGCTTGCCGGCGCCGCGCACATGGCAGGCGGTACCCCGGCAGATAGTGACGCGGTGCTTGCCGGGCGCCTCGAAGTAGAACTGGGCGTAGAAGGTGGCGATGCCCATCACGGCGGCATCGGACAGGCCCACATGAGCGGCGATCCGCTGCATCGCTTCAGGGGGCAGGTACTCGAGCTCCGCCTGCACGGCCTGCAACATGGGGATCGTCGACTCCCGGGAGGGCGAGAACCGCTCCTCCAACGCTGCCAGACAGGTCTCCAGGCGCTCGCCGGAAATGCCCGTTCGGTTCTGCTTCATCACCTGCTTGCCTCGAGGACAAGGAGAGCGGCGCCTTACCCACCGCACGAATCCCAACGGAAGCTACCCGTTCCCGGACGGGTGGGCAAACCGAAAAGGCCCGCCGGCGGGAGGAATCGTGAAAAACGGCACAGCAGTCCCCGGCGGCGCCGACGGGCCGGATGGGAGCGGGTCAAACAGGCGTCAACAGGACGAGGGGGGAGGCACACCCCCACCACGCCGGGATGCGGCTACTCGCTGGGCAGGTCCACGGCGCCGCTGCGCTTGCACACAGTGCACAGCAGCCACACCCGGCGCCGCACGTAGGAGACCTCCTCGGGGCGCGGGACCGCCTGCCGGTTCACCTTACCGCCACACGCGGGGCACACCAGCTTGCCGCCGTCGGCCACGGCCCGGGCCAGCGTTCGTCGTTCGTCGGCGGTGAACGATGGCATCAGCCGGGGTCGAGGTGCTGCCGGAGTCGGGCCGCCCGTCGGGTCCAGAGGGCGGCGCCGTCCATCCCCTCGGCGGCCAGGAGGTCGGCGAGGGCGCCGGCGAGGCGCGCGGCCCAGGGGAGATCGGCCCGGCGCCGGGCGGCCATGTAGCCAGCGTGGAGGAGCGCATAGGCGCTTTCCGTGTGCCCGGCCTCCCGGGCTTCCGCTGCGGCCGCATGGACGGGCCCGAGGGCTGGCTCGGCATCCGCCAGGCGGGCCAGCGGACCGGCTTCCGGCCAGTCCTCCACCGCGGCCAGGTAGGCCCGGGCCGTCTGTGCGGCATGGCGCACCAGGACCGGGTCGGCGTCCTCTTCGCGGAGGAGCCAGCTCCGGAGCGCCGCGTAGCGGGCCAGAACCCGGGGGACCTCCTGGTCGGAGCTCCGGGCCAGGTCTTCGAGGATGCGGGCGGCGGGGAACTCGTCGTCGTCGACTTCGTGGGGTCCGTAAGCGGCCGGCTCGTCCCGAACACGGGGCACTGATGACGTATACATGCCCTCAAGATCGGCGCCGCCCCGCCTCTGGTCCATGGCTGAATGGGACAGAATCATCCCTGCGACACCTCGCCTCGCGAGGCCTTGGCCCGGTAGAGGTCCTCGTCGGCCGCATGGATGAGCTCGTCGGGGCTGGCCATGCCCGGATCGTAGACGGCCATTCCGGCGCTCACCCCCACCCGACCCATGTCCGGGTCGCCGCGCACCTCGTCGATGACCCGGCCCATGAGGATCGAGCCGCCCTCCCGGTCGGTGTCGGAGAGGATACAGATGAACTCGTCGCCGCCGTATCGGGCGGCGAGGTTCATGGCCCGGGTCTGGGAGTCCAGGATCTCGGCGAAGCGGCGGAGGATGGCATCGCCGCCCTGGTGCCCCTGGGTGTCGTTGTAGACCTTGAAATCGTCGAGGTCGAAAAGGATCACGGTCAGGTCCCGACCCCGTTCGGCGGCGGCGAACTCCTTCTGGAGGAAGATGTCGATGTGCCGGCGGTTGGGCAGCAGTGTGAGCGGGTCGGTGAGGGAGAGGGTCCGGAGCCGCTCGTGGAGCCGGGCGTTGGAGACGGCCACGGCCGCGTTGAACGCAAAGCGTTCCAGCAGCCGGATCTCCCTCGGCGGATAGCTCCTTGCCACCATGTGGCTTACCGAGAGCGCGCCTATGACTTCCTGCTCCGCGATGAGAGGCACGGCGACGGCCGAGTCGGCCTGGAGCATCTCCAGGAGCTCTGCCGGGACGTTCCCGGCTCTGACATCGGCGGGGAGGCTTACGGGCTCACCGGCCAGCAGCCGCGCCTCCAGCGCGGCCGGGATGTCAATGGCCGTGCCGACAGGGAGCGCGATCTCGCCGGCGGTCATGGCGATCTCGGCGCGGCCGTCCTCCTGCAGCAGCCACACCCCCGCGCCGTCCGCCTCCGCCAGCTCGCGGGTGGCTTCGACGATCCGCTCCAGCACTTCCGTCAGGTCCAGGGACGAGGTCAGTGCGCGACTGATCTCCTCCATGCGCTCCGACTCCCGGCGCTGCCGTTCGATCTCGCTCACGGCCCGGGCGTTGGAGATGGCCACAGCGGCCAGCCCGGCGATGGCACTCAGCAGCTCGAGGTCGCTCTCGGTGTACGCTTCCGGGCGGTAGCTCTGGGCGCTGATGACGCCCAACACCTGCTCTTCCCGAAGAAGCGGTGCCGCGAGGACGGACCGGGTCACCTCCTCGTCACTCTCGGGACCCAGGAGCATGACGGCCCGATCGGGATGCTGGATCTCTTCCCGGATCGGGCGGGCCTCCCGAATGGCGCGGCTCTCGGAGCCCCGGTAGGTTACGCCCGGCCGCTCGATCTGGCCCCGGTCCGCGTAGAACACCACGGTGGCCTGGTCTTCCGCCTCATCGTACAGCGAGATAAAGAACCCGGTGGTCTCGAGGACGCGGCTGGCCTGCTCGTAGATGGTCCGGTAGAGGGCCTCGGGCGAGAGCGTGGCCGTCAGGACACGCCCGATGTCCAGCAGGACGGCGTAACGCTCCTGAAAATCGAGGTCGGCGGGATTCCTACGTGACATGGGGAGTTCGGGAACAGCCCGGCGTCGGCTCGAGAGGACCGTGACCGGGCAGCATCGATCCTGACGGCAATGTAGGGCTTGGTCCCACCCCTTACAAGCGTATTCAATCCGAGGGTATCCGAGACGAATGCTGAGAACATCCCGGCTGGCGATCCTGTTCGTCACCGTTCTGGTCGACATGATCGGCTTCGGGATCGTGCTCCCGCTGCTCCCGTACTACGCCGAGGAGTTCGGTGCATCGCCGCTGGACGTGACGCTCCTGATCGCGTCGTTCTCGGCCATGCAGTTCATCGCGGTCCCCATCTGGGGGCGGGTCTCCGACCGTCTGGGCCGCCGGCCGTTCATCATCGCGGGCCTCTTCGCCTCGGCCGTCTCCTACCTGATCTTCGGGCTGGCGACCTCGCTCCTCATACTCTTCGTCTCCCGTATCGCGGCCGGCGCCGCGGGCGGGACCATCTCCGTGGCCCAGGCGTACGTGGCCGATACCACGGGTCCCGAGGATCGGGCCCACGGGATGGGCATGCTCGGCGCCGCATCGGGGCTCGGGATCCTCATCGGCCCCGCCATCGGCGGCTACTTCAGCCAGTTCGGGTACGCCGTGCCCGGGTTCATCGCCGCGGGGCTGTGCGTGGTGAACGGGGGCGCGGCGATCTTCTTCCTCCCCGAGTCACCCCGGCAGCCCGACGGCCAGCGCACGACGGGGGTGGCGCAGACGGCGCAGGCAGCGTCTCTGAAGCGGTGGGTCGGAACGCTCACCAGCTACCCCTTCGGCCTCCTCCTCCTGGTCTACTTCCTCTCCATCATGTCGTTCACGGCCATGACGTCGGTCCTGGCGCTCTTCGCGGAGCGGGCCCACGACATGGACGCCCTCGACATGGGGATCGTGTTCTCCACCGCCGGGGCCACGACGGTGGTGGTCCGGGGACTCATCGTGGGGTGGCTGGCCCGCCGGTTCGGGGAGCGCCGGATCGTGCAGGCGGGCACACTGGTCCTCTCCGTCAGCCTGCTGACCATCCCGCTGGTCCCGAACGCGCTGGTGATGTTCGCCATCGTCCCCCTGTGGGCACTGGCCACGGGGCTGACCTTCCCGTCGCTCGCGAGTCTGGTGTCCCAGGAGACCGATACGGACTCCCAGGGGGCCATGCTTGGTGGGCAGCAGGTGGTGGGCGGGATCGGGCGGGTCCTGGGACCCGTCTGGGCCGGCGCCGTCTTCGAGGCGCTGGGGATCCGGATTCCATTCTATATCGGCGCCGTGCTGGTGGCGGTGGCCGTGGCACTGGCCCTCCGTATCCCCGTCCCCACCTACCGGACGGGCTGACCTACGGGCCGGCGGAGGCGGCGGGCTTGCGGTCATGGCCCGGTCGATTTATATCCCGCCCTATGACCTTCTTGACCGGCTTCCTGATCTGGCTGGCCCTCGGCGTCGTCGGGGGCCTGGTAGTGCGCTCGGTGTATCGCGGGCCCACGACCACGGCGTTCCTGAGCATCTTCTTCGGCGTGACGGGAGCGTTCATCGGCGGCATGCTCGGCGTGGCGCCGTACGTGGCCCACGACCCCACACCGCTCCGAACGGGTGCGCTCATCGGGGCGGTACTGGGTGCGATGCTCTTTCCGTTCATTTACCATCTGGTGGCGCGGAAGGCGCTCTAGCCTGCCGTACCCTACCGAGGGGACACCATGAAAGCGGTCGTGATCACGGAGCCCGGCGGCCCCGAGGTGCTCCGGATCCGGGAGGTTCCCGATCCCGAGCCGGGCGCCGGCGAGATACGAGTCCGCGTGGCCGCCACGGCGGTGAACCGGGCGGACACCCTCCAGCGTCAGGGCCACTACCCGGCCCCGTCCGGCTGGCCCCGGGACATCCCCGGCCTCGAGTATGCGGGCAGGGTCGACGCCGTGGGCCCCAACGTCAGCGTGTGGTCGGTGGGCGACCGGGTCATGGGGCTCGTTGGTGGCGGCGGGTACGCCGAGTACGTCACTCTCCAGGCCGACGAGGCCATCGCCATCCCGTCGCAGCTCTCGTTCGAGGAGGCGGCGGCGATTCCGGAGGCGTTCATCACCGCCCAGGACGCCCTCGAGCTCCGCATGGGGCTCCGGGGGCGGGAGACGCTCCTGATCCACGCCGTGGGGAGCGGCGTCGGCACGGCCGCGCTCCAGGTGGCCAAGGCGTGGGGGGCCACCGTCATCGGGACGTCGCGCTCGTCGTGGAAGCTGGAGCGGGCCCGGGACCTCGGCCTCGATGTGGCCGTCGATACCTCCGACGGCGGGTTCGCCGAGGCCGTGCTCTCCGCCACGGCCAGCCGGGGCGTACCGGCGATCCTCGACCTGGTGGGCGGCTCCTACCTGGAGGAGGACCTGGCGTGCGTGGGGTCCCGGGGCCGGATCGTCCTGGTGGGACTGACGGGGGGGCGCACCGCCGAGCTGGACCTCGGCGCCGTGCTCCGGAAACGGCTGACCCTAGTGGGGACGGTGCTCCGGAGCCGGCCGCCGGCGGAGAAGGCCGCTGCCGCCCGCAGCTTCGAGAAGTCGGTGGTGCCGCTCGTGCATCGGCGCGCCGTGGAACCGGTGATCCACGAGGTGATGCCCATGGACGAGGTGGTACGGGCCCACGAGCTGATGGAGTCCAATGACACCTTCGGAAAGGTGGTCCTCAGCTGGTGACGGCGCCGCCCTCGCGCTATTCCGCCCACTCCTTCAGCGCCTTCACTCCACCCCGGAACGAGTAGGCCTCATAGCCGGCCTGCTGCATCCGTTCGGCGATATGCGCCGACTGGATCCCGTGGCCGCAGTACAGCACGTAGTGGGCGTCCCGGTCCAGGCTGCCGTACCGCCGCAGCAGCTCCCACTCGTCCTTCCGTTCCGCACCGGGCAGGTGCCAGTGCCGATATGCGGACTCCGGTCGGCAGTCCAGGACCACGGCGTGGTCCGGAACCTCTTCCGTGAACAGGTAGGGCGCCACCAGGTCTGTGGGCGTCAGGTCGCGAAGCGCCAGGACCTTCCGGTCGGCCACCGCGTGGTCCACCACCGACAGGTCGACCTTCCGCTCCTCGCCCGCCACCGCCGACACCGACGCCGACGTCACCGGTCGGCCGGGGGCGATGGCGCAGTACTCCTTCACCTGCTCCGAGAGCACGGCGGTACCCACCGCCCGGGCCCGCTCGATGATCTCTTCCTTGTCGAAGCCCAGGAGCGGCCGGAACAGGGGCAGCGCCGCCGCCGGCTCGATGGCCCGCAGGTTCGTCAGCGTCTGCGAGGAGACCTGGCCTACGGCTTCCCCCGTGATGATCGCCTCCGCGCCGATCTCCGCCCCCACCGCCGACGCCGCACGGTACATGAGCCGCTTCAGCACCACCTGCCAGTACTTCGCTTTCACGTGCGACCGGAGCTCATCCAGCGGGCCCGCGAAGTCCACCACGTGGAGGCGGGGCCGGGTGCCGTAGCTCCAGCTGTCGGCCAGCACCTTCCCGACCTGCACAACCGCCCGCTCGTATGCGTCGCCGCCCAGGTTGCAGAAGACGTAGTCCTGGGTGATGCCCCGTTTCAGCATCAGCCACGCGGCCACCGCCGAGTCGAACCCGCCCGAGAGCAGCGTCACGGCCTTGCCCTCCACGCCCAGCGGCAGCCCCCGGGCGCCCACCATCTTTTCGGCGAAGAGGTACGCCCGCTCGTTGCGGACCTCCACGAAGACCTCCACCTCCGGCGCGTCCAGGTCCACGCCCGCCGACGCATCCAGCAGCAGGTTGCCCAGCTCGACCTGGACGTCCTGAGAGGAGAAATCGTGTTCACCCGCCCGCCGGGCGCGGATGGCGAAGGTCCGACCCCGGACCCGCTCGATGAACGCCTCGCCGGCGGCCAGGATATCGGCCACCGTGGCCGGCGTCACCGCCTCCACCCGGCTGATGGAGCTGACCCCGAAGACCCGGGCCACCGTCGGATAGACGCTGGCGTCGTCGGCGTGGACGAAGAGCCGGTCCCAGCCCCGCTCCACCGACGCGTCACCGGACAGCCCGGCCACGGCGTCCTCGAGGTTCCGGACCAGCCGCCGGATGAACGCCGCCCGCGTCCGCTTCGACTTGATGAACAGCTCACCGCCGAACCGGACCAGGGCCAGGTGCTCCTGCCGCTTCTCTACCATGCGCCTACCTTAGGGATATGTCCGACTTCACCGCCAGGGTACACGACGCGGTCCGGAGCGTGCCATCGGGTCGGGTGGCCAGCTACGGCGCCATCGCCGAGCTCGCCGGCAGTCCCGGCGCCGCCCGGGCCGTCGGGGCCGTGCTCCGGGCACTGGACGACCAGGCCGTCCCCTGGTGGCGCGTGATCAGCGCCCGCGGCGAGATCACCATCCCCCGCATCCACCACGGGCGCCTGTTACAGCGGCAGCTGCTGGAAGAGGAGGGCGTCGTGGTGTCGGAAGGCGGGCGGGTGGAGATGGGCCGGTACGGCTGGCCCGCCGGTGAGGCAGCGGATTAGGCCAGAGGTCAACGACCTCAGCGCCCCTCCGCGTCCTCCGCGCTCACCGTCACGCAGAGGATCTTCGGCAGGTACCCGGCGATGGCGTGCCACGACTCGCCGCGGTCGGCGCTGCCGAAGAGGTGGCCGGTGGACGTGCCGAAGTAGAGGCCGTGGGGCGCGAGGTCGTCGTGCTCCATGGCGTCCCGGAGCACGGACACGTACGCGTGCTCCTGGGGCAGCCCGTTCGTGAGCGCCGTCCAGGTGGCGCCGGCGTCCTCGCTCCGGTAGACCCGCAGCTTCCCGTCCACCGTGGCCCGCATGTGGCTCGACTCCTCCGGGATCACGTAGACGACGTCGGGGTCCGCCGGGTCCACGGCGCACGCGTACCCGAAGTCGCTGGGCAGCCCGCCGGTGATCTCTTCCCAGTGCTCGCCCCGATCGTCGGACCGGTAGACGCCGCAGTGGTTCTGCTGGTAGAGCCGATCCGTACGGGCGGGATGGACCCGAAGCTTGTGCACGCACTGCCCCGCCTCCGGGTAGCGCCGGGGCTGGAAGTCGCACCGGACGCCCTCGTTCACCGGTGTCCAGCTCGCGCCCCCGTCCTCGGAGCGATAGACGCCGCCGGCGGAGAGGGAGCAGTAAATCCGGTCCGGGTCCGACGGGTCGTGCTGGATCCCGCCCAGCGCCAGCCCGCCCCCTGCCGCCTGCCACGTTTCACGGGTGGGGTGCTCGTTCAGCGGCGACGGCTCCCAGCTCTGCCCGGCATCGTGGGTCCGGAAGAGCCCCGCCGGCTGGATCCCCGCCCACAGGGTGTCGGGCTCGTCGGGTGGCCCGGGCGCCAGGAACCAGATGGCGTCGAGACCTCGCTCGTCCGGGTGATAAGGCGCCGCGTCCAGCACCTCCCAGTCCCGGCCGTCGTCGCTGCGGTGGACGTGGGCGCCCCAGACCTTGTGGCTCGTGGCCGCCCAGACGCTCCCGGTCCGGGCGTCCCGGAACGCGTAGAAGACCTCCCGGCCAGCCAGATACGGCCCCTCCATCCGCCAGCTCCGCCGGTCTTCCGATGTGGCCAGGAACAGACCCCGGCGGGTGCCCACATAGAGCGTGACGCTCATGTCGCTCCGTCCGGATCTACAGGCTCCACGAATACGTCCATGAGACCCCCGCACACGGCGGGGCTCCACGAGTCCTCCGCATCGGTCAGCTCCACCCGCACCCGGGCCGGCTGGCCCGACGCCAGCACTTCCCGGGCAACCTCCAGCACTTCGCCCTCCCCGCACCCGCCGCCGATGGTGCCCACCAGATCGCCATCCGCGCCGATCACCATCTTGCTGCCCACATCCCGCGGCGTGGAACCCCGGGCCGCGATCACCGTTGCCAGCGCCACCCGCCGACCCGCGGCCGCCGCATCCACGAGCGCTCGATATACGACCTCGTCCTCACTCACGATCCCCTCCTCGGGCGACGATTTCATTCGAGCTTGAATGAACTATCTCAGGCAACGTCATTGTAAACCTATGTGACACAACAACGTAACTGTTTTTCCACAGGAATCGTTCGTTCACGTTCGAACGATCTCCGGTCCCGAACCCCCGGCCTCGCCCTCGTCCCCGGCTTCGCTCTCGCCCTCGCCCTCGTCCCCGGCTTCGCTCTCGCCCTCGCCCTCGTCCTCTAGGAACCGTTCCATGATGCGCTCTCGGTTGCGGAGCGAGCCGCCGGGCTCCACGCCCCTGCGCACGGCCACGAGCTCCGCGGCGATGGAGAGGGCGATCTCTTCGGGCGTCTCGGCGCCGATATCCACGCCGATGGGCGCGTGGATCGACGCCAGGCGGTCCCCGGGCACGCCGCTCTCCATGAGCTGGCGGAAGGCGGCCCGCACCCGGCGCCGGCTTCCGATCATCCCGATATATCGGGGTGGAGCGCCAGCGTCCAGGAGCGCCAGGAGGCAGTCGTAGTCGTACTTGTGGGCGCGGGTGACGAGGACCACGAAATCGGCGGGTCCCGGCGCCATGTCGGCGAAGGGGTCGGAGAAGTCCATGCGGTGGACGGCGGCGGCTGTGGGGAACCGGTCGTCGGCGGTGAATTCTTCCCGATCGTCGAGGACCACCAGGGGGAACCCGGCGAGCTCGGCGGTGTGGGCCAGGGCCAGGCCGATGTGGCCGGCGCCCACCACGAAGAGACGTCCCGGGCGCCGGTGGGCCTCGGCGTACAGCGTGGCCCGGCCGTCGGGTGTTTCCAGCGTCCACGCCGCGTCGCTCGAGTCGAGCAGGTTCGCGCCGATCTCGCGGGCGGCTTCGTCGAGGGCCGGGTCGCCCAGCGTGCCCCGGGTTTCGCCGTCGTCGTAGACCAGCACCCGGATGGACTGGCCGGCCTCGTCGGCCCGACCCACCACGGCCACGGCGCGGCCGCCTTCCCGGGCGGCCAGGACGTCTCTCGCGGCCGCCCCGACGGTGACGCGCTCGGCCCTGGGGGCGCCCTCTGCCCCCGCGTCCTCGTGACGCCCCGCGCCGGTGTCTGCGGTCACGATGGACCGTCCGGGTGCCCGTCGCCGGCGTGCTCGCGGTAGTCCGCGGGCGTGTCGATGTCCACGAGCACCCCGGGGTCGTCTACCGGCACGTCCACCACGGGGCCGGCCTCCACCACGGATCGGGCGCCATCGGGCAGCGCGGGGTCCCGGAGCGCGGCCCAGATGCGGCGGGGGAAGAGGGTGGGGTGGC
This sequence comes from Longimicrobiales bacterium, assembly GCA_046483065.1. Classification (GTDB taxonomy): domain Bacteria; phylum Gemmatimonadota; class Gemmatimonadetes; order Longimicrobiales; family RSA9; genus JAWVYT01. The sequence goes on along the minus strand of JAWODW010000104.1, from coordinate 17,218 downwards.
CGGGTCGGCCGCGGTGGACGGGGCGGACCATGGCTTCGGGCTCGGCCCGCCAGGCGCTGATCAGCGTCCCGATGGTAGCCGGGCGTACACGGGGGTGGTCCACCGGGAGCACCACCACGGCATCCACGCGGCCCTGCCGGGCGCCGTCCGGGGCGTCGTGGGGAGCGCCTTCCAGGGCGTCGTCCACCGCGTCGAGCGCGTCGAGCGCGTCGAGCCCGCTCCGGAGCGAGTCGATCTGCTCGCCGTCGGGCCGGCCCTGGGCGATGGCGGCGCCCGCGGAGCGGGCCGCGAAGGCCGCGTCGGGCGATGCGATCACCGCCGTCACCGTCTCGCATCCCCCGTCCCGGAGCGCTTCCACCGCGGCCTGGAGGAATGTCCGCCCATCGATTTCGAGGAGCGGCTTCGGCTCCCCCATCCGGGTCGAGCGCCCGGCAGCCAGAACCAGCCCTGCCACCGCTTCCTTTGACTCGCGCATACGCCTCCTCCGTCCGTGAACCGGCCGTCAAGATGGCCGAGAAGGTGAACTCACGTCAAACACGTCGAACCCCGTCGAGCTTGCCGGGCTGCTGCCTCGAGCTCGATCCTGAAGCTCGATCCTGAAGGTGAACGCCTCGCCCGGCCCGACGGGATGGCCAAGTCCACGGGCCGGGCCGTCTACACCGACCACATCGCGGCTCCGGGGCCGCGGCGACTCGCCGACCAGCGCGCGACCGCTGCCGTGCGCTGGCGCCTGATCGGCGCCATCCGTCGGCACACGGCCTGCAGTACGGCCGGCCGGATCACCCTTTTCATTCCGAACCCGTCAGAGAGCCGAATGCACGTCGACGAAGCCATCCGTACCCGCGTTTCCGTGAAGGAGTACACCGACGCCACCGTCCCCGACGGCACCATCCGCGAGCTTCTGCAGCTGGCGGTACTGGCGCCGAACCACCGCATGACCGAGCCGCTCCGGTTCCGAGTCATGAGCGACGCTGCGAAGCGGGCGTACGGCGAGGCGCTGGGCGCGCGGAAAGCGAAGAACGTGGACGAGCCGGACGTCGCCCGGCAGATCGTGGACAAGGTGGTGGGCTACAACCTCTCGATCCCGTCCATGATCGCCGTGCTGGTCCACGAGGACGAGAACCCGGAGATCCGGGAGGAAGACTACGCCACCGCGTTCATGGCCGTCCAGAACCTGTGCCTGGCCGCCGTGGCCCGGGGGCTCGGCACGCACATCAAGACGGGCGCCGTCATGGGCGAGCCGTCACTGCGGGAGGCGCTGGATGTCCCCGCCGACCATCGCCTGGCAGCCATCGTGTTCCTGGGCGAGCCCGCCGAGGTACCCGACGCCAAGGAGCGCACGCCGGCTGCCGAGCTCACCGAGCACGTCTGAGCGAGGCCCGTTGGACGAAGTCCGTTCCCGGGCATATCTTGGAGCGAAGTGACAATTCCCCGAGATCCCGACCGCGCGACCCGATCCTGACGGAGGAACCATGCGCCTGGTAACAGTCCTGACCCTGATGGCGATGCTGGTGGCTTGCGGTGACGACGAGCCGGAGCCGCCGCCGCAGCAGCCGCCGGCCCAGCAGCAGCCGCAGCTCGAGCCCGAGCCCGAGCCCGAGCCTGAGCCGGAGCCCGAGCCTGAGCCTGAGCCTGAGCCTGAGCCTGAGCCTGAGCCTGAGCCGGCCACAGACCAGGCGCTGTACACGGTCCAGGTGGGGGCGTTCACCAACGCCGAGACCGCCCGGGAGTGGGCCGGTCGTCTCCGGAGCCAGGACATGCCGGTCTGGACGTCGGTCGCGGAGATCGGCGGAGAGACGTATCACCGTCTCCGGGTGGGGGCGCTGCCGTCAGTGACCGACACGCGCCGTCTGGCGGAGATGATCGGCGAGAAATACGAGTGGCCCGTGTGGGTGGCGCCGCTGACGCCCGCGGACCGGCTTCCGACGAACGCGGTGCGCAACACGCGTCAGCTCCTGCAGGGCGTCCAGGGAGGATGACCGGCAGGGCGGGTCGATGCTGAGACCGCCCCTGTTCGAGTGCCACTGACCCTGGACCGTCGAGGAGGCCGTGCGCCTCTTGAGGAAGACGGGGCTCCGCCGCCGGCCGCCCATCGGCGCCCCCGGTGCTGCCGTGATTACTCCGTTTGCGCCGCCTCCCACGCCAGCATGGCCCGCTTCCGGGACGTCCCCCACCGGTACCCGCCGGCCTCGCCCACCTTCCGGATGACCCGGTGGCAGGGGATCAGCCAGGCCACCCGGTTCCGTGACACCGCTCCGGCAACGGCCCGTGCCGCTTCCGGTCGGCCCAGCCCCTCGGCCACGTCGCCGTACGCCGCCACCTGGCCCTCGGGGATCGACAGGAGCGCCCGCCAAACCCCGAGCTGGAAGTTCGTGCCGCGCACGTGGAGCGGTGGGCGGTCGCCGCCGAAGATGGCCTCGCCCAGCGAGCGGGCTACCCCGTCATCCCGGTGGAAGCGGGCCTCGGGCCATGCGTCGGCCAGCTCGGCCAGCTCGGGTTCGACGGCCGCCGTCTCGCCGCCGCCATCGACAAACGACAGGTGGCAGACGCCCCGCGGGGTCCGGCCGACGAACGCGATGCCGAAGGGGGAGGGCGTGGTTCCCACCGTGATCTCCACGCCGTCGCCGCCGTCGGCGAACTCGCCCGGGGTCACGCCGGCGAGGGTGACGAAGAGGTCGTGGAGTCGGCCCGGTCCCGAGAGCCCCACTTCGTACGCCGTGTGGAGGACGCTCCGGGAGGCCTCGAGGCGACGCTTGGCGTCTTCCAGGGTGAGGAGCTGAAGGAACCGTTTCGGCGTGGTCCCGGCCCAGCGCCGGAAGAGACGGTGGAAGTGGTGGGGGCTCAGCCCCACGGCCCCGGCCACGTCATCCAGCGACGGCTGGCTGCGGGCGTGGGCATCGATGTACTCGATGGCCGCCGCCACGCGTCGATAGTCCTCCACGTCCTGCACCCGGCTTCCGGCCACGACCTCCCCCGGTGCTGTTATCTGCGCGTCGACGCCGTACATTACCGTGTTCGCCGCCTCGAGCGCGACCCGGATCTTGCTCGGAGAGAGGCGCTCCTTTGAAGGGATTTCACCGCAGATGCGTATGACGGACCAACCGCGGGAGTTGGAGAGCCAGCTCATCCGCAAGGTCCAGGAAGGCGGTCGGGAGTTCTTCGAGCCGCTGGTCCGGACCTACGAGGCGGAGGCCCATCGGGTGGCCGCCGCCATCATGGGGGACGGAGATGCGGCCAGCGACGCCGTGCAGGAGGCATTCATCAAAGCGTACGGCGCACTCGACCGGTTCGAGCTGGGACGCAGCTTCCGGCCGTGGTTCCTCCAGATCCTGCGGAACCAGTGCCGGGACATGCTGCGGCGGCGGAAGGCGGGGTTCGACACGCAGCCGATGACGTCGGTCATGGCCGAGCGCCTGCCGTCGTCGTCGGACCCGGAGCGCGCCCGGCACCGGGAGGAGGCCCGTGACCTCCTGTGGGCCGGCCTCGGGCGAGTCTCCATCGACCACCGCGAGGTGCTCGTGCTCAAGGAGATCCAGGGGCTCAGTTACGACGAGATCGCCGAGGCCGTGGGCGTCCCGGAGGGGACCGTCGCGAGCCGACTGTACCACGCCCGGCGTGCGCTGAAGGACGTGTTGGACGAGATGGGGGTGGAGTACCCGTGATCAGCCACGAACAGCTCATGCGCTACCTCGATGGCGAGCTGCCGGCCGAGCGGGCCCGGCAGGTCGAGGCGGCGCTGGAAGCGAGCACGGAGCTCCGCCGGGAGTACACTCTCTTCCGGCGGATGAAGGCGGACCTGAACCACATGGGTGCACAGATGGAGCCCGAGCGGACGGTCTGGGAAGCGGTGAACCGGCGGCTGACGCGGCCGGTGGGCTGGGTCCTATTCCTGGTCGGCGCCGTCATCTGGGCGGCCTACGGGGCCTACACGTACCTGACGGGCGCCGAGGCGCTGTGGGAGAAGATGGCGACCAGCGCGGTCGTCGTGGGGCTGGGCATGCTCCTGGTGAGCGCGCTGACGGATCGATGGCGAGACCTGAAGACGGATCCCTACAGGGAGATCAGACGATGATCGTGACGACCACAGGCGATATCCACGGCCGTCGGGTGACGGAGAACCTCGGACTCGTGCGCGGGAACACGATCCGGGCCCGGTTCATCGGGCGTGACATCATGGCGGTGTTCCGGGCCATGGCCGGCGGCGAGATCGGCGAGTACACGAAGATGCTTGCGGAGGCCCGCGAGCAGGCGATCGACCGCATGATCAACGAGGCCGACGCCCTCGGCGCCGATGCCATCATCATGACCCGGTTCCAGACGTCCATGATCATGTCCGCCGCCGCCGAGATCATGTGCTACGGTACCGCCGTGAAGACCGAGGCCGTCTGAACCGCGGCCCGTTCAGCCCGGGTCGATGTCGCCCGTGGCCCGGTCCACGTCGGGCCGTTTCTTCGGCGGCCTGGCCGGGAGCCGGACCGTGAACGTGCTCCCCACCCCCGGCTCGCTCTCCACCTCCAGGGTCCCACCCAGCAGGCTGACCAGGCGCTGGTTCACGCTGAGCCCCAGCCCTGTACCCCCAGCCCGACGGGTGTTGGGTGATTCCGCCTGCCAGAAAGGCTCGAAGATCCTGGCGAGATTCTCGGCCTCGATCCCGATCCCCGTGTCGGACACACTCAGCTCGCCCCCGCCGTTCTCCGTGCCCCGGACGGTGAGCGTCACCGACCCTTCCTCCGTGTACTTGGCGGCGTTGGAGAGGAGGTTCACCACCACCTGTCGGACCTTGTCGGCGTCGGTCACGAGCTCGGGCCCCACCTCCGGGACGTCCAGGTTCAGCTCCAGCTCGTCTTCTTCGGCCTGGGGCTCCACCACAGCCATGGCGTCCCGGGCCACCCGGCCCAGGTCGGTGGAGCGGAAGAGGAGCTGCTCGCGACGGGCCTCGACCCGGGCGAACGTCAGGATCTCGTCGATGAGGTGCGCCAGGTGGCTGGAGCCCAGCTTGATGCGCTCGACGTAGCGGGCCTGCCCCTCGGTGAGCTCGCCCTTCGCACCACTCTCCAGGAGGTCCGCGTAGCCGCCGATAGCGTTCAGCGGGGTCCGGAGCTCGTGGGAGACCACGGCGAGGAAGTCGGCCTTCGCACGGTTCGCCTCCTGGGCGTCCCGGTAGAGACGGGCGTTGTCCATGGCCAGCGCGGCCCGTCGGCCGAGCTCCGCCACCAGGCGGATGTCGGCGGCGTCCCACGTGGTGCGCCTCGCCAGGGTCATGACACCCAGGGCGTTGCCCCGTGCCTGGAGCGGCACGCATAGCGCCGTGTGGAACCCCAGCGCCCGGAGCGCGTCGTCCTCCAGCGTCACGGGGCCGTCGCTTGCGGGGGCAGCCACGGCCTCGCAGCGGCGGAGCACGTCGATGATCGCGGCGCGGCCCTCTCCCTCCGCCCACTCCTCCAGCCCGCGGAGCTGCTCGTCATCATTGTCGGAGACTTCCGCGACCGTCTCCAGCTCGCCCTCGTCGCCCATCACCTGGACCAGGCAGAAGTCCCCGAGCACCGGGACGGCGAGGCGCGCCACGGTACGCACCGTCGTCTGGTAGTCCAGAGACGCCGCCAGGACGCGACCCGCCTCGGACAGGAAGCGTTGTCCCGCCTCCCCACGCTTCCGTTCGGAGATGTCCGACGATGTGCCGATCATCCCCACGATCTCGCCGTCCTCGTCGAGGAACGGCGAGTCGGTCACCATGACGGGGAACTCTCGCCCCGACTTGTCCTGGACCAGGAACTCGCCGGACCAGCTCGCGCCCTCCCGGAGCCGATGCATGATCTCCTCCGCCTGCGACCGGGATACGTTCGCTGGCGTGATCTGGTTCACCGTTCGGCCCATGACCTCACCCGCGCTCCAGCCGTAGAGCCGCTCGGCGGCGTCGTTCCAGTACAGGACCGTACCATCGAGCTGGGTGGCGATGACGGCCTCGCCCACGGCGTCCAGGAGGCGGGCCTGGAACCGGAGCCGGTCCTCGCTCAGGAGCCGGTCGGTGACGTCCCGGGCCACGGCGGTGAAGTACCGTTCCCCATCCTTCTCGAATGTGCCGTAGGTGATCTCGAGGGGGACCTCGTTCCCATCCTTCTTCCGTCCTTCCAGCTCGAACGTGGCCCAGGAGACCCCCCGGGTGCCGCTCTCCCGGTACTGCTCCAACCCCTTCCGGTGCCGCTCGTGGTGGCGGTCCGGGAGCAGATCGGTGAAGGACTCGCCGTAGAGCTCCCGCGGCTCGTAGCCGAAGGTGTCCGTGACGGCGTCATTGGCGTAGAGGATCCGACCCGATCGATCCAGGAGGAAGGCCGGGTCGGGGACGGTGCGTGCGAAGGTACGGAACCGGTCCTCGCTCTCTCGCAGCCCTTCCTCGGCCCGACGCCGGTCGATGAACTGACCGAGCTGGGCACCGAGCGCCGCCAGGCCATCGAGGAGCTCGGGGTCGCCATCCGCCGGGGCGCCGTCCAGGAAGAGGAGTACGGCGTTGGTGCCGGTGACTGGTACCGGGACGGCGTAGGCCCCCTGGAGCCCGGATCGGGCGGCCGCGTCCGCCCGGATGACCTCGGGGTCGTCGGCGACCCGGGGCACCCGGATCGGTCGGTCCCGGTCCCAGACCCGCCCGGCGAGCCCCGATCCGGACTCCACGGTCAGCGAGCGGGTGGCTTCGACCAGGGGGGCCACATCCGCCCGGGGGTCCGTCCACTGGGCCTCGAGCCGCAGCACGGGGCCCTCGGGACTCGGCGCCCAGTACTCGCCCACCGGCCAGCCGTGGCTCTCGCAGACCACACGGAGCAGGGCGTTGACCCCTTCGTGCACCGTGTCGCTGGACAGGAGGACCCGGGCGGCTCCCGTCTGGGCCTGCAGCCTTCGCCGCGTTCGCTCCGGGTCAGGCATCCGTCAAGCGAGCACCTCGAGGAGCTGGTCGGTGTGCTTCTTGGCTTTCACCTTCCTCCACACGTCCGTGACTCGCCCGTCGCCGTCGATGATGAACGTGCTCCGCTCCACGCCCATGAAGGTGTTCCCGAACATCTTCTTCTCTTTCCAGACGCCGTACGCCTCGGCCACCTCCCCCTCGGGGTCCGAGAGGATCGTGAACGGGAGATCGTATTTCTCCGAGAACTTCCTGTGCGACGGGATGTCGTCGGGGCTCACGCCGAGGATCCGGGCGTCGGCGTTCTCGAGGACGCTCCACTCGTCCCGGATCCCGCACGCCTGCGTAGTGCAGCCGGGCGTGTCGTCCTTCGGGTAGAAGTAGAGCGCCACGGGCTCATCGATTTCCGAGAGCGTCACCGTCACTTCCTCGCCGTCGCCGCTCACGCCCTGGAGTGTGAAGTCCGGGGCACTGTCCCCCTCACCGATCATGGGCTCAGGTCTCCTTGTTGCCGTAACGGAAATGGGTCACCGCACTCATTGCCACAACCGTGCCACCCGACCACGAGCCCGACCCCGACTACCAACGGGGGCGCGCCAGCGCCCCCTACAGCACCTCACCCTTGAACACCCGGAACAGGAACCAAAGGCTGGGCAGCAGGAGCAGCAGCCCCAGCGGCAGCGTGTACAGGATGAAGTCGAGGGTCACCGTGGGGGCCGCCGCGTCCACGAGCGTCACGTCCGGGTAGATGATGTACGGATACTGGGCCAGCCCCCACCCGGCCAGGAGGCATGCGACCTGGAGGATGGCGGCGATCCGGGCGAGCCGATAGCGACGAGTTCGGAGCCACCACCCGGAGGCCAGCGCGGCGATCACGCCGGCCCCCACCACCGGCAGTGTGCGGGGCGCCAGGAGCCCCTCCCAGAGGTGCGACGCCTCGGCGATCAGGAGCGGGAGCAGCAGCACCGAAAGGGCCACGACCACCGTGCCGGCCATGAGCGCCCGCGTCCGGAAGTCCTCCCGGAGGCTGCCCTCGGTCTCATACGCCAGGAAGACGGCGGCCACGTACGCGCACGTGGCCAGGGCGAAGGCGCCGATCGCGATGGCCACCGGGGCCAGCCACGGGATCCCGTCCAGCCGGACCTGACCGCTCTCGACGTGGAACCCGCCGGCGGAGACGGCGCCCAGCGACATCCCAAGCAGGACCGGCGTGATGATGCTGGCCACGCCGAACACCACGCCCCACGGCCGGCCCCCCTCGCCATCGGGGTCTCCGACCTTCCCGGGGCTGTATGCCCGGAAGACGAAGGAAGCGCCCCGGAGGATGATCCCCAGCAGCACTAGGTGGAAGGGCAGGAACAGCCCCACCGAGAGGGCGGAGTACGCCCGGGGGAACCCGGCGAAGAGGAGCACGATTACGAAGACCAGCCAGACGTGGTTCGCCTCCCAGACGGGCCCCATGGCGTTGGCGATGGTCTTCCGCTGATCCGCCTTCCGGGGCCCGGACGCGAACACGTCCCAGATCCCGCCACCGAAGTCTGCGCCGCCCAGCACGCCGTAGGCGATGAGAGCCACGAGCATCAGCGCCGCCACACCGAGCTCAGGCATGGGTCACCTCCGCGGTCTCGGGTCCATGGTCCGCGGTGCGGGCCCCGCCGTGGCGCCTGGCCAGCTCTCGCAGCAGGAGCGTCAGTGCGGTGCCCAGCGCCACATAGAGGACGAAGAAGCCGAGGAGCGTGAGCGGTACCTCCTGGATCGGGGTCACGCCGTGCTCGACCCGCATGATGTCGTAGATGATCCACGGCTGCCGCCCGACTTCCGTGACGATCCAGCCGGCCTCCAGCGCCAGCATCCCCAGCGGCGAGGCGATGAGTACGGACCAGAGCAGGCGCCGGTTCCGGGGCACCGCACCCGGCCGTTTCCAGCGGACCCACCAGAACCAGGCCCCCACGGCGATCAACAGGAACCCGAGGCCCACCATGATCTGGAACGCCAGGTGGGTGATCAGGACGTTCGGCCGGTCCTCTTCCGGGAACTGGTCGAGTCCGATCACCTCGGCGTTCGGGTCGTGGTGCGCCAGCAGGCTCAAGCCGTACGGGATCTTGACGGCCAGGATGACGCGCTCATCGCCGACCGGGATCCCGCCGAGGGTCAGTGGCGCGGCCTCCATGGTCTCGTAGTGGGCCTCCGCCGCCGCCAGCTTGGCCGGCTGGTGCTCGGCCACGAACCGGGCGCTGACGTCGCCGGAGAGGGGCTGCAGCACGGCCGCCACGGCGCCTACGGCCATGGCGATGGTGAGGCCGGCCCGGTGGTAGGCGTCGTTGCGGCCCTTGAGCAGGCCCATGGCGTAGACGCCTGCAGTGGCGAACCCGGCGGCGATAAAGCAGGAAAGCGATGAGTGCAGCGCCATGTGGAACCATGACGGGCTCTTGAAGACGGCCAGCGCGTCGGTGATGGCCAGCGGCCCCATCATCGCGGGGTCGGTGAGGTTCAGCCCCGGATCCGCCAGCGCCGCCTCGAGCCCCATAGGCGTCTGCATCCAGGCGTTGGCTGCCACCACCAGCACGCCGGAGAGGAACCCGCTGATGGCCACGGCCAGCCCCGCGAGCCAGTGGGCCTTCGGCGAGAGGCGGTCCCAGCCGTAGAGGTAGAGCCCGAGGAAGATCGCCTCGATAAAGAAGGCGTAGCCCTCGAGGGCGAAGGCCGGGCCGAGCACGCCGCCCGCCACCTCCATGAACCGGGGCCAGAGCAGCCCGAGCTCGAAGGAGAGGGCCGTGCCCGATACGGCGCCCACCGCAAAGGTCAGCGCCGTGGCCTTGGCCCACGTCTGGGCCAGCTCCTTGTAGTGCTCCCGGCCGGTGCGCAGCCAGAGCCCTTCGGAGATGACCATGAGGAGAGGGACCCCGATCCCCAGGGCGGCGAACACCATGTGGAATGCCAGCGAGACCTCCATCTGGGCCCGCGCGGCGAGAAGAGCAGTCATGGGATGCCCGGTCCGTTCAGTGTGCGTCCGGTGGATATTCTACTGCCCGGTCGTGACGGTTACAACCGAGGGTTGATGAATCCAGGTGGTGGTGGGGTCCGGCGCCCGGGAAACCGCGGAGACGCGGAGGCGCGGAGCGTTCGCGGAGAACTGCGTGAGGTAGGTCCGGGCAGGGCCGGGTTCGAGGGTGGAAGACGCCGGGTGCCGGTGGGGCAGCGTCCGGACTTGTCCACGGCATGCACAGGCTTCCCACAGCGTGGACCGGTCCTGAGGAGCACAAACCAGTGCACGATGCCGACCGGTCCGCTGGAGCCGCGGCACCGGTCCCGAGGGCTACGTAGCCGAGTGCACGGATTCCCACCAACGAGTCCCGACTCGCCCGGATCGAACTCAACAACCTCCGCGTGTGCTCCGCGTTTCCGCGCCTCCGGGGTTAACGAGGCGGCGGTCTCCACAAGAGCGCGGTGGCACACCGACGCGTCGGCGTGCCGCTCGAACCCCGGGCGCCCGTCGGGGTACGAGCGTTGGCCCGGTCGCCGGGCCCTCTTACGTTGACGCCAGACGTCGGCGTCAACCGCACCAGCGACACGCGAGTATGAGCGGAGCCACAGCAATCGAGCGCAGAGAGACCGTCACGGTGGACGTGGGCGGCGTGAAGGTGGGCAGCGGGCACCCCATCGTGGTCCAGTCCATGACCAACACGGACACGGCGGACGCGGAGGCCACGGCGGAGCAGGTCGCGCTCCTTCACGGTGCGGGCAGCGAGATCGTCCGGATCACCGTGAACACCGACGAGGCGGCGAGGGCGGTGCCGGGGATCGTGGAGCGGATCCGGGACGTGGGCATCGACGTGCCCATCGTGGGCGACTTCCACTACAACGGCCACCTGCTGCTCCCGAAGTACCCGGCGATGGCGGAGGCGCTGGCCAAGTACCGGATCAACCCGGGCAACGTGGGTGCGAAGCGGCGCGACGAGCACTTCCAGCAGATCGTGGAGGTAGCCGTCGAGCACGGCAAGCCGGTCCGGATCGGCGTGAACTGGGGCAGTCTCGACCAGCGGCTCCTGACGGAGATGATGGATGAGAACGCGCAGAAGCCGGAGCCCGAGCCCGCCCGGACCGTGATGATCGAGGCGATGATCGAGAGCGCGCTCCGGTCCGCCACGCTGGCGGAGAAGACGGGGCTGGGCCACGACCGGATCGTCATCAGCGCCAAGGTCAGCGGTGTGCAGGACCTGGTGGAGGTCTACACGAAGCTGGCCGACCGGTGCGACTACCCGCTCCATCTGGGGCTCACCGAGGCCGGGATGGGGACGAAGGGGGTGGTGGCCACCACGGCCGGGCTCAGCATCGTGCTCCAGCAGGGGATCGGTGATACGATCCGCGTCTCGCTCACACCCCGCCCCGGCGGCGACCGGGCCGAGGAGGTGCGGGTGGCCCAGCAGGTCCTCCAGTCCATGGGGATCCGGAGCTTCACGCCCCAGGTCACGTCGTGCCCGGGGTGTGGGCGGACCACCAGCACGTTCTTCCAGCAGATGGCGGAGGACATCCAGCGCTACACTCGCGAGCAGATGCCGGAGTGGCGCACGAAGTATCCCGGGGTGGAGGAGCTGAAACTGGCGGTCATGGGGTGCGTAGTGAACGGCCCGGGCGAGTCGAAGCACGCCGACATCGGGATCAGCCTGCCCGGCACGTTCGAGGAGCCCAAGGCGCCGGTCTACGTGGACGGCGAGCTCCACACCACGCTCAAGGGCGAGGGCCTGGTGGAGGAGTTCAAGGGGATCCTGGACGCGTACGTGGAGAAACGCTGGGGCAGCCGGGCCGCCGAGGCGAAAGGAATGCCGCGATGACCGAAGAGATGATGATCGTTCTGGTTGTGTTCTTCGTGGTCGGGGTCCCGGTCATGGGGCTCACGGCGCGGCTGGCCATCAAGCCGTTGGTGGAGTCCATTCTCCGGGTCCGGGAGGCGTTCCTCGCGGACTCCCGGGGTGAGCAGGTCAGTGCTGCGGAGGTCGAGCGGCTGGAGCACGAGGTCCAGGAGTTGCGAGACGAGGTCCGCAGACTGACCGCGGCCACCGAGTTCGACCGCAAGCTGCTCGGCTCCGACGAGGGATAGGCCCGTCGGTCCGCCGCCGGCAATCCACCGCGACCGGGAGGTGACGTAGTGAGCGACCAGGGAACAGGGTCCGCGAGCGCTTCCGGCCCCCCCGCCCGGGGCCGCGCAGCCGTGGCGGCGTCCATGCTGGCCGTGCTCCTCATCGGCGGGTACGTGGCCGCAGCGCCCGACACCGCCAGTGCCATGTCTGCCGAGTTCGCGGTGAACGCGGTGATTCTGGTGCTGGCCTTCTGGTTCCCGGCCACGCGCGTGGGCTCGCCGGCGGACGTGCTGGCGGCGTGGAAAGCGCTCGTGCCGTGGCTCCTGGCGTGGACGCTGGTATGGGACCTGGCCACCTCCGGGATCGTGGGGCGCCGCGCGCTGCTCCAGGACTGGTGGCTGGTCTACCCGGCCGGCGTCGCAACGTTCTTCGTGCTGCTCCTCTTCCACGGGCTGGTGGTGGCGCGGGTCGGGGCGGGGGAGGGCGACGGGTAGGACCCACCCCCGTCGCACGGACCCGTGAACCTCGCCGATCCCCTCTTCCTGCTGGCCGGCTCCACACTGGCCATGGCTCTACTGCTGGGCTTCGACCTGGCTCGGGGGCTCCTCTCACTGCCCCGGCTCCGGAACGCCGGCGACCCTGCTGCCACGCCTCCGGTGTCGGTGGTTATCGCAGCCCGGGACGAGGCCCGGACCATCGCGCCGGTGGTCCAGTCCATCCTCCGCCAGAACTACCCGGCCCTCGAGGTGGTGGCCGTCAACGATCGGTCCACCGACGGCACAGGACAGATCCTCGAGCGGTTGGCCGAGGAGCACCACCGGGTCCGGGTGATCCACGTGACCGACCTCCCCGAGGGATGGCTCGGGAAGAACCACGCGCTGCAGCAGGGGGCCGACGCGGCCCGGGGTGAGCTCCTCCTCTTCACCGACGCCGATGTCGTGATGCGGTCGGAGGCCGTCGCCCGGGCGGTGACGGTGATGGAGCGGAACGGCGTGGATCACCTGGCGGTTGCGCCCCGGATCCACGCCGGGTCGGCGGCCGCCACCATGACCGTGGCCGTCTTCCTGGCCCTCTTCAGCGTCGTGTTCCGGCCGTGGAAGGCCCGGGACCCGAAGAGCCGGTGGCACATCGGGATCGGGGCGTTCAACTTGGTCCGGGCCCACGCCTACCGGGCCATCGACGGGCATCACTCGCTTTCGCTGCGCCCCGACGACGACGTCCGGCTGGGGCGCGCCCTCAAGGCCGCCGGGTACCGACAGGCTACCGCCATCGGGACGAGCGTGGCGGAGGTGGAGTGGTACCCGACGCTGCCGGCCATGGCCCGGGGGCTCCGGAAGAACGCCTTCGCCGTGGTCGAGTACCGGCTCTCCCTGGTGGCCGCCGGGACCGTGGTGCCCTTCCTCTTCATCTTCTGGCCGGTGACGGCGCTCGTGCTTACCACCGGCGCGGTCTGGTGGCTCAACGCGGCCACCGTGGCCGCCGGCGCGGTGACGATCTTCGCCACCGCCCGAACCCACAGCATGCCGGTCTGGACCAGCCTCACCTTCCCGCTGGGCAGCGTCTTCCTCCTCTGGATCGTCTGGGCCGCCGCGCTTCGGGCCGTGTGGACCGGTCGCGTAGAATGGCGCGGCACCGAGTACCGGTTGGAGGAACTGCGCCGGTAGTCGGGCCCCGCCGTCGCTAGCGGACCGCGTCCCGGGGTACGGTGACCCGCACGACGCCGCGGAAGTCGCCCTCTGCGTAGCCCGTGGCCTGGTCGGCGGGATACCGGGTGTCCAGGACCTCACGGACGGCCGGGTCCAGCGACTCCCGGGGGCCGTGGCACTCGATGCACATGCGCCCGAGCTGGAGCGGCATGTAGTAGCGGTAGTCGCCGTCGGGCGTGACCTGGACGAAGTGCTCGGGCAGTCCGGCGTCGCTCCGGGCGGCCTCCTGGAAGTAGGTCAGCGCCACGGCCTCGAGGGAGTCCGGGGCGTTCTTCGGGTTCCGGGTCCGCAGGGTGGTCCGCTTGACCGCCCACCCCTCATCGAGGGCACCGGACACGCTGTCGGTGAGGGCCTGCGCCTCCGTGGAGCAGAAGGCGATGGCCCCGGCGGGCCCGCCCTCGGCCATGTGGGTGTTGAGGCGGCCGCCCAGCGTGCGGACCAGCGACATGGCCGCCGAGTCACCCACGGCCACGACCTGCTCGCGGGTGGCGTTGTCGAGCTCGGGGCCCTCGCAGGCGAGCGCCAGGACAGGGACGAGGGCGAGGAGGACGAATCGGTACGGGGTTGCGTTCGACATATCGACTCCATCAGGTCTCAGAGTGTGCGAACAGCGCTAATGTGGGGAGGAAGGGCGGTGCTGCGCTATCGGGGAATCCCCCATCCTGCGCGGCCGGGGTGGACGATCCGCCGTCTCTCCGACACCATACGACATGTCATTTTACGCCGACCACATTTACCCACCGCTGCTCCACAGGGTCTCTCGCCACTTCGATGACCAGCGCCGGGAGCTCATGGCCCACGCCACGGGCCAGGTCCTGGAGCTCGGTGTGGGCACCGGCTCGAACCTCGGCTTCTACCCGCCGGAGGTCTCGGCCGTAGTGGGCATCGATCCCCACGACGCCGTCCTGGATCGGGCCGTACGGACGGTCGAGGAGATCCAGTCCAACGGCCCCGACTACCGGATCCACCTCGAGCGGGCGGACGCCGCGAAGCTGCCGTACCGCGACGCCAGCTTCGACACCGTCGTCGCGTTCCTCACCATGTGTACCATCCCCGACTACGAGGCGGCGGCCCGGGAGTCGCACCGGGTCCTGAAGCCCGACGGCCGGCTCCTGGTCCTCGAGCACGTGAAGGCCGCGGACGGCTCCACCCTGGCTCGTTGGCAGCGGTGGCTGAACCCGATCTGGACGCCGCTGGCCGTGGGGTGCCACCTCGACCGGGATACGGCGGCTGTCCTGCGGCGCGTCGGGTTCGATACGGCGCCGCTGGAGCACTACCGCGACGACACCTTCTTCCCGCCCACGGCGCCCCGGATCCGGGGTATCCTTCGGAAGCGTTAGAGGAAGAGGGGCCCCGCGGCAGCCGTCTCCGGGTCCGCCTCGCCACGGGCCCACGCGTTCGCCGCACCCAGGAGTGACCGGAGGGTCGCATCATCGCGGTCCCCGACCGCCCGCCGGACCCGCTTGAGCACGCCCTGGAGCTGGGCCAGCGCGGCGCCCACCTCGTCATGGTTGTCCGCCAGGATATCCGCCCACATGGCCGGGTGGCTGCCGGCCAGGCGCGTCATGTCATGCCCGCCCGGGCCAAGATCCCCGGGAGTCACGCCGTCCCGGGCCAGCGCCGAGGCCAGCGCCGAGGCCACGAGCTGCGGGAGGTGGCTGGACCGGGCCAGGAGCCGGTCGTGATCGGTGGCGTCCATGACCCGAGGCTCGGCGCCCACCCCTCGCCAGAGCGCCGTGACACTCGACAGCGCAGCGGGGTCCGTATGGCCGGTGGGGCAAGTCCACACGGCGGCGCCACCGAAGAGGCCGGTCCGGGCGGCCGTCCACCCGCTCCGATGGTCACCGGCCATCGGGTGGGAGCCGACGAACCGCGGGCCCAGCCCCGCGGCCTCCGCGGCCTCGACCACCGACCGCTTCGTGCTCCCCACGTCGGTGACCACGGTATCCGGCGCGAGCTCCGGCGCCAGCGTCCGGATCCAGGTCGGGATCGCCCGGACCGGCACCGCCAGGACGATGACGTCGACCGCACCGGGATCGATGGTGCCGGCTACGACCCCCGACTCCCGGGCTCGTCGCTCGGTTTCCGGGTCCCGGTCGGCGCCCTGGACCCGCCAGCCCGCGGCGGCCAGGTCGCGGGCCAGCGATCCGCCGAGGAGGCCGAGACCCACGATCCCGACCGTCGGTCCGCCCGGCGCCTTCACCGGCCCTCCATCTGCGCCGACCGGCACAGCTCGACCAGCGTCCAGAAGATCTGACGCACCGGCTCCTCCGGCAGCCCGTGGCCCCGTCCTGTCTCCACCGCCCGCCGGATGACCGCGGCCTCCCGGCCCGGGTCCAGCGTGGCCGCGTCCCGGCCGCGCTTCACGGCACCGATCCGCCGCGCCAGCTCGACCCGCTCCGCCACCTGCTCCAGGAGCCGCCGGTCCAGCGACTCGATCCGCTGACGCAGCTCGGCCACCTCCCCGGCGCCCCCCTGCGTCTCGGAGGCGGTCATGCCGCCACCTCCTCGCCGCGGGCCGCCTCGAGGCGGGCGGCCTCGGCGAACCGGCAAACGCCCGCCATGAGGGCGGTGAAGGCGTCGAAATCCAGCGACTGGTCGCCATCGGAGAGTGCGCGTTCCGGGTCCGGGTGCACCTCCACCATGAGGCCGTCGGCGCCGGCGGCCACGGCGGCGTAGGCCAGAGCCGGCACCAGGTCGGCACGGCCCGCGGCGTGGCTCGGGTCCACCAGCACCGGGAGGTGCGTCTCCCGGCGCAGCACGGCAATGGCGCCCACGTCCAGCGTGTTCCGGGTGGCGGTCTCGAACGTACGGATCCCGCGCTCGCACAGGATGACGTCCCGGTTGCCCTGGCTCATGATGTACTCGGCGGCCATGAGCAGCTCCCGGACAGTGGCCGACATCCCGCGCTTCAACAGTACCGGCCGCCGGATCCGGCCGAGTTCGTCCAGGAGCGCGAAGTTCTGCATGTTCCGGGCGCCCACCTGGAGCACGTCGGCGTGCTCCGCCACCGTCTCCACCATCCGGGTGTCCATCACCTCCGTCACCACCGGCAGCCCCGTCTCCGCCCGGGCCTCCGCCAGCAGCTCCAGCGCTTCCTCGCCCAGCCCCCGGAACGAATACGGCGACGTGCGAGGCTTGTACGCACCGCCCCGGAGCAGGCCGGCGCCCGCGGCCTTCGCCCACCGGGCCGTCTCCAGCAGCATCTCCCGGCCCTCCACGGAGCACGGCCCGGCGATGACCGACAGCGCCGGCCCGCCCACCACTGTGCCCGCCGCGTCCCCGAGATGGACCTCGGTCCGCGTTGCCGCGAACTCCCGCGAGGCCAGCTTGTACGGCTTCATCACCGGTGTCACCGACTCCACGCCGGGAAGCCGCAGGAGCGGGACCTCCCGCAGCGTTTCCTCGTCGCCGATGCACCCGATGACCACGCGGCGCTCGCCCCGCGATACGTGCGTCCGCATGCCCAACCCCTCCACCCGCTCCCGGATGTGGTCCAGCTCCTGGTCGGTGATGCCCGACCGCGTGATGATGATCATGGC
>JAWODW010000094.1:0-8322 GCA_046483065.1 Longimicrobiales bacterium | reverse complement strand
CTCCCTTTCTCGCTTGTGGTGTCCGGCCGTCCCGGTCACGGGCCGCGGCATATCATTCTGCGGACGTATTAGCCCCAACCTCCCGCAGGTAACGTGTCGCCATGATTCGGAAACAATCGAAGTCACTCCGCGGGACACCTTTCCTCCTGAACCGCCTGAGGGGCTGACGGCTATTGCCGGGAGACGGCTGTGTACCCGGGCATGGCCGGGGTGCAGAAGGGGCGACCCGGCAGATTGTTCCGGGCTACCCCCGGCAACTCTTGCCGGTTGAGGCAGGAGCTGCCGGGTGGTACCTGTGTCCCGGGAGACGGTGTCTGGTATTCTTACAACGCCGCAAGTTGGTATGGTGCAACGGGTTATGTGGAATTCTGTGAGTCGCGGTCGCGGGTTGGAACAGGTTGTGCCCCTGTAATATTGCTGGACACTGCGGACGGATCCAGGGAGCCGACGATGACTGAAACGGAACGACAGGACTGGCAGGAGTATCGAGCGAGCGGCGATGTGGCGGTCCGGAACCGGCTGGTGGAGCGTCATCTGGCGCTGGTCCATCACTTTGCCCATCGGATGCGACCGCGAACGGGGGGTCAGGTGGATGTGGGTGATCTGGTGAGTGCGGGCACGCTGGGTCTGCTGCACGCGGTATCGTCGTACGATCCGGGGCACGGCTCGCGGTTCAGCACGTTCGCGGCGTCGCGGATCCGTGGGGCCATGCTGGACGAGATGCGGACGCGGGACGTGGCGCCGCGGTCGGTGCGACGGAGGCAGCGGGAGATGGATCGAGCGCGAGACCGTCTTGCGGCGGAGGGGGATCGTACGCCGGGGCATCCGGAGGTAGCGGAGGTTCTGGGGGTGGACCCACAGCAGCTGTGGCGGTGGAAGTGGGACGTAGCTCGCAGCCGCCGGGTCTCGTTGACGGGGCTGCTTGGAGCGCCTACATCAAGCGGTACCGGCTGGAGCGAGCCGGGTCAGGCGGCGGAGGTGGAGGATCGGTTGTCGCTGGCGGAGGAGCTGGAGCGGCTGCGGTCGGAGCTGGCGCTGCTGCCGGCGCGGGACCGTGAGGTGATCGAGTTGTACGACCTCGCGGGCTGGACGCTGCGGGAGGTCGGGGATCGGCTCGGCGTATCCGAGTCCCGGGTCTCCCAGCTCCGGAGCCGTGCACTGGGCCGTCTCCGGGAACGAATGTCCGATCTACGAGAGGCAGCATGAGCGAAGCTCAGCGGCATCGGGTGCTGGTGGTGGAGGACGACCCGGGGGTACGGGGGCTGGTGTCGTCGCACCTGAAGAAGAGCGGTTATGACGTGGTGGCGGTGGAGTCGGCGGAGGAGGTGCTGGAGCAGATCCAGTCGGAGGAGCTCCAGTACGACGTGGCATTGACGGATGTGCATCTACCGGGGATGTCGGGGGTGGAGCTGAACCGCCTGTTGCTGGCGACGCAGCCGTTGAACCCCATTATCGTGATCACCGGCGATGACGACGCGGATCTGGCGCGCCGGGCGCTGCGGGAAGGGGCGACGGGGTACCTTCTGAAGCCGTTCGAGCTCTTCGAGCTGGACGCGGCGCTGGCCCAGGCGGTGTCGCTGCTGGAGTTGGTGGAGACCACGGAGACGCTGGCCCGGTCGCAGGCCCGGCACCTGAACGAATGGGGCGAGCTTGGGGGCAGTCTGCCGCGGTCGTGGCTGCACATGGGAGACCAGAAGTCGGGTGCCGGCTCGGGGCACGGGTCCCGGGTGGTGAGCGTGGCGCTCCTGCTGGGGAAGAAGCTCGGGGACGCGGTAAGCGCCACGGATCGGGAGGTGCTGCGGACGGCGGCCCGGACCCACGAGATCGGGCGGCTGGTGGCCGGCGGCGGACGGCGGGAGGTGGCCAAGCGGTCGTCGCAGCTGCTGTGCGACCTGGGGTTCGACGAGCGGGTATGCGAGCTGGTTCGTCAGGCGGCGGAGCCGTGGTCGCCGGGGTTGCCGCTTCGGGCGCGGATCCTCTCGCTGGCGGATCGGCTGGACCACGTGGCGGTGCGCCGGGCCGAGGAGGCGAGTCCCGACGCGGAGCCGGACGCAGGCATCCGCGGGGCGGTGGACGTGGTCGTGGCCGGTGCGGGGGATGTGTACGACCCGGATCTGGCCGGGCTGCTGGAAGCGAGCCGGGAGCGGATCGAGTCGATGTGGGTCCTGCAGCGTCAGGTCGAGGACGCGAGCTGAATCAGTCGCCGGCGGCCGAGTCCTCGACGGTCACACTGGCCCGGGGCATGGCGACCTTGCTGCGGAACGCTTCCTTGACGATCCGGGCCTGCTGCTCGTCGTGGGCCTTCTTGTACCCTTCGGCGGGGCTGGCCCGCTCGGGCCGTCCTACGTAGCCGACGTCGCGGCCATCGGCGAGGCGTTCGAGCCACGGCCGCGTGTAGGACCACGCCCCCATGTTGGCGGGCTCTTCCTGGACCCAGACCAGCTCCTTCGCGCCGCCGTAGCCGGTGAGGATCTTCTCGATGGCGTCGGCGGGGAAGGGGTAGAGCTGCTCGACGCGGACCACTGCCACGTCGTCGGCCTCGTCCCAGGCGTCGCTGGTGAGGAGGTCGTAGTAGACCTTGCCGGAGCAGAGGACCACGCGCCGGACGCCCTCGGCCCGGTCGCCCCGGGGGTCGTCGAGGGCGAGCTGGAACCCGCCGCCGGTGAGGTCGTCCCGGCCGGAGACTGCCTTCGGGTGCCGGAGCAGGCTCTTGGGCGTGAAGGCCACGAGCGGCCGCATCTCCTCGAGGCGAGCCTGCCGGCGGAGCAGGTGGAAGTACTGGGCCGGCGTGGTGACGTTGGCCACCCGGATATTGTCCTCCGCCGCGAGCTGGAGGAACCGTTCGAGGCGGGCGCTGGAGTGCTCCGGCCCCTGGCCCTCGTAGCCGTGGGGCAGGAGGAGCACGAGGCGGCTGGTCTGCCCCCACTTGGCGCGGCCGGCCACGAGGAACTGGTCGATGATGACCTCGGCGCCGTTGACGAAGTCGCCGAACTGTGCCTCCCAGAGGATCAGTGAGTTGGCGGCGGCGGTGCTGTAGCCGTACTCGAAGCCGAGGACGCCGGCCTCGGAGAGGGGGCTGTTGTAGACCTCGAAGGGGGCCGAGGCCTCCCGGAGGTTCCGGAGCGGTGTATAGCCCTGGTCGGTCTCGGTGTCGCGGAGCGTCAGATGCCGCTGGCTGAACGTGCCGCGTGCCGAGTCCTGCCCTGTGAGCCGGATCGGCGTGCCCTCGGCCACGAGTGAGGCGAAGGCCAGCGACTCGGCGTGGGCCCAGTCGATCTTCGGCTCCTCGGCGTCCAGCGTCTCCGCCCGCTTCGTGAGCTGCCGCTTCAGTTTCTCGTTGATGGCGAAGTCATCGGGCCACTGGTGGAGCTGCCGGTCGAGCGACTCGAGGAGCTCGCCGTCCACGTGGGTGGTGACGGGCGCCTCGAGGGTGGCCGGCTCCACGGGTGGGGTGGCGGGCTCATCGTCGTCGTCCTCGGCGATCCGCTCCTTGACCTCCTGCTGGATCTCGCCCAGTCGGTCGTAGGCCGCGTCCCAGATCTCGTCGATCTCGTCTCGCGACAGGGTGCCCTCGTCGTCCAGCTGCCGGGCCCACAGCTCCCGGACCGTGGGGTGGTCCTCCACGGCGTGGTACATGCCCGGCTGGGTGTAGGCCGGCTCGTCGCCCTCGTTGTGGCCGTAGCGCCGGTAGCCCACCAGGTCGATGAGGACGTCCGCCCGGAACTCGGTCCGGTAGGCCATGGCCAGCCGGGTCACGGCCAGGCACGCCTCCGGGTGGTCGGCGTTGACGTGGAAGACGGGGATGTCGAAGCCCCGGGCCAGGTCGCTGGCGTAGGAGGTCGAGCGAGCCTCCTCCGGGTCGGTGGTGAAGCCGACCTGGTTGTTCACGATCACGTGGAGTGAGCCGCCGGTCTCGTAGCCGCCGAGCCGCGCCAGGTTCAGTGTTTCGGCCACCACGCCCTGCCCGGCGAAGGCGGCGTCGCCGTGCATGAGCACCGGCAGCACCCGGTCCACGTTCTGGGAGATCTCCGCGTCGGCGCGGTCGGTCTGCTTGGCCCGGGCCATTCCTTCCACCACCGGGTTCACGAACTCCAGGTGGCTCGGGTTGGGCGCCATGGTCACCGTGAGCGGGTCGCCGGACTCGGTGGCGTAGGTGCCCTCGGCGCCCAGGTGATACTTCACGTCGCCGGTCCCGGCGCTCTGCTGCTGTCCCTCGAACTCGCCGATGATCTTCTCGTACGGCTGGCCCAGGACGTGGGCCAGGACGTTGAGCCGACCCCGGTGGGCCATCCCGAGCACCACCTCGCCGGCACCGGCCTCGGCCGCCCGCTCGATGGCCAGATCCAGCACCGGGACCAGCATGTCGTTCCCCTCGATGCTGAACCGCTTCTGACCCAGGTACGCCCGGTGGAGGTACTGCTCCAGCGCCGACACCTCGGTCAGGCGACGCAGCAGCCGGACTTTCTCATCGTCAGAGAGCGGCGTGCGGTGCTCGCCGTTCTCGATCCGGCGACGGAGCCATTCCCGTCGCTTCGGGTTCTCCAGGTGCTCGAACTCGTAGCCGATGGTCCCGGTATACGTCTCCCGGAGCCATTCGAGGACGTCCCCCATGCTGCTCCCGGCTCGCTCGAGGCCGAGGAGCGACGCCGGGATGGCGTTCAGGTCGCCGGCCTCGATGCCGTGGAACTCCAGCGAGAGCATAGGGTGGCCCTGCGGCTCGCCGCCGAGCGGGTCGAGCCGGGCGGCCCGGTGGCCGTGGAGCCGGTACGCGTCCACCAGCTCGGCGGCCGCCATGGCCGCCCGCAGCTGCGCCCGCGACGGCGCGCCGTTCCCGCGTACCGGGATGAGCCCCGCCTCCGCCGGGTCCATCTCGAAGATGGCCTGCCACCGCGCGTCCACGGAGCTGGGGTCGCGGACGTAGGACTCGTAGAGGTCCTGCGCGTAGCCCGCGTTATAGGAGTCGTAGGCCCGGTTTTTGTGGCGGTCGCTCATAGTTTCGTTGAGTACACCCGTGGTCGCGCGATGTGCGCGTGTTGGCCGAAAGCGGTGATCAAGTTAGGTGCCACGGGTTCTTTGGCAAACCCGCCTGGAACGGCGAAGCCGTTGCCCGTCGGGCGCTTTCGGCGACTGGTGGATGTCGGTTCGCGGCGGGTTTCGGTTCGCGGTGGGCTGTGACTTCCGGGCGTGTCACGTTCGCGGCGAGGGACTGGGGGGCTGGGGGTCGGGGCGTGTCACGTTCGCGGCGCATGGAAACTCCATGGCGCTTCACGGCTCCGGCGAAGGACTGGGGGACTGGGGGACTGGGAGACTGGGGGTGAGCGGCGAGGCGACCTTGGCGGCGCGTGGTGCGATGCCGGCGGAGACATTCGCCGTGAACCTAGCCCCGCGATGAAGCCTGGACCCCCAGTCCCCCCATCTCGCCGAGAACGCAGCCCCGCCGCGAACCCGGCAAGGCAACCCCGCGAACCCGGCTCCACCGCGAAGCAAGTTCCCCCAGTCGGGGTGTCGCCCCGGGCGGGGTGGGGTGGTGGTAGGGGGTCGCCGCGTTTATGCTAGAAACAGCCATCGCGCAAACCAGCCCGAAACGCATGTCGAAGCCGGAAGACACCCCTCTGATGCGCCAGTGGCGGGAAGCCAAATCCCGTCACGAGGACGCCCTGATCTTCTTCAGGGTGGGCGACTTCTACGAGATGTTCTACGAGGACGCCGAGGAGGGCGCGCGGCTCCTGGGGCTGACGCTCACGTCCCGGAACAACGG
Source organism: Longimicrobiales bacterium (assembly GCA_046483065.1). Taxonomy (GTDB): domain Bacteria; phylum Gemmatimonadota; class Gemmatimonadetes; order Longimicrobiales; family RSA9; genus JAWVYT01. The sequence continues at coordinate 2,564 of JAWODW010000094.1, read as the reverse complement.
CGCGGCGGCGGAGGTCCCGCTGGCGGGGATCCCGGTGAAGGCGAAGGACGAGTACCTGGAGCGGCTGGTCCGCATGGGTCGGCGGGTGGCCATCTGCGAGCAGGTGGAGGACCCGTCGGAGGCGAAGGACATCGTCCGGCGGGAGGTGGTGGAGACGGTCACGCCCGGCGCCATCACCGCCGACACGCTCCTGGAGGCGCGGCGCAACAACTGGCTGGTGGCGGTGGTGGAAAGCGACGACGGTGAGGCGGCGGTGGCGGCGGCGGACATCAGCACGGGCGAGTTCCTGGGCACCCGCGTCCCGGCCGACCGGCTGGAGGCGGAGCTGGCCCGGTTCGAGCCGTCGGAGATCCTCCTGCCGAAGGCCCGGGAGGGCCATAACCCCGCCGAGGGCGCCCACGCCACGTACCGCCCGGACTGGCTCTTCGACCCGGACATGGCGGCCGACGAGATCCGGCGGCACTACACGCTCCACGCGCTGGACGGCCTGGGGTTCCAGGACGGCGACGAGCCGCTGATCGGCGCGCTGGGCGCGCTCCTGGCGTACGCGGCGGAGGTCCAACCCACGTCGGCGGAGGGGCTGCGTCGCCCGCAGATCGAGCGGCCGGGCGAGGCCATGGCGCTGGACGAGATGACGCGCCGGAACCTGGAGCTGGTGGCGCCGCTCCGGCCCGACGTCCCGGCGGGCGCGCCGGCCACGCTCATGGACGTGGTGGACGAGACGGTCACCGCCATGGGCAGCCGGCTCCTGCGCCGGTGGCTGCTCCGTCCGCTCGTCGCGCCGGAGGGGATCTGGGCGCGGCAGAAGGCGGTGGAGGAGCTGGTGGAGCAGGCGAGTCTGCGCCGGTCGGTCCGGAGCGAGCTGAAGCAGGTCCGAGACCTGGAGCGGCTGGCGGGGAAGGTGGGCGCGGCGCGGGTGAGCCCCCGGGAGCTGGCGTCGCTGGCGTCGAGCCTGGAGCGGCTCCCGCCGGTGATCGACGCGCTGGAGGAGGCCCGGACGGAGAAGCTCGGGACGCTCCGGGACGCCACCGACCCCATGACGGACGTCCGGGACACCATCCGTGCGGCGTTCACCGACGAGCCGCCGGCCACGCTGGCCGATGGCGACGTCATCCGCACGGGCCACGACGCCGAGCTGGACGACCTCCGGGAGACGCGGGACGGGGCCAAAGACTTCATCGCGAGCCTGCAGCAGCGGGAGCGGGAGGCCACGGGCATCTCGTCGCTTAAGGTGGGCTTCAACAAGGTCTTCGGGTACTACCTGGAGGTCACGAAGCCCAACGTCGACCGGGTCCCCGAGCACTACCGGCGGAAGCAGACGCTGGCCAACTCGGAGCGGTACGTGACCGAGGAGCTGGACGAGTGGGAGGGGAAGGTCCTGGGCGCCGAGGAGCGGATCGCGGAGCTGGAGGCGCGCCTGTTCGGCGAGCTGCGCCGGGAGGTGGCGGGTGAGATGGGTCGCCTGCTGGAGACCGCCGCCCGGATCGCCGAGCTGGACGTGCTGGCGGGGCTGGCCCGGCTGGCCGAGCGCCGCGATTACGTCCGCCCCGAGGTCCACACCAGCTTCGAGCTCGAGGTCCGGGGCAGCCGCCATCCGGTGGTGGAGTGTATGATGCCCCGGGAGGAGTTCATCCCCAACGACGTGGTGCTGGACCGCGACGCCCGGGTCATGATCCTCACGGGGCCCAACATGGCGGGGAAGAGCACGCTGCTGCGGCAGGTGGGGCTGATCCAGCTCATGGCGCAGATCGGGTCGTTCGTGCCGGCGGCTTCGGCGCGGCTCCCGGTGGCCGACCGGGTGTTCACGCGGGTGGGCGCGTCGGACAACCTGGTCCGGGGCCAGTCCACGTTCATGGTGGAGATGAGCGAGACGGCGTCGATCCTGCACAACGCCACCGAACGGAGTCTGGTGCTCCTGGACGAGATCGGCCGGGGCACGGCCACCTACGACGGCGTCAGCATCGCCTGGGCGGTGACGGAGCACCTGCACGAGCGGCTGGGTGCGAAGACGATCTTCGCCACCCACTACCACGAGCTGACGCAGCTGGCCGACCTCCTGCCGGCGCTGGTGAACGTGAACGTGGCCGTGAAGGAGGCGGGCGACGACATCGTCTTCCTGCGGCGGCTCGAGCCGGGCGGGAGCGACCGGTCGTACGGGATCCAGGTGGGCCGGCTGGCGGGGCTGCCGGATACGGTGGTCGGCCGGGCCCGTGAGATCCTGGCGGAGCTGGAAGGCACGCACACGCACCACTACGCTCCCAGAATGTATGAAATAACGATTGATCCGAGCAAGATTGGGAGCGTCATTGGCCCCGGAGGTAGGGTTATAAGGTCCATTATAAATGAAACCAAAACAACAATAGATGTAAGAAATAATGGCACTGTTATCGTTGGCTCTCAGAGCGAAGAATCAGCCCAGAAAGCAATCAAAATGATAGAGGATTTAACCCGAGAAGTGGAACAGGGGGAAGTTTATACAGGCAAAGTAACCAGGATCTTTAATTTTGGAGCTATGGTGGAAATTTTGCCGGGGAAGGAGGGTCTGGTTCACATTAGTGAGCTTG
>JAWODW010000036.1:0-32636 GCA_046483065.1 Longimicrobiales bacterium | reverse complement strand
ATCAGCTCAGGACCCCGGTAGCCAGTGACCAGACCGATAATCCCGGTGTAGTACAGTCCACCGTGTTTGACGGTACCGATGACGCCATCGTTACCTGTATTTCCTGCCACCGGGCTCACGGTTCGCCTCATGCCGATCTGCCGAACTCTGCGTTCCTTTGAACCCTCACCACGAGGACACAGTGCCTCGCAGCTCTCAGGGCCCACACGAACTATCCCTCTACCTCGATTTTCAATCAGCTTTCAGCCTACGACGCCCGATCCAAAACGGACCGGGCGGAAGGGTCTTTAAGGTAATCCGCTTCCGGACTTCGGTCAACCCTGTGGGGCTGTTTACAACAGCCCCGGTACATGCCCCGCCCAGGACTTGAACCTGGAACCTTGGGATTAAGAGTCCCCTGCTCTGCCAATTAAGCTAGCGAGGCGTAAACAATACGGGATCCGAGCGACGTTCCGTCGAACGAATCCAGGGTGAGCGACGGGACTCGAACCCGCGATCTCCGGGACCACAACCCGGCGCTTTCACCAACTAAGCTACGCCCACCATCCTAAGCTGCGCCCCACTCCCCCTGCATCTGCCGCGCGAGGCCCCCGTCGCGGGGCAGGTCGCGGGGCGCGTCCCGCGAGACAGCGAGCGCGCCCGGCAGGATTCGAACCTGCGACCCTCGGATTAGAAGTCCGACGCTCTATCCAGCTGAGCTACGGGCGCAGATGCGGGCCCCAGCAGGGCGCGACTGCGGTAGTGCGCCGAGGCGCTCGCCCGCTCCAGGCTTTTTGCCTGGGAGCCACTAAGGATACAGGGGATATGGGGGGTCGTCAACCCCCTTTTGCGGGGCCGGAATCGGCGGTATTAACTCGTTGCCGGACGGCCGGTTGAGCGGCCCTGTGAGCGACCCGGGTATGGGGGAGGCTGTGACCGGGCTCCGAGCGCGGATCAGTGGTGTCCGGACGGTGGACTGGAAAGGAGGACGGGGGCGGCTGCGAGGGCGGGTGCGGCAGTTGACACGGCTCCGGGCTGGACGTCTAATGGGGGCGTGTCTTTGAATGTCCTGTACTTCGTGCTCGGCCTTCTGGCCCTCTATTACGGGGCGGAATGGCTGGTAGGGGGCGCGGCCCGGGTCGCCCGGCGACTGGGGACGAGCCCTCTTGTCGTGGGGCTGACCGTGGTGGCGTTCGGGAGCTCAGCGCCGGAGCTTCTGGTGGGGGTGGTGGCGTCGGTCCAGGATCGGAGCGATGTAGTTCTGGGGAACGTGCTGGGCTCGAACATCATGAACATTGCACTGATCCTGGGGCTGTCGGCAATGGCGAAGCCGCTGCGTGTGGGGATGCGGTTGATGTCGCGGGAGGGCCCGCTGCTGGCGGCGGTTTCCGTGGGGGTGGGCGCGTTGATGCTGGACGGCGTGCTGGGTCGGGGGGATGCGACGCTGCTCCTGGTGGGGTTCGTCGGGTTCATCGCGTTCGTGCTACGGGCGGCGAAGTCGGAGCCGGCAGAGGTGACCGCGGAGTACGTGCAGTTCGAGGGGACGGAGCGGCACACGCCGGAGGGGCGTGTCGGGAAGGACATCCTGCTGGTGGTGGTGGGGCTGGTGGGGCTGGCGGTGGGGGCTCAGCTGCTGGTGATGTCGGCGGTCTTCTTTGCCCGGCTCGTGGGGGTGAGCGAGGTGGTGATCGGGCTGACGGTGGTGGCCATCGGGACGTCGCTGCCGGAGCTGGCCACGTGCGTGGTGGCGGCGATGCGGCAGGAGTCGGACATCGCGCTGGGGAACGTGGTGGGGTCGAACCTGTTCAACCTGTTGAGCATCCTGGGGGTCTCGGCGATGATCCGGCCGATCCCGGTGGCAGGGGGGCTGCTGATGTTCGAGGTTCCGGCGATGATCCTGTTCGCCATCCTGCTGGTGCCGCTGGCGTGGCACGGGAAGACCCTCGGGCGAGTGTCGGGCGGGGTGCTGGTGATGGGGTACGCGGTGTTCACCGTGCTGCTGATCGCCCGGGCCCTTCCCTAGCGACTAGAAGTAGATCGAGAGCTGGGTGTAGCCGAGGGTGCCGTACGCCCCGAACTCGCTGGGGAACGCGGGAGGGATCGTGGTGAAGACGGGCGGCTCCCCGAAGGAGAGGAGGCCGCCGAGAGCGAAGCGGGTGGCCTGCCCCAGGTCGTAGCTGAGCATGGGGGTCACGGCCAGGCTGGGGTCCTCCAGGTTGGTAAGGGTGGTCAGCGCCAGGTTCAGCCGGTTCTCCCGGTCGGGGCTCCAGTTCACGAGGCCGCCCAGGTAATGCCGTCCGATGTAGTACGTCTCGCCTCGCCGGACCCGGGGGTCCTGGAGCGCCTGGAGGTAGCTGTCGGGCGCCGCGCCGATCCCGTTGTAGTGGTACTCGCCGGTGATCATCAGCGTCCCGCGGATCCAGTCGGCGCCCAGTGTCACGCGAGGGTCCTGCATGGCGTCCGCGTCGAGGTCCCACGGCAGCACGGCTTCGGCGCGCAGCTTCGTCTCGTCGAGGAGGAAGGTGACGCCGCCCATGGCCAGCAGTTCGCGCCAGAACTTCCCGCCGCCCATCCACAGATCTGCGCTGGAGAGGCCGTACGTGCCCCGAATGCCGGCGGAAAGGTCCTCGGCTCGGCCGCGGTCGGCGATCACGGCGTCGAGCTCCCATCCCGCCCCTGGATAGACCAGGACGCGGGCGGCGTCGATCCCGGGCTTCTCCTCGGTGTCGAGCTCGAAGGGACTGAACTGGGCCCAGAGGTCGGCGATCGGGAAGAGACCGGAAGTGCCCCACGTGATGGCCTGGCGCCCCACGGTGATGTCGGCCACGTCGGTGTACACGCTGAAGCTGAGGCGGTCGATGTCGTGCCAGACGCGGAGCCCCGGTTCGTCCACGAGGTCGGACTCGAGGTCGAGGAGCCGTTGGGGGACGGCGCTGACGCCGAAGCCCACCACCTGGTCCCCGGTCTCGACGCTGCTGATCCGGGTCTGGACGCGGTTGTGGACGTCCACCCTCCAGCTGGTACCGGCGCCCGCCGTGCCGGGGCCGCCCTCGAGCTGCCATTTCACGCGGGCCACCTGGCCGTGGAATCCGCTCTGCCGGGGTGTGGCGGCGCTGAACGAGGTCTCGGGGATGCTGTACCCGAGGTCGTGGATCCCCGTGAGGGTGCGGACGTAGCCGCCGAGGGTGAGGGTGGCGGCGTCGCCATCGGCCAGGGTGAACTGGGCGTCGGCCGTGGCGGGCAGGAAGGCGACGAGGGCGAGAGCCAGCGTCAGCGGTGGAGCTGCTTTGGCCCGGCGGCGGGTCCTGGTGGCAGCGCGCATCCGCCTATTCCCGGTCGTGGTTCACGGTGTGGACGCGGCCGTCGAGAAGGCGCACCACGCGGCGGGCCCGATCGATGACCGTCTGGTCGTGAGTAGAGAAGACGAAGGTGGTCTCGAGCTCGTCGTTCAGCTCCAGCATGAGGTCGAGGAGCTCGCCGGAGGTGCCGCTGTCGAGGTTGGCGGTAGGCTCATCGGCCAGGACGAGGCGCGGCCGGGTCGCGAGCGCCCGGACCACGGCCACCCGCTGCTGCTGGCCGCCGCTGAGCTCGTGGGGCTTGCGGTCCATCATGTCGCCGAGGCCCACGCGCTCGAGGAGCGGCTCCACCCGTTCGCGCCGTTCCTCGGCGGGCACGCCCCGGAGCAGGAGGGTGAATTCGGCGTTCTCATACGCGGTCAGCACGGGCACGAGGTTGTACGCCTGGAAGATGAAGCCCACGGTATCGAGGCGGAACTCGGCGGCGTCGCCCTTGCTCAAGGTGGAGACGTCCATGCCGTCGACCTCGATGCTGCCCTCGGTGGGGCTGTCGAGTGCGCCGGCGATGTTGAGGAGCGTGGTCTTACCGGAGCCGGATGGCCCGGCGAGGGCCGTGAACTCCCCTTCCTGAACGTCGAGGTCGACGCCCCGGAGCGCCGGGATCTCCAGCTCGCCCTGGTAGTAGCTCTTCTTCAGCTCCCGGGCCCGGATCAGGGCGCCGTTCTCGATCACGCCGGGGGCGGGTTCCCGTGTCTCGGTCTGGTTCGTCATGGTGTCCGTCCTCTTATTCGAAGAACCGCATGGCTTCGGCCGGGGCCAGCCTGGAGGCGCGCCACGCGGGGTACAGCGCGGAGGCCACGGTAGAGACCGCCACGAGCACCGAGGCGACGCCCCATTTCAGCGGGTTGATGGTGCTGTACATGACCAGGTCGGCCATGTCCACGCCCGACATCTCGAACTCCTCGATCCCGTACGACGCCACGGGGATCCCCCAGTGCGACGCCGCCAGATGGCCGGCGTAGCCGATGATGAACCCGGCGGTCATGGCGAGCCCGGTGAGCAGGAGCGTCTCGACCAGGAGCAGCCGGCCGATCCGCTCGTGTTTCAGCCCCAGGGCGTTGAGCAGCCCGAACTCCCGGACGCGCTCCATCACGGCCATGAGGAAGGTATTGGTGATGGAGAAGAGGACCACGGCGAAGATGATGACGAAATAGATATAGGCGAAGGCGTCATCGATCTCGATGAAACCCACCATCTCGGGGATGGCCTCTTCCCAGATGAGGACCTCGAGGCCGTTCCCCTGGGCGTCGATGGCGTCGCGGATGTCGGCCGCCACGCGCTCGTGGTCCACGTCGTCGCCGGTGAGCACGCCGATCTGGGTCAGCATGCTGTCTCGGCCGAGGGCGGCGCGGGCCGCCTGCACGGTGGTGAGGGCCAGCGCTTCGTCGAGCTCCCGGGTGCCCGTCTCCAGGACCCCCGTGAGGTGGAAGAGCGCCCGGGTCATCTCGCCCTCGGGGTCGCTGGCGGTGAGCACCACACGGTCGCCGATCTCCAGCTCCAGGCGCTCCACGGCGCGGCTGCCGAGGATCAGCGGGTCGCGTCGCTCGTCCTCGAACCAGCTGCCGGAAACGAGGTCGTCCGGGTAGTCGTGGAGGACCGTCTCGACCTCCGGGTCGATCCCCTGCAGCATGACCGGGCGGTTGTCGGCCGAGGTGCTCACCAGCCCGTTGATCAGGACCCGGGGAAATACAGTGCTGGCGCCGTCGATGCCCCGGATCAGCTCCAGCGTGGTCGGGCCGTCCTCGATGATGATGTCGCTGGCCCGGGTGTCCCAGTAGCCGTCGCCGTGGACGAGGATGTCTCCGCCGGCGGCCTCGGCGGCCTCCCGGAGCATGCGGTAGTGCCCGTCGTCGGCTATGCCGAGGCCGGCGAGCATGAGGGCGTAGGCCAGGGCCACGGCGGAGGTCATGATCAGCGTGCGGGTCCGGTGACGCCACAGGTTGCGCCAGGCGAGCTTGAGGAGCATCACGTCCTCCCTGCGATGGTCGGGGCCGGGTCGATCCTGGCCGACTTGATGGCGGGCCACAGCCCGCTGAGCGCCGCCACGAAGAGCATGACGAGCACCGGCTGGATCACGGCGCCCGGGTAGAGCTCGAAGTAGAGCCGTTCGGAGAAGGAGACGCCCATCATGGAGAAGGTGGCCTGGTCGGTGAACATGCTCATGTCGAACCCGGCGGTGGCGTGGTACCAGGTCAGGAGCGACCCGCCCACGGCACCGATGAGGGCACCGACCAGGCCCAGGACCAGCGTCTCGATGACGATGGTGCGGAACATCCGACGAGGGCGCATCCCGATGGCCATCATGACGCCGAACTCGCGCTTCCGCTCCATGGCGCTCATGCGCTGCGTGTTCACGATCCCGACGGCGGCCACCAGGTAGATGAGGAGGTACATGAACCCGTACGACTCCCGGAAGAGCACGACCATCTGGGCCATGGCCGGGATGATCTCCTGCCACGACCGCACGACCAGGTCGTCACCAGCCACCTGTCCGGCCTCCACGGCCCCCTCCCCCGGTGCGCCGCTGCGGATCCCCAGCGCCGCGGCCACGGCCTCCGTCACCCGGCCCGCCTCGCCCGGGTCGCCGGCCTTGATGGCCACCTCGTGGATCCCGTCCCCGAGGGCCGCCAGGTACTGGGCGTCGCGGATATGGAGGTAGCCGGTCATCCGGTCGATCTCGGTGTTCTGCGTCCGGACGATGCCGACCACCTCCAGGAGCTCGTTGCCCAGCGAGCCGTCGGCCGCCTCCAGGAAGACCACCAGCTCGGCGCCGACTCCGACCTTGAGCTGGCGGGCCACGCCGTCGCCGAGGACGATCTCCCGGGGCGCCGGGTACTCCGGCGGCGTCTCCGAGAGCCAGCGCCCCTCGGTGACCGCGTCCGTGATGGGTGTGGCCGCCGCCTCGTTCTGGGGACGCACGCCGATGAATTGGGCCACCTGCGACCGCTCCTCGTTCCCGATGAGGCCGGCCAGCTCCACGCGGGGGCTGATGGCCTCGACGCCGGGGACGTTCAGGAGCTTCCGGAGCCGGTCGTCGTCGATGCTGAAGGAGCGATAGACCCGGGGCGCCTCGATGTATCCGGCGGTGTGGATCTGGGCCTGCGTGGTGCTCACGGCGGTGGCGCCGCGGACCATCTGCTGGATCCAGCCTTCGTAGAAGCCCAGCGTCCAGACCATGACGCCCACGGCGACGGCCACGGCCGCCAGCGTCAGCGCACTCCGCCAGCGGTTCCGGAGCAGGTTCCGGAGCCCCAGCTTCAGTGCGATCATCCGGCGACCCGGCGCAGCCCGCGCCGCGTGAACAGGGCGTCGTCCACCTGCACGTCGAACTCCAGCTCCCGGTACTCCACCACCGTGCGCTCGTCGGGGTCGTCGATGGGTGTCAGCGTCATCCGCATGGGGATCGGCTTCCCGTTGACAGTCTCGACTCTGTCGAAGGTCATGGTCCGGATCAGCTCACCCTCGTCGTAGAACTCCTCGCGCACCGGGATCCAGTCCCCGGGCGTGAGGAAGAAGAGGATGCGGGTGTAGACTACCGGCGCGTCGGGCTTCGGCGTCAGTGTCACCAGGAGCCGACGCTGCCCGTCGCGCTCGGCCCACGAGAGCTCCGTGCGGTAGTCCTCGTCGTAGCTGGTCTCTCGCATCAGGTCGTCATTGGTGAAATGGCTGCCCATCCAGCTCTCCGACAGGAGGCCCGTGGGGATCCGGATCAGGCGGTCCGCCCGGGGCGCGTAGTTCCACAGCCCCTCCTCCGTCATGAGGGTGGCCGTGCCGGCCTCCCGGGCCGGTGACCGGATCACGATGAGCGCATTGTCCTCCCCCTCCGACCAGCTCTCCATGGTCAGCTCACGGGTGCCGCGCTCCCGGACCACCGTCATGGTCATGACCGCATGAGACGACTCCGACCGGTACATCTCATCCAGGTGGTCGATGACCTCGTCCATGGACGGGAGCTGCTGGCCGGTGACCGCCCCCGGGATCCCCACGAACGCGCCCACCAGCGCCCAAGCGAGTGCTGTGTGTCGATGCATCATCGTTCCCACCCCTCGTTGTCCGCGTCCAGCATGTCTCGCACGAGGTCGATCCGGGCCTCCACCAGGCGCCGGAACGCCTCCTCATCCTCGTACTGATCAAGGTGATCCACCATCCAGCGATCCCCGGCCTCGTCCACCGCCATGGCCGTCTCCACCAGCAGCTCCAGCGGGAGATCCCGCCGCACCACCCGGAGCTCACGGCCGCGCCGCAGCAGCTCCGTGGTGAAATCCCGACTCCATTCCAACAGCGGCCGCACCCCAGCGCCCGCCTCCGGCTCCTCCCGCAGCCGCGGGAACGCCATGGCCAGGCGCACGTCCCACGTGTCTTCCTTCATCAGATCCACCGACCGGAGCCCCACCTGGCGTACCCGATCCCAGAAATTCGTCCGGTCCAGCTCCTCGAGCGACAGCCCCTCCACCACCCGGAAGAGGCGGTCCATGGCGCCCTCCACCACCGATGCGAACAGGTCCGCCTTGTCGTCGAAGTAGTAGTACAGCGAGCCCTTGCTGATGTCCGCAGCGTCGATGATCCGGTTCAACGAGGCGCCCGCATAGCCGTGGGTGGCGAACTCGTCCGCAGCGGCGGCCAGGATCGCCTCCTGCCGCTCCGGCTCCAGGTTGTCGAATCGAGCGCGCGCCATGGGCCCCCTCGCGGGTTGGACGTGGTAGTTCGACCGCTCGGTCTAACTCTACGGTCCAATACCGCCGCCGTCAAGAGATTGTTCCGGCAGGCAGGGGTGGGTAGGGGGAGGCGGGTGCCGGGGCGTTGCCGGGGCGGGCCGCGAAGCGTGGACCCCCCCGGGGTTCAGACCATCCAGGGTGCGACGGGGCGACGTTCGGCGTCGCGGGCGAGGAGTGTGAAGGTGAGCCACATGCCTCCGGCGATGGTGCCGAGGACGGCGAGTGCGATGGCGGTGCGCATGGTTCCTCCGTGGTCTACTGGATGAAGAAGTCGACGCCCACGGTGTCGGCGCTCCCCTGCCCCGCCGGGATGCGCAGGATGATGCGGGCAGGGCTATCGGTCACGGCGTCGCGGAACGCGGTGCGGAGGGGTCGGAGGTCGAAGGTGTCGGTGCGGGTGAGGTACGCGTCGCACGGGTCGTCGTGTGCATCGTGGGCGAGGAAGACGGGTACGGCCACGGTGGGGGTGGGCCCGGCGTCGGGGAGTGGCTGGAATCCGTCGACGGCCAGGAGCCAGAGCTCGTGGGACCGGCAGCCACCGCCGTGTGCGATGGTGAGCTCGAGCCCCTCGTCGAGCACGGCGGCGTCCATGAAGTCCCAGTCGTCGCGGGCCCAGCGGTCGAGGTCGTCGTCGAAGGCCACGATGATGCGGCCCCCGGGCTCCGGCAGGAGCGGGTCACCGCCGCACGGGCCGGCCCCCCCCAGCAGCACGAGGGCACCGACCAGCGCGACGGTCCTTGGCAGGGTTCTGCTCAACAGCACCTCCCTTTCGCTGGTACAACGGGCGAGAGGCAGGGATTCTGTCACTCAGTCGGGGCGGCCGGATTCGAACCGGCGACCCCCTGCTCCCAAAGCAGGTGCGCTACCGGGCTGCGCCACGCCCCGAACGGCCTTTACGGTAACGTTCGGGGCGGGCGCGTGGAAGAGGGTGGAGGTCGTCGACCGGTCAGCCGTGCCACCACTCGTTGTCGTAGTGCTTCCGCTGCCAGTACTCGTCGAGCGGGTCGTCCTCGTTGTAGAGAGGACGGGCGATCCAGGCTAGCAGCCACTCGAACAGACGCCGGATCATACGGTCTCCCGGTTGGCTTCACGTCGGTGTCATGGACGAGGGCCAAGGTAGGCCGGGGGTGTCAAAGAAGCGTCAAAACGTCGTGCCGGCCGGTCATGGCCGTCCGGGGTTGTTTGTGCGCGCGGTGTCGGGCAGAGAACGGACGTGCAGAGCGAAAGTGGCGCGACAAGTGTCGATGCACGCGGCATCACGATCGTCCCTGCGTCGAGTTGTCCGGTTCGTCAAAAGAGGGGACAGGTATGTCCCACCGGCCCCGCAGGTGTGAGCGCCTCTCGGGGTTCCTTGCGTTCCGCGCCCTGGCGCCGAATGGTCACGAACGGAATACTCGCCACCGAACGGACTCGAAATGAACGATATCAGAACGAGGATCCGGATGGCCGGGCTCGGGGGCTTCCTGGTCCTCGTCGCCCTCCTCGCCGCCTGCGGTATCGGGACCGGCCCGGAGCCGGCGGAGATCGCCGTCACCCCACGCACGGCGCTCATCGTCGGGGTCGACGCGACAGCATCGTTCTCGGCCACCGTCCGCGACGGGTCCGGCACGATCAAGAGCGGCCGGACCGTTATTTGGTCCACCGGCGACCCCGGGATTGCTTCTATCGACAGCACGGGCACGGCCGCCGGCGTGTCCGCCGGGACCACCACCGTCACGGCCACGGCGGACGGTGCCACCGGGACGGCCATGCTCGAGGTCTACGTACCGGAAACGGTGGCCACATACGAGCCCGGCCGGACGTACACGGGGCGGGCGGACTACATCGAGTACACGCCCGGCACCCTGCCCATCATCCTGAGCGCCGGCCACGGCGGCGACCGGGAGCCCGACGAGATCCCGGACCGGACCAGGGGGACCACCATCACGGACCTGTACACCATGGAGCTCACCCGCGCCGTGGAGGAAGCGCTGATCGCCCGGACCGGCGGCCAGCCCCACGTGATCACCAGCCGGCTGGACCGGGCCAAGCTGGACCCGAACCGGGAGATCGTAGAGGCGGCCCAGGGGAATCCGTACGCCGAGCTGGCGTGGGAGGAGTACCACGGCTACATCGACGACGCGGCGGAGCTCGTCACGGTGGACCATGGCGCCGGGCTCTACCTGGACATGCACGGCCACGGTCACGAGATCCTGCGGTTGGAGCTCGGCTATCTGCTGTCCGGCGCCGCGCTCGGCCTCTCCGATGCGCAGCTCGACAGCAGGGGCTACGCCGACGACAGCAGCATTGCCGCCCTGGCCGCTGCCGTGGACGTGTCGTTCTCCGCGCTTCTGCGCGGCGAGATGAGCCTGGGCGCGCTGTTGTCCGACCGGGGTGTACGGGCCGTGCCCAGCGACGAGGAGCCGGCCCCGGACGGCGATCCGTACTTCACGGGTGGCTACAGCACGCGTCGTCACGGTTCCTGGAACGGCGGCACCGTCTCCGGGATCCAGATCGAGCACCACCGGGTGGGACTCCGCGACACGCAGGCCAACCGCGAGGCTTACGCCGCCGTACTGGCGGAGGTTCTGGAAGTCTACCTGGCGGAGCACTACGGACTGGAGATAACGTCGCAGAGTGTGCCCGCGTCGCAGACTCGGCAGACGGCCCGGTGACGGCCGGTGGTGGTCACTGTCGGCCGCCGACCGGGATCGCTTGCCTCCCCTCGTTCGCGCGGTATAGGTTGCCCCTCCCCGTGACACGAGCACACGACGATCTCCGGCCGATGTCGGTGGCGATATGAAGAAACAGATCCTCGGCGAGGTGGTCGCCAGGGATGACGGCGTGCCCCATCCGAGGAGCTACGGCGCCTTCGCCCGGAAGATCCGCAAGTACGTGGTCGACGACGGGGGTGATCGATCTCGCCAGCGCCGTCCGGAGCATGATCGGCACGCCGGCCGGTCGGGTGCTGTCCCGGACCCGACCGTGGCCCCGACCGCCCGCGTCCGGCTATGACCCGGCGCCGTGCGGTCATCGCCGGGGCCGTGGTGGTCCTGGCGCTGCTGGCTGCCTGGATGGGCGGCGGCGCCGGCGCCAGTCAGGCCGACCACTTCGGGTGGGCGTCCCTCCTGCCGCCTCTGGCCACGCTGGCCCTGGTCTTCGCTACCCGCGAGGTGGTGAGCGCCCTGGTGTTCGGGGTGGTGGTGGGCGGGTTTGTGGTCGGTCGGGCCAACCTGGTGGATGCGTTCTTCCTGCCGGCTCTGGCCACCGAGTCGTTCGCCGTGATCGTGCTGGTCTACTTCTGGGCGCTCGGTGCGCTCATCGGGCTGTGGGGCCGCACGGGCGGCGCCGCCCGGTTCGCGGAGTGGGCGGGCCGCCGCGTGGTCCGCGGTCCCCGCACGGCGCAGCTGTTCACGTGGGCCCTGGGACTGGTCATCCACCAAGGCGGGACGATCTCCACGGTGCTGACGGGAACCACGGCGCGGCCGGTGCTGGAAAAGGAGAGCGTGTCGCACGAGGAGGCGTCGTTCCTCGTGGACGTCACCGGCTCCCCCGTGGCGTCGCTGATCCCGTTGAACGTCTGGCCCCTCTACGTGGCGGGGCTGGTGGCCGGCACCACGCCGCTCCTGGCCACGGAGGCCGAGGCCGTCTCGTTCTTCTTCCGGTCGATCCCCGTCAATTTCTACGCGATCCTCGCGGTGGGCGGCGCCATGCTTTTCGCCCTCAGGGTGCTGCCGTGGCAGGGCCGGCGGATGCGTGACGCCCGGACCCGGGTCGAGGACGGCGGCCCCCTGGACCGGCCCGGCTCGAGCCCCCTGGCCTCGACCGAACTCCACGACGCCCGGGTGCCCGACGGATACCGCCCGTCCCAGATCGACTTCCTGCTGCCCATCGCCGTGCTCATCGGGGTGGCCGCCGCCGGCGTGGTGCCGCCGCTGATGGCCGGTGAGCTGGGCGGGATCAGCGTGCCCATCGCCGAGGCGTTCCTGCTGGCCGTGGGCGTGGCATTCGTCCTGGCGCTGGTCCGCGGCATGAGCCTGGAGAACGCCATGGACGCGGTAGTGGAGGGCATCAAGGGCGTCACCATAGGGGCCATTGTGCTGGGCCTCGCTGTCACCCTCGGCGAGGTGTCACAGACGGTGGGTGCGGCGGCGTATCTGGTGGAGACCACGGCCGCGTCGCTGCCCGGCCCCATTCTGCCCGCCGCCATCTTCGTCCTGTGCATGGCGGTGGCCTTCGCCATCGGCAGCTCGTTCAGCACGTTCGCCGTGGTTTTCCCCATCGCCATGCCGCTGGCGTGGGCGGTGCACCCGGACCCGTTCTTCCTCTCCCTCTCCTTCGGGGCCGTGCTCGGAGGCGGCGTCTTCGGCGACCAGTGCTCGCCGATCAGCGACAGCACCATCCTCAGCGCGCTGGCCACGGGCTCCGACCTCATGGATCATACCCTCAGCCAGCTCCCGCTAGGCCTGGCCGCGGCCGCCGCGGCGTTCCTGCTCTACCTGGCCACCGGCGTCGCACTGGTCTGAACGCTGGACGGCGACAGGATCTAGGGACCGACGGTGGCCGATCCTGCCGCCGGCACATGGTGGACCGGGCTGTCCGTCGTGAGCTCCGCGGCCCGGAGTATCCGGCCGGGCCCGGTGAACGACATGGCCAGATATAGGAGGCAGACGCAGGGCCGTCGGGGTCAGCGCCCTCCTCTGATGCATCCTTGTCGGGCGGGTTGTGAAGCTACGGCTCGCGCGGCTCGGTATCCTGCAGCCAGGCCAGCGCCTCTTTGAGCGTGCGGAAGACGCGAAGGTTTTCGGCGGCCACGTCGCGGTATCCACTGTACATGCGGGAGAGGCCGAAGAGCACGTCCCTCGGAGCGACTACCGCGCGCCGGCTGGTCTCGGAGAAGATGCTCACGGAAGCGAGGTCGCGAATCCGGTCCGGATCCACGTCGAAGTGGGTGACTCTGGAGAGGTCGAAGAGATGGTCCGCGCTCGGGTGGAAGTCCGGGGCGGAGGCCAGCGTCCGCTGATGGGTGCGGACGTCATCCGCCGTCAAACGGCCCTCCGCTACGGTGATCAGGAGGTTTCGGTCGGAATCGAACCGGGACTCGATGGGCATCTCGACGTGGCGTTCCGAGGCGACCGGGGCTACCGCCCCCGGATCTCCCAGGGGCTGGCTTCCAGCGCGGCCGCCAGCGCCCGGAAGGCGCGTGAGCGGTGGCTGATGCGGTTCTTGGCCTCCGCGGGGACCTCGGCGAAGCGGGCGTCGAGGTCGGGGACGTGGAAGAGCGGGTCGTAGCCGAAGCCGCTGGAGCCCCGGGGCTCGGTGGCGATGCGGCCGCGGACCGTACCGGTGGCCGTCAGCGCCCGGCCATCGGGCCAGGCGACGGCGGCGCAGCAGACGTAGCGGGCGCCGCGCTCGTCCTCGGGGACCCCTTCGAGCTTCTCGAGGAGGAGGGTGTTGTTGGCGTCATCGAGAGCCTGGCCGGAGAGGTCTTCGCGGCCGGAGAAGCGCTTGGTGTAGACGCCGGGGTCGCCGCCGAGGGCGTCGACGCGGAGCCCGGAGTCGTCGGCCAGGGTGATGCGGTCGAGCTTTTCGGCGAAGTATCGGGCCTTGGCGATAGCGTTGGCGGCGAAGGTGTCGAAGGCCTCGATGGCGTCCTCTTCGGGCGCCTCTTCGATACCGAGGTCGGCGAGGGTTTCCACCCGGAGGTCGAGGGGGGCCAGGATCTGGCCGATTTCCCGGGCCTTGTGGGCGCTTCGGGTCGCGAGAACGAGTGCTCGCGAGGCTCGCTTCGTGGTCGGGCCCGTGGTCGGGGGCATATTCATCGTTCGTCGCTCCGGCGTCGGGCGCGGCGTCTCAACGCTCGAGGGCCTGGTGCTGCAGGGCGACGAGGCGGCGGATGCCTGCGCCGGCGAGGTCGAGGAGGGTGTCGAGTTCGTCGCGGGAGAAGGTCCCCTGCTCGCCGGTGCCCTGCACCTCCACGAAGCCGCCGCTCTCGAGCATGACCACGTTCATGTCCACGTCGGCACTGACGTCCTCGACGTACTCGAGGTCGAGGCGGGGCTGGCCGTTCACGATCCCGACGGAGATGGCGGCCACGAACTCGCGCATGGGCGAGCTGTCGAGCTTCCCTTCGGCCACGAGCCAGCGGCAGGCCTCGGCCAGGGCCACGGCGCCCCCGGTGATGGCGGCGGTGCGGGTCCCGCCGTCGGCCACGAGGACGTCGCAGTCGACGATGATCTGGCGTTCACCGAGGGCGTCGAGGTCCATGGCGGCGCGGAGCGACCGTCCGATGAGGCGCTGGATCTCCTGGGTGCGTCCGCCAACGCGGCCGCGCTCCCGGGAGGACCGGGTCTGGGTGGACCGGGGCAGCATGGCGTATTCTGCGGTGACCCACCCCTTCCCGCTCCCCTTCCGCCATCCGGGGACGCTTTCCTGGACGGAGGCGGTGCAGAGGACGTCGGTGCGGCCGAACCGGATCCGGCACGTCCCTTCGGCGAAGGGGGTGGCCTCGCGCTCGAAGGTCACGTCGCGGAGCTGGTCGGCGTCGCGGAGCGCTCGGGGCCCCGTCTCGGTCTCAATCGTCACGGTTCTGCAGCCTCCGGATGATGCGGGTGGTGGAGCGCCCCTCGATGAAGGGCAGGATGATGGTCTCGCCGCCGGCGTCGGCCACCTCGGTGGCGCCGACCACCTGGTCGGGCTCGTAGTCGCCGCCCTTCACCAGGACGTCGGGCAGGAGCGCGGCGATGAGCTCGCGGGGCGTGTCCTCGTCGAACGGCGTCACGGCGTCGATGCATCCGAGGCCGGCGAGGACGTACATGCGGTCCTCGAGGGGTACGACGGGGCGGCCCGGCCCCTTCAGGCGGGCCACGGAGGCATCGGTGTTGACCCCGACCACCAGGGAGTCGCCCAGTGCGCGGGCGGCGTAGAGGTACTCTACATGGCCGCGGTGGAGGATGTCGAAACAGCCGTTGGTGAAGACGACGCGCTCGCCGCGAGGTCTCCGGTAGAGCTCGAGCAGTGTCTCCCGGTCGAGGATCCGGGCCTCAGGGCCGGGGACGCCAGCCACGGTGCGGTCTGCGTCGGTCATGACCAGCGCGCCCGTGCGGTCTCCACCTCGGCGGCGCCGGGGTGGACGGGGAGGGTCTCGGGCTTACCGCCGGGTCCCTCCCCCTCCTTGAAGATCATCTTCAGGAGCGGGGGCGCGATGAAGGTGGTGAAGATCACCATGATGAGGATGGCGCTGAACACCTCGGATGAGAGGATCCCATTGGTGAGCCCGAGCTGAGCGAAGATCAGGCCGACCTCGCCCCGGGGCACCATGCCGACCCCGATGGCCGCGTGGTTGAGCTTCTTCTTCCCCCAACCCACGGTGTAGCCGGAGGCGAGCTTCCCGATGATGGCAATGACCAGGAGGATCCCACCCACGGCCAGGACCGACCCATCGAACTGATCGGTCCACGGCAGGAACAGGTTCACGTTCACGGCCGCGCCGACGGAGACGAAGAAGATCGGGGTGAAGATGTCGGCCACGGGCTTGATCCGCTCTTCGATGACATCGAACTGGTTGGTGGAGGAGAGGACGATCCCAGCGGCGAAGGAGCCGATGATCATGGCGGAGCCGGCGAGGCCGGCCAGCGCGCCGAAGAGGAGGGCGAAGGAGAAGGCGCCGACCAGGAGCACGCCCCGGACCCGGAGCTGGTCAATGAGCCCGAAGAGCCGGGGCGCCACCCAGTTGCCGATGATGACGGCGGCCACCAGGAAGCCGACGGCCACGGCGAACTTGGAGGCGATGCCGAGTGCCGTGAGCCCTGCGCCGGCGGCGAGGCCGCTGACGATGGCCAGGATCACGAGGCCGAGGACGTCATCGACCACGGCCGCGCCAATGACGACCCGCGCCTCGGGTGTATGGATGCGATCGAGGTCCGTGAGGACGCGTGCGGTGATCCCGACGGATGTGGCGGTGAGGGTGGCCCCGACGAAGATGGCGACCATCATGTCGGTGATGTCACCGGGGTGCGTCCCGATCTGTGGCGTGAACCACCACCAGTAGAGGAAGCCGAGGATGAAGGGGAGCGCCACGCCCACGATGGCCACCAGGCCGGCGGAGCCCCCCACGCGGAACATCTCGCGGAGGTCGGTCTCGAGGCCGATCTCGAAGAGGAGGATGGCCACGCCCACCTCGGCCAGGAGGGTGATGATCTCGGCCATCTGCCCGTCCATGGGCACCACCCCGAGGACGCTGTAGCCGAGGATGACGCCGGCCACCAGCTCACCGAGGACGGCCGGCTGGCCGATCCGCTCGGCCACCTCTCCCAGCCCCTTCCCCACCACCAGGATGGTGATGAGGACGAGGAAGAAGTGCTCCGCCCGGATGTGCTCACCGGCGGACTGCGCGGCCTCGCCGTGCCCCTGGACCCCCAGGAGGACGGGGATCAGGAGGAACGGGACGAGCCAGAGCCTTCCCTTCATCCGCGCCTCACCACTGGGATTGGGCTCCGTCGATGATCTGGTCGATGATGTTGTCGATGGCTTCCTGCTGTGCGATGTCGTCGTTCTCGCTGCCGGGATTGTACTCACCCCGACCCACCAGGGAGCTGGATTCCCAGCGGATCACGTTGTCGCGGACATCCACGATCTGGGCCGAGATCCCGATCTGCACCTGATGGGAGAGGACGTTGCCGGCCGCCTGCTCGCTGCTCGGGCTGTAGTTCTGGGCCTGATCCTGATAGCGACGGATCTGTCCCATGAGGATGGCGTCGGCGTTCTCCCGCCCGGCCGCCTGGAGTCCGAGCTTGGCGGGGAGTTCCTCGATGAGCCGGGTGAAGAGCTCCTGCTCGACGTCGAAGTGGGCGGTCTGGTTCTCGAACGGCTGGATGTAGATGGTTCGTATGTGTGAGGGGAAGCCTCCCCCCTCGAAGCCGTACGCACAGGCCCCGAGGGCGAAGGTCGCGAGGACCCACGCGGCGGCCCTAACGGCCCGGCGTCCAGATCTCTGGTGGATACGGCTCAACTTCTTCAACGCTTTCCAGCTCTATGTGCAGTTCCGTGTTGTTCGCCCAGTTCCGGTACGACGCCGAGGCGGGCAGCCCCGGGGTGTGCCCCTGAAGCTCCACCACCATCCGTCCGCTGCTGCGGCGCCACTCCACAGACCGGAGACGCCCGTCCTCCAGCGTGTAGCGGAGGCGGCCGTCGTCGGTGGCGTAATGGAGCTCCGTGGTGCCCCCCCACTCCCGCGTCCCCTGCAAGACCGCGTCCTCCGGCGGCCGGACCACGCCGAGCGCCGACCAGATCAAGGCCGGAGGCGGAAGCGCCGCGTTCGGCTCGCCCGGGAGCCGGATCTCCGTGCCGACCAGCGCCGCGCTGAGGAACCCTTCCCCGCGAGGGCCGAACAGGTCCAGCCGTACGTGATACGGCGGCTCGATCCGTGCCGCGCCATCGCCGGCAAACCGGGCCCGGCTGTCGAGGACTTCCCATGCGAACACGGCCCGCAGCGGCCGGTCCGGCATGGTACTCCGCACGGCCGTATCGGCGGTGGCCGGATCCAGGGTGGCCGGTACCCCCCGCATGGAGCACGCGGTGAGCATTGCGACGACCGCGATCGTCATGATTCGCACGAGTGCCATACCCCCGGGCGGCGCGAAAGATACCCGACGGCCGCGAGGACCGTCAACCGAGCGATGATAGGCCGGTCGGGGCGTGAGAGTTCCCCTCATTGCGGGATGCGGATCGCCTCGATGGGGTCGCCCTGGAGGACCGTGTCGGCCACGTCCATCCCATCGATGACCCGGCCGAAGATGGTATAGCCGCCGTCCAGATGGTGCTGGGGCGAGTGGGTGATGAACCACTGGCTCCCCCCGGTGTCGGGCCCCGAGAGCGCCATGCCCATGATCCCGCGGGTGTACCGGACCCGGTTGATCTCGTCCCGGATGCGCCACCCCGGGCCGCCGTCCGGATCGCCGGCGGGCGCACCGTCCTGGAGGACGAAATTCGGGATCACCCGGTGCCAGACACCGCCATCCCAGTACTCGTCCCGCGCGAGAGTAACGAAGTTGTGGACCGTGAGGGGGGCCTCCTTCGCCAGAAGCTCGACGACGATTTCCCCGCCGGCCGTCCGGATCACCGCACGGGGCCGCTCGCCGGAGAGGGCCGGCACCAGGTACGTCCGCACGATCTCCTCGTAGAACGCCGCCGTGCGGCTGCCGTCGGGCACGCGCTCCGGCGGTGCCATCGGGTCATGAGGTTCCGGGAGATCGCCCAGCTCCCCGCTGTCGGCCAGCGCGGCAGCGGCCACCCGGGCGGCCACGGCCACCCTTCGGTCCGGGTCGTCGGCCAGGGTGCGGACCATGGGTTCGGCCTGCTCCCGATCGAGCCAGGCGAGGGAGCGTGCAGCGGCGTAGCGGGCTGTGAAGGCGCCCTGTGACCATGCCTGGAGCTCCTCCACCACGGGCTCCGGGGCCACGGCCCCCACGCTTCGGGCGGCGGCCGCCCGGACGGCGTGGGGAAGCGCGTCGTCACGAACGGCGGCGAGCAGGGCGTCCCGGGCGCGCTCCGGGAACGCGGCGAGGGCGCTGGCAGCGGCTTCGGCCACGTGGGCATCCGGATCGGTCAGGAGCCTCGCCACCGCGTCGACGGGGGCTTCATCGCCGTAGCCGGCCAGCGCCCCGACGGCGTTGATCCGTACGTGAGGGTGGGCATCGGTGAGCGCCGCGGCCAGCGCAACGACGGCGGTGTCCCGGACCCCGGCGGAATCGGCGATGGCGGCGCTGAGGCCGCGGGCGGCGTTGGCCCTGGCACGGTGGTCTTCGTCGCTGAGGAGCGTCAGGAGCGCCGGCGCGCCCTCGGGCTCCCGGAGCCGCATGAGGGCGTAGGCGGCGCGCCAGCGGAGCGCGTGGTGGGGCGAATCGGTGTATCGGGCGATAACGTTCACGCGGCCGGGCCCGTGGTCGAAGCGCCAGATGTTCAGGAGCGCCTCGGCGGCTACGCGTCGAGCATTCTCGCTCTGGCCGAAGTGAGCGGACCGGAGTGCGTCCACCACCATGGCTCGGGCCGGCTCCGTGCCGAGCTTCCCCAGGGCGTGGACCACTTCCACGACTACGGTGGTCTCGGCGGCCCGGGGCGGGACCCAGCCCGCAGGCACCGCCTCGCGGAGGGAGGCCAGGACCATCCGTGACGTGTCTCCGAGGACCCCGAGGGCGAAGGCGGCGTCAGCCCGGACGGTGGCGTTGGGGTCGTCGTCGAGGACCCGGGCCACCAGCCCCGCGGCGGCGGGATCGCCGATGCGGCCGGCGGCGACCACGGCTCGCCGGCGGACCGCCACCGAACCATCGAGGAATCGCTCGAAGGCGTCGGCGTCGTAGCTCCGCCGGTCCTCGTAGCCCAGGATCTGGGCCACGGCCCGGACCTCCATCTCGTCGAGGGTGACCGGCCCGCGCTCGGGCCCGGGCAGCATGGGGTCGTCGGGGGTGGCGCAGGCCGCCGCGAGGCCGAGGAGGGCGGCGAGGACGGAGGTGGTCAGGGCCCGGCGGAAGGCGTTCATGTGTCGAAGATCTCCCGGACGTCGGACGGCAGGGTGCGGCTCCGGCCGTCAGCGTCCATGGCCACCAGGGTGGTGCCTGCCCGGGCGAGACGAGCGGGCTCGGGCTCCAGGCGATGGATCTCGTAGCCGAACGTGATGGCCCGGGACCTCACCGTCTCGACCCACGTCTCCACCCGGATCAGGTCGTCGTAGTGGGCGGCGGCGCCGTACCGCACCGTAGCTTCGGCCACGGCCAGAAATGTGCCCCGGGCCTCGAGCTCGGCGTACGGCAGCCCCATCTCACGCATGAGCTCGGTCCGGCCGATCTCGCACCAGACCAGGTAGTTGGGGTGGTATGCCACGCCCATCTGATCCGTCTCGCCGTAGCGGACCCGGAAGGTGGTGGTCGCGCGCGTCATGCCCCGTACGGGACCCAGATGTTCTTCGGCTGGGTAGCGCGGCGGAGGAACTCGGGGCCCTCGCCCCGGGCCGGGGCCCACCAGTCGCGGGCCGGGACGACCCAGGTTCGCTTCATGTTTCCGGCGGACAGACGCTCCACGACCCCGCCGCCGCCGTCGTCGGCGAAGTACCAGAAGGCATCGACGTCGTAATGGGCGGCCAGGACCTCCGTCAGCTCGAGCCGGGGGCCGGTGACGATGTTGATCACGCCGTCCGGCACGTCGGACGTGTCCAGGACCTGGTAGAGGTCTGTGGCAGACAGGGGTCCCGTGGTCGACGGCAGGGCCACCACGGTGTTCCCCATGACCACGGCGGGCATGACCGCCGAGATGAAGCCCAGGAGCGGGAGCGGGTCCGGGCACGCCACGGCGAATACGCCGATGGGCTCGGGCATGGCCAGCGTCACGTTCCGGATCGGGGTGTGGTGCACCGCGCCATCCCACTTGTCGGCCCACGCCGCGTAGGTGAAGAGGCGGCGGACGGCGGCGTCTACCTCGGCGGCGGCCCGGTCCACGGGTGCACCCTGGTCCCGCAGTCGGTCGGCGAACTCGTCGGCCCGGGCCGTGAGGTTCTCGGCGATGTAGTAGAGGATCTGGGCCCGGGTGTGGGCCGGTGTGGTACGCCACCCCGGCTCCGCCCTGTGGGCCGCCTCCACGGCGTTCCGGATGTCCTTGCGGTTCCCCTTCCCGACTTCGCCGAGCTTCGTACCATCGGGGCCGTGGACATCCAGCGAGTAACCGCCGTCGGGGCGGGACTGTTTGCCACCGATGTAGTGCTTCGCTGTCCGGTCGATCGGTGGGGCGGAGCTGCCGGCGCTTTCGGGTTCGTCGCTGGGCTGCGAATCCGGCGTTGAGCGCGAAGCCTGGTAGTCGGGGTGGGGCTCGGGGTCGGGCTCCGCACTGAGATCGGGCTGGAGGTATTCGTACAGGCCTTCGCGCCCTCCCTCGCGGCCGAAGCCGCTCTCCTTGTAGCCGCCGAAGCCGGAGGCGGCGTCGAAGAGG
Organism: Longimicrobiales bacterium; assembly: GCA_046483065.1. GTDB lineage: Bacteria > Gemmatimonadota > Gemmatimonadetes > Longimicrobiales > RSA9 > JAWVYT01. The sequence continues at coordinate 11,632 of JAWODW010000036.1, read as the reverse complement.
TTGGTGGAATTGACCCATACGGTGCCGGCTCTGATGCGGGGCGCCACGTCGAGGGCCAGGTTGATGTTCTCGGTCCAGACGCTGGCGGCGAGGCCGTAGGGCGTGTTGTTGGCGAGCTGGACGGACTCGTCGTGGGTCCGGAAGGTCATCAGCACCACCACGGGTCCGAAGATCTCCACCTGGGAGACGGTGGCGGCGGGCGAGACGTCGGTGATGAGAGTGGGCGGGTAGAAGCACCCCTCCTGGGGCACGGCCCAGGTGGGCTGCCAGATCTCGGCGCCCTCTTCCCTGCCCTCCTCGACCAGCCCTTCGATCCGCTCGAGCTGGACGGACGCCACGATGGCGCCGATGTCGGTGCTCTTGTCGAGCGGGTCGCCGCACCGGAGCCGCTCCATACGCTGCCGCAGCTTGTGGACGAGGCGGTCCGCCACGCCCTCCTGGACCAGGATCCGGGAGCCGGCGCAGCAGACCTGGCCCTGGTTGAACCAGATGGCGTCCACCACGCCCTCGACCACGCTGTCGAGATCGGCGTCCTCATAGACGACGAAGGGCGACTTCCCGCCCAGCTCGAGGGAGACCTTCTTACCGGTGCCCGCCGTGGCCCGACGGATGATCCGTCCCACCTCGGTGCTGCCGGTGAAGGCGATCTTGTGGACGTCCGGGTGGTCCACGATAAGGGCCCCCGTCTCGCCGTCGCCCGTTACGATATTGACCACGCCGTCGGGCAGCCCCACGTCGCGGCAGATCCCGGCGAACCGGAGGGCCGTAAGGGGCGTGTACTCGGCGGGTTTCAGGACCACCGTGTTCCCGGCGGCCAGCGCCGGCGCCACCTTCCAGGCCAGCATGAGGAACGGGAAGTTCCACGGGATGATCTGGCCGGCCACGCCCAGCGGCCGGTAGTCCCGGAGCTCGGGATCGGTGTCCACGAGCTGGGCCCAGCCGGCGTGGTGGTAGAAGTGGCGCGCCACCAGGGGGATGTCGATGTCCCGGCTCTCCCGGATCGGCTTCCCGTTGTCGAGCGTCTCGAGGACGGCCAGGAAGCGGGCGTGCTTCTGGACCTGCCGGGCGATGGCGTACAGGTAGCGAGCCCGGTGATGGCCATCGAGGGCTGCCCAGTCCGCGAAGGCGGAGCGGGCCGCGGACACGGCGGCATCGACGTCGTCGCTCGACCCCTGGACGACCCGGGCAATACGGGTGTCGTCGGCGGGGTTCACTACGTCGAAGAGGTCGCTTCCGGTCGGGTCGGTGAACGCGCCGTTGATGAAGTGGCCGAAGGCGTCGTGGTCGGACAGCCAGGCGCGGACCTCGGCGGTGTTCTCCGGCGCCGGGCCGTACTCGAGGCTGTCCATCAGGTCCGGGATCTCGACGGTGTCTTTGCTCATGCCATGGGGTGTCGATAGGAAGCCGAGTAGCGGCCGGTCACGTGATGCTCGAGCTGTCTTTCGATGTCGCCGAGGAGCGAGCTGGCGCCGAACCGGAAGCGCCCCGGGCCCGTCCACGCTTCGCCCAGCTCCTCCTTCATGAGGATCAGCCACGCCAGCGACTCCTTCGCCTTCCGGATCCCGCCGGCGGGCTTGAAGCCCACGGTGTGGCCCGTGCGCTCCCGGTAGTCGCGGATGGCCCGGCTCATGACGAGGCCCACGGGCAGCGTGGCGTTGACCGGCTCCTTGCCCGTGGACGTTTTGATGAAATCGGCGCCGGCCATCATGGCTACGCGGCTGGCCCGGGCCACGTTGGTCAGCGTCGAAAGCTCGCCGGTGCCCAGGATGGCCTTCAGATGGGCCGGGCCCGCGGCTTCACGGAACGTTCGCACCTCGCGGTAGAGCGCCTCCCAGTGGCCCCGGAGCACGTGGCCCCGGGTGATGACGATGTCGATCTCCCGGGCCCCCGCCTCCACCGAGGCCCCGATCTCCGCCACCCGCTGCTCGAACGGGCTGAGCCCCGCCGGGAACCCGGTGGAGACGGCGGCGACGGGGATCCCGGAGCCCTCGAGCGCTTCAACCGCCGTCTCAACCAACGCATGATAAACGCATACGGCCGCGACGGTTATCGCACCCTGCTCCAGCCCCATCACCTCCAGGAGGTCTGGCCGGATCGGCGACCGGGCCTTGGCGGCCAGCCGCCGTACGTTGCCGGGCGTGTCGTCGCCCGAAAGGGTGGTGAGGTCGATGCACTGGACGGCGCGGAGGAGCCACGCGGCCTGCCACTGCTTCTTCACCGAGCGCCGCTGGGTCAGCGTGGCGGCCCGTCGCTCTACGGCGCTCCGGTTGACCCGGGTCTTGCGGACCCATTCCAGGTCCAGATCGGAGCCCGGGTTGCGCCCTTCCTCGAGCGGCGCCGGCTCGTAGACGCCCACTGCGCGCCCGTTCGTCTTCTGGTCTCGTTCCGTTGTGGACATAGGACGCAAAAGATACCGGAAGAGCGGGGTGATCGCCACGGGTGAAGGCGGGCGTGACGGGGTGGGCTTCCCACTCGCCGGCGGCGTCTGGCGATTGCCGCTCCGGGGCGCCCGCGGTAGGTTCGCGCACCATGAAGCCGGTCTTCATCACGTCCGACGTCCACCTGGGCGCCGTTCCCGAGTCGACGGAGCGGCGGTTCGTGCGGTTCCTGGAGCATGTGGGGGCCGAGGGGGGGCGTCTCATCATCCCCGGCGACCTGTTCGACTTCTGGTTCGAGTACGGCGACGTGATCCCCGGGGAGCATTTCCGGGTGCTGGCCGCCCTCGCGGACCTGGTCGACGCCGGGGTGCCGGTGCTGGTGACGGGCGGGAACCACGACGCGTGGGGCGGACGGTTCCTGGAGGAGCACGTGGGGGTGGCGTTCCACGCGGGCCACGTCCGGACGGCAATCGCCGGGCGCCCGGCGCTGCTGGCCCACGGCGACGGTCTGGGCCGGGGCGACCTGAAGTACCGGGCGCTGAAGAAGCTTCTGCGGAATCGGCTGACCATCGGGGCGTTCCGGGCGCTGCACCCCGAGCTCGGGCTGCGGCTGGCCCGTCGGGTCTCGAGTACGGAGGCGAAGGCCGACACGGACCCCGGCAAGATCGGCCGGGCTGAGTTCATCGAGGAGTGGGCCCGGGGCGCGCTGGCCGAGGATCCGGAGCTGGGCTACGTGGTGTGCGGGCACGCGCATCTGCCGGCGGTCACGGAGGTTTCTGACGGGCGGTATTACCTCAATGCCGGGGATTGGCTGAGCCATTTCAGCTATATCACCGTCGAGGCGGACGGAACGCCTTCTTTGCGGTTCTGGGAGTCATCGGCGTAGGGGCGCCAATCCGCGTTCGGGCAGTTCACGCTTTGTCCCGGACCCATACGACCGCGATGGGGGGATAGCGTTCGCGGCGGAGTCCGGGTTCGCGGGGTTGGCTGAGGGAGTCCGGCAACCGAACGTCCCGGGTGTGGACTGGGGGAGTGGGGGTAACCGCTCCCGCCCACAAGCGCCACGGTGGGAACTGCGGCATAGGCCTCGGGATGGGAACCGCGGAACCGCTCGTGGAAACGAGTGGTGGCCGTTGAAGGCAACTTCGCCGTGAAGCCGGCGGGTTTCGCCGCGAAAGCAGCCCCGCCAGACCCCCAGTCCCCCCTTCAACCGCCGGCAAGCCAAACGGCTCGGAAACCCGGCAGACCCCGCGAACCGTCCCTACCGCGAGTCCTGCATCCCCCCCTCGGCGGGCGGGCCCCGGAGGGGCGGCGCCGGGAGGGCGGCGCCAGCCGCGCGTGGTGGTGGTGCGCCGGGCGTCGAGAACGGCACGGAAACCGAGAGGGAGAGGGCCCGCTCGCCCGTCGGTCGCATCTCGACGTCGGCCGGGAAATCGGCGAGGTGGGCGGTGACGAAGGCGTCGACGCCGGAGGCCAGGACCCAGAAGAGGGACCAGGCGATCCAGTCTTCGCGCTGCTGTTTCCGGGCGCGGGCGAGCTTGCGCAGCGCGTTGCCGAGGGAGTCCTCCCGGACGGCGGTGTCGAGGATGTCAGGGAAGGAGTCGATCTGTGCCCTGAGCGAATCCGGGTTGGTCGAGGAGGCCACGAGCTGGTCCTCGATCTGATCGGTGCGGATCTCGAACCGGACCTGGGCGTTGTCGAGCCGGTACTCGTTCCGGAAGATCATGAACCAGTTGCCTGCCCAGCCGGTGAAGTAGACGCTGCCGCGGAAGTACGACTCGAACTTGGACTGGCCCCACCCCGGCAGGACCATGGAGCGGAGCATGGCGCCGACGGGAGAGGCCGGCAGTGTGGGCGTATCCACGGCTACCGGCTCCACCTGCTGGATCGGGCGGACCGAGTCGACGCCGAGGGTGTCGACCTCCTGCCCGACGAGGCCGCCCGGGAGCGCGGCGGCCAGGACGAGGGGTGCGATGGAGCGTCGGATCATACCCCTTCGGATCCGACCATCACGGGGAGTGCGGCCGGCACCATCTGGAGCGTGAGTGTGCGGGCGTTGGGCGGCTCGTGGAGCTCGCCATCCAGTTGGAAGAAGAGGGGGTCGGGCCCCAGCGCTTCGATCTCTACCTCGGCTGCGCGGTACATCTCCACCTTCTTGTGATCCGTGTGGGCGCCCCGGAGCACTCGGCCCAGCACGGGCAGCGCGCCGAGGAACGAAAGCTCCCTCACCACGCAGATATCGAAAAGACCGTCCCGGGGTTCCGCATCGGGGGTAACATAGAACCCGCCGCCCACCGAGCGGCCGTTGCCGGCCACGATGATCATGGTATCACGCTCGATGACCGTGTCGTCCATCCGGATGCGGAGGGGAACCGCCTTGTAGGTCACGAGCGATTTCAGCACCGCCTGGAGGTATTTGATGGTGGCGTTCCCCGCCCTGCCCCGCTTCCGGAAGATCTGGCGGACCACCTCCACGTCGATGCCCGTGCCGGCGGCGTTGTCGAACCAGTGGCGGTGCTCGTTCCATTCGGCCACGCACGCGTCGAACCGGCGGAGCTCGCCGTCTACGAGGATATCCAGGGAGCGGTCGAGGTCGCGCAGGGGGCCGATGAGCTTGGCGAAATCGTTGCCGGTGCCCACCGGCAGCACGCCCAGCACCGGGCCGTCCACGCCCTGGGAGAGGGCCGTGAGGAGCCCGTTGGCCACCTCGTGGACGGTGCCATCCCCGCCGGCGGCGATGACCATGTCGACCCGTGCCCGGGCGGCCTCGAGGCCCAGCCGCACGCCCTCACGGGACGCGGTGGTGGCCACCAGCTCCACGTCGAAGCCTCGCCGCTCGAGGCCCACCAGGATGTGCTCCGACATCCGCTGGGCGTGGCCGGCACCCGACGTGGGATTCAGGATGACGCGAGCTGTAGGCATGGGGGACCGGGGGTTCGGGCGTATCGGTTGGGGGATGCTACGGGGCGGAGCCACCCCGGTCAATCGTCGTGGAGGATGAGGTCGATGGCGGCGCGGACGGCGTCGGGTGCGAAGCCCCGGCGTGCCAGGTGGCCGTAGAGCCGGCGCCGTGCCTTCCGCCGGTCGTCGGTGGAGTCCCGGGCTTTCCGGAGCGCCGAGGCGTTCTTCCGGGCCCAGGCCTCGGCCGATTGCCGTGCCAGCGACCGGTCGTCAACCTCCTCGGCGTCCATGACCGCGGCGATGGCCGCCTCGGCCACGTGGCTGTCCACGCCCTTCTTGCGCAGCTCCTGGATCAGGCCCACGCGGCCCCGGGGCTTGAGGCGGAGGCGGTCGCGGACGAAGGACTCGGCGAAGGCGCGGTCGTCCACGTAGCCGCGCTCCTCGAGCCAGGCCAGTGTCTCGTCGATGACCGGATCGGGGAACTCCTTCCGCCAGAGCCGCCGCCGGAGCTCGGCCCTGGAGCGGGCGCGGTGGGCCAGGAGGTTCATGGCGGCGTGGCGTGCCCGGTGGATCTCGTCTTCTTCGATGAGCTCCTGGAGCCGTGCTTCCGAGAGCTCGTCGCCGGAGGCCAGGCCGGCGCGCATGAAGAGGTCGAGGGCGAGCTCGGCGGGCTCGTCGCTGTCGTCGAAATAGAGCCGGACGCGCTCCCCTCCGCCGACCACCTTGGTGCGTGTGATCTTCATGGTGGTCAAAGTAGAAGGTGTTGCGCCGGGCGGCACCATGGCGGAACGGGACGACCGGGCGGTGGGTCCCGGCTTGACCCCGGGGAGCCGGGGTGGCAAGCTACGGCCGCCATGCAGCCCGGACGCGAACGCCGGCTGGTCACGAGCGCCCTGATCCTGGGGATGTTCCTGGCCGCCCTCGAAGCCACAGCCGTCGGCACCGCCATGCCCACGGCGGTGGCGGAGCTGGGCGGCGTGGCCCGCTACTCGTGGGTCTTCTCGGCGTACCTCCTGACGTCGACGACGGTGGTCCCGATGTTCGGGAAGCTGGCCGACCTCTTCGGCCGCCGCCGGCTCTACATCATCAGCGCCGGAGTGTTCATGGGCGGGTCGGCGCTGTGCGGTCTGGCGGCCACCTTCGAGCAGCTCATCCTGTTCCGTGCGGTCCAGGGGCTGGGCGCCGGCGGGCTGATGCCGGTCTCCGTCACGCTGATCGGCGACATCTACCCGCTGGAGGAGCGGGGCAAGATCCAGGGGCTGTTCAGCGGCGTGTGGGGCATCTCGAGCCTGGTGGGTCCGGCGGCCGGCGGTCTCATCACCGACTTCGTGTCGTGGCGCTGGGTCTTCTACCTGAACATCCCGTTCGGCATCCTGTCGGTGGTGATCCTCCAGCTCTACCTGAAGGAGCGGCACCCCCGGCAGGAGCACCGGCTGGACCTCCTGGGGACGGCACTCCTCACGAGCACGGTGGCGGTCCTCCTCCTCACGCTGCTGGAGGGGACGGACCTGTGGGGGTGGACGGATCCCAGAACGCTGGGGCTGCTAGCGCTCTCGGCCTTCGGAACGGTAGCGTTCATCGCCCAGGAGCGGCGGGCGCCCGAGCCGATGCTGCCGCTGGAGCTGTTCCGGAACCCGGTCATCGCCGTGTCCAGCACCGGGAACATCATCATCGGCACGCTCCTGTACTGTGCCACGGCGTTCGTCCCCATGTTCACCCAGGGCGTCCTCGGCGGCACGGCCCTCGACGCCGGGCTCACGCTGGCGCCCATGTCCATCGGGTGGCCCATCGCCAGCGTGACGGCGGGGTGGCTGCTGCTGAAGACGGGCTACCGACCGCTTACGGTGGTGGGGGGTGTGGCGGGGTTCGCCGGCGCCCTCCTCCTCACCACCGCGGGCCCCGAAAGCTCCCGGGCGCTGGTCATGGGCGCCATGCTGGTGGTGGGCACCGGGCTGGGCCTCATGTCCACGCCGTACCTGGTGGCGGTCCAGAACGCCGTGCCGTGGGAGCGACGGGGGGTGGCTACCAGCAGCGTCCAGTTCTTCCGCACGATCGGGGGCGCCATTGCGGTGGCGGCGTTGGGCGCGGTGCTCAACACGCGGCTCGAAGAGCGGCTGGGGACCACCGTGGACCCGAACGTGGCGCTGAACCCGGAGCTGCGAGGCACCGTCCCGGCCGAGACGCTGGACGCGCTCCGGCTCGGACTGGCGGACGGGCTGCACACGGTGTATGTGATCGTGGCGGCCATCGCCACGCTGGGATTCGTCGTGGCACTCTTCTTCCCCCGGGGGTCGGCCCGGTCGCAGGCCCACGTCGACAGCAGGCAGGCGTAGCCGGAGCCGAATCCTGATCGAGCCGGGAGGAACGGCCCGACGGGGGCGCCGAAGCCCCTCGTCGCATATCTTGGCCGGAGAGCCGTAGGACCGGTGGCCGCCCGGCAGCGGGAAACCCGGCGCCGACACCCCGACACTCTGGCACCCCGAACCCTGGAGACCCGATGGTGAGACGCATCCTCCCCGCCCTGCTGGTACTGGCCGCGTGCGCACCCGGCACCGAAACGACGAGCCCCACCCCCGCGACAGCGCCCGACTCGACGGCCGGGGCGCCGATGGTCACGATGGAGGCGCCGACCGTCGAGAACGCACCGCTCCGGCACCGCGAGGTGCACTGGTTCCGGACGGCGGCCGAGTACCGGGCCATCGCGCTGCAGACGTACCGGCTGGCGTGGGACGCCGTGCGGGAGCACGCCGCCGGCCGGGAGCCCGATACGTGGGCGGTGATCATGGACGCCGACGAGACGGTGCTGGACAACAGCGAGTTCGAGCGCCGGATCGCCGAGACGGGCGAGGAGTTCGAGGAGTCCATGTGGGACGACTGGGTGATGGAGGAAGCGGCCGAGCTGGTCCCGGGGGCGGGCACGTTCATCGACCGGGTCCAGGGGGTCGGCGGCCGGATCGCCATCGTGACCAACCGGCACCAGGGCCTGTGCCCGGCCACCCGGCGGAACCTGGCGGAACTGGGCGTCCGCCCGGCGGTTGTCCTGTGCGAGACGGAGACCGGGGAGAAGGAACCCCGCTTCCGGATGGTCCGGGAGGGCACGGCCCACGACACGCTGCCGCCGCTGGAGGTGGTGGCGTGGGTCGGTGATAACATCGGAGACTTCCCGGACCTCGACCAGTCGATCCGGACGGGGCCGGCGGAGGCGTACCGGCTCTTCGGCGAGCGCTATTTCGTGCTGCCGAACCCCATGTACGGGAGCTGGATGGGCAACGACTGGAGATAGCGGCGTGGGGGGCTACCGGCGCAGCAGCCGGGCCGAGTTGCCGAGGATGCCGAGGTCGGGGATGGACTGGGCGGCGGCGGCCAGGATCGGCGGGAGGATGCCCGTGGCGGCCAGGGTGAGGCCTACCACGTTGTAGAGGCCGGTGAAGCCGAAGTTGCCCTTCACCACGCCCATGGTGCGGCGGGCGGTGCGGAAGGCGTGGGGCACCAGCGACCAGTCGTCGCGCATGAGCGCCACGTGGGCCACCTCGAGGGCCAGCTCGGTACCTGCGGCTCCCATGGCGATGCCCACGTCGGCCTGGGCCAGCGCCGGCGCGTCGTTCACGCCGTCGCCGACCATGACCACCTTCCGGCCCCGGGCCTGGTGCTCCCGCACGATGCGGATCTTGTCCTCGGGCAGGAGCCCGGCCCGGTAGTCGATCCCCAGCGCCCGGGCCACGGGCGCCGCGGCGGCCTCGTGGTCGCCGGTCAGCAGCTCGATCGCGTCCAGCCCCATGGTCCGGAGCTCCCGGATGGCGGCCGGGACCTCGGGGCGGACCTCGTCGCGGACGGCGATCACCCCGATGACCTCGCCGTCCCGGGCCACGTAGACGGTCGTGGCGCCCTCGCGCCGGAAGGCCTCGCCTTCGGGCGGCAGCGTGTCGATCCCCACCGCCCGCTGGCTGCCCACCACCACGCGGCGCCCGGCCACCGTGGCGGCCACGCCCAGGCCCTCCATCGCCTCGAAGCTCTCCGGTTCCGGCACGTCCACGCCGCGTCGGTCGGCCTCCCGGCGGATGGCTGCCGCCAGGGGGTGCTCCGAGTCCCGCTCGGCGGCCGCGGCCAGCGACAGGACTTCATGGCCGCCGGCGCCGTTCAGGCCGGCCACGTCGCCGACCACGGGGCGGCCAACGGTGAACGTGCCCGTCTTGTCCACCAGCAGGACGTCGGCGGCGGCCAGTGCCTCGATGTAGGCGCCGCCCTTGATGAGGAGCCCGCTCCGGGCGGCCGAGCCGATGGTGGCGAGCATGGCCACGGGCGTGGCCAGGGCGAAGGCGCACGAGCACGCCACCACCAGCACGGCGGCGGTGGCCAGCGGGTCCCGGCCGATGAGGTAGGTCAGGAGCGCCACGGTCCCGACCACCGGCAGGTACCAGCCGGAGAACCGGTCGGCGAAGCTCTCGACCCGGCCCCGGTTCGCCTCGGCCTCCTCCACCATGCGGACCACGCGGCCGAAGGTGGACTCGGACCCGACCCGCTCCGTCCGGATCCGGAGCGCACCGCCCCGGACCGATGTAGCCGTGTAGACCTCCGAGCCCGGCCCGACCTCCACGGGCATGGACTCGCCGGTGATGGCGGCCTGCTCCACGGTGGCCCGCCCCTCCACCACCTCGCCGTCCACGGGGACGGTCTCCCCGGGTCGAACTACCACGATGTCCCCGGACCGGACCGCATCGAGCGGACGCTCCACCGCCTCGCCGTCGATCTCCACCCGTGCGGTGGCAGGGGCGAGGGACTCCAGGTCCCGGAGCGCTTCCCGTCCCTTCCGCATGGTAAAGCCCTCCACGAAGTCGCCGACCCGCATGAAGAAGGCGACGACCGCGGCCGTCACCCACTGCCCCACGATCAACGCCGCCAGCACACCGACGGTCATGAGCGTATGGGCGATCACCCGACCGCCGAGAGTGGCCCGTACCACGTTCACGAGCGGCGGCCAGCCCACCACCAGCACCACCAGAACGCCCACCCAGAACGGGACGCCCTCGGTGGCCGCCTCGAAGAGCCCCAGCCACTCGCCCAGAACCACCACCAGCAGCACCGCGCCGAAAACCAGCCCGGTCACCGCCATGGCCCGACGCGTGAAGCTCTCGGCGCGCTCGGCCCGGGCGGATCGGGGGCCGCCATCGAGCCCGCTGGGGCCGGAGCCGTCGGCCCCGTCGATTCCATCGGTGCCGGCGTCGCCTGCCGCAGAAGCCCGCCACGCGGCGGGCACGGAGTAGCCGGCTGCGGCCACGGCGTCTACCAGGCGCTGGAGGTCGGCCCGTCCCTCGTCGTATTCCACCACGGCCTTCTCGGCCCCCAGAAGCACGTCGGCCGAGCTCACGCCGTCCACATCGCACAGCGCGGTGCGAACGTGGGACGCGCAGGAAGCGCAGTCCATGCCTTCCACGGGGAGGTCGGTCTTCTTCATGCCTGTATGATAGATGAAGAACGCCGTGGACGGGAGGCGGCGCGGCGCTCAACGGACTGCGGATCCAGCGTACGGAGGCACATGGGAGTCGAACCCACCGAGCTGCGGTCGGCAGCCCCACTGGCTTTGAAGGCCGGTCTTCACCCTCGGGAGAGCCCCCCACCGCCACCATTTCGCTACCAGCAGCTTGTTTGGATACGGAGGCACATGGGAATCGAACCCACCGAGCCGCGGTCGGCGGCCCCACCGGATTTGAAGTCCGGGACCAGCACCAGCTAGCAAGTACCTCCCTGGTGGCGGATGCTACCGACGGTGGGGAGCGCAGGCAAGGGATCGGGGCGACGTGTGCGTCCCCTGGTCGCTGGTTACTTTGCGGTCCTGCCCGACCCCGTGGATCCTGGCTGATCCAGGACAGCGCAGAGACTCACGAAGCAGAGTACGATGAACAACGTTCTCGAGAAGAGGCCCCGGGACCCACCCCAACGTGATCGAGGGCCGCGAGGACATCCCGGGTGGCGCCGGCGGGGTCCTGAAACGTTTGTGCGAATTCAGCCACGTCGCGGACCGCCTCTGCCAACTCCTAGTAGGACAGCTGGTGGCCGCTCAGCGACGCCACACCATCAGCGGTCAACCAGACCGGTGCCAGGTCTGCCTCCGTCAGGACGCTGCGTCCGGAGTGCTTTACGTCATTCGCCATATCGGCCACCCGCTGCTCCACGCTCCCGTCGCCGCTTTCATACAGCTTCCTGCCCTTCGGCCGCAGGACCTTCGTGTTGTACACCTCGTAGAACAACTGCATTTGAAGCAGGCAATTCTCCCATGCCTCGATGGCGCCGAAGAAGTCCCCCGCCGGTATAACTCCCCAGACGCTGGGTGTCGACCTGGCCCTCCTCGGGGAGCC
>JAWODW010000049.1:0-5274 GCA_046483065.1 Longimicrobiales bacterium | reverse complement strand
CCGCACTAAATCGTCAAGAGCGCGCAGCGTCTCCTCAATGGGAGTTGCCGGGTCGGGCAGGTGGACCTGGTAGAGGTCAATGTAGTCGGTTTGCAGACGCCTCAAGCTAGCTTCTGCCGCCTTCATGATGTAATACCGTGAAGCGCCGCTTTTGTTGGGGCCATCGCCCATCGGAAAGCCAAACTTGGTGGCGATGATAACCTGGGAACGTTTGTCCTTTACTGCCTTGCCCACGAGTTCTTCAGAGCGCCCCTGACCGTACATGTCGGCGGACCACGGGCCCGGAGCGGAGCGAGTCCTGTGCGGGTGCGGGCGTGGGTGCGGCCCCGAGGAGCGCTGCCCCGAGGAGCGCTGCCCCGAGGAGGGTGCCCGGCGCGAAGACCGCGGCGCGGCCCGGCGGCCGGCCGGGGCTCGTCGTCTTCCTAGCTCGTGGCACGGGCGACCACTTCCAGGTGGCTCCGGGCGGTCTCGTTGCCGGGGTTGAGCGCCACGGCCTGCTTCCAGCACGCGATGGCCTGCCGGCGCTCGTTCTTCCGGTAGTAGAGGTCGGCGAGGCGGCTGTAGAGCTCGTCGCCGAGGTCCGGCGCCAGCTCGGCGGCCCGGCGGTAGTGCTCCAGCGCCTCGGCGTCGATCCCGCGCCGGTACGCCAGGTCGCCGAGGTTGCGGTGGACCTGGGCCATGGACCCGTCGGACTCCGCCGCCTCCTGGTAGGCCCGTTCGGCGGCGGCCATGTCGGCGCGGCGCTCCGCCACGTTCCCCGCCAGGTTGTGGAGCGGCGCGGAGCCGGGGTACGCGCCGAGCCCTTCCTCGATGAGTGCGTCGGCATCGTCGAGGCGGCGGCCCACGGCCGCGGCCAGCGCGGCGCAGTAGTAGTAGGTGGCGGGCGGGAGCGTGTCGGGGTCGAGGCGCTCCCGGTAGCCCGCCAGGGTCTCGGCGGCCGCATCGATCTCACCGGCGGTGAGGTGGGTGGCGCCCTCGGCCAGGCGGATCCGGGGGTCGCCGGGGGCCAGCGTCTCCGCCCGGGTCAGGACCCTGAGGGCGTCGTCGTAGCGCCCCTGGAGCCGGAGCGCGTGGGCCAGGTTCAGAAATGCGCCCACGTGGGGGCCGGCGCTCTCCAGGAGCGCGGTCAGCCGGCGGACGGCCTCGGCGGCGTCGCCCTGCCGGAGCGCGATGAGCGCCAGGTAGTGCCGGGCGATGGCGTCGTGGGCGTCGCCGTTGAGGGCCCGGCGGAACTCCCGGTGCGCGTCCTCGAGCATGGCGGTCTCGTAGAAGGCCACGCCCAGGTTCCGTGCCTCGTGGACGTCGGCGGCCTCCATGACCTCGGCGGGCTCGCGGCGCCCGACGCGGTGGGCGAAGCCGGCCTGGAGGAGCCCGTAGAGCGCCTTCCCGGTGGCGAACTCGCCGAGCCCCGACGCCTCGGCCAGCTCCTCGACGGTGCGCCGGCCGTCGATCACGTCGAGGAGCGCCTCCTGCTCCTCGGTCAGATCGACTGCCGCCTGGTTGACCCGGTCCCGGTCGAGGTCGAAGATCAGGTCCATGGACGCGATCTTCTTCTCGATGACGCTCCACTCATCCACCCGGCGGGCGCCCTCCAGGAGCAGGCTCTCCGGGTTCACCGCGATCAGGATCTCGCCGCTGTCGGGCGTCTTCCCGGCCTCGAAGTAGAAGTTCCCCCGCTTCCAGGTGAAGAGGTAGTAGATGGCCTCCTCGATCTGCCGCTCGATGGCCGCCTTCAGCGTGTCGGTGTCGATGTGGCCGCGCTCCAGGAGCAGCTCGCCCAGCCGCCGGTCCGGCTCCTCCGCCTGGGCGTCCACCGCCGCCATGAGGTCTTCGTGGCTCAGCGCGCCCTCCCGGACCAGGAGGTCGCCCAGCCGGTCGCGGCGGTTCACGATAGTGGCGAAGGTGATCCGCCCCCGGTCGAAGTAGATCTGGCCGAACCGGGACCGGTCCGTCACGCTCAGGCAGCCCGTCTTCTGCCCCATGGACAGGAGCTGACAGACGTCGGCCAGGCCGGCCTCCTTGAGACTCCCCTTGATGGCCATCAGTCCAGCGCCTCCTCGATCCAGTCCCCCGGATACGGCCACTCCCAGAGCACCTTCTCCCGGCTCCAGACGGAGCCCCGGGCCGGGGATGAGCTCTGCGTCTGCGACGAGTCCTGCTCCACGCCCGCATCCGGCTCCCCACCCGTCGCTCCCGCGTCATCGTCGCCGGCGGGCGCGGGCGATGGCGCCGGCTCGCGCCCCGGATCCCGTGCCGGCCCCGCGCCCATCGCCGCATCGGTGCGGAGGGCGGCGGACGGGTCGAGCTCCACCACCAGCCCACCCTCCAGCCGGCTCCGGAGCCTGTCGGGCACACCCAGCTCCTGCGGTGGGGACGCCGCCGCAAAGACGAGTTGACGGCCGTGGCGGTGGAGCTCCTCGAAGAGGTGGAAGAGCTCCTCCTGGGCGCGTTCCATCTCGGCGAAGGTGTCGAGGTCATCGAGGATCAGGACGTCGGCGCGGCGGAATCGGGTGCGCCACGCGTCGAGGCGGTCGTGCTCGATGGCGTCGATAAGGGCCTGCGAGAAGGTCTCGCCGCCCAGGTACGCCACGGCCAGGCCGGTGTCCGCGATCAGCGTGTTGCCCAACGCGATCAGGAGCGTGGACTTCCCCGCCCCGTCGGGCCCCATGACGTACAGCGGGTTGTACGCCTCGCCGGGGGCATCGGCCACGGCCCGGGCGGCCCGGAGCGCCAGCGAGTCGCCCGCCAGGGCGTCCAGGCCGGGGCCCTCGGGGGGCGCCGGCGGCGGCTTCTGCCGCTCCCGCACCCGGGCCAGCAGCGACTCGGCCTCGGCCACCCGGTCGGGGTCCCGGAGCACGGGCGCCTCCAGCTCCCGGGCGTCGGCGTCCAGCGTCCGGATCTCCCGTGCGATCTGCCGGAGCCGGGCCACGTCGTGCTCGAAGCGACGGATGAGCTCCTCGGCCTGCCCGGTGGTGAGCGTGCCGTTCAGCGCGCCATCCAGCCGCCGGGTCCGGATCCCCTCGCCCTCCCACGCCAGGATGGCGTCGGCGACGAGGCGGTCGGCCTCCTCCACCACGGAGCTCACGGTGCCGGTGATGTCGGAGAGGAACTCGCCGAACTCGTCGCGGCCGCGCTCGGCGGCCACGCCCAGGAGCTGGACCACCTCGTCGGGCTCCACCGTCCGGTCCTCGAGCTCCTGGACGGCGATGATGCGGTTCAGCGCGCCCTGGAGCTCCCGCACGTTGGTGAAGGCGATGCGACCCACCGCCTGGCACACTTCGGGCGAGAGGGGCCGGCCCCGCTCCTCGGCCTTCCGCCGGGCGATGGCCACCCGGGTCTCGTAGTCCGGCGCGCTCATATCCACGATGAGGCCGCCGGAGAGGCGGCTGAGGAGCCGCTCGTCGAGGCCGTCGATCTCCTGGGGCGGCCGGTCGCTGGTGAGGACCACCTGGGCGCCGCGGGAGGAGAGGGTGTCCCACGCCCGGATCAGCTCCTCCTGCGTCTGCCGGTGCCCGGCGGCGAACTGGACGTCGTCGAGGAGGAGCACGCCGGTCTCCCGGAGCCGTCCCCGGAGGGCGTCACGCTCGCCGGCCTCCACGGCGTCGGAGATGGCCTCCATGAGCCGCTCGAGGGTCTCGAAGGTGACGTCGGCGTCGTGGAGCTTGTGGGCCTGGTGCCCGATGGCGGTCAGGAGATGGGTCTTCCCGAGGCCGGACGCGCTGTAGATGAAGAGAGGGTTGTACGTGCTGCCGGGTGCATCGGCCACGCGCTTGGCGGCGGCCACGGCCAGCCGGTTGGCGGGCCCGACCACGAAGGCGTCGAAGGTGAACCGGGGGTCGAGGTCGAAGGGCATGGCGTCAGTGCTCCAGCCTGGCGGCGTAGCGCCGGGACACGCTCTCCAGGACCATCTCGCTCACGGAGCGGAGCGTGGGGACCACGCCCTCGCCACGGATGGCCACGGCCGTGTGGGCCGGCACGTCGCGGAAGTTCAGGATCTCGTCCAGTGACTCGGCGGCCTCGGCGTCCACCAGGTCCTGCTTGTTGTACTGGAAGACCAGGGGCAGCTCCCGGATGTCGAGGTCGTTGTCCAGGAGGTTCTCCTGGAGGTTGCGCAGGCTCTCCATGTTGTCCCGGGCCCGACGGGGCTGGCTGTCGGCCACGAAGACCACGCCATCGGCGCCCCGGAGCACGAGCGTGCGGGTCTTGTTGTAGTAGACCTGGCCGGGGACGGTGTAGAGCTGGAACTTGGTCCGGAACCCGGAGATGGTGCCCAGGTCCAGGGGCAGGAAGTCGAAGAACAGGGTGCGGTCGTTCTCGGTGGCCAGGGAGACGAGATCCGTGCGCCGGTCCTCGGGCAGCGACCGGTGCACCCACTGGAGGTTGGTGGTCTTCCCCGACCGGGCCGGCCCGTAGTACACGATCTTGCACAGGATCTCCCGTGCGGAGTACTGGACCAGCGGCATTCAGTCGGACTCCGGATCGGAGAGGAGCCGCTCCACGCCCGCCTCGAGGTCGGCCTCGAACCCCTCCACATCGCCCTCCGGCAGCCTGTTCTTGAGCTCGGGCACCTCCCGGATCGATTCCACGAGCCGGTCGAAGAAGAGCTGCACGAGGCCGAGTGTCGAGTCGTCGTCGAAGATGGCCACCAGGATCAGCTCCTGGTCGCCCACCTTGAACGGGGCCAGGAAAATCTGCTTCTCCTGGCCGGCGTGATGGAGGTGCATCCACCGGCCCGAGTCGGTGAGCTCGGCCAGGGCGTGGGCCGAGGAGTGGGCGGCGGCGGCCAGCGTGGCCACATCGCCCACGTCAAAGCCCCGGGAGAAGCCGTGCCGGGCCAGGACCTGGCCGCTGTGGTTCACCAGCAGCGCGGTGCGGACCCGGGACTCCCGTACGAAGTCCGTCATGGGCTCCTCCAGCGCTTCGGCCACCTGATAGAGATCGTCCCGCTTCATTCGCTCAACTCCCCGGCGGCACGCTCCGCCTCCACCCGGACGAGCCCGAGCTGGGCCCCCGGTTCCGTCAATGCCACGACCAGCAGCGGTCCCGCGCCGGCCACCACCACGTGTCCCTCCTCCGCGTCGAGCTGGAGGAGCCGCACCGCGCCGAACCCCGACGAGCGGGAGGCGTCGGCGGTGCGGTTGAAGAGCGACCCGGCCATGGCCGCCAGCGCCGTCTCCTGCACGCCCGCCGCCAGCTCAGAGGCCACGGCCACGCCCGCCTCGGCGTCCACCACCATGGCGCCCTGCACGCCCGCGGCCCGGGTCAGACGGTTCA
>JAWODW010000110.1:0-5762 GCA_046483065.1 Longimicrobiales bacterium | reverse complement strand
GGCATGGCCGACAGTGTGAAGTCCGGCGGGCTGCTCAGGGACCCGTAGTCGTAGACCGAGGCATCGAAGCCCGGATCGGCGACCATGTTGTTGAAACCGGCGGTTTCGAAGAAGCTCTGGGCGAACGCATCTTCGAAGGTCGACACGTTGTTGTGGAGGATGATCCCCTCCGCGGACAGGGTCGAGTCCGGGGTGGCCTGGCCGTCCATCCGGTTCTGGGCAGCCACCTGGGTGGAGGCGTCGGCGATCCGGAACCCGGAGTTGAACCCGGCGATGATGGTGTTGTAGAGCCGGTAGCGCGAGCCCTCGCGGAACTCCACGCCGCGGCTCGACTCAGCGCCGCCGATCTCACCGCTGACCACCGTGTTTCGTGCACCGATCATGGTGGCGTTGGCGATCACGGCCGTGGTGTGTGGCGCGGCGTCACCGTCGTCGCCGTTGTTCGAGATCTCGAAGCCCCGGTCGGCGTTGTCACCGCGCTGCTGGCCGAGGATGAACTGCATGAAGCCGCGGTAGCCGTCGGTGCCATCCACGCTGTCATCGCCGATCCCGGTGACCACCAGGTGGTCCACGGAGACCGTGCCGCCGAACGGCTCGATGCCGTCGTCGGTGTTGTAGTGGATCTGGAGGTACGAGATCGTCGTGCCCGCGCCCACACCCTGCAGTGCCAGCCCGTTCAACTGGTCGGCGGGCGTCACGTCGTCACCGGCGTACTCGATCCTGACGCCCCGGAGGATCCCGGAGTCATCGTTATCATCGGCGCCGCCATAGAATCCCGAGTCGCCCTCGCCCTGGGCCTCGGAGCCGGCGTTGGTCGGAGCCTGGCCGTTGATGATGAGCCCGCCCCAGTCACCCCGGGCCCGGTCCCCGCGCGGCCGGTCGGACGTGAAGACGATCACCTCGTCGGCCGTCGGCGCCCGGTCCTCACCGGTCGCGTCGGCGACCAGCCTGGAGCCACGGGAGACGACCAGGTACGCGCCCCGGATCCCCTGCGGCACGTCGCTCCGGCCCAGGATCGTGGTCCCCGGCTCGATGGTCAGCGTGGCCTGCGTGCAGCCCTCCTTGGCCCCGTCGGTGCCGCAGTCGCCGCCCACGAAGATCGGCTGGGTCAGGATATACGTCTTGTCGGACGTCCAGGTCGTGTTGGTCAGGATGTCGCCGGTTACCAACTCGATCGACTCGTCGATGGTCACCAGCAGCAGGTTCGACGACGCCTCCCCGGCCTCGTTCACCGCAGTGACCTGCACCGCGTACGTGGCGCCCTCGGTCAGGCCGGTGAACGTGGCCGTGGTCTCCGTCACGTTCTGAGTCCGGTCCTGCTCCCCGTCGGTGGCGGCGGTCACGTCGTAGGACTCGGCGTTGGCTACCGCGTCCCAGCTCACGGTCAGGTCCGTGCCGGTGACCGCTACGGCCACGTTGCCCGGCTCCATCGGCAGGTTGACCGTGCCGGTCGGATCCTCGTCACAGGCGGCCAGCGTCATGGCGCTGGCGATCATTACGCCCCAAAGGGCGGTCTTGCGTGTCCACTTCATGTGTTGGTTCCTCGCTTGGTGTGGTGAAGTTGGTGGACTGTAGTGCGCGTTCGAGAGTTTGTGTCAGAACTCCCACGAAAGGCCGACCGAGAACGTTCGGCCGACGGTGTACCTGCGCTGCGTCCGGGTGTACCCGTTCGCGCTCTGCAGATACTGGTGTTCGGCGTCGAGAAGGTTGGTGCCCTTGACCTTGGCCCGCAGTCCACTGCGGATCGGGAAGCCAATGGAGGCGTCCAGGCTGTTGCGCGGCTGCTCGTAGATATCGGGCAGCCCCGAGCCGCCGGCGGCGGTCAGGCGCTCGCCGAAGCGATTGAAGTAGAGGCCGGCGTCTACGCCGCCGTCCATGCTGGAGTACGTCAGTCCCGTATTCAGCACGTAGGACGCCTGGCCCTCGAGGGGGCGCTCCAGATTCGTGGGCTGGAAGATGCCTTCCGCGGTGACCTCAACCTCGGAGAAGATCCGTGAGTAGTTGGCCTGAAGACCGATGTTCTCCAGTACAGCGGCGAAGCGACCGAGTCGCACCCGGGCCTCGGTTTCGAGGCCGAGCACGGTCGCCTTCGTCGCGTTCTGGAACGAGAAGGCCGAGGAGGCGGCGGCGATGAAGACCTGCTCGACAGGGTTCTTCAGATCCTTGTGGAACCCGCCCAGGGACAGGATCTCGTTCGGGCCGAAGAACCAGTCCACGCGCAGGTCCATGCTCGCGATCTCCGCCGGTACCAGCCGTGGATTCCCGACCAGCTGACGCAGGCTCGTGGCCTCCGTGAACTGGAACGGTGCAAGCTCACGGAACTCGGGCCGGTCCAGCGTCCGGCTCCACGCGCCTCGGATCTTGACATTGTCCGTGATGGCGTAGGCCAGGCTGACCGAGGGTGCGATATCCGTCCGGTGCAGGTCCTGGAGCGTGCTGTCCCGGGCCGTCAGTTCCAGGTCGTACGTCTCGACGCGAGCGCCGGCCACGGCGTTGAGCCGGCCCGTGAGGGGCAACTCGATCATGGCGTAGCCTGCGCTCCTCCGATCGGAGACGTCGTACACGTCGCCGGGTTCGACCACCTCATCGATGGCGAACTCGCCGGCGCCCGGGTTGCGCGAGACGATGGTGGACGTGTCCAGTGCCGCGTCCAGATCATCGATGGTGTTGCCGAGGAACAGCCAGTTGAAACGCCGGGCACCGAAAGCCCGCGCCCGGTCCCGGATCGCACCGCCGACCTTGACGTATCCGGCCCGGTCGAAGAACGGGAACGGTACGCGCCAGTCCATCTCGGCGCTGAAATCGTCGTCCGTGAGGTCGCTGGAGAAGTACCGGGCGCTCTCAGTGAAGTCCAGGAGGTAGTGGTCGCTGCGGTAGTCGTCCCAGACGTATATGGTCTCGCGCAGGAGCGGCTCGTCCCGGCTGGCCCGAGCGCCCGTCAGCCGCCACTCCAGCCGGGAGTCGAACGGGGCCACATGCTCGCCGGAGAGCTGGGTCCACGCCATCAGGCGCTCGACGAACCGGGCTCGCTCACTGCGGAGCAGCCCGCCGATGTCCTCGCCGTTGAGACCCGTGTAGACTCGCGCCTCGTCGTCCGTGTTCAGGTTGACCGTGGTCTTCAGCGCGATCTGATGGTCCGGACCGGGCTTCCACGCCACGTTCCCGATGGCGCCCCAGTTGACGGTGCGGGTCCCCCGGGTGAAGGTATAATCCACATTTGGCTCCGATATCTCGGCCGTGCCCTCACGGAACGCCTCGGCTCGCCACTTCCGCTCCACCTCGTTGTCCCGGATCGAATAGCTGTCCGAGTACGTCCCGGCGAAGAAGTAGCCCAGCTCGGCCAGCCGGCCGACGTCCACGCGATTCCCGAGGGACAGGTTGAAGGACCGGTTCAGCGGCGTGGTCCCCACACCGGGCGCGAACTGCTGACCCATCCCCCGGAGCGCCTCGCCGATCTGAACCAGCTGCTCCGGATCGGACGGCAGCCGCTCGCCGCTCCGGACATCGCCCATGAGGTTCGTCACCGTCACCGGCTGCGCTCGCGTACCGTCGTCGAAACCGATCCAGTCCGTGCCCCCGTTCCGGTGGTGCAGGAAGTCGTCCTGGAACTGACTCTCGGTGTTGAAGCTCGTGGAGACGCCGAACTTGCCGGCGAACCGGGACGGAAAGTTCCGGGTCCGGATCTGGACGGCACCGCCGGAGAAATCGGCGGGCAGGTCAGGGCTGTACGACTTCTGGGTCTGGAGGCTCTCCAGAAAGCCCGACGGGAACAGGTCGAGCGGTACCACCTCGCGTTCCGGCTCCGGGCTCGGCAGGCTCGACCCGTTCAGCGTGGTCTGGGAGTACCGCTCGCCCAGGCCGCGAACGAAGACGTACTTGCCGTCGGTGACCGTCACGCCTGTCAGTCGCTTCGCCACGTCCGCCGCGTCGGAGTCGGGCCGCCGGCCGATCTCCTCGGAGCCCACCGCCTCCACCATGGCATCGGACCTTCGGCGCTCGTCCAGCAGGTACGTGGTGCTGCCTCGCTCCCGGGCTGCAGAGACCCTGACCTCTGCCAGCTCGATGGCCTGGCTCGTGAGGGTGATGTCCAGCGTCACCACGTCCCGGGCCTGGACCTCCACGGCGGTCACCGTCTTGCTGGCGTACCCGAGGGCCTGTACCGTGATATTGACGACACCGGCGGGAACCGCGCTCAGCATGAAGCGCCCGTTCAGGTCGCTCAGCGTGCTCGGACCGCCCAACGCGGCGACTTCGGCCTGGGGGATGAGCTCACCGGTGGAAGCTTCGATCACGCGACCGAGAACCCGTCCGGTCTCCGTGCCATTCTGCGCGGTGAGATCCATGGCTCCGAAAGCAACGAGAAACAACGTGGCGAGCGCCAACACCGCCCCGCGCAGCGCGGGCCGGCGCCACCAGCGAGTCCCGATATGCGACTGGGTAACACTCAATCCGTCCTCCTCCGACTCGTGGAGCGACTGCCCGGGGTCATGGTTCCCGAGCGCGTATCGCTGTGTCCTTTCATGTCGAAGGATGGCGGTGGGATGTCACGCGTAACTGCGGCGCGGGTAACATGGGCGTAACGTCCGCCTCAGCGGCCGGTCTCCTTCGCGCGGACGACAACGTTTTTCCCGCCGCGGGCGTCATCTGGTCATGAAGGACGACGCCACCCTCGTGGCCAGGGTACTGGGCGGCGATCAGCGTGCGTTCGAGGAGTTGGTACGGCGCTACACCCGCCCGGCTTTTGCCGTGGCGGTGGGGATCGTGAAGGAGTCGGCCGATGCCGAGGATGTGGTACAGGATGCGTTCATACGGGCGCTCGAGCGGCTGGAGGACTGCCGGAACCCGGCCAAGTTCGGGGCCTGGTTCCTCCAGATCGTGCGGAACCGGGCACACAGTGTGCGCCGGTATCTGACGGTACGGCAGGCGGCACCGCTGGACGCGCTGCCGCTGGCGTCGAATCGGCCGGGTCCACACACGGAAACGGCCAGGTCCCGACTCCGGTCGGATCTGGCCGAGGCGATCGGGGACCTCACGGAGGTCCAGCAGAATGTGGTGATCCTCCATGACCTGGAGGGGTGGAAGCACCGGGAGATCGGGGAGATGTTGGGTCTCCCGACGGGCACGGTCCGGGCGCATCTGCATCACGCCCGGACGGCGCTGAGGGATCATGAAGCGTTGCAACGCTCGAACGAGGACTGATGACCATGGAAACGGAACGGGTGGACCTCTCGCCGCTGGATCCCACTGAGGATCAGCTGCGCTACGAGCGACTCGTACGACAGATCATGGATGCCGCCGAGCCCGAGCTGGTACGTCGGACCCGTCAGGCCGGGCCGCTGGCTGTCATGGCCGGTTGGGCCCGACCGACGCTCGCCGCCGCCGCCATCATCGCCATCCTCGCCCTGGGCGGGCTGACCGCCATACAGCGGAACAGCGCCGAGCCCATGGACTCCATGGTGGAGGCCCTCGGCGTGCCCGCCCCGGCCGCCGAGTGGCTGGAGGACGACCGTGAACCCGATGCGGCCGACCTGGTGCTGGCCATGGAGCGGCGGTGAGCGTATTCGAGCGGGTCCGGCTCATGGGCTTCGGACTCCTGGCCGTGACCTTCATCGCCGGCGCACTGGCCGGGGCCGCCGTCGACCGGGCGGTAAGCAGTGACAGCCGGACGGAGGCCCGCGAGCGCCGGGACGACGACGACCGGGAGCGATCCTACATCATCGACCGGGTCGACATGTCGGAGGACCAGCGGGCCACGATCGACA
>JAWODW010000046.1:0-35963 GCA_046483065.1 Longimicrobiales bacterium | reverse complement strand
AGCGCGGATGGTACTGCTCGGGAGACCGAGTGGGAGAGTACGTCGTCACCGGCCTTATCTTCAGACCGCCCCGGTCGCTCACACTGAGCGGCACGGGGCGGTTCTGCATCCAGCACCACCCGCCCGCCCCGTGCATCCACACCCACGGCCCGGGTATCATCGCTCCGTCTCAAACCGTATAATCGGCCGATATGCAAGAACATCCGAAGAACGAGGAGCCCCTTCCGGAGGAGACCGGAGGAGGTCTGAAGGGACCCGGTACGCCGGAGGACGGCGCGGACCCGGTGACGCCCCCGGATCCGCCTGCCCCCCCGGACCCTGAGACACTGCCCGACGACGCCCTGGCCGCCATCCCGGAGCATCTCCAGGGCGCAGGCGAGACGCGGGCGGGAATGGTGGCGCTGGTGGGGCGGCCGAACGTGGGGAAGTCGACGCTGATGAACGCGTTCATCGGCGAGAAGCTGAGCATCGTGACGTCACGGGAGCAGACCACCCGGGAGCGGGTACTGGGGATCCTGACGGAGGACGGTGTCCAGATGATCTTCGTGGACACGCCGGGTCTGCTGGAGCCCCGGTACCTGCTGCACGAGAGCATGGTCGGCGAAGCGGTGGCGGCGCTGCTGGACGCGGACGTGGTGCTCCTCCTCCTGGACCCGACGCGCACTGACGCACCGGCGGACGAGGAGGTCCTGGAGAAGCTACGGTCGCGGGGACCCGCGCTGCACGTGGCCATCAACAAGGTGGACATCGGCGACCCCGGAGTGGTTCAGCGGCTGGTGGACTGGTCGCGCCGTGAGTTGCACATCGAGCCGCACCGGATCTCCGCCGAGAAGGGGGAGGGCCTCGAGGCGCTGAAAGAGGCGCTGGCGGCCGGGCTCCCGGAGTCGCCGTACCTGTACCCGCCGGAGGACCTGGCCGCGCAGCCAGTGCGCTTTTTCGTGGCGGAGCTGATCCGTGAGACGATCTTCGAGGAGTACGGCCAGGAGATCCCTTACTCGACGGTGGTGGGGATCGAGGAATACCGTGAGTCGGAGGACCCGGTCTACATCCGTGCGGAGGTCTACGTGGACCGGAAGAGCCAGAAGGGAATCATCATCGGGAAGGGCGGCCGGTCGATCAAGCGTCTGGGCAGCCGTGCCCGGTCGAAGATTGAAGCATTTACGGGTACTCGGGTGTATCTCGACCTGTGGGTCAAGCCGCTGCCCGGTTGGCGGAAGAAGGCGGACGCGCTGAAGCGACTGGGCTATCACATACCTGAAGACAGCTGAGGGAGCATGCTCGACAAGGAGTTGCTGGAGATTCTGGTCTGCCCGCAGTGCAAGGGCGAGCTGGAGCATCGCACGGACCCGGAGGCGCTCGTGTGCCACGCGTGCGGACTCCGCTACGAGGTGCGCGACGGTATCCCGGTGATGCTCATCGACGAGGCGCAGCCACTGGAAAGCGAATCCTGACGTGACCACGACGGGGTCCCGGAGCCGGACGTTGTGTACGGCCCTCGTCGTTCTATCGACGCTGGCCGTGGCGCAGGGGAGCCGGGCCCAGGAGGGGGGCGAACCCGCTCCGCCTGCGGGCGCCGAGTGCTGCCTGCATCTGCTGGTGCCGGTGGGCGCACGGGCCAGCGCCCTGGGGGGAGCCATCACGGCCCGAAGCGGTGCCGACGCCGTGTTCCGCAACCCGGCGGGACTGGCAGCGCTCTCGGGCAGCCGGTTCGTAATCCATCATTCGGATGACACCACGCTGGACGTGCAGGTGGACGCGTTCTCCCTCCTGTTCACGCCATTCTCCACCACCATGGGGATCTCGTACCAGCTCTTCGACCGGGGCGAGATCGAGACCACCGACCCCACGGGTCAGCCCACGGGTGAGCTCTCACTCCGGGACCACCTGCTGGCGGCGTCCTTCGCGCTCCCTGTGGGTGGCGGTGTGTCGGCCGGTGTGAATTACAAGGTCTTCCAGCAGCGGATCGACTGTCGGGGGATCTGCGGCGGCGCGGAGAATGTGGCCACCACGCAGGCGGTGGACGTGGGGCTGCACTACAACCCGTCATGGCACCCGGCGCTCGAGATCGGGCTGGCGGTGGTGAATGCGGGCCTGGCGCTGCAGGTGATCAACTTCGAGCAGTCCGACCGGTTCCCGGGGCGGATCCATTTCGGCGTGGTGTACGATCTCCTCGCCGCGGTACCGACGGACAACCTGGTGGCGTTGCGCCTGGCGGTGGACGCTCGCGACAAGCTGTCTGCGCCCGATTCCCCTACGCTGGCAGTGGGGCTGGAGCTGGACGTCCAGCAGGCCGTGTTCCTCCGCGCCGGCTATACGCCAGGCGAAGGCCTCGGCACGGGCGCGGCCGTGGGGCTGGAGCTCCGCTACGACCGCTTCGACATAGGCGTCTCGCGATCGTTCGCGAACTCGCTTCTCGAGGCGGACGCCGAGCCCTTCCATGTCTCACTGGGCCTCCATTTCTGATCATGCGACACCTGCTGGTCTGCCTCCTGCTCCTCTGGCCCGCGGCCGGGCGAGGTCAGACTCCGGAAGCGCTGGATGACCTGCCCGCCACGGTACCCGGCCCGGCGCTGCTCGAGACCCCGGCCGGCGCCTTTGCCGCATCGCTGGTGCTCCCCGGAGCCGGCCAGGCGGCACTGGGGCTGCGGCGCTGGGTGGTCTACGGCGTCCTGGAGGCGGCCCTGTGGACGGTGCACCTGGAAGCGGCCGCGGACGTACGCCGCCTGAGCACGGCGTATCGTGACCTGGCGTGGGAGTCCGCCCGGCTCCCCACCGACCCCGACCAGCGGCGAGAAGGCAGTTGGGGCTACTATGAGACGCTGGGCCAGTACGTGACGAGCGGGGCATACGATCGGGACCCCGAGACCGACGGGCTCCAGCCGGAGGTGGACGCCGGGACCTACAACGGCGTAGTCTGGGAGCTGGCGCGAGGGATCTTCCTGCCCGGTGGCGTGGCGGACCCATCGTCGCCTGCCTACACCGACGCCCTGGATTACTACCGGGACCGGGCGGCCGGCCCCGACTTCCTCTGGAACTGGTCGGGCCGCCTCGGTGATCTCGACCGTTACAACGCACTGATCCGGGACGCGGACGCGGAGGCGAAGGTCCGTTCCACAGCTCTTGGCCTGGTTCTCGCAAACCATCTCGTATCAGCGGTCGACGCCCTGGTCGTGGCTCGCCTTCGCTCGGGCACCGGGGTCCGCATTGAAAACCGTCTACAGCCGACCCAGGGCACGCTGCGCTGGAATGTCGGACTCAGAATCCCCATAAGGAATTGAACATGGATTTCACCGCAGAAGCGGTCATACGACACCTCCAATCCGAGGCCCAACGCCCCCTGAAAGCCAAGGAGCTGGCCAAGGCGGTGGACGTGAGCCAGGAGGACTACGCCGAGTTCAAGGACTTCCTGGGTCGCCTCGTGGATGATGGTGTACTGTACCGGGTCAAGAGCCAGCGGTATGCGCTGCCCGAGAAGATCAATCTGGCCGTGGGGCCGCTACAGACCATCCGCAGCGGGGCCGGCTTCGTCCAGACGGCCAAGGGACCGGACGTATTCATCCCCTCCAACGGGCTGGACTCGGCCATGGATGGCGACCGGGTGGTGGCCCGGGTGGAGCGCCGGCGCCGGGGCGACCGCCCCGAGGGCACTATCATCAAGGTGCTGGAGCGGGCCCGCGAGACGGTGGTGGGCGTGTATCACCCGTCGCGGAACTTCGGTTTCGTGGTCCCGGAAGACCAGAAGCTGACCTCCGATATCTTCGTCCCGCCGGGCCAGGCCCAGAACGCCGAGGAAGGCGACGTGGTGGTGGTGCGGATCACGAGCTGGGGGGACAAGAAGCGAGGTCCGGCCGGCGAAGTGGAGAACGTGCTGGGTAAGCTCACGGACCCGGGCGTGGACGTCCTGGCCGTGGCCCACGGGCACGAGCTCTCCCTGGAGTTCCCCGCGGAGGTCGACCGGGCTGCCGAGGCGCTCCAGGAGGGCGGGGTCCGCGCCGGCCATCTGGCGGGCCGGGTCGACCTGCGTGGTCAGCTCATCTTCACCATCGATCCGCCGGAAGCCCGGGACCACGACGACGCCCTCTCCATACAGGAGGGGGAGGACGGGCTCTGGGAGGTGGGCGTCCACATCGCCGACGTCTCCCACTACGTGGAGGAGGGCGGCGTCATCGACCAGGAGGCGTTCAAGCGGGGCACGAGCGTCTACCTGGTGGACCGGGTGATCCCCATGCTCCCGGAGGCCCTGTCGGCGGACCTGTGCTCACTGCGGCCCCACGAGGACCGGATGGCCGTCTCGCTGCTCCTGCGTATGGATGATGAGGCCAACGTCCGGTCCCACGAGCTGGTCCGGAGCGTGATCCGGAGTGCCCACAAGCTGGCCTACGGCGATGCCCAGGACATCCTCAGCGACGAGGGATCGGTGAGTGCCGAGGTGGACGAAGCGGTCCGCAATCTGGCCGCCCTGGGGCGAAAGCTCCGGCAGAAGCGAGCGGACCGGGGGAGCATCGATTTCGACCTGCCGGAGTCCCGGGTAGTGCTGAACACCGAGGGCGAGCCGACGGACATTCAGAAAGTGCTGCGACTCGAGGCCCACCGGCTCATCGAGGACTTCATGATCCTGGCGAACGAGACGGTGGATCGGGCGGCCCGGAGCCGGAAGCTGCCGTTCCTGCATCGGGTCCACGGGGCCCCGGACGGCGACCGACTGGAACGGCTCAAGGCGTTCCTGGCCGGCCTGGGCGTCCGGATCCCCGACGAGCCCACGCCCAAGGACCTGCAGCAGGCTCTGGCCCGGTTCGACGGCCGGCCGGAGGAGAACCTCGTCTCCACCGTAGTGCTGCGCTCCATGAAGCGGGCCCACTACAGTGAGAAGCCGCTGGGTCATTTCGGCCTGGCCACCGATCACTATACCCATTTCACCTCACCGATCCGCCGCTATTCGGACCTCGAGGTACACCGCATGCTGACCCGGGCCTTCGTGGACGGGCAGCAGCTGCCGGAGGAGCTCCGCACAGAACGGCTGCCGGTGGTGGCCCGCCGGACGAGCGAGCGTGAGCGCGTGGCGGTGGACGCAGAGCGCGACAGTGTGGACATGAAGAAGACGGAGTTCATGGAGCAGCACGTGGGCGACGTGTTCGACGGGACCGTCAGTGGTGTCACGTCATTCGGCCTCTTCATCCTCCTGGACCGCTACTTCGTCGAGGGCCTCGTGCATATGAGCTCCCTGGAGGATGACTACTACGTCTTCCTGGAAGATCAGTTCGCCCTGGTGGGTGAGCACACCAAGAAACGCTACCAGCTCGGCGACCGGGTCACCATCCAGGTCGCAGCCGTGAACCTGGAGGAGAGGAAGATCGATTTCGTGCTCGCCGACGCGGAATCGTCCTGAGGCACGGGGCGCTGACGCTTTGACAGGGTCTGGGGGGCGAGATACTTTGCAACCGCCTCTCTCCCAAGACGTTTCACGAACTGATGGCGAATGCACTTTAAGCCGGTCGTAGCCTACCGGTCAGCGACAGACGACTCGCCGCCGGAACTGGTTCGCGAATTCGCGGCCGATAACGGCCTGGAAATCCAGCAGGTCGATAGCTGTGCGACTATCCTGGAAATGGTCAATCGCACCTTCCCATCCGCCATCATATTCGGGAGCCCGATGGACGACGAGTCCATCGAGACCTGTCGCACGCTGAAGGGTGAGGCCTACAGTGCAGTGATCCCCGTGATCTTCATGGACGCTGCAGGGGCGGAGCACGGGTTGAGGGCCATGGAAGCGGGCGCCGATGAGCTCCTCACCTCGGACATGGGACCCGCAGAGCAGGCGATCCGCCTCCAGGTCACGCTCAACCGGGCGAACCGGGACGTGAGCGTCCACCCCTCGACCCGGCTCCCGGGCACGGCCCAGATCGAGCGAGACATCACGGAGCGGATCCGGAAGCGCCAGCGCTTCGCAGTCTGCTACGCCGACCTTGACCACTTCAAGGAGTTCAACGACCGGTACGGCTACAACCGCGGCGATGGCGTCATAGGCATCGTGGCACGGATCCTCCGCGACGTGGTGCGGGCCTACGCCCCGAGCGGGTTCATCGGCCACATCGGCGGCGACGACTTCATCTTCAACCTCCCGATGGAGTCCATGGACGTCTGCTGCCGGGAGATCCTGTCGATCTTCGATGTGTTGATCCCGTATCAGTACACGAAGGCCGATCGGGAAAGGGGCTATTTCGTCGCCAAGGACCGGCGTGGTAACTTTCACGAGATCCCGCTGATGACGCTGTCCATCGGGGTGGTAACGAACCGGTACCGGGTCTTCTCTCACCCAGCCCGGGTGAGCGAGCTGGCGACAGAGATGAAGTCCTACGCCAAGACCCTCCCGGGCTCCGTCCACGCCGTGGACCGGCGGCGGGACGGCGACGACCTGGACACCCCGGACGACACAGCGGAACCCGAGCACGCACCGAAGGTTCACGAGCCATGAACATTGCCTGCCCCGCATGCAGTACGCTCTACCGCGTGGATCCCGACCGGATCCCGAGCGCCGGTGTGAAAGCCCGGTGCCGGGAGTGCGGGACGGCGTTCCACGTCTCGGACGCCCTGGGCCCCACGCCGCCGGGCGAGTTCGTAGTGGCCCCTGGCACGGACACCGCGCCAGCGCCGGCCGGAGCGGTCCAGGAGCCGGAGGCCGGAGTAGAACCCGACGCGGGCGTGCAGCCCGAGG
Source organism: Longimicrobiales bacterium (assembly GCA_046483065.1). GTDB lineage: Bacteria > Gemmatimonadota > Gemmatimonadetes > Longimicrobiales > RSA9 > JAWVYT01. The sequence goes on along the minus strand of JAWODW010000046.1, from coordinate 29,251 downwards.
GAACCGGGGGACCGGAAGCGGCCGGGGAACCGGAAACGGAGCCGGTCACGGAAGAGCCCACGGCGGCATCCTCGCCGGCACGGGACGAGGCCCCGGTCTTCGGCCCCCAGGACCCGAACACGCGGGCCCGGCGGCTTGCCCGGGCGCTGGTATCGGACATCAAGGTCTATCACCCCGAGAAGTGGAAGGAGTCGACGGAGGCGGGGACGCTACGGGGGGACTTCCGCGACGAGATTCTGAAGAGCTGGGAGGAGTACGTGGAGCAGGTGGGCGAGGAGATGGCGAAGAAGACGCCGTACTTCCGGGACGCCCTCAACGAGATCCTGGCCCGGGGAGAGCGGGTGTTCTGAGCCGCGGAATCGGTTGCCGGTGGGAAGGACCGCCATTATCTTCCGGCGTCGCAAGGAACTTACGGGGCCGTCTCTCTTCCGGACGGCCTCTCGTTTTGGGAGAGAGAGCATGTCGGACGCCTTGGAGCAGCTGGAGAACCAGCGCAAGAGGATCGACGCGCTCGGAGGCTATCTTTGACATTGCTTCCAAGCGCAGCAGGCTGGAGGAGCTGGAAGGTCTGATGACGGAGCCCGGGTTCTGGGACGACCAGGGCCGGGCCCGTGGGATCAGCATCGAGGTCAACGACCTCAAGAGCTGGATCGAGCCGTGGGAAGAGGCTCACGAGAAGGCCAACGAGCTGGTGGAATTGGCCGAGCTCCTGGAAGCCGAGAAGGAGGGGGACCCGCAGCTGAAGGCTGAGCTCGAGGAAGCGTCGGCCACGCTGGAGCGGAGCATCGAGCGTCTGGAACTCAGGAACATGCTCCGCGGCGACGATGACCATCGGGATGCCCTGGTCACGATCCACCCGGGCGCCGGCGGGACCGAGTCGCAGGACTGGGCGGAGATGCTCATGCGCATGTACACCCGCTGGGCCGAGAGTCACGACTACGACCTCGATATCCTGAACCTGATGGCCGGCGAAGAGGCCGGGATCAAGAGCGTGACGCTGGAGATCCGGGGTCGCTACGCCTACGGCTACCTCAAAGCGGAGAAGGGAGTCCATCGCCTGGTCCGGATCTCCCCCTTCGACTCCCAGGGGCGACGCCACACGTCCTTCGCCAGCGTCTTCGTCTACCCGGTCGTGGACGACGAGATCGAGGTCGACATCCAGGACAAGGACCTGCGGATCGACACCTATCGTGCCTCCGGGGCCGGCGGTCAGCATGTCAACAAGACCAGCTCGGCGGTACGGATCACCCACGAGCCCACGGGGATCGTGGTGGCGTGTCAGCAGGAGCGGAGCCAGCACCAGAACAAGGTCGTGGCCATGAAGATGCTGAAGTCCGCCCTGTACGAGCGGGAGCTGGAAGAACGGGAGAAGGAGCGGCAGAAGCTGGAAGACGAGAAGACGGAGATCGCCTGGGGCAACCAGATCCGGTCGTACGTCTTCCAGCCGTACACACAGGTCACCGACCACCGCACCGAGCTCAAGATCGGCGACGTGGAAGCGGTGATGGACGGCGAGCTGGATCCGCTCATCGAGGCGTACCTCAAGGAGTTCGGCGCAAGGGTGGCATGAGCAGCGAAAACGGGGTGCCGAGAGCGGTCGGGCAGGAGGACGCGGACACAGAGCTGAGCCGGATCGAGCAGGACCGACGAGACACGCTCCGGGAGCTCCGGAGTCGCGGGGTCGAACCGTACGCGCATCGCTACGAAGTCACCCACCATGCGCAGGAGGCGGTAGCGCTCTTCGAGGCCGCCGAAGCCGAAGGCGAGGTCGACGACGACGGCCTGGGTCCGACGGTCCGGCTCGGCGGCCGGATCGCATCGCTCCGCTCCCATGGCAAGGTCACCTTCGCGGACCTGGAGGACCGTACCGGGCGGGTGCAGCTCTTCTTCCGGCAGAACGTCATGGGCGAGGACGCCTACGGGCTCCTGGAGCTGCTCCACGTCGGCGACTGGGTCGGCGCGGCGGGTCGGATGATGCGGACCCGCATGGGTGAGCCCAGCGTCCAGGTGGACACCTTCTCGCTCCTCTCCAAGTCCGTCCGCCCACTCCCGTACGGGAAGGTCGAGGAGGACGAGGAGACGGGGGAGCGTGTGATCCACAGCGGCTTCGCCGACATCCAGCAGCGCTACCGGCAGCGGTACGCGGACCTGGCGGTGCACCCGGACGTGCGGGCGGTGTTCGTGAAGCGCTCCCGGGTGATCCAGGCCATGCGACGGTTCCTCGATCAGCGCGACTACGTGGAGGTCGAGACGCCCGTGCTGCAGCCGATCTACGGTGGCGCCCTGGCCCGACCCTTCACCACACACCACAACGTCCTGGACATGCCGCTGTACCTGCGCATCGCCGATGAGCTGTACTTGAAGCGGCTCATCGTGGGCGGGCTCGAGCGGGTCTACGAGATCGGCAAGGACTTCCGGAACGAGGGGATCGACCGGACCCACAACCCCGAGTTCTCCATGCTGGAGTTCTACGAGGCGTTCGCCGACTATCAGGACATGATGACCCGCGTGGAGGAGCTGATGGCGTACGTGGCCACGGAGGCCACCGGCGGCACCACCGTGGAGCTCGACGGGCAGGCGTTGGATCTCGCCCCACCGTTCCAGCGGGTGCCGTTTCTGGACGCGCTGGCGGAGGCCGGCGTCGATGTGGCGTCGCTGGACGACGACGAGCTCCGTGGCGCCGCCGCGGAGGCCGGGGTCGACGACGTCGCCTCCCTCGGTCACGGCAAGCTCCTGGACGCCCTCTTCGGCGCCCTCGTGGAGCCGACGCTGATCCAGCCCACCTTCGTGGTGGACTACCCCCGGGAGCTGTCGCCGCTGGCGAAGGCGAAGCGGGACGACCCGCGCCTCACGGAGCGGTTCGAGCTGATCATTGCCGGCCGGGAGATCGCCAATGCTTTCAGCGAGCTGAACGACCCCTTCGATCAGCGGGATCGGTTCGAGGCCCAGGCCGAGCTTCGAGCGGCAGGGGACGAGGAGGGGATGGTGGTGGACGAGGACTTCCTCCGGGCGCTGGAGTACGGGATGCCACCCACGGGTGGTGTGGGGATCGGCGTGGACCGCCTGGTCATGCTCCTGACGGGTCAGCCCTCCATCCGTGACGTAATCCTCTTCCCGACCATACGTCCCGAGGAGGGCGGGGGATGAAGCGCCTCTCGTGGTTCGTGGCCCGACGCTACCTGGCCTCCCGTCGGAAGGGCATTTTCGTCTCGCTGATCACCATGATCGCCGTGGGTGGTGTAGTGGTGGGTGTAGCGGCGCTGATCACGGTGATCGCCGTGATGACGGGCCTCCAGCAGGACCTCCAGGCGAAGATCGTGGGGATGAACCCCCACGTCTACATCTTCGAGCAGGGCTCCGGCGGGTTCCGGATGCCGGCTTGGCGGCCCGCCGCAGACACGGCCCGGCAAGCGCCCGGGGTGACGGCGGTCAAGCCGTTCGTCATGACGGAGGTGGCCGCCTTCATCCCCGGCACCGACTACGTCCAACCCGGGACCGTCTGGGGTCTGGAAACATCCGACGGGCCGCCGCTGGTGCAACTGGAGGAGGAGATCCGGGCCGGCGAGCTCCGGTTCGGGGACACCCGGACCGGCTACCCGCCCATGCTGATGGGTCGGCGGCTGGCGCAGAAGATGAACATCTTCCCGGGCGACACGGTGGTGATCGCGTCGTTCGAGAACTTCAAGACGGGGCCTACGGGCGATATCGTCCCGACGTACCGCATCTTCGAGGTCACCGACCGGTTCGACACCGGGATGTACGAGTACGACTCGAGCTACATGTACGTCCCGCTCCGGGACGCCCAGGAGCTGCTGAGCCTCGGGGAGGGCGTGAGCGGGATCGGTGTGAAGGTGGAAGACCCCTGGCGTGCCGATGCCACGGCGTCGTGGATCCAGGACCGGCTGCCGTTCCCGTACTACACCAACGACTGGGTCATGCTGAACTCGGCGCTGTTCAGCGCACTGAAGCTGGAGAAGATGGCCATGGCGGTCATCCTCTTCCTCATCGTGGTGGTGGCCGCATTCAACATTATCAGCACGCTGATCATGGTAGTGGCCAACAAGACCCGGGAGATCGGGATCCTCAAGTCCATGGGGATGAACGACAGGACGGTGCTCCAGATCTTCATGCAGCAGGGGTTGGCCATCGGGGTGGTGGGGACGGGCCTCGGTACGGGCCTCGGCCTCCTCCTGGTCTGGCTCCTGGACACCTACGAGTTCATCGAGATCCCGGGCGATGTCTACTTCGTGGACACGCTTCCGGTGGCGCTGGATCCACTGGATCTGGCCCTGATCGTGGGGCTGAGCATCGTGGTGGCATTCGTGGCCACGATCTATCCGGCCCGCCAGGCGTCCCGGATGGTGCCGGTGGAGGCGATCCGCCATGAGTGAACGTTCCGAGGCGCTGGCCGAAGCCGGCGGCTCCGTGGTGGAGCGCCCCACCGGCGTGGTGGAGGCCATCGGCCTGCGGAAGATCTACGCCGGCGGCGGCGGAACCGAACTCACGGTACTGGACGGTGTAGACCTCCAGGTAACACCGGGAGAGGCGGTGGCGATCGTCGGAGCCAGCGGGGCCGGGAAATCCACGCTCCTCCATCTCCTGGGCGGACTGGACACGCCCACGGGCGGGACCGTGCGGATCGCCGGCCGGCGCCTGGAAGAGCTGGCAGGGCCGGAGCTGGCGGCGTTCCGGAACGAGGTCATCGGGTTCGTCTTCCAGTTCCACCACCTGCTCCGGGAGTTCACGGCGCTTGAGAACGTGATGATGCCGGTCCTGATCGGTGGTGCGGAGCGGCGGGAAGCCGAGGTCCGCGCCCGCTCGATCCTGGCGGAGGTGGGGCTCGCGCAGCGGGCCACGCACCGTCCGAACGAGCTCAGCGGGGGCGAGCAGCAGAGGGTGGCGGTGGCCCGCGCGCTGGCGAACAACCCGGCGGTGATCCTGGCGGACGAGCCGAGTGGGAACCTGGACGCGCAGACGAGCGATCGGCTTCACGCCCTGTTCTTCCGGCTCCGCGAGGAGCACGGTGTGGCACTGGTCCTCGCGACTCACAATCGGGAGCTGGCAGATCAGGCGGACCGGGTAATGCAAGTGAAGGAAGGCGAGCTGCACACCCTGCAGGCGGATTGACGTATGCTTTGCGACAATTGCGGTGAGAACGAGGCGGTCATTCACCTCACCCAGATCGTGGATAATCAGATGGGGACCTTCCATCTCTGCGAGGCGTGTGCCGCGGAGAAGGGGCTGGAGCCCGACCCCGGGGTGCCGAACTTCCCCCTGACCGATTTCCTCGCCCAGATGGGTGAGGAAGAGGCGGAGCCGGAAGAGGCCGACCCCGGTGCCTGCGACTACTGCGGGCTGACCCTCGATGACTTCAAGCGTACGGGCCGCCTCGGCTGCTCCCACTGCTACGTCACCTTCGACGCCCACCTGCGCGGCCTCTTCCGCCGGCTCCAGGGCGGCACCCAGCACGTCGGTAAGATCTACCTCCCGCCCGACCCCACCGAAGCCGAGCGCAGTGAACAGATCTCGCGGCTGCGCAGGAAGCTGACCCTGGCGGTGGAGAGAGAGGAGTTCGAGCGGGCGGCCGAGCTGCGCGACCAGATCCAGGAGCTGGAGGCGGTATCGCCATGATCGATCTCGATAGCCTCAGCGATTTCGGCCTCTCATGGCTGGAGGCGAGTGGCCCCAACGCCGATATCGTCCTCTCCACCCGGGTCCGTCTCGCCCGCAACCTCCAGGGCCACGCCTTCAGCCCTCGCATCGGAGACGACGAGCGGCTCCGCATCCTCGGCAGCGTGCAGCGAGCGGCGGAGCAGGGCACTCTTCTCGGCGATGGTGTGTCGGTGGACGTAGCGTCGCTGCCGGAGCTGTCACGGAGGGTCCTTCTGGAACGGCACCTGGTGTCCCGGGAGCTGGTGGGGGAGGGGGCGCCGGGCCCCCACACGGGGGCAGGACTCATCGTGGGTCCGGCCGAGGAGGCGGGCCTCATGGTCAACGAGGAGGACCACCTCCGGCTCCAGAGCCTGATGTCCGGGCTCCGGCTCCGGGAAGCGTACGGGCAGGTCGACGCGCTGGACGAGGAGCTGGGCGAGCGACTTCCCATGGCGTTCCACCACGAATTCGGCTACCTCACGAGCTGTCCGACCAACGTGGGGACGGGGCTCAGGGCCTCGGTCCTGGTCCACCTGCCGGGGCTGGTTCTGACGAAGGAGATCGGCAAGGTTCTCCAGGGGATCGGGCAGGTGGGGCTGACGTTCCGGGGCCTCTATGGCGAGGGCTCGGAGGTGGTGGGGAACTTCTTCCAGATCTCGAATCAGACCACGCTCGGGAAGCCGGAAGAGGACCTCATCGATCACCTCCACAAGATCGTACGCCAGGTGATCCAGTACGAGATGCAGGCACGGACCGTCCTCATGCGTGAAGCACCCGCCGTGATGGAAGACAAGATCTGGCGAGCTTACGGGCTCCTGCGTTATGCTCGTTCGCTGTCGTTCGAGGAGGTCATGAACCTCTTGAGCGGCGTGCGCCTGGGCGTGAGCATGAAACTGCTCTCGAGCCTCAGTGTATACACGCTGAACAAGATCATGATCTACACGCAGCCGGCGCATCTGGAGCAGGCGGCCGGCCGGTCATTGACGGACCAGGAGAACGATTTGCAGCGCGCCGCGTACGTGCGACGGACGCTGGAGAGCGAATCGGACCTGGAGCCCGGCGGCCGGAACGGCCCGGACGATGTTGACACGGACCAATCGAAGGCAGAATAGAAGGGCGGTCGCGAAACCGACCCCCGCTACGAGGCACCAATGAATTACAACTTCACAGACAGGGTGCGGAAAGTTCTCGCCATGGCGCGTGAGGAAGCCATCCGTCTTCAGCACGACTACGTGGGGACGGAGCACATCCTCCTCGGGTTGATCCGTGAGGGAGAGGGCGTGGCGGCCGCCGTGCTGACCAATCTCAACGTGGACCTGGAGCAGGTTCACGAGCGGATCGAGGAATCGGTCAAGAAGGGCAAGGCGACCATTGCCCTGGGCGAGCTCCCGTATACATCCCGGGCCAAGAAGGTGCTGGAATACGCCATGGCCGAGGCTCGCGAGCTGAACCACTCGTACGTGGGGACCGAGCACCTGCTTCTGGGGCTTCTGCGAGAGGAGAAGGGGATCGCCGCCCAGGTCCTGAACTCTCTGGGCCTCAGCCTGGACGAAGCCCGCGATGAGACGCTCAAGCTCCTGGGCAGCGACGCGAATCCACCGCAGGCCTCGTCCGCCTCCGGTGGCGGGAGCAGCAGCGGGAGCCCGTCGCCATCCGGCGGCTCCGGGCCCTCGAAGGGCGAGAAGAAGTCGAAGACGCCGGCCCTCGACCATTTCTGCCGTGATCTCACGGAGCTTGCACGGAACGAGGAGCTCGACCCGACCATCGGCCGGGAGGCCGAGATCGAGCGCGTCATGGAGGTCCTGAGCCGGAGGAAGAAGAACAACCCGGTCCTCATCGGCGAGGCGGGCGTCGGCAAGACGGCCATCGTTGAGGGGCTGGCGCAACTCATCGCCGCGGGTGAAGTGCCGGACAGTCTGACCCACCACCGGGTGCTGGCACTGGACATGGCGGCGGTGATCGCCGGCACCAAGTACCGGGGCCAGTTCGAGGAGCGGCTCAAGGCGATCATGAACGAGATCGCCCAGAACAAGAACGTGATCCTGTTCATCGACGAGCTCCACACCCTGGTGGGTGCCGGTGCGGCCGAAGGCGCCATCGACGCGTCCAACATGCTGAAGCCTGCGCTGGCCCGCGGCGAGCTGCAGTGCGTCGGCGCCAGCACGCTGAACGAGTACCGGAAGTACATCGAGAAGGACGCCGCCCTCGAGCGCCGCTTCCAGACGGTGATCGTGGACCCGCCCACCGTGGACGAGTCCGTGGAGATCCTCAAGGGGCTGCGCATCCACTACGAGGACCACCATCGAGTCGAGATCCCGGACGAGACGCTGACCGCATCGGCCAAGCTGAGCGAACGCTACATTACCGACCGCTTCCTCCCGGACAAGGCCATCGATGTCATCGATGAGGCCGGGGCCCGGGCACGGCTGGCCACGCAGGTCCCGCCGCCGGAGGTCACGGAGCTGCGGGAAGAGCTTGAGGCGCTGGCGGACAAGAAGGACGAAGCGATCCGCGACCAGGACTTCGAGAAAGCCGCGGAGCTGCGGGACCGGGAGCGGGAGCTCCAGGCCGAGATCCGCAAGCAGCAGGAGCAGTGGGAGGAGGAGCGGAAGCAGCACCGTCCGGTGATCGAGGTCGAGGATGTGGCGTTCATCGTGAGCCGATGGACGGGTATCCCCGTCACCCGCCTGAAGGAGGCCGAGACGGAGCGTCTCGTGAACATGGAAGAGGAGATCCACAAGCGGGTGGTGGGTCAGGACGAGGCGATCGAGGCCATCAGCCGGGCCATCCGCCGAAGCAGGGCTGGACTGAAGGACCCGAACCGGCCCATCGGAAGCTTCATTTTCAGCGGGCCCACGGGGGTCGGGAAGACGGAGCTGGCGCGCGCGCTGGCCGAGTTCCTCTTCGCCGACCGCGACGCGCTGATCCGCGTGGACATGAGCGAGTACATGGAGAAGTTCTCCGTGTCACGCCTCATCGGCGCGCCTCCGGGCTATGTGGGCTACGAGGACAGCGGCACGCTGACCAAGATGGTCCGGCAGCGCCCGTACAGCGTGGTGCTCCTCGACGAGATCGAGAAGGCGCACCCGGACGTGTTCAACATCCTGCTGCAGGTCCTCGATGACGGCCAGCTCACGGACAACTACGGCCGGGTGATCGACTTCAAGAACACCGTGCTGATCATGACGTCGAACCTGGGTTCGTCGGACATCAGCACCGGGAAGGCGGCGCTGGGGTTCCATCAGCGGGATTCGGAGACCACCTACGAACGGATGCAGAACAAGGTCACCGAGGAGATCGAGCGGGCGTTCCGCCCCGAGTTCCTGAACCGGGTCGATGACGTCATCGTCTTCCACACGCTGACCAAGGACCAGATCGGTGAGATCGTCCACATCATGCTGAAGGACGTGCACAAGCGCCTCGAGGACGAGGAGCTCACGATCCACCTCACCGACGAGGCCGTGGAGTTCCTGGTGGACAAGGGATACGACGAGAAGTTCGGAGCCCGGCCCCTGCGCAGGGCGATCCAGCGCTACCTGGAGGACCCGCTGTCGGAGAAGATCCTGGTGTCCGAGTTCTCGGCGGGCGAAACGGTGGAGGTCGATGTGGCAGAGGACGGCGACTCGCTGGAATTCCGCGTTCCCTCCTCGGCCAAGACATGATGCGGAAGACGTTCTGCAGGATCGCGGGGTCGGCCGCACTGGCCTTCTCCGCCGTGGTCGCGGTTGCAGTAGCTCCACGTCCAGCGTCGGCCCAGGAGCCGGTACAGGCCGTAGAGCCCGTCACGGTGGAGGCCGTGGAAGTACGGGGTAATGAACGGCTCAGCGACGATGTGATCCTCTCGTTGGCCGGAATCCGCCTCGGCGACAGGATCACGTACCGGGACGTCGGTGATGCGATCCGCCGGCTCTGGCGCAGTGGCCAGTACGCCGACGTCCAGGTGTACGCCGCGGAAACCGACCCCACCGACCCTGCCTCTCCCATCCGCGTCATCGTGGAGGTGGAGGAGCACCCGTATGTGGCGTACGTGGACTTCCAGGGGCTCGAGCACCTGCGTGCCCGGACCGTGCGGGACACGGCGGGCCTGCGGGCCGGCCAGCCCTTCAGCCCGACCCGGGTGACCCGTGCGGAGGCGCTGGTCCGGGACATGCTGGCCGAGAAGGGGATCCGGCTGCGCAGCATCGAGCACCGCCTCGAGCCGATTGAAGGCGTGGAGGACGAGTACCGGCTGGTCTTCGACGTCCAGGAGGGCTCACGCGTGGCCATTGCGGAGATCGAGATCAGGGGCAACGAGGCCTTCTCGGATGCGGAGATCCGGAAGGCCATGGCCACCAAGGAGGAGGGCTTCCTCTGGTTCCGTCCCGGTCTCTTCGAGGAGGCCCTGCTACGGGCCGATGTCCGGGAGAACCTCCCGGCCTTCTACGGCAGTCGGGGGTTCATCGACTTCGCCGTGGTGGGTGACACGCTGATCGTGGATCCGGAGACAGGGAAGGGGCGGCTGGAGCTCGAGGTCCAGGAAGGCGATCAGTACGCGCTCCTGGGTTTCGAGATCCGGGGCAACCGGGAGTTCCCCACCGATCAGCTCCGTACGTACTACGAGAGCGCCCGGGGCGGGATCCTGTCGAGCTTCGGCATCGCCGGCGTGGGGGGTGAGGAGGGCCAGCGGGCCGAGGAGCAACCGACGTTCAATCAGAGCCGCTTCGACCGGGCCACAGAGGATGTGAGCCAGCTGTACCGGAACCAGGGCTACCTCTACGCCCAGGTGGCCCCGTTCATCGAGCGGACGGAGACGCCGGCCGGGGATCCGGCGGTCCAGGTGGGCTGGGATATCGTGGAGCGGGAACCGGCGTACGTGAACCGCGTCTCCATCGTGGGCAACACCTACACCCACGAGAACGTGATCCGGGACCGGATCTTCATCCTCCCGGGCGACGTATACAGCGAGGAGATGCTGATCCAGAGCTACCGGAGCATCATGGGCCTCGGCTTCTTTGAGTCGCCCATGCCCACACCGCAGATGGATCAGCTCGACGACGGCGACATCAACGTCACCTTCCAGGTGGAGGAGAAGCAGACCGGCTCGGTCAACTTCGGAACCACCATCGGCGGCTGGGGCGGCATCGCCGGGTTCCTGGGTTACGATCACCCGAACCTCTTCGGCCAGGCCAAGTCCGGCCACCTCCGGTGGGAGTTCGGACGCCAGTACAACAACTTTTCCACCAGCTACACCGACCCGGCCATTGCCGGCTCCCAGTACAGCGGGGCGGTATCGATCTTCAGTACCAAGGAAAACCGGTTCTTCAACTTCCCGGAAGGCGAGCGGCGGCGGACCGGCGCCTCCCTGCGGATCGGGCTCCCGCTGCCCTTTGATCGTCGTTACAGCCGCCTCTTCGTGGGGTACCAGATCTCACGCACCGAGTACGAGAACTTCGGGGACGGCCAGGGCGACATCTTCAGCCTGCCGCCGGGGCTCCTGAGCAGCGTGTCCGTGTCCATCATGCGCAACTCGCTGGACAGCCCGCTCTTCCCCACGGTGGGGACCCGGCAGCAGATCCAGGCCGAGTTCAGCGGTGGGCTCCTGGGCGGCGACGGCGATTTCCAGACGTACACGGCCGAGGGACAGTGGTGGGCGCCCCTCGGTGACTTCGGCGGCGGCCAGCCCGGGGTACGCCCCGTCCGTACCGCGCTCGGGATCACGGCCGAAGCCGGTGCGATCTTCGGCGACGCCAGCAACTTCCCGTTCGAGCGCTTCTGGATGGGCGGTGTCCAGTTCGGCCAGAGCCTGCGGGGGTACGACGAGACCGCCATCACGCCCCTCGGCTTCATCCCGAAGGGAGCGCCCGGGGTTCAACTCTCCCAGCGGCTCGGCAACGCCTACGTGAAGCTCACCGCGGAGTACGCCATTCGCTTCGGCGACCGCGTGTCCGTGTCCGCCTTCGGCGACGCCGGGAACATCTGGCGAGAACCGACCGCGATCAACTCGACCCGACTGTTCCGGGGGGCCGGCATCGGGGTTCAGCTCGTAACGCCCTTCGGCCCGCTCGGACTCGATTACGCATACGGCTTCGACAAGACAGCGCCCGGTTGGCAGCTGCACTTCAGATTCGGTCAGCAGGGGGCCAGAACTCGATGAAAGGTGATACTAGAATGAAGTTCTTTGTCCGTACTACGCTCGCCCTTTTTGCTCTCGCGCTGGCACTGCCAGCGCCGTCCACGGCCCAGCAGGCGTCCATCGTCTTCCTGGACTCGGAGCGACTCCGTCAGGAGGCACCGCGTCTGCAGGAGGCCCGCCAGGAGCTGGAGCAGGAGATGGCCACGCTGGAGGCCCAGGCCGACAGCGCGCTGGCTCCGCTCCAGGCTGAATTCCAGGCTGCCGCCCAGGAATACCAGCAGCAGCAGGGGATGATGACTGCCGAGCGTCGCCAGGAGCGGGAGCAGGCGCTGGGCCAGATGCAGCAGCGACTCCAGCAGGCCGGGACGGAGTGGGAGCAGCGGGCCGCCGAGCTTCAGAACCGAATCCTGGGCCCCGCCCTCGAGCGGGTCAATCGGGTGATTGATGGGATCCGCCAGGAGAATGGCTACCAGTTCGTGCTGGATGTGGCCGCCGGTGGCGTGGTGGCCGCGGACCCGTCGCTCGACATCACGTCGGAGGTGCTGCATCGACTGCAGGCGTCCAACTCGGGTTCGTGATCACCGGGACCGAAGCCGCTAGGGGCGGGGGCCGATGAAGGCCTCGGCCATCGCGCGCCTCCTGGAGGCCGAGCTCGAAGGGGGAGCCGACCCGGAGATCACCGGGGCGGCTCCCCTCGAGTATGCGGGTCCCGAGGCCTTCTCCATCGTTGCCCGGGAACGGTACCTCTCCTACGTTGAGGCGTCGCGCGCGGGGCTGCTCCTCGTGGAATCCGGTCTCAGCGACCGGACGCCTCAGGATCGGCCCCGGATCGTTGTGGACGACGTCCATGCGGCCCTCACCACGGTGCTGCCACGGCTGTATCCGGAGGCGGAGCCCGCGCCTGGCGTCCACGCCACCGCCACGGTGGCGGACACGGCGGAAGTGGGGGAAGGCGTTACCATCGGTCCGGGGGCCGTGATTGGCGCGGACGCCCGCATCGGCGACCGCGCGCGAATCGGGGCGCAGACCGTGATCGGTGACGCGTGTGAGGTCGGGGCGGACGTGGTGCTTCATCCCCACGTCACCCTCTACCGCCGGACGCGGATCGGCGCGCACACCGTCGTACACTCGGGTGCGCGGCTGGGGGTGGACGGGTTCGGGTTCGCCGAGGTGGACGGGGCGCCCAGAAAGATCCCACAGGTAGGCGACTGCGTGATCGGCGCGCACGTGGAGATCGGGGCCAACGTGACCATCGATCGGGGCTCCATCGGCACCACGGAGATCGGCGACCACGTCAAGATCGACAACCTGGTCCAGGTCGGCCACAACGTGGTGGTGGGCCCCGGCTCAATCATCGTGGCTCAGGTCGGGATCTCGGGCAGCACGCGCCTGGGACAGGGCGTGACGGTGGGCGGTCAGGCCGGGATCAACGGCCACATAGAGCTGGGCGATGGCGCAACCATCGCGGGACAGGCCGGCGTGTTCGGTGATGTGCCGGCCGGGGAGACGTGGAGCGGGTACCCGGCCCGGCCTCACAGGGAGGCGCTCCGGGCACAGGCGAGTCTGTTCCGCCTGCCCAAGCTGCTGAAGCGGCTGCGGCGGATCGAACGCGAGCTGGAGCAACGGGACGACGAAGAATGAGTGAACCACAGCAGACCCTGGCGGCAGCCGCCGCGCTGGAGGGAACCGGCGTCCACACGGGTGAGTCCGCAGGCCTCCGGTTCCTGCCGGCCGACCCGGACACGGGGATCGTGTTTCGGCGGGTGGACCTGGACGGCCGCCCCGAGGTAAAGGCGTCCCTGCGCCACGTGCAGGATACCGAGCTCGGCACCACGCTGGCCGATGGGAAGGCAGAGGCCCGGACCGTCGAGCATGTGCTCTCGGCCATCGCCGCCCTCCGGCTGGACAACGTCATCGTCGAGATGACGGGGTCCGAGGTCCCGATCCTCGACGGCAGCTTCCGTCCGTTCATGGACGCCCTCAGTGAAGCGGGCATCGTGGAGCAGGATCGACCCGCCCGGATCTGGGACCTCTCGCAACCGGTGAGTGTAGACGGGCCGAACGGCGGGCACTACGTGGCGGCGCCCGCCGATGACCTGCGGATCTCCGCCACCATCGAGTTCGACCACCCACTGATCCGGCGACAGTTCGCATCGTTCAATATCGACGACACGTTCGTGGAGGAGCTGGCCCCGGCCCGGACCTTCGGGTTCCTGAGGGACAAGGAGGAGCTGCAGTCCAAGGGACTGGCGCTGGGCGCAAGCCTGGCGAACACCGTGGTCCTCGACGACGAGGGTGTGGTCAACGAGTCGCTCCGGTTCGAGGACGAGTTCGTTCGCCACAAGATCGGTGACCTGGTCGGCGACCTGGCCGTCCTGGGCGGCCGGGTCCGGGGGCATATCGTGGCGGAACGGCCCAGCCACGCCGGCAACTTCGAGCTGGCCAAGGCTATGCGCTCCTCGGCCCGGCGCGGCGCCGAGGGCCGGGTCGACATCACGAAGATCATGGAGTACCTGCCCCACCGGTTCCCCATGCTCCTGGTCGACCGGATCGTGGACTTCGAGACCGGGAAGCGGATCGTCGGCATCAAGAACGTGACCATCAACGAGCCGTTCTTCCAGGGCCACTACCCGGGGCACCCGATCATGCCCGGCGTACTCGTGATCGAGGGGATGGCCCAGGCCGGCGGACTCCTGCTCATGGACGTCATCGAGAACCCCGAGGACAAAGTCGTCTACTTCATGACCATGGATAAGGTGAAGTGGCGGCGCCCCGTGGTCCCCGGAGACCAGCTGGTCTTCGAGCTCGAGATGCTCCAGTTCCGGCGCCACGTCTGCCGGATGAAGGGAGAAGCTTTCGTGGACGGCCAGCTGGTCGCGGAAGCGGAGCTCATGGCCCGGATCGTGGATCGCTGATGGAGGAGCGCACGCTGGACATGAACGCGGCATTCGGGGCGGGGGTCCACCCCACGGCCATCATCCACCACGACGCACGGCTCGCGGCCGACGTGAGCGTTGGACCCGGCTCCATCATCGGGCCGGGCGTGGTGGTGGGGGCAGGGACGACCATCGCCTCTCACGTCCTCATCGAGCGGAACACGACGATCGGCGAGGACTGCTCGATCCATCACGGCGCAGTGCTGGGCACGGATCCCCAGGACCTGAAGTTCGAAGGCGAGGAGATGCCGCTGATCATCGGGGACCGCACCGTGATCCGGGAATACGCCACCCTGAACCGGGGGACCCGGGCAGCCGAGCACACGGTGGTGGGCAGCGACTGCCTCCTGATGGCGTACGTGCACGTGGCCCACGACTGCATCCTCGGCGACAACGTGATCCTGTCCAACGCGGTAAACATGGGCGGCCACGTGGAGATCGGCGACTGGGCCATCGTCGGCGGGCTCACGGCCATCCACCAGTTCGTCCGGATCGGCACTCACGCCTTCGTGGGCGGCGCCTCACGCGTGCCCAAGGACATCGCCCCGTACGTCCGCTGTGCCGGGAACCCGCTGAACATGGCGGGGCTCAACTCGGTGGGCCTGCGCCGGCGCGGCTTCGATGAGGAGACCCGCAAGGCGCTGAAGCAGGTGTACCGGATGTTCTTCCTGTCCGACATGAACGTCTCGCAGGCGCTGGTCCGGGCCCGAGAGGAGCTGGACGGTCGCCCCGAGATCGATCTTTTCCTGACCTTCATCGAGGAGAGCGAACGGGGCCTCGCCCTCTAGCGCATCATGCCACCACTACGCATCGGGATCATAGGCGTCGGGAGCCTCGGCTTCCATCACGCCCGCATCGCCCGCGACCTCCCGGACACCGAGTTCATCGGCGTCCATGACACCGACCCCCGGCGACTCCAGGAAGTGGCTGCCGAGCTGGAGGTGGAGGCCCACACCGAGCTGGAGGCGCTCCTCGACCGGGCCGATGCGGTGGTCATAGCCGTGCCCACCGAGTCCCACGAACCGGCGGCCGTGGCGGCCCTGCGCCGGGGGATCCACACGCTCATTGAGAAGCCCATCGCCCCGTCCATGGACGCCGCAGACACCATCCTGGCGGCCAACACCGAGGGGGCCGTGCTCCAGGTCGGCCACGTGGAACGCTTCAACGGAGCCATCCGCGCGGCCGAGCCGTACCTGGATGAGCTCCTCTTCGTGGAGTCGCACAGACTCGCGCCGTTCGGGCCCCGAGGTACCGACGTGGCCGTGGTCCTGGACCTGATGATCCACGACCTCGACCTCGTTCTCGGGCTGGCCAGGCGACCCGTCACCAACTTCGCCGCCGCCGGGGTCCCCGTCCTGACCCCCCGGCCGGATATCGCCAACGCCCGCCTCGAGTTCGAGGGTGGCGCCGTGGCGAACCTGACCGCCAGCCGCGTCTCCATGGAGCGACTGCGGAAATTCCGCTTCTTCCAGCCGTCCGGATACGTGAGCCTGGACCTGGCGGCGGGGAAGGGCGAGTTCCTGCGGCTGCGGGAAGGCGTGGAGCTGGCTCCCGGGGAGCACGTGGACGTGGACAGTCTCATGGGGCTGGTCGAGCGGATCGAGTTGACCGGCGATGACACCGAGCCGCTCCGGGCCGAGCTCGACTCGTTTACCGCTGCCATCCGGAACGATGCGCCCGTGGTGGTGTCCGGAGAAGACGGGCGCCGCGCACTGGGCGTGGCGCTGGAGATCGTGGACCGGATCGAACGTCATGTCGCTGATACGAATACGGCGAGAGCGTAAGGCGCAGTCCACCGGGCCCTACCGCCCGCCGAAGCTCAGAAAACTCCTCGCCGGATTCATTCTGGTGCTCCTGGCCATCTGGTATCTGTCGACCTTCCTCTGATGCCCAACGGCCCCACTATCTTCCTTTCCGCTGGCGAGCCCTCCGGCGACGTCCACGGCGCCGCGCTGGCCAGGGCGCTGTACGAACGCTGGCCCGATGCCCGCCTCCTGGGGCTGGCCGGACCCCGGATGCAGGCCGAGGGCGTGGAGGCCATCGAGCCCTTCGACCGCCTCGCCGTCATGGGCTTTGCGGAGGTCATCAAGCACCTCCCGTTCTTCGTCGGCCTCATGCGGAAAGCCACCCGAACACTGACGGGCGATGGCGTCGACCTGGTCATCCCCATCGACTACCCCGGCTTCAACCTCCGACTCGCCGCACGCGTGAAACGCCGCGGGGTCCCGGTCCTCTACTACATCGCGCCCCAGGTCTGGGCCTGGCACCGGAGCCGCGCTGCACGCATGGCCGCCGTGGCCGACCGCCTCGCCGTCATCCTGCCTTTCGAGGAGGACGTCTTCGCCGAGTACGACGCCAACGTCACCTTCGTGGGACACCCCCTCGCCGACCGCGACGAGCCCGTACAGGGCAGAAAGCCCTTCTGCGACGCCCTCGACCTCGACCCGGAACGCCGGATCCTCGCCATCTTCCCGGGATCGCGGGCCCAGGAAGTGGACCGCCACCTCCAGCCCTTCTGCCACGCCGCACACCGTGTGATCGAAGCCCGCTGGCACATCCAACCCGTGGTGGCGCGATCCACCGACGTGCCGCACGCCGCATACGCCGATGCTCCGTTCCCCGTCACCGACGACGAACACTCCCTCCTCGCACACGCCCACGCCGCCCTCGTGAAGTCCGGCACCACCACCCTCGAGACCGCGCTGGCGGGCGTGCCCATGGTCATCGCGTACAAGACCCATCCGCTCACGTTCTGGCTCGCCCGACGCCTGGTGGACATCGACCACATCGGGCTGGCCAACCTGGTGGCGGGACGGCGCATCGCCCCGGAGCTCCTCCAGGACGCCGCCACACCCCGTGCCCTGAGTGAGGCGCTCCTTCCCCTTGTGGACGAGGGCCCGGCCCGCAGAGAGGCCCTCGAGGGCCTCCGCACCGTCCAGGACGCACTGGAGCCCGACGGGACGGGTACGGCCGCGGCGCGGGTGGCCGCGCTGGCCGCAGAGCTTCTGGAGGGGCCGTGAAGGGGGCGAGATTCGCACTGACGGGGTCGCTGGGTCGTTGGGTGCTGAACGGCCTGATGGCCACCCTCCGGTTCACGGTGGAGCACGAGGAACGCTACCGGCAGTTCGTGGACGGGGGTGAGCCGGTGATCCTGTCGGTGTGGCACGGCCGTCTGCTGCCGTTGACGTGGTTCCACCGTGACCGGGAGATCACGGCAATGATCAGCCAATCGGAGGACGGAGAGTACATCGCCCGGGTGGTCCAGGGATGGGGGTATCACACCGTGCGGGGCTCCACGAGCCGGGGCGCCAGCGATGCCCTGCGAGGTCTGGTGAAGGCGGCGCGGAAGGGCCATTCGCTGGCCATCACCCCCGACGGTCCCCGTGGCCCCCGGCAGGAGCTCCAGCACGGCGTGATCACGGTGGCGCAGCTCACAGGGCTGCCCATCATCCCGTTGGCAGGGGGCTGCGGCCGGGCGTGGTGGCCGGGCACGTGGGACCGGTTCTGCGTCCCGAAACCGTTCTCGGAGGTCACGGTCCGGTACGGGGAGCCCTACTACGTGAGCCGGGACGCCACGCCGGAGGAGCGGGAAGCGCACCGTGTGGAGGTCGAGGCGCGAATGAACCGCATGATCGAGGAGCTGGATCGTCATGGCGGACCCGACCGCTGACCCCGGGGGTGCGCCGGCGGGGCTGGTCGAGCGGCTGTGGGAGGGCCGACTCGGCCCGCTGGGTATCGTCCTGGGTGCGCTTCTGACGCCCCCGGAGCTGGCGTTCCGCGGGATCGTGGCCGCGCGCGATGTCGCCTATCGGACCGGGCTCTTCCGGAGCCACCCGGCGCCGGTCCCCGCCATCAGCGTGGGCAACCTGACGGTCGGCGGGACGGGGAAGACGCCGCTGGTCCGATGGCTGGTGGGTGAGCTCGTGACCCGAGGCCGCACGCCGGGGATCCTCCACGGCGGGTATTCGGACGACGAGCCGGAACTGCACCGCCGGTGGTTCCCCGAGCTGCCCGTGGTGGCCACGCGGGACCGGATGGAGGCGGCCCGGTCGGCGGTGGCCGACGGCGCGGACGTCCTGGTCCTCGATGACGCCTTCCAGCACCGGCGGATCCGTCGATCGTTGGACGTGGTGCTCCTGGCGGCCGAGAGCTGGACGGACCGCCCCCGGCTGCTGCCGCGGGGGCCGTACCGCGAGCCGCTGCGGGCGCTGGATCGGGCCGACGTGGTGGTGGTGACCCGCCGCCGGGCGCCCGCTGCCGCCGCCGCGGACGTGGCCCGAAGCGTGCGAGGCAGGACGAGCGTCCCCGTAGCCGTCGCCTCTCTGGCACCCGGCGGATGGCTGACCCCCGACGGCACGCCCCGGGAGGGCCGGCCTGTGCGGGGCGTGGCCGTTGCCGGGGTGGGACGCCCGAAGGCGTTCTTCCAGCAGGTCGCCGACCTGGGTGTGAGCCTGACCGGCACGCTTGCGTTCCGGGACCATCACCCTTATCACCCGGCGGACGCGGATGGGATTCGTGACGCGGCAGGTGCGGCGCCGGTCATCACAACGGCGAAGGACGCCGTGAAGCTCGAGACGCTCCTGCCGGACACCGACCTCTGGGTCCTGGACCAGACGGTCACATTCGAGGAAGGAAGGGAAGCGGTGGTGGAAGGGTTCGAGGAGGTGACCCCGTGAGGGAGCTGCGCACCGACGTCCTGGTGATCGGCTCCGGGATCGCCGGGCTGACGTTCGCCCTGAAGGCCGCCGACCGGGCATCCGTCCTGCTGGTGACGAAGAAGCGCCGGGCCGACTCCAACACCAACTACGCCCAGGGCGGGATCGCGGCGGTGATGAGCTCGGCGGACAGCTTCGAGTCCCATGTGTCCGACACCCTGGACGCAGGAGCCGGGCTCTGCCACGAGGACGCCGTGCGGGAGCTGGTGCGGGAGGGCCCCGACCGGGTCCGCGACCTCATGGAGTGGGGCGCCGACTTCACCACCAGCCACGGCGAGCTGGCCCTCGGCCGCGAAGGCGGGCACTCGCACCGTCGCATCGTCCACGCCAAGGACCTGACGGGGCGCGAGATCGAGCACGCACTCCTCCAGGCCGTGGCCGACCACGCGGCCATCGAGACCTCCGAGGACCACCTGGCCCTGGACCTCCTGGTGGATCCGGAGACCGGCCGCTGCGGCGGGGCTCTGGTATTCGACCACCGCCACAACGAGCTGGCGATGGTCCGGGCCCGCACCACCTTTCTGGCCACCGGCGGGCTCGGCCGCGTCTACCGCCACACCACCAACCCCGACATCGCCACCGGCGACGGCGTGGCCATGGCGATCCGGGCGGGCGCCCCCGTCGCCAACCTGGAGTTCGTCCAGTTCCACCCCACGGCGCTGTACCCCGCCGAGGGGCAGGCGGTGCTCATCAGCGAGGCGGTGCGCGGCGAGGGCGCTGTGCTCCGGACCGTCGACGGCGAGCCCATCATGACGGAGCACCCCATGGGCTCCCTCGCTACCCGCGACGTGGTGGCCCGGGAGATCGATCGCGTCCTCAAGGAGACGGGGGCCCCGCACGTGCACCTGGACGTCTCCCACATGACGGCGGACGCGTTCCGGGACCGGTTCCCCTACATCATGGAGGCGTGCACCCGGCAGCGGCTCGACGTGCCCACCGATCCGATCCCCGTGGTGCCCGCGGCCCACTACGCGTGCGGCGGCGTGCAGACGGATCGGGACGGCCGCACCGGCCTCCCCGGGCTCTTCGCAGCCGGCGAAGTGGCGTGTACTGGCGTCCATGGGGCCAACCGCCTAGCATCCAACTCCCTGCTGGAGGCCGTGGTCTTCAGCCACCGGGCAGCCCGCACCATGGCGTCCGATGTGGACGTTCCCCTGCCGGAGATCCCGGAGCTGGAGGTGGCCGAGCCCGGGGTCGCCCCGACAGAATGGAAGACGGTCCAGGAAGAGTTGCGCTCCCTCATGTGGGACGACTGCGGGATCATTCGGAGCGACGAGCGCCTGGCCGTGGCCGAGCACCGGATCCGGGACCTGCGACGCCGGGCCAACGCCCTCTGGCGCACGGGCCCCGTCGACACGGAGCTGGCCGAGACCCGCAACCTCTGCGAGGTGGCGCTGCTGGTGGTCCGGAGCGCTCGCAGCCGCGCGGAGAGCCGGGGGCTGCACTACAACATCGATCACCCTGATACCGACGAAGACTGCAGAACGGACACTGTGATCCGTTCAGTCGAGGAATGATGTCACCGAGCACAGGCAACCTGATCCACGCAGACAGAGACCCCGTCCTCAACGAGGAGAACCCGTTCGAAGCCATGATGGAACGCTTCGACCGGGCCGCCGAGCTCCTCGAGCTGGAGCCGGGGCTATACGCCGTCCTCCGGAATCCCGAAAAGCAGGTCATCACCTCCGTTCCGGTCCGCATGGACAACGGTGAGGTGGAGGTCTTCCAGGGGATCCGAGTCCTCTACAACACTTCCCGCGGGCCCGCCAAGGGCGGCATCCGCTTCGATGCCGCCGTAACGCTCGATGAGGTCACGGCGCTGGCGGCCTGGATGACGTGGAAGTGCGCCGTCGTCGATATCCCGTTCGGCGGGGCCAAGGGCGGCGTGGTCTGCAATCCGTACCGTCTCTCCACCGGCGAGCTCGAACGCCTCACCCGGCGCTACACCACATCGATCATGGACGTGCTCGGCCCGGAGTCGGACGTGCCCGCGCCGGACGTGAACACGAACGAGCGGGTCATGGCGTGGATCATGGACACCTACTCCATGCACCAGCGCCACACGGTGACCTCCGTGGTCACCGGCAAACCCATCGCCCTCGGTGGCTCCCAGGGCCGCCGCGAGGCCACGGGACGGGGCGTCAAGATCGTGGTCCGCGAGGCGCTCCGGGAGCTCGGAATGCCCGCCCACGGCACCACCATGGCCGTCCAGGGCTTCGGGAACGTGGGGTCGGTGGCCGCCAAGCTCCTCGAGGAGGAGGGGCTCACCGTGGTGGCCATCAGCGACATGACCGGCGGCGTCTACAACCCCAACGGCATCTACATCGACGAAGCACTCAAGTGGATCGCGGAGAACAAGTTCCTCGAAGGGTTCCCCCACGGGGAGGCGCTCACCAACGAGGAGCTGCTGGAGCTGGACGTGGATGTCCTGGTGCCCGCCGCGCTGGAGAACGTGATCACGAAGAAGAACGCCGCCGACATCCAGGCGAGGATCGTGGCCGAAGGCGCCAACGGGCCCACCACGGCCCCGGCCGACGCGATCCTGGAAGCGAACGACGTCTTCGTCATCCCCGATATCCTGGCCAACGCCGGCGGCGTCACCGTCAGCTACTTCGAATGGGTCCAGAACCGGGAAGGGTACTTCTGGAGCGAGGAGAAGGTGAACAACCGCCTCAGCGATGTCATGATCCGCTCGTTCCATCAGGTGATCGAGTACGCCCGGGAGCACGACGTGAATCTCCGCACCGCCTCCTACATGCTCGCCATCGACCGGGTGGCCGCCGTACATCGCATGCGCGGGATCTACCCGTGAGGCCCGCCACACCGTGAACGTCACCATCCTGACCGTCGGCTCGCCCTCCCGGCTCCTCCAGCCGGCCATCCGGGAGTACGAGGAGCGAGCCGGACGCTACTGGAAGCTGGAAACCACCGCCGTCGACGCCGAGAAGGCCTCGAAGAATCGCCCCGTCGAGGACGTCATGGGCGCCGAGGCCGAGCGGCTCAGGACCGCCGTGCCCGACGGGACCGAGGTCCTCGCCCTGACCCGGAAGGGGAAGGGCTTCACGTCCGCAGGCCTCGCCAAGTACCTGAACCGCCTGGCCGTCCGCGGCGCCGCCGGGGCCACCTTCGTCATCGGCGGCGCGTACGGACTCGACCCCGCATTCCTCGCCGAGGCCGGACGGCGCCTGACCCTCTCCACCATGACGCTCCCACACGACATGGCCCGACTCGTGCTCACCGAGCAGCTCTATCGGGCCGGCACCATCGTACGAGGCGAACCCTACCACAAAGGCTGAATCCCATGGAGACGAGCTCGTGGACTTGAATCTCGAGATCCGAGTCCGCCAGATCCGCGGAAACCGCCTCGTGGACGACTACGTGCAGGGCGACCACGCCCTCGCACCCTTCTTCCCGGGCCATCCCTTCGACCCCGAGGCGTACCGCCGCAAGGCCCGGGAGATCCGGGACCGCTTCGACCCCGACCACCTTCAGGCCATGGCCGAGGCCGTACGACCTGTCGGCGCCGACGCCGACACGAAACTCCAGCGCATCGCCGCAGGCGACGGGTTCTTCGTCACCACCGGCCAGCAGCCCGGGCTCTTCACCGGGCCCCTCTACACCATTCACAAGACGCTCAGCGCCGTGGCCCTCGCCACTCGCCTCGAGACGCTCCTCGACGCTCCCGTGCTCCCTCTCTTCTGGGTCGCCTCCGATGACCACGACTGGGACGAGGCCAGCCAAACCTACCTCCTGGATCCCTCCAACGAGCTCCACCGCCTCACCCTCGATGGAGACCCGGAATCCCACCGATCCATGGGCGCCCGACCGCTGGACGGGGCCGCAGAAACCGCATTAAGTAAACTGACAGAAATCCTTCCGCCATCAGAATTTAGACCAGCTCTCCTCCAGCGGCTCCAGGACGCATACACGGGGAACACCGTGGCCGGAGCGTTCGCCCGGACCATTGAGAGCCTGCTCGGGGATCTGAACCTCGGGATGGTGGACGCGCAGGACCCTGTGGTGCGGCGGCTGGACCAGGCGGTGATCCGTCGGGAGCTGGAAAACGCCGGGGCGCACGAGGCGGTGCTGCGCCGTCAGACGGAGCGGCTCGAGGAGCGGGGGTACGAGGCCCAGGTCCCGATCCTCCCCGGCGCCGTGAACGTCTTCTACGAGGACGAGGAGCAGGGCCGGGAGCGGCTCCTGCGGGAGAACGGATCGTGGAAGCTACGGGCATCGAAGCGGGAGCTGAGCGACGCAGATCTGTGGGGGCTGTACGAAGAGGCAGCGGAGCGATTCTCGGCCAACGTGGTGCTGCGTCCCGTGGTGGAGAGCGCCGTGTTCCCGACGCTGGCGTACGTGGGCGGTCCCGGTGAGACGCGATACCTGGCCCAGACGGGCTGCCTGTTCGAGGCCCACGGCGTAGGGATGCCGGTGGTCTTCCCTCGCTTGAGCGTGACGCTGATCGAGGGCAAGGTCCGGAAGGTCCTGGACAAGTTCGGACTGGAGGAGGACGATTTCCTTGCGCGTCCGGTGCACGAGGTGGTGTCGGCCGTGGTGCGTGACGATGTCCCGGAGGCGGTCGAGGAGGCGGTGAATGAGCTCCGGCAGTCGCTGCAGGAAGGCTACCAGGCGCTCTACGACGCGGCGGAACCCATCGACCCGACGCTGAAGGGCCCGATCTTCCATGCCCGCAACGAGGGCTTCAAGGCCATCTCCGACGTGGAGAAGAAGATCCGGCAGCATGTGAAGCTGAACGAGGAGACGGAGCTGGAGCAGATCGAGAAGGCAGCCATGAACCTGGCGCCGGAGGGCAAGCCGCAGGAGCGTGTGCTGAACGTGCACCAGTACCTGGCCCGGTACGGTGAAGCACTGATCCCGGCGATCCTGGAGCGCATGGAGATCTCGCTGACCGCGGAGGGCGCCGACGGCGACGGTTGGGGCGGTGTGGACTGTGACTGACGGTTGCCGTACTGAAGTGCGGCCCTCTATCATGGCTCCATGATGTGGAGCGTGTTCCTGATCCTGGTCCTCCTGATCCCGCTGGCGGCAGTCATCCTGGACTCTCGCCTGGGGCGGGCTCTGGCCAGCCGGATCGAGGGGGGAGGTCCCGACAATGCGCGGTTGGCGGCGCTGGAGAGGGAAGTCGAGCGCCTGTCCACGGAGCTGCAACGGCTCCAGGAACAGACGGAGTTCGTGACGCGGCTGCTGGAGGAGCGGACCGAGGGGCCGGCGGGCCGGTCGCTCCCGCCCGATCGAAATGGTGGCTGAAACGGAGAAGCGGGAAGGATCCGCCCGCTCCGCCCAATGGGTGGCAGCGGGCATTCTTCTGAGCCGGATCGCGGGCCTCGTCCGGGAAGCTTTCATCGGGCGATATCTCGGCACATCTTACGCGGCCGACAGCTTCCGCACGGCGCTGCGGCTCCCGAACGTGCTCCAGAACCTGCTGGGCGAAGGGACGTTGAGCGCGTCGTTCATTCCCGTCTACTCGGAGCTGCTGGAGCAGGGGAGGGAGGAGGAGGCGGGCCGGGTAGCCGGCGCCATCTTCGCGCTCCTGACGGCGCTGGCCGGCGGGCTGGCGCTCCTGGGGATCGTGGCGGCGCCCGTCCTGGTCTCGGTCTTCACCCCGGGGTTCGCCGGCGACCCCCGCTACGATCTCACGGTCCGGCTGGTCCGGATCATCTTCCCCATGGCCGGGGTGCTGGTGCTCTCGGCGTGGTCGCTGGGGGTGTTGAACAGCCACCGGAAGTTCTTCATACCGTACGTGGCCCCCGTGCTGTGGAACGGCGCCATCATCGGTGCGCTCATCGCCTTCGGGCCGGGCGCGTCCCAGTCCTCGCTGGCGGTGATCATGGGGTGGGCAGCGCTCCTCGGCGGTGGGCTCCAGTTCGGGATCCAGCTCCCGTGGGTCGCCCGGGTCAGCCGGGGCCTCCGCATCCGCTGGGACCTCAAGCTGGCGGGGGTCCGGGAGACCATCCGCAACGCGGGCCCGGCCATCGCCGGCCGGGGCGTGGTGCAGCTCAGCGGGTACGTGGACATCTTCCTGGCCTCGCTCCTGGGCATCGGGGCGGTGGCGACCCTGACCTACGCCCAGACGCTCTACCTGCTGCCCGTGAGCCTCTTCGGGATGGCCGTGGCCGCTGCCGAGCTGCCCGAGCTCTCCCGGGAGCGTCTGGACCCGGAGCGGATCCGGCAACGGGTCAACCAGGGCCTCGGGCAGGTGGCGTTCTACGTCATCCCGTCGCTGCTGGCGTTCATGGCGGTCGGCGACGTGGTGGTAGCCGCCCTCTATGAACGCGGTGAGTTCACGGCCTCCGATACCCTCGTGACGTGGGCCATCCTGGGCGTCTACAGCATCGGGCTGTTCGCTTCCACGGGTACCCGCGTCTTCTCCTCGGCGTTCTTCGCCCTTCACGACACGAAGACGCCGGCCAAGGTGGCAGCCATGCGGGTGGGCTTCTCGGCGGCGCTGGGGGTGCTCCTGATGGTCCAGTTCGGCCGCATGGCCTTCGATGGCGCCACACTGGGGCCCATCACGATCCCGGCCTTCTCTCTGGGGCCCTACGGCTTCGGGATCTGGACGTTCGAGCCCATCGGCGGGGAGACGCTGGGCCCCGTGGGGCTGGCGGGTGCCGCGGGGGTAGCCGCGTGGCTCGAGTGGGGCTTGCTGCGGCGTCGCCTGGATGCGGTGGTCGGCTCCGTACGTCCGCCCACGGGCAAGGTGATCCGCATGATGGCCGCCGGACTGGTAGCCGCGGGCGTCGCCCGGGGGTTGGCTCACCTCCTGTCGCCCGGGCTGGGCCACGTGCTCACCGCCGCAGCGGTCCTCGGCGCCTTCGGTCTCGTCTACCTCGGCCTGACGCGCCTCTTCGGGCTCGAGGAAGGCCGTGCGTTCATCGACCGGTTCTGGCGTCGCCTCGGCCGCCGCTGAGCCGTGCGGCCGGGCTGGAACGACACCGTCTCGTGGGGTAATACAGCCCGTACCCGAACCGCACGGAGTCCGTGACCGACACGCTGGATCGCAAGCTCGAGTCCCTGCCGAACCGTCCGGGCGTCTACATGTTCAAGGACGCCGGGGGCGAGATCCTGTATATCGGCAAGGCCAAGTCGCTGCGGAGCCGGGTCCGGGGCCACCTGAGTCGGGACCCCATGACATCCATCAAGAACCGGGAGATGCTCCGGCGGGCCGCGGACGTGGACACCATCGTGGTGGGCAGCGAGGTGGAGGCGCTGCTGCTGGAGTCCAACCTGATCAAGAGCCACCAGCCGCGCTTCAACATCCGGCTGAAGGACGACAAGCGGTACCCGTACATCAAGGTCACGGTAAAGGAACCGTTCCCCCGGGTCTTCGTCACCCGTCGGGTGGAGAACGACGGTTCGAAGTATTTCGGCCCGTACACGGAGGTCGGGGCCATGCGGCAGGCGCTGGAGGTGGTGAAGCGGGCGTACACCGTCCGCAGCTGCCGCTACGACCTCCCCGACGACACCCCCAGCCGGCCGTGCCTCGACTATCACATCGGGCGCTGCAAGGCGCCGTGCGTCGGGTACCAGACGGAAGCGGACTACCGGGCCATGATCGACGAGATCCTCGAGGTCCTGGGTGGCGACACCGAGCGGGTCCGGGACCGGGTCACCGCCGACCTCGAGGCGTGCGTCGAGGCGCTCGACTTCGAGCGCGCTGCGAAGCTCCGCGACACCCTGACGGGACTGGACGCCATTGAGCGCCGACAGCGGGCGCTGGACGTCCGGGGCGGCGACCAGGACGTGGTGGGCGTGGCCCGGGACGGCGACCAGGCCAGCTCGGTGCTGCTGCGGATCCGGGGCGGTAAGCTCCTGGGCCGGGAGGTGGATCACTTCGAGAACCTGGAGTCGGAGGGCGAGGAGGCGGTGGTCTCGGCCGTGGCGACCCGCTTCTACCTGGGGCGCGGCGAGCACGGACAGTCCGACCTGCCGAAGGAGGTCCTGCTCCCCATGGACTTCGAGGACCGGGACGCCCTCGAGGAGATCCTGAGCGACGCGGCGGGCCGCGGGGTCAGCCTCCACATCCCCAAACGGGGCGAGAAGCTGCGGCTGGTGGAGCTGGCGGCCCAGAACGCGCGGCACATGCTCGAGGAGCGCTCGGTCATGAACCAGGCGGTGCAGAAGCGCGCCGATGACGTGGTCTACGAGCTCCAGGAGGCGCTGGAGCTGAAGGTGGTCCCGCGCCTCATCGTCTGCTTCGATATCTCCCACACCCAGGGCACCGAGGTGGTAGGCAGCGCCGTGGTGTTCGAGAACGGAGAGCCGAAGAAGTCCCAGTACCGGCGCTTCAAGATCCGCGGCGACTGGGACAGCCGGAGTCCCGGAGGAACGCAGGTCCCGGGTGCCGGGACCGCTGCAGCCGGGCCGATCCGACTCAATGACGACTATCGGTCCATGGCAGAGGTGGCGGGCCGGTACTTCCGCCGCCGGCTGGATGACGACGAGCCCGTCCCGGACCTCGCCGTCATTGACGGGGGGAAAGGCCAGCTCTCGGCCGTCCGACAGGCCCTCCAGGAGGTCGGCGCCACCGACGTGCAGCTGTGCGCGCTGGCCAAACGGGAGGAAGAGGTCTACCGTCCCGGGCAGACGGAGCCGTACCGGCTGCCCCGGACCCACCCGGGGTTGCGACTCTTGCAGCGAGTGCGGAACGAGGCCCACCGTTTCGCCCACGCGTACAACCGCAAGCTTCGCGGCAAGCGGACGCTCTCCAGCGAGCTGGCGGAGATCCCGGGGGTGGGGCCGAAGCGCCAGCAGGTGCTGCTCAGTCGGTTCGGGAGCGTGTGGGCCATCCGCGAGGCCGGCGTCGAGGAGGTGGCCGGGGTGCCCGGCTTCTCCGACAAGCTGGCCACCACCATCATGGAACACCTGAACGACGACGAATGAGCCGAGTCCGAACCCGCTTCGCGCCCAGCCCCACCGGCGAACTCCACGCCGGGAACGCACGGATCGCCGTGCTGAACTGGCTCATTGCCCGGCACCACGGCGGTGCGTTCGTCCTCCGGATCGAGGACACCGACGCAGAGCGAAACGTGGCCGGGGCCGAGACCGCGATCCTGGCCGATCTCCGCTGGCTGGGGCTCGACTGGGACGAGGGGCCCGACACCGGCGGACCCCACGCACCCTACCGCCAGAGCGAGCGGTTGGATCTCTACGCCCGGAGGGCCCGGGAGCTCCTCGACGCCGAGGCGGCCTACCGCTGCTTCTGCTCCCCGGAGACGCTGCAAGACGCCCGCGAAGAGGCGTTGAAGGCCGGCCACAATCTGCGCTACCCCGGCACCTGCCGCAGGCTGGACCCCGACGAAGCCGGACGTCGTGCCGAGGCGGGGGAGCCTCACACCCTCCGCCTGCGCACCCCGGTGGAGGGCGAGGTGGCGGTCCAGGACATCATCCGGGGCCGCGTGGCGTTCGACCCCGCCGAGATCGGCGACTTCGTGATCCTCCGCTCCGACGGGCTCCCCACGTACAACTTCGCCGTGGTGGTGGACGACGCGGCCATGGAGATCTCCCACGTGATCCGGGGGGTTGGCCACCTCTCCAACACACCCCACCAGATCCTGCTCTATGACGCCCTCGGTGAGGCCGCGCCGGCATTCGCCCACGCCCCCACCGTGCTCGGGCCGGAGGGGGGCAAGCTGTCGAAGCGCTCCGGCGCGCGTCCGCTGCGGGCCTTGCGGGAGGAGGGGCTCCACCCCGACGCCGTGGTCAACTACCTCTCCCTCCTGGGATGGTCGCGGGCCAGGACCTCGTCCCCGGTCGGGCTCGACCATCCCAGGAGGGAGAGGTAGTTGACCACGGCGTCGGGGTGGAGCCCCTCCTCC
>JAWODW010000045.1:0-14658 GCA_046483065.1 Longimicrobiales bacterium | reverse complement strand
GCCAACGTCCATCCGGCGCTACCGCCGGCGCGGCCCGGCCGTAGCGCTTGCGGCCGTGTTATGCATCGGCGCCACGGGTCTGACCCCGGCCGACTACGACCGTTACCACGACTACGACCAGCTCACGAGCGCGCTCCGCGGTCTGGCCGACGCCCACCGCGCGGCCACGCTGGTCTCCATCGGCGAGTCGCAGGAGGGGCGCGACATCTGGGCGGTGGAGATCGCGGGCCCCGGCCCGCTGGACCCGGGGGATCGACCTGCGCTTCTCGTGGTCGGGAACCTCGAGGCCGACCGACTCATCGGGAGCGAGCTCTCGCTCTACCTCGTGGAGCACCTTCTGACATCGGGCGACGACGGGGTGGCCGAGCAGCTCTCGGACCGCACCTTCTACGTGGTCCCGCGGGTGAATCCTGATGGTGCGGAGCGGATGTTCGCGCGGGTGAAGTCGGACTTCCGGCTCACGGTGAGCCCGTCGGACGCCGACGTGGACGGACGGGTGGACGAGGACGGCCCGACGGACCTGAACGGCGACGGGCTGATCACGCTCATGCGCGTACCGGAGGCGGGCGGTCCGTACATGGTGGACCCGGATGAGCCGCGTCTCCTGCGGAAAGCCGACGCCGGCAAGGGCGAGAGCGGGGCGTACGAGCTGTACTGGGAGGGGACGGACGACGACGGCGACGGGTACCTGAACGAGGACGGCCCCGGCGGCGTGGACCTGAACCGCAACTTCCAGCATGCGTACCCCTACTACACGCCGGACGCGGGCCCCCATATGGTGAGCGAGCCGGAGAGCCGGGCGCTGATGGACTACATTCTGGCGCACCGGAACATCGCGGCGGTGCTGACGTTCGGTGCCAGCGACAACCTGGTGGGCAAGCTGGGCTCCCGGGGCGAGGCGCCGGCGGCGCAGCCGTTGGCCATGCCGACGTTCCCGAACGCGCATGTGGCCGATGCCCGGGACGTGGGCATGGTCGAGCGGCCTCGCCGCTACAGCTACGGCTACGGCTTCTTCGGGCAGCAGGGCCGGTCCACCAGCGACGATGCCCGGCGCCGGCCCTCGCGGCAGCCCGCCACCACCGTCGACGACGGCGACCGGGAGTACTACGGCACCATCGGCGAGCGGTACCGTGAGCTGACGGGGATCGAGCAGATTGCGAACACCCGGGCGCCCGAGGGCGCGTTCCACGACTACGCCTACTTCCAGTTCGGCGTGCCGTCGTTCAGCACTCCCGGCTGGGGGATCGATGCGGCGGAGAACGACGAATCGGATGGCCAGGGCCCGCCGCAGAGACGGACGCAGCGGGGCGGTGAGGAAGGCGGTGCCGACGCCAGGATGCTGGAGTGGATGGACGGGGCCGGCGTCGACGGATTCGTCGCCTGGACGAGCTATGAGCATCCGGAGCTCGGCCCGGTGGAGATCGGCGGGTTCCGGCCGTACGCCACCACGAACCCGCCGGCGGACCGGATCGGTGAGCTGGGCGCGAAGCACGCCGAGTTCGCCCTCTACCTGTCGAGTCTCTTCCCGCGCGTCCGGCTCGTGGAGACGGGCGTGACCGCCCACGGCGGCGGGCTCTTCGAAGTGACGGCGGAGGTGGAGAACGCGGGCTACCTGCCCACGGCCATGGCCCAGGGCGTGACGGCCCGGGCGGTGGCGCCGGTCATGGTCCAGCTCGGGATCGACCCCGACGCGCTGGTCACCGGTGACGCCAAGACCAGCTTCATCCCGTCCCTCGATGGGTCGGGCACGCGTCAGAGCTTCACCTGGATGGTACGGGGCCGACGCGGGCAGGAGGTGGAGCTGCGGGTGGTCGCCCAGAAGGCCGGGCGGGCCATCACCACGGTGACGCTCCGATGAACGGCACGAACGCGCACACGGGAGACACGATGATGCACACACTGAAGACGCTCGCGCGGGCGGCCGTTGTGACGACGGTGGCCGCGCTGGCGCTGGCCGGGCCCACGGCGGCCCAGGGCTCGGACCCGGCCCACCGGGTCCAGCTCGACTTCAACCGCTGGCACGACCACGCGGAGATGACCCGCGACTTCCAGCGGCTCGAGGACGCGTACCCGAAGTTCCTGACCGTGTCGTCGCTGGGGCAGAGCGAGGGCGGTCGGGAGCTGATCATGATGACCATCAACAACCCGGACACCGGCCCGGAGCTGAGCAAGGCCGGGATGTACATCGAGGCCAACGTCCACGGGAACGAGATCCAGGGCGGCGAGGTGGCGCTGTACACCATCTGGTACCTGATGGAGAACTACGAGCGGAACGAGAACATCAAGCGGATGGTGGACGAGCGCGTCTTCTACATCATCCCGACGGTGAACCCCGACGGCCGCGACTACTTCCTCCACGGCACGGGCTCCGACTCCCGGACCGGCCACGTGCCGGTGGACGATGACAACGACGGGCTATTCGACGAGGACGGCCCCAACGACCTCAACGGGAACGGCGTCATCGAGCAGATCCGGAAGCATGTGCCCGGCCAGGGCGACCATCGGATCAGCCACGAGGACCCGCGCATCATGGAGCCCGTCCCGCCGGGAGAGGTGGGCGACTACGTGCTCCTCGGCCGCGAGGGGATCGACGATGACGGCGATGGCCGGGTCAACGAGGACGGCCCCGGCGGCTACGACGGCAACCGGAACTGGGGCGCCGACTGGCAGCCGAACTACATCCAGCGGGGCGCCATGGACTACCCGTTCCAGCTCCCGGAGGCCCGGGCGGTGAACGATTTCCTCATGGCCCACCCGAACATCGCCGGCGTGCAGAGCTACCACAACAGCGGCGGGATGATCCTCCGGGGCCCCGGCGCCGAGTGGCAGGGCGAGTACCCGCGCGAGGACATCCAGTTCTACGACGAGCTCGGCGAGCAGGGTGAGCGGATGCTCCCCTACTACCGCTACATCGTCATCTGGAGCGGGCTCTACACCGTCCACGGCGGGTTCATCGACTGGACCAACGACGGCCTCGGGATGATCTCCTTCTCCAACGAGCTGTGGGCCAGCGGGCAGTACTTCAACAGCCCGGAGCTGCAGGAGCAGATGCAGGCCCCGGAGAGCCCCATCTCCGGCCGCAACAAGGCCCGCCTCTGGTTCGACGACTACCTGGAGTTCGGCGACCAGTTCGTCGAGTGGACCCCCTTCGACCATCCCGACTACGGGGCCGTGGAGATGGGCGGCTGGAAGAAGCTGACCGGGCGGATCCCGCCCCGGTTCATGAACGAGGAGCTGGCGCACCGGAACATGGCGTTCACCCTCTTCCAGGCCGACGAGATGCCGCTGATGGTCATGGGTGAGCCCGAGATCGAGGCGCTCGGCGACGACGTCTACCGCGTCACCGTCGACCTCACGAACGACCGGATCGCTCCCACCATCACCGAGCGGGCCGCCCGGAACCGGGTGGTGCGGCCGGACCTCCTGACGGTCGATGGCGCCGACGTGGTCACCGCCGGCTGGGTGGAGAGCAAGTTCCGGCCCGGGCCCACCAACAGGATCGACCAGCACGACCTGAACCGGATCATGATCCGGAACGGACACCCGGGGAATACCACCCGGACCGTGGAGTACGTGCTGAAGGGAGCCGGGAACGTGACCATCACCTACGCCAGCCAGAAGGGCGGCACCGTGTCCCAGCGAGTCGGGCTCCGGTAAACGGCCAACGGCGGCTCGCCGCCCTCGACGATCAGTGGATGGCGCGCCCCGCGGCCCGGTCGGCCGCGGCGCGCGCGCCATCAGGGGGTTTCCCGCTCTCCCCTATCGATGGATGACAATGGCGCCGGTGATCCGGATCCCCGTCAAGCCCGGCAGCCGGGCGCCGGCCTCAGTACCGTCGAGATAGACGAGCGATCGGGCGTAATCCGGCCCCAGGGAGCCCAGCGCCTCGATGCTCCCGAGCTGCATCTGGCCCTGGAACGCCACGTCGGCGTCCAGCCAGTGCGGCCGCAGCCGCTCCACGAGCTGGTATAGGTTGCGTACCTGAGCGGCGTGCTCGGCGATCTCCGTCTCACTGATTCGATAGCGGTCCTGGGCGACCCAATCGGCCCGGTCTTCGTTGCCGGCACAGGCACTTACGCTCATGGCCAGCAGGACGGCGGCGGCTCGTATGGTTCCGCGCATGGTGTTCCCTTTCCCTTCGACGTTCTCTCTACTCAGGCAACGCGCGTGCTCCCACGTTTCTGACGATGACCGGCGGAAGACCGAACGGAATCCTTCACAGCTTCCGGCTCACTGACGTCCGGTGCGACCGTGACGTACAGCCGGAGCCTGGTAGCCCCGGTGGACGTCCCCGGGGGAGCGTGGGAGCCGCCGCGGGGTGCTCGAAGGGTGCCGAGCGATCCAGCCAAGCAAGATTACCGTACTCGCACTTATCGGAATGTTGGCTGTCGCAGCCACCTCGTGTGACGAGCCATACGCTGTCGATTGAGCGTCAGGACCTCACCCGCACGAACGGCTATAGCGGCAAGCCTCCGACGCGCGCCCGGATCCGATCGAGGGGGGAGTTCTCCTAGAACGCCATCTCGCCCGTCACATCCTGTCCCAGGATCAACGTGTGGATGTCGTGGGTCCCCTCGTAGGTGTAGACGCTCTCGAGGTTCGCCATGTGACGCATGGCGGAGTACTCGACCAGGATCCCGTTGGCGCCGAGGAGGCGTCGTGCCTCGCGAGCGGCCTCGGTGGCCATGTCGACCATGGCGCGCTTGGCGAGGGAGACCTGTTGGGGCCGCATGGTGCCCTCATCTTTCAGCCGACCGAGCTGGAGGTTGAGGAGCTGGCCCTGTGTGATATCCGTGAGCATCTCGGCGAGGCGCGCCTGCTGGAGCTGGGTGGCGGCGATGGGCTTGCCGCCGAACTGGACCCGCTCCTTGGCGTAGGAGAGGGCCTCGTCGTAGCACGCCATGGCGGCGCCCACGGCGCCGAAGGCGATCCCGTAGCGGGCCTGGGTCAGGCACATGAGGGGGCTCTTGAGCCCACCGCTGTCGGGCAGGATCGCGTCGGCGGGCACGCGCACGTCATCCAGCGCCAGCTCGCTGGTGTCGCTGGCCAGGAGGCTGAGCTTGCCCTTCTGGTCGCGGGCCGTGAAGCCGTCGGCGTCGGTGGGGACGATGAACCCCTTGATGGACGAGACGTCGTCGATGTCGCCGGTCTTGGCCCAGACGATGGCGATGTCGGCCATGGACCCGTTGGTAATCCACATCTTCGACCCGTTCAGCACCCACTCATCACCGTCCTTCCGGGCGGTGGTGAGCATCCCGCCGGGGTTCGAGCCGAAGTCGGGCTCGGTCAGGCCGAAGCAGCCGATGATCTCGCCGGCGGCCATCCCGGGCAGGTACTTCTCTCGCTGCGCCTCGGTGCCGAAGGCGTAAATGGGGTACATGCACAGCGCGCCCTGGACCGATGCGAACGATCGGATCCCCGAGTCGCCGCGCTCGAGCTCCTGCATGATGAGGCCGTAGGCCACGTTGTTCAGCCCCGCGCAGCCGTACTTCTCCGGCAGGTTCGCGCCGTAGATCCCGAGCTCGGCCATCTGGGGGATAAGCTCTTCGGGGAAGCGCTTCTCGATGTACGCCTCCTCGATGATCGGCATCACGGCGTCGTCCACCCACTGGCGGACGGTGTCGCGCACCATCCGCTCCTCCTCGCTGAGGAGTGAGTCGACGTCGTAGTAGTCAACACCCTGGAATTTCGCCATCGGTCGTCGGGTTCAGTGGGTTGAAAAGAGGTCGGAAGATAGGCCAAGATCAGCGCGGCGGGAACCCGCCCGGGGCGGCGGTCGGCCGGTGACCGACGCCGCTCAACCGATCGATCGCTCCCTATCCGTCACTCGCCATCGGTGGCCAGCACATTGGTCTCCCGGAGCCGATCCGCCAGAACGTGCATGACGCCGATAGCGGTGGTGGGGTAGTCCTGGAGGAGGGCGTGGAAGTCCTCCCGCGCGATGCGCAGCGCCACCCCCTTCGTCACGGCCGCGCAGTCGGCAGACGTGGGCACGTCGGAGACCACCGACATCTCCCCCAGCACCGCGCCGGCGCCCACGGTAGCCAGCTCCCGGCCCTCCCGGCTCACCCGCACCTCGCCGTCCACGACCACGTACGCCGCCTCGCCGGGCTCGCCCTGCACGATGAGTTGCTCGCCGGCCTTGAACCGGTGCTCCTTCGCCACCCGGGCAATGGTCACCAGGTCCTCCGCCAGGACGTCCTGGAAGAGGGTGACGTTCTTGAGGTGCAGCACCTTCTCGATGTTGGTGATCATGGTTGCTTCTCCATCGCGCTCGATCTCCGTGGCCAGCCGTCTGGCGGGCGTCTGCTTCGCGTACGTCGGTCGCTCCAGGAGCGCCGCGGCGGCGGCCCGAAGCTCGTCGGGGGGAAGGACGCGGGCGGCGGCCGCCAGCGCCGTCTCCTTCACAAGCTCGTGGTCGTCGTGACGGATCCGGTCCACCAGCGGCGACGCCCGCTCCGCCCGGCCGGTGGCACCGATCCACCACGCGGCGCACGTCCGGATCCAGGGGTCCCCGTGGGTGATCAGCTCCGCCGCACCGTAGACGGTCGCCTGGGCGTTCCCGTCCCCGGCCTTCGCCATCCGGGCGAGCACCGTCATGTCCTTCGTCCAGCCGGCGAGCCTGCGCAGCGACGGGGTCCGGCGCGGTCCGAACTCGCACCGGGTCAGCGGTGGCGGGACGCGCTGGCCGGCGGTCCGGAGCGCGTAGCCGACACGGCAGATCCCCCGATGGATCCGGTTCCGGAGCGCCTCGTCGAGGATCGTGTCGCGGAACCCGGCATCGGTGAGGCCCAGGAGTTTCCGGACCGCGGCGAGCTCGGAACGGGCCACGACGAGCGCCGGGCCACGGAGCGGGCCCGGCTCCCCGGTCCGACCCACCACGTCGGCGGTGACGCGGAGGAGTGCGCCCCGCTTCTCCTTCTCTCGCTCCAGGGATCGGCCGAGAACGGCCACGGCCTCGGGCGTTGGCGTAGCGGCCAGCACGCCGTAGAGCTCGGCCCGGACCGGTGCCAGCGGCGGCGCCTGGTCGAGGGTGCGAATGATAGTGGGCTGCGCCTCGTCGCCGTACTCCAGCAGCGCCTGCCGTGCGATGGCGCGGGTGGGCCGGTAGCCGAGGTTGTCGATCAGGACCCGTGCCACAGCCTCGATGGCCTCGCCGTCGCCGACGGTGTGGTCGGGGGCCATGACGTGCCGCAGCGGGTTCAGCGTCAGGCGCTCCACCGAACCGGCCGCCCGGAGCGCAAAGCGGGAGAGGTGCCGCCGGGTGTCTCGAACGCTGCGCTCGGCGGGGGACGTCAGGAGCACCAGCGTGTGGGCCCACGCCCGGTCCCGGTACTCGCAGATGATCCGCTCCGTGATGCGCCGGGTGAAGCGGAAGCTCAGGAGGTTGGCGTACTTGAGGAGCCGGTTGAACCGGTCGCAGACCACGTCCTGGATCAGAGGGATGCTCTCCCACGCGATCTCGTTGATCAGGAGGAAGTCGTAGTAGCGGCGTCGGAGCAGCCGGCGAAAGCGGAGGCTGGTCTCGGCTCGCTCCGAGAGCTCGGCGGTGTCGCCGAACCGCTGCATGACCTGGAAGGTGCAGAGCGGGAGGTCGTAGTTGATGTGGGCGTTCATCCCCAGGAGCATGTCCTGGAGGAGATTGGTCCGGCGCGCGACGGCCGAGTCAAAGCAGAGGGCCCACGGCGCAGGCGCCGACTCCGGGTCCTCCCGGTACGCGTCGTCGGCCTCGAAATACATCTCGCCCATCCGGCAACAGATGGCCTCGGACCACGCGTGGTCCCGGAACCGCCCCTGCTGGAGGTTGCGCCGGAGCTCACCCTTGAACGTCCGGTACATGAGAAGGAACCGCTCCCGGCGGTCGCCGGTCCGCCGGAGCTCCTCGAGCCGCCGGTCCATACGGTCGATGACCCGGTCGAGGTCCGGTGTGGCGTGGCGGGCGACGGTATCGACAGTCATGGGGTCGCGGGGGTCAGCCGAGGCGGAGCAGGACGGCGTTGGCGAACTGGTCGGTGGTGGCGGTGCCCCCCACGTCGCGGGTCCGGTCCTCGACGCTGCGCTCCTGGAGGCAGCCGGTAATGGCGTCGCGGATACGGGTCGCCACCTCTTCCTGCCCGATGTGGTCGAGCATCATGCACGCGGCCAGGATCTGGGCGGTGGGGTTCGCCACGTTCGCGCCGGCAATGTCCGGCGCGGAGCCATGGACGGGCTCGAACATGGCCACGTCATCACCGATGTTCCCGCCGGGCGCCATACCCAGCCCACCCACGAGCCCGGCCATGAGGTCGCTCAGGATGTCGCCGAACATGTTCTCCATGACCAGCACGTCGAACTGGTGCGGGTCCATGACCATGTGCATGGCGGTGGCGTCGATGATCCGGTCCTCGAACTCGACCTGGCCGGCATACTCCTCCGCCACCTGGTGTCCTACTTCCAGGAAGAGACCCTGGGTGTACTTCAGGATGTTGGCCTTGTGGGCGAAGGTGACCTTCTTCCGGTTGTTGGCCACCGCGTAGTCGAAGGCGTACCGGACGATCCGCTCGGCGCCGAACCGGGTGATGATCATGACGCTCTCGGCGGCGGCCTTCGGGTCGCCCTCCAACCCGATGTAGTGCTCCACGCCCACGTAGAGCCCCTCGGTGTTCTCCCGGATCAGGACCAGGTCGATGTCCTCGTACCGCCCGCCGGGCATCAGCGTCACCGCCGGCCGGACGTTGGCGTACAGGTCGAAGGTCTTCCGCAGCTCCACGTTGATGGAGCGGAACCCGTGGCCCACGGGCGTGGTCAGCGGTCCCTTCAGGATCACGCCCGTCCGCTCCACCGAGTCCACCGTCTCCTGCGGGAGCGGGTCGTCCTTCTCGTGGACGGCCGTCATCCCCGCGATCTGCCGGTCGTACTCCAGGTCCGCACCCGCGGCCTCCAGGACCCGGAGGGTGGCGGCCGTGATGGACGCGCCGATCCCGTCACCGGGGATCAACGTGATGGGAGTGCTCATGCCTGTACCCTCAATGGTTTACGTAATCGGGGTTGTATCGATATTCGGTGTGCCGCTCGCTCCATTCCGTCAGCTCTTCCAGCTTCCGGGGGTTCTCCTGCCCGGTCTGGAGCGCGTGGCCCAGGATGTTCAGCGTGCGACGCCACTGGACCCCGCTCAGCGCGTCGCGCCGGAGCATGGCCCGGGCCACCTCCTCGCCGCCGGACAGATGCGTGATGACCCGGACGGCCGCCAGCCCCTCGTGGTAGTTGAACGCGGCCCGCGTGGCGGGCGTCATGAGGTAGACGAACGGCCCGACGCGGGCCCAGAGCGACCCGCCCCGCTCCAGCTGGTCGAACGGCTGCTTCACGTGCAGAACGGCCACATTTCCGTTCATCCGCACCGAGTCCACGCCCCGGTGCTGCGCGTAGTACACAGCCACCTCTGAGGCCGCAGGCGGCGACGGCTGAGTATCCACGTACTCCTGCACCCGCTCGCAGCCGCCTGCTCCGGCGGCCATGGTCCCGACCATTAAGAGAGCGCAGGCGAGATCGCCCGCGCGCTGGATTGACTTCACCGTTCTCCGTCCTGTGCCTGGGGTTCGCCGGCTGCTCTACCCTCAGGGCAGAATCAAGGTCCGCACCAGCGCCGCGGCAGCGTCTGCTGCTGCTGCCGCCGCGGTCTCCGCGGGCCCACCCATCACGGTGTGGAACCACAGCACGCGGCCGCCGTGGATGGAGACCACCACCACTCCGAGCTCCAGGGTAACGCCCAGAGAGTCACGGGTGACGGTCGTGGCCAGCGGGACCACGGCCATGGAGGCGTCCAGCACCGCGCCCAGGCGGCGCACATCGCCGTACAGCGGGTCCTGCAGCCGCAGCTGCCCGCCCCCGATGTCCACCAGATGGCGGGGGGCGTCCAGCCCGAACCGGGCAGGGATCGACGCCACCGTCTCCCGGACCTCCGCCGGCGGGATCCAATCGGTGCGCGGCGCCCCATCGGTGAGCCGGGCGACCAGCTCCTGGTCCAGCTCCAATGGCGCGCGTGCCCGGGCGGGGATGATCATGACGCGGGAGCCGGCCAGGTCCATGGGCGGCGGCGGCTCGGGCGTCTTGTTCTCGCCCCCCTTCCCGCACGCCGCCAGTGCGCCGTAGACGAGGACGGCCAGGCCCAGGGCCAGTGGGCCCCGGCAGACCGATGGGGTCAACGGTCGCTCCACTCGGGCTTGCGGCCTTCCAGGTGCGCCCGTACGCCCTCCTCCGGGTCCTTCAGCTCCATGAGCTCCCGCAGGTACATGTTCTGGACCCGGTACAGCGCCTCTTCGTAGGTGGAATAGTACGCCTCGTACTGGGCGCGCTTGGCAAGCTGCAGGACCGACCCGCTCTTGGCCGTCAGGGTGCCGACGAAGTCGTCGAGCGCCGCGCCGAACTCGTCGTCCGGGAAGACGCGATTGACCAGCCCGGAGGTAGCCAGCTCCTCGGCCGAAATCTCCTTCCCGGTCAGGATCCACTCCATGGCCCGGCGCCGGGGTGCGACCCGGGGCAGAATGATGGTGGCGATGTGGGGGATCACTCCCCGGTCGATCTCGGGCAGCCGGAAGCTGGCGGTCTCGGAGGCGACGATGAGGTTGCACCCCAGCGCCAGCTCGAAACCGCTGCCCCACGCCTTCCCTTCCACGGCGGCCACGGAGACCATGTCCACCATCCGGAGCGTCTCGAAGATGCGGCCGTAGACCTGCAGCAGCCGCTGGAGCCGCCCCTTGCCGTGGTCGACCAGGTCCATCCCCTCGGAGAAGACGCCCTCGGCGCCCCGGATGACCAGCACCTCGAAGGTGCCCCGGTCCCGGAGGTCGAGGAGCCCCTGGTTCACCTCGTCCATCATCTCGATGCTCAGGAGGTGAGCCGGGGGCCGGTCGAGGGTCAGCGTCGCCCGCTTGCCGGATTCGTCGATTCGGATATGTCTGTACGCCATAGGTGTCCCTAGAGTAGGTGTCCACCGTCCACCGGGATCACGATCCCGGTGATGTGCCGCGCCTGTTCGGAGCAGAGGAACACCACCACGTGGGCCACGTCCTGGGGCCCACCGAGGCGACCCAGGACGGCCTCCTTCCGGGCGCTGTCCAGGATCTCCGCCGGGACCGCCTCCGTGAGCCGCGTGGTCCGGATATAGCCCGGCGCCACGGCGTTCACGTTCACGTTCGACGGCCCCAGCTCCATGGCCGCCGATCGCGTCAGCCCGATGAGCCCCGCCTTCGACGCGGCGTAGTTCGCCAGTCCGAACTCCGGGCGGATCCCGTGGATCGAGGCGATGTTCACGATCTTCCCATCCTGCTGTGCACGGAAGATCGGGGCCACCGCCCGGATCGTGTTGAACACGCCGGTGAGGTTGGTGGAGATGACGTCGTCCCATTCCTGGTCGGTCATCCGCCACAACGCACGGTCGCGGCCGATCCCGGCGTTGTTCACCAGGATATCGATCCGGCCGAGCTCCTCCTCGGCGGCCTCGACGAAGGCCTCGAGGGCCTCGGGGTCCCGCACGTCGCACTCCCGGCAGAGCGTCCGGACCTCGAGCTGTCGAAGCTCGCGGGCGGTGCGCTCCGCCTCCTCCTTGACGCCATCGCCAGTGTCCAGGTAGTTGATGGCGATGTTGACACCGTGGTGCGCGAGCTCGAGGGCCGTGGCGCGCCCGATCCCCGTGGCGCCACCGGTGACGATGGCACCGCGGCCCCGGAGCCCGCCGAACCAGGCGGCCGGCTTTGGCTGGGTCTCCTCCACCACCTGGGCGAGGAGCTCCTCGAGGACCTCCACCTCGTCCACCACCTGGTGGCCCGGCTGTGCGGGCGGCTCAGGGTCCCCGTTGGACCGGCCGCGGGGGTGCTCGCGGGCAGGCTCATCGACCGACATGGACCCCCTTTCAGAGCAGGCCGCGGTGGGATTGGCAGTAACTGCGGAGGATGGGGCCCGGATCGCCGTAATGTCAAGCGATGTCGACTCTTATTCCCCGGCTTCGCCCGCCTTTCCCGACCCTGCGACCGGGCCCTGGTGCTTGATGTTCTCCCCTTCCACCATGAACACCACGTCCTCGGCCACGTTGGTGGCCAGGTCCGCGATCCGCTCCAGGTTCCGGGAGACCAGGATCACGTCGATCCCTGCGCCGATCTTCCGGGGGTCCTCCATCATGTGGGTCAGAACGATCCGGAACACGTTCTCGTGGAGCTCGTCCACGCGGTCGTCGCGGTCGCCGATGCTCCGGGCCAGCTCGTTGTCACCCTTCACGAACGAGGTCAGTGCGTCGTTCAGCATCTCCGTGGCGATCCCGGTCATCTCCTCGAGCTCCGGGAGCTTCGGGAGTGGCGGCGCCTCCACGATGTGGCCCAGGGCGTGGGCGATGTTCACCGCGTGATCACCCACCCGCTCGAGGTCGTTGCTGATCTTCATGGCCATGGTGATGAACCGGAGGTCCCGGGCCATGGGCTGCTGGAGCGCCAGCAGGCTGATGGCCTGGTTGTCGATATCGATCTCCAGCTGGTCGATCTCCGGGTCCCGCTCGATGACCCGCTCGGCCCGATCACTGTCCCGGGCCAGAAGGCTCTCCACGGCCATGTCCACCTGCTCCTCGGCCAGCCCCGCCATCCGGACGAGAGACTCCTTGAGCCGGTCCATCTCCTCCTCGAAGTGGCGGTGCTGCTTCATCCGAACCTCCCGGTGATATAGGCCTCCGTCCGCTCCTCCACGGGGTTCGTGAAGATCCGGTCCGTCTCGCCATACTCGATGAGCTCGCCCATGTACAGGAACGCGGTGTAGTCACTGATCCGGGCCGCCTGCTGCATATTATGGGTTACGATCACCACCGAGTAGTCCTGCTTGAGATCGAAGATGAGCTCCTCGATCCGCTGCGTGGCGATGGGGTCCAGCGCCGACGTGGGCTCGTCCATGAGGATGATCTCCGGCTCGATGGCCAGCGCCCGGGCCACCACCAGCCGCTGCTGCTGGCCGCCGCTGAGCCCCAGCGCGCCGTCGTGGAGCCGGTCCTTTACCTCGTCCCACAGCGCCGCCTGCCGCAACGACCGCTCCACCAGCTCGTCCATCTCGCCTCGGAACCCGTTGATCTTCGCGCCGAACGCCACGTTGTCGTAGATCGACTTGGGGAACGGGTTCGGCTTCTGGAACACCATCCCGATCCGGCGCCGTACGTCCACAGGGTCCACGTCAGGGCCGTACAGGTCGTGGCCGTGGTGCCGGACCGTGCCCTCGACCCGGGCGCTCGGCACCAGGTCGTTCATGCGGTTGAAGCAGCGCAGCAGCGTGCTCTTGCCGCACCCCGACGGCCCGATGAACGCCACCACCTGGTTGCCCGGGATCGACAGCGTGATGTCCTTCACCGCCGCTTTCTCGCCGTATCGGACCCAGAGCTTCTCCGTCGACAGGACGGGCTCGCCGGGCGGTGTGATGATCGCTTCGGTCATTCGCTTTTGTCTTGCTGGAAACGGTTGCGGAGCAGGATCGCCACGGCGTTCATACTCAGGAGCACGATGAGGAGCACCACGATCCCGCTGGCCGCCAGCTCGTGGAACTCGGCCTGGGGCCGGCTGATCCAGTCGTAGATCTGGATCGGCATGACCGTGAACTCATCGAGCGGGCCCTCGGGCAGGAACGCCACGTAGCCCACGGCGCCGATCACGATGAGCGGCGCCGTCTCCCCGATGGCGCGGCTCAGGGCCAGGATCGTGCCGGTCATGATCCCCGGGAACGCCATGGGCAGCACCTGCCGGCTCACCACCTGCCACCGGGTGGCGCCCAGGGCGTACGCGCCGAACCGGATGCTCGGCGGCACCGCCCGGATGGCCTCCTGTGCCGCGATGATGATCACCGGGAGGATCAGCAGCGCCAGCGTGGCGGAGCCCGCCAGCACGCTGCGGCCGAAGCCGAAGAAGCGGACGAACACCGCCAGCCCCAGGATCCCGTACACCACCGACGGCACTGCCGCCAGGTTCGAGATATTGAGCTGGATCAGCCGACGGAGCCGGCTCTTCGGCGCGTACTCCTCGAGCCAGATGGCGGTGCCCACGCCCAGCGGGAACGCGATGGCCGCCGTCAGCCCCAGGACCCAGACGGTGCCCACCACGGCCGGCCAGACCCCGGCCCGGTCCGCCAGCCGCGACGGGAACGACGTGACGAAGTCCCAGGAGAGCCGGGTCACGCCGTCGGCGATGAGGTCGAAGAGGAGGACGCCCAGCGTTGCCACGCCCAGGAACGTCGCGATCATGGCCACCGCCCCGAAGAGGGCCCCCTTCAGGTGCCGGCGCCGGACCCGGGGGTCGTACTCCGCCCGGTCGGTGAGCTTCGGGTCCGGGGGGCGCCCTGTGCCGTCGCTCATTCGTACGCCTCCCGGAACCGGCTGAGGATGCGCAGGCTCACGGCGTTCATGGCGAGGGTGATGACGAACAGGACGAGCCCCACGGCGAAGATGGTCTTGTACTCGATGCTGCCGTACGGCGTCTCGCCACGGCTGACCTGTACGATATACGCGGTCATGGTCTCGATGCTGGTGAACGGGTTCAGTGTGAGCTTCGGCGTGGCGCCGGCGGCGATGGTCACCGCCATGGTCTCACCGATGGCCCGTGACAGCGCCAGGATAAACGACGCCACCACCCCCGACAGCGCCGACGGGAGCACCGTCCGCGT